>JBFMCD010000084.1:0-37238 GCA_040754885.1 Acidobacteriota bacterium
CCAACAGCTCCCGCTCCTTCGCATTCAACGCCACTTCGTCCCCCAACTCTCTCGGCCCTCCTGGCCGCAGCGTATGGGGACATTTCTATCGAGTCCGCTTGGGGACACTATCAAGGAGTCATGACAGGGGTGGTGCCGGAGGGAGTTGTGGGCCGTGAGGCCGCGCCTCGCGGGTCGTGACGCGCGCCTCGTGCGCGGACGCAGGGACAGGCTTTGCTAGCATCATCGGCGGAGGTGGGGCGTGCCGCGTTTCAACCCCGGGGAACTGGAAATCGAGCTGTTCTGCCGGGGGATCCGCATCGACCCGTCGTGCACGCTCGAACGGGACGCGCGGGGCTTCCACCGCATCCGCGCCGGGCTCGGGTCGGGCCTGGAGATGGTCATCCCGGGCGACCTCAAGGAGGTGTGGTGCAACGTGCCGGTCGGCGAGGGGTTCGTCGCCGACTCGCCGTTCCTGCTGCGCAAGGACGCCTCCGGGTACGGTGTCGTGGACGGCCGCGACGGCGGGCGCTACCAGGTGTGGCTGCCCGACGAGCCGGCGTGGTACGCGCGCGCCACGTCGAGCGGCACGACGATGTCGGCGATCGGCGTGCTGCAGGGGACGTATCTCGGGATCTACATCTCCGAGACATGCCGTTTCTGGGATCCGGGCAACGACCGCCACTGCCAGTTCTGCACCTCGGGACTCAACGTCGGCACCGCCGAGGCGCTGCGCAAGAAGGTGAGCGACGTGGTCGAGGTGGCGCGGGCGGCCAGGTCCGAGTCCGGCGCCACCTTCATCCACTTCAACGCCGGCTACCAGCGCGAAGACCGCGCCGACGCCACGCTCTTCCACGGGCTCAACCTCGCCGCGCCGTACGTCAAGGCGGTGCGCGAGCAGGTCGGCGGGTTCATCGGCGTGCAGGTCGCGCCGGTGATGAAGCGCGACTTCTGGAAGTACGACTGGCTGATCGACCTCGGCGTCGACCACTTCTCGTTCTGCTACGAGTTCCACAACCCGGAGTACTTCGAGCGCTACTGCCCGGGGAAGTGCTCGTCGCTCGGCCAGAAGACGTTCTTCGACGCGATGGAGTACACCTCGCGCAAGCTCGGCAAGGGCGCGGTGTCGGGGGAGATCATCGCCGGGATCGAGCCGGTCGAGGACACCCTGAAGGCGATCGACTTCATCACCTCGATGGGCGCCTTTCCGACGGTGTGCATCTTCCGCCCGCTGGTCGGGTCGCTGATGGAGGACGTCCCGTCGCCCGATCCGGCCGACATGCGGCGCGTCTTCGAGCACCTCTGGCACGCGATGGTGCGCGAGGGCATCCCGTCGGACGTGATCCCGAACATCCAGGTGTCGCTGATCGTCAACCCGGGGGACGCGGGGTACCTGGTCCCGCGCGACGCGCGCTTCCGTCTCTACCGCGCCCGCATGGCGATCATGCGCACGCTCGCCCGGCCCTACTTCGCGCGCAGGATGCGAGCGCGGCCGGTGACGGCGTCGGCGACCGAGCCGCCCGAGCCGCGCTCCTGACCGCTCCGTCACCGCCCAGGGGGACGCCCCCGGGACGGCGCGCGCCCGCCGCGGCCGCTCAGTTCAGGTCGACCTTGCCCGAGGACGAGGAGACGACCAGCTTCGGACCCGTCCCGGCCAGCGTCAGACGGCCTCCCTTGGGGTCGGCCTGACCCGGGTAGATCGAGCGGATCTCCCCCTTCGCCGAGGTGATCTCTCCGCCCGGCTGCGCTCCCGGCGGCAGCGTCACGCGGACCCGGCCGCTGGTGGTCGTCACCCGCACCTCGTGGCCGGCCTCGAGGGCGTCGAAGGCGAGCGTGACCTTGCCCGACGTGGTGGCGATGCCGGTCGGACCGAGCAGACCGGCGAGCGAGACCGTGCCGCTGGAGGTGTCGCAACGGGCCCAACGCGCGCCGCCGATCAAGGTCAGCATGCCGCTCGCGGTCCGAGCCATGAAGCGGTCGAACGCGCGCGACGCCGAGACACGAATGTCGCCCGAGGTGGAGCGCACCTCGACGTCCGGCGCCCAGCCGTCGAACTCGATCTCGCCCGACGAAGAGCGCAGGCGCATCGGCGTGCCGCCGGCGAACTCTCCGGCGACGCGGAGGATCCCCGAGGAGGTCGAGAGGTCGGGCCGCACCGTGGGCGGCACGACCAGCTCGATGCGGGCGCGCGAGACGACGATGCCCTTCCACAGCGTCGAGCCCGCCGGTTCGGGGGCGACGACGCGGAGCGTGTCCGCGCCGTCCTCGAGGGTCGGCCGCAAGCCGTCGATCCAGGCCTGCGCCTGCTTGTCCTTGAACGCCGTCGCCGACAACTCGACCTTGACGCGGATCTCCGGGATCTCGGCGCTGCGGATCGTGACGTCGAGCGTCCCACCCTCGACGAGCACGACCTTGCCGGGAGTCGCCGGGTAGACCCTGGTGATCGTCTCTTCCTTCTGGGCCGCCGCCAGGGGCGTCGCAACGGCACAAACCAGCGCGCACAGCCAACGTCGGGTCATCGCGACCTCCGCCTCGTCAGTGACGGCATGGTACGCGGCGCGAGACGCTCCCGGCAAGGTGCGGCGCCCGCCCGGGTCGGGAAGGGCGCGGTGAGGCGCGAACTTGACAGCGGTCGACCGGACCGGCTAGGTTTCGATCTGCCTCCTCGGAGGCGTGAGCGGGCATAACTCAGCTGGTAGAGTGGCAGCTTCCCAAGCTGCAAGTCGCGGGTTCGAATCCCGTTGCCCGCTCCACTTTGGAGCCCGCATGGCGCTCGGCAAGGACGCACCCCGCGAGGGCGACCTCAAACCGGCCGCCGCGATCACCGTGATAGCCCGCGACACCGCGCTGCGCGGCGACGTCACCGGGAAGGCCTCGCTGCGCGTCGAGGGGAAGGTGGCCGGGTCGGTCGCCGTCGACGGCACGCTCGAGGTCGCGGAGGGCGCGAGCGTCGAGGCCGAGGTGCGGGCCTCGATCGTCCGCATCGCCGGTTCGGTCGCCGGGAACGTCACCGCCACGCGCCTGATCGAACTGCTCGCCACGGCGCGGGTCAAGGGGGACCTGACGGCGCCCGCGCTGCACGTCGTCGAGGGCGCCTCGCTCGAGGGGCGGGTCGTGATGGCGGCAGCGGAGAAGCCCGCCGGAGGCGCGCCCGCCGCCCGCTGAACACCCCGCGGATCGGTTTGACCTTCAGTGTATACTCGGGTCGTGAGGTGCGGATGAACTCGCTCACCCGCACGACGGTGGAGGTTTTCGGACGGCGCTTCGAGCTGCGCGCCGCGGAGCCTGGGGAGCACCTGCAGGAGCTCGCCGGCTACGTGGACAGGCGTATGCGAGAGCTCGCCGAGGTCTCGCCGCATGTCGACACGGCGAAGTTGGCCGTGTTGACGGCTCTCAACATCGCGGACGAGCTGTTCCGCGAACAGACGACGGAACCTGGCACGCGAACCGAACGGATTCGGCAGAGAGTGGAAGGGTTGATTGCGCGACTGGACGAAGTTCTGGAACCCCGCACTGCGGGGCGCGGAATCGAGTGAGAAAGGGGCCCCTGCGCGGTTGGTGATGAGCGAAACTATGCTTGAACCAACACCTATTTGATGGGCACCGGAGTCGCCCCGACCGGAGCGAGCCCTGTGGCGAGCGAAGGTCGTAGCGCAGGAGCCCAGCCTGTGGTTAGCAGGTTCAAATAGGGTTGCTCACACGGCCGAGTGCGGGGGCCCGAATCTCTCCCCCTCCCACCCTCGAAGAGCGTGCCCACGTTCCTTGAGAACGGGGGGTGTCAATGTTCAACACGATCTTCCTCGTGGCGGACATCGCCGCCGCGCTTGCTGTCGTGTTCGGGCTCTGGGTGTTCGCGCGGCGGGCCAGGGCGCACGCGGCCCGCCTGGAGGCCGATGCGGAAGCCGCGGCGCGCCGGACGCTGGCGCTGGCGGAGCAGGAAGCCGAACAGAGGATCAGGGATGCCGGAATCGAGGCGCGCGAAAAGCTCCTGCAGGCGCGCACCGAATTCGAGCGTGAGTCGCGGGACTACCGCCAGGAACTCCTCGAGATGGAGAAGCGGATCGAGCAGAGGGAACAGGGGCTCGATCAACGCGCGACGCAGCTCGACGAGGCGACTCGCACGGTGGAGGGGCTGCGCCGCGGCCTCGACGAGCGCGAGACCGCGCTGGCGCTCGACGAGGACCGGATCGCGGCATCGCTGGCGGAGCAGAGAATCCAACTGGAGCGCATCGCCGGTCTCACCTCCGAGCAGGCCAAGCAGGAGCTGATCCGCGGAATCGAGAACGAGGCGCGCATGGACGCCGCGAAGACGATCCGCCGGATCGAGGAGGAGGCCGTCCAGGAGGGGACCAACCGCGCGCGCAAGGTGATCGGCCTGGCGATCCAGCGGGTCGCCGCCGATCACGTGGTCGAGAGCACCGTGTCCGTGGTCGATCTGCCCAACGACGAGATGAAGGGGCGCATCATCGGCCGCGAGGGTCGCAACATCCGCGCCCTCGAGACCGCCACCGGCGTCGATCTGATCGTCGACGACACCCCGGGCGCGGTGCTGCTCTCGTGCTTCGACCCGGTCCGTCGCGAGGTGGCCCGTCTGGCGCTCGAACGGCTGATGCAGGACGGCCGCATCCATCCCGGGCGGATCGAGGAGGTCGTCTCCAAGGTGCAGACCGAATTGGACGACAAGATCTTCAAGGACGGTGAGTCGGCCGCGCTCGAACTCGGCTTCCCCGACGTCAACCCCGAGATCCTCAGGCTCCTCGGCCGGCTGCAGTACCGGACCTCGTACGGGCAGAACGTGCTGTCCCACTCCAAGGAGGTCGCCTGGCTGGCCGGACACATGGCCCAGGAGCTGGGCGTCAACGCCAAGGTGGCGCGCCGCGCCGGGCTGCTCCACGATGTCGGTAAGGCGGTCGACCGCGAACTCGAGGGGACGCACCTGACCATCGGTCGGGACCTGCTGCGCAAGCACGGGGAGACCGAGGCCGTGATCCACGCCATGGAGTGCCACCACGGCGACGTGGATCCGCGCACCGTCGAGGCTGTGCTGGTGACCGCCGCCGACGCGATCTCCGCGGCGCGGCCGGGAGCGCGCCGCGAGATCCTCGAGAGCTACCTCAAGCGGCTGGAGAAGCTCGAGTCGATCGCCGCCGACTTCAAGGGCGTGCAGAAGGCGTTCGCGATCCAGGCGGGGCGGGAGCTGCGGATCATCGTGGAGTCGGCCAAGATCACCGACGACGAGGCGGTGTGGCTGTCACGCGACGTGGCCAAGCGGATCGAGGCCGAACTGACCTACCCCGGTCAGATCCGGGTGACGGTGATTCGCGAGACCCGCGCGGTCGAATACGCACGATAGCGGCGGTCCGGGGCCCGGTTGACGGCCCCGGACTGTCGTTCTAAGATGAAAACCGAACGATTGGTAGGTAAGCTGTGAACCAGGCCGAACGATCGCAGCGCAGCCGGGAGGTGATCCTCGACGCCGCGCTCCAGCTCTTCTCCAGCCAGGGGTATCGGGCGACCTCCGTGCGCGACATCGCAGCGCACGCGGGTGTGTCCACGGGCAACGTCTATCACCACTTCCCGGACAAGGAGACGATCTTCCGCACGCTCCTCGACCAGTACTGGGAGGCGATCGACGACCCGAACCTGGAGTTCAACCGCGCGCTCGGGAACGGCGTGTTTCCCGACAACCTCGAGGAGATCGGCCGGTCCTCGCGCGATCTCGTCGTCCGCTACCGGCGCCACATCGCCCTGATCTACGTCGACGTGGTCGAGTTCGAGGGCAGCCACATCCGCAAGTTCTACGCCGAGATGGCGCACCGCTTCGAGGCGTTCATGGAGACGCACGGCGCCGCGGCGATCGCGAAGCGTCTTCACCCCGCCGTGTCACCGGTGTCGGCCGTGATGTTCGCCAGCCGCTTCTTCCTGAACTTCTTCGCGGTCGAGATCCTTTTCGGCGTGCCCAACCACTTCGGCAAGAGCACCGACGAGGTGGTGTCCGAGATCTCCGCGATCCTCCGCCGCGGCCTGCTTCGCAATGAGGCGTGACCCCTCGAGCGCGGATTCCGTCCAGCGCTCCGTGCCGGTGAGGCCCGGCCGCCGCCGCGCGCACGGCCCGGCCTCCGGGACGCGTCTCGGTCGGGCTTGCGTTGCGCCTCTGATGGCGCTGCTCGTCGCGGGGCTCTCCGTCGCCTGTGGGACCGCGCCTCGCGCACCGTCGGGCGCGCGGCCCGGCGTGGTCGCCGAGTCGTTCGAGACTCCCCGTTCCCCGCGCGACAACGTCGACTCGCTCGCGGTGTGGGCGCGCGGGCGCTGGCTGTTCGCCACCGCGAAGTCCACCGATCGCCTGCTCGTCTTCGACGCCGGAACGGGCGCCCCGCTGCGCGCGATCGGATCGCCCGGGGACGGTCCGGGGCAGCTCCGCCGGCCGAACGGCGTCGCCGTCTTCGACGACCTGTGCCTCGTCGTCGAGCGCGACAACCACCGTGTCCAGGTGTTCGGCCTTCCCGACTTCGAGCCGCTCGGGTCGTTCGGCGCGGCCGACCTGGTGGCGCCGTACGGCCTCGCCGTCGTCGGCGGCGACGCCCCTGGAGCGTTCACCGTCTACGTGACCGACAACTACGGCGAGACGCCGGCCGGGATCCCGCCGGCCGCCGAACTCGGCGCGCGCGTCAAGCAGTACGCGGTCCGCCTCCACGGCGGCCGCGTCGACGCCACGCTGGTCCGCAGCTTCGGCGACACGTCGGGCGAGGGCGTGCTCCACGTGGTCGAGTCGATCGGCGCGGACCCCGCGACCGACAGGGTGTTGATCGCGGACGAATACGAGTCGCGGCACGACGTCAAGGTCTACACGCTCGACGGCGTGTTCACCGGGACCGTGATCGGCCGCGGAGTGTTCGCGGCCGAGCCGGAGGGAATCGCGCTGCTCGAGTGCGGCGACGGGGGGTGGTGGGTGGCCACCGACCAGCGCCAGCACCGGACCGTGTTCAACCTCTTCGACCGCCGCACGCTCCGGCTCGCGGGAGCCTTCACCGGATCCTTCGTCGCCAACACCGACGGCATCGCCATCACGGGCGCGTCGGGAACGCCGTTCGGTTCCGGGGCGCTGTTCGCGGTGCACGACGACCAGAGCGTGGCGGCCTTCGACTGGGCGGAAGTGGTCCGCGCCACCGGTCTGACGGCGTGCCCTTCCCCGACCTCCCGCTGACCTTGCCTCAGGACGGCGGCAACACGGAGCCGGGGTAGGCGAAGCGCACCGCGCGACGGCCGCTGACGCACGCCATGCACGCCGGCGCGTCCTTGAGGACACGGCGCCTGAACACGTCCTCCGGCAAGTAGAACAGTCCGTCCACGTCGAGGGCGACGCGCACGTTCTCCTCGACGCCGCCGAATCGCGCGCCGATCAGCTCGGTCTGCGTCGGCGTGTCGATCCCCTGAAAGCACGAGTCGATGACCATCGGCCAGAGCGTCCCGAGGAACACGCGGCGCGCGCCGGCCTGGCGCAGGGCGGCGACGATGCGCTTGGCGTTGGTGCCGCGCACGATCGAGTCGTCGACCAGGAACACCGCCTTGCCCTCGACCGCCTTGGCGTCGAGCCGCAGGTCGAGCATCGCCGCCTGATCCCGCGCTTCCTGCGTCTCCTCCATGAAGATGCGCCCGCCGTACCGGTACTTCGAGACCGGCGTGGCGTAGTCCGGCGCGCGGCCGTCCGCCAGGCGCTCGAGGTGCTTGGCGAACGCCTCCGCGCCGGGGATCGGGCTGTGCGGGATGGGCACGACCAGGTCGATCTCCCGGACCACCTCCGGGGCGCGCTCGACGACGTACTCGGCGAGTGCCCGGCCGGCGCGCCAGCGATGCGAGCGGATGCGATCCCCGGACATGGTCGACTCGACGTCGGCGAAGTAGACCAGCTCGAAGGCGCAGGGCAGCGGCTCGTCCTGCGCGAGCGCGCGTGACAGACAGTTCAGTTCGCGGTCGAAGAACAGCGCCGTGCCGCGCGGGACCTCCTCCTCGACCGAGTAGCCGTTCTGCTCGAGGGCGATCGTCTCGGAGGCGACCATCACGTGCCCGGCGCGGCCGCGGTCCTTGCGCCCGCGCACCATCGGCCGGAAGCCGTGCCGGTCGCGGAAGGCGTACAGCCCGCGCCGCGTCGCGGCGACCGCAGAGAACGCCCCGGTGACGCGGTCGAGCACCTCGCGGATCGCCCGGAACATCAGCTCGGGCTCGGGCGCGCCCGGTTCGAGGGCGCGGTGATGGTCCCGCCACAGCGCGAGAACGCGCAGCAGGGGCTCGGCGTCGCAGTCCGAGGCGAGCGCCTGGCCTCGGGCAGCCAGTTCCCGTTCGATCTGCCCGACGTTGGTGATGTGGCCGTTGTGCGCGAGCGCGATACCGGAGTAGGCGTCGTAGAACGGCTGCGCGTTCTCGCGGCCGCCCCTGCCGATCGTCTTGTAGCGGGTCTGGGCGACGCCGATGTCCCCCTCGACACAGCCGAGCGGCTTGAACACGTCGTCGGCCAGTCCCTCGCCCTTCTCCAGGCGGAAGGTGCGTCGCACCGGATCGAGGATGAACAGGCCGGCGTACGCCTGGCCGCGGTGCTGCAGGAAGTGGGCGCCGTTGGCGATCTCGCGGACCACCGCCGCCCCACCCCGTCCGATCACCCCGACGATCCCGCACATCGCCGGATACGCTACACCAGCGCGGGCGCCTCGGCTAGCCCGCGGCGGGGAAGTCGATGCTCTTCGCGCGCATGAACGCCTTGAGGTTGGGGAAGAAGACGTCGGGCCGCTCGAGATAGGCGACGTGGCCGCACTCCGGAATGAGCAGCCAGCGCGAGGTGGGGAAGATGCCGAGCATCTTCTTCTGCGCCCACAGCGGGATGGCGCGATCCTGTTCCCCGGGCATGATCAGCGTCGGTGTAGCCACGGAGCGATACTCGGGCATGCGGGCGTCGAGTTCGCCGAAGTACTCCTCCTGCGCTTCGGTGAGCCGGATCAGGCAGTGGATGTCGTTGCTGTAGCGCTCGTTGAAGCGCTGGCGCATCGGTTCCAGCCCCGCCCGCGTCACCCGCCTGACGAACGGTTCGCCGAAGATCTTCTCGTACATGTACTCGGTGTACAGGTCGAACAACGCCGGGCCGCCGCGATAGAAGCGCAGGGAGATCGCCTCGTACTGCTCGAACAGCTCCTCGCGGGAGAGGATGATCCCGGACAGCGTCAGAGTGTGCAGGCGGTGGTGGAACTGGCGGGCGTGCTCGATGGCGATGAAGCCGCCGTAGGAGATACCCATCGAATGGACCTTGTCGATCCCGAGTTCGTCCATGATCGCCGTCAGGTACCGGGCGATGCTCGTGATCGAGTACGGGACGTCGGGCTTCGACGACTCCCCCTGCCCGAGGTAGTCGTAGAGGAGCACGTCGAACTCGTCGGCGAGCAGGGGAATGAAGCCGTACCACGCCCGGGTCGACATCGCCAGGCCGTTGAGCAGCACAACCGTCTCCCGTGTGCCGTCGCCGAACAACTCGTAGTAGATGTCGTGTCCCTCGGGG
The DNA here is from genome assembly GCA_040754885.1 of Acidobacteriota bacterium. Lineage (GTDB taxonomy): Bacteria > Acidobacteriota > Thermoanaerobaculia > Thermoanaerobaculales > Thermoanaerobaculaceae > JBFMCD01. The sequence goes on from JBFMCD010000084.1 coordinate 9,521, forward strand.
TGGACGAACCCCGAGCGTGTCGGTTGCGGCTGGGAAGGTGTCGAGGCGGTCATGGCGTACCTCTTTCAGGGGACAGGGAACAGGGGACAGGGAACACGCTGGTCTCGGTTCCCTGTGCCCCGTACCCTGTCCCCATGACTCGTCAGGCGGCGGGTTTGAGCACGGTGCACACGGACGCACAGATCGGGCCGCCGATGTTGAACGTCGCGGCGACTTTCGCGCCGCGAACCTGCAGCTCGGCGGGGACCTTGCCGAGCAATTGCCAGGCGCACCAGCCGATCATGGCGACGCCGGTCGCGCCGATCGGGTGGCCCTTGGCGATCAGGCCGCCGGAGGTGTTGATCGGGCACTCCCCACCCAACGAGGCCTTGCCGTCGTTCCAGTACGCGGCGCCCTTGCCGTAGGGGGCCTTGCCGAGCACCTCGGCGCCGATCGCTCCCATGACGGTGAAGCAGTCGTGGAGCTCGGCGACGTCGACATCGGCGGGCGTGACGCCGGCCATGGCGTAGGCGCGATTCATGGCGTTGTAGGCGCCTCCCGGGCGCAGCACGTCGCGCCCTTCCTTCTTGAGCGCGTCGGTGGCCTGACCCCAGCCGGCCAGCTCGACGCAGTCCGCCTTGGCGACGCCGAGCCTGCGCAGCCCCTCCTCGGTGGCGACGATCAGGCCCGCGTACCCGTCGGAGATCTGCGAGCAGTCGTAGGTCTTGAGCGGCAGGCCGTCGACGACGTAGCGGTTGACTCCCTCGATCTTCATCGCCTGCTCGAGCGTGATCTGCACCTTCTGCATCTGGGCGTACGGGTTGTACTTCGCGTTGCCGTACTCGGTCACGGCGATGTGCGCGAGCTGCTCCTCGGTGACGCCGTGCGCCCTCATGTAGGCGTCCATGACCTCGGCGAAGAGGTGCGGGAAGACGAACACCTTCCCGCCGCGCTCATCGGGGTGCGAGGAGTAGCCGAGCACCTCGCCGATCAGCTTGCCGTCCATCTTGCCCTCGGCGTCGCGCATCTTCTCGAAGCCGACCGCCAGACCGACCTCGCCCTGGCCGAGGAGGAGCTTGTACGCGTTGGACAGAATTGCCTGGCCGCCGGTCGCGCACGCGTTCTCGACCGATTCGATCGGCTTCCCGGCCAGACCCGGAACCTGCGCGAGCAGGCCGGAGAGCAGCGCCTGGCGGTTGAGCGCGATGTTGCACACCGCCCCGACGGAGCCGACGTCGACCACCGACGGGTCGGCCTTGATGCTGGCGCAGGTCTCGAGCGCGGCCCTGGCGATGATGTCGGGGATCGACATGTCCATCAGCTTGCCGAACTTCGACTGGTGATACGCGGCGATGTAGATCTTCTTCACGGGCGACCTCCCTGGTCGGATTATTGCTGAGTCGTGGACGGCGACCCGACCGCGGTGCGCGGTCCGTGTGATGCGTCTTCCCGCACCGAGGCGAGGAACTCCGAACATATGGCGGCGAACCGGGCGGGCTGTTCGACGACCAGCGCGTGGCCCGAGTCGGGCACTTCGACGAGGCGCGCGCCGGGCAAGGCGGCGGCCAGCGCGCGGCCCCGCTCCGGCGGCGCGGTGAGGTCCAGTCCGGCCACGGCAACCAGCACCGGGCAGCGCACCCCGCCGAGCAGCGGCCGCAGGTCGAGGTCCTCGACCGTGGCGAGCAGTCCGTCCACACCGGCGAACCAGGACGGCGGAAGCGCGGCGACCCGCCCGCGCCTGGTGTCGAGCATCTCGGCGTTGGCCTCACGGAACCTGTCGCTGTAGGTCACCGGCAGCATCGCGTCGAACATCCGCCCGCCGTCGCCCCCGGCGGCGGCCTCGCGGCACGCCTCGCGGAGGTCGTGGGCCAGTCGCGTCATCGCGGGCGTGGCGCGGTCGAAGGCGGTCGCGGCGACGAGCGAGCGCACCCGCTCGGGGTGCCGTGCCGCGAGCACGATTCCGACCTCGGCGCCGAAGGAGGTGCCGACGACGTGCGCCGAGTCGATGCGCAGCGCGTCGAGCAGCGCCGCGACGTCCGCGGCGTGGTCGTCGAGCGTCCGGTGCGCCGGCCCCGGGGAGAGAAACTGGCCGCGGAAGTCGCAGCGCACCACCCGGTGACCGGCGGCGAGCACGGCGGCGATCTCGTCCCAGGCGGCGATGCTCATCATCCCGCCGTTGAGGAGCAGCAGCGGCTCCCCGGCGCCCTCGACCCGATGCGCGAGCGGTGCAGTCACCGCGCCTCTCCGCGATCCGCCGAGGGGTCCGGGGTCCGGGGTGCGGGGTCCGAAGCGGCTCCGGATGCGAGACGGGCGGCGAGTTCGCCCTTGATCACCTTGCCGTAGGCGGTGCGCGGCAGGGCCTCGACGAAATCGAAGCGCCTGGGGATCTTGAAGCGGGCCAGACGCTCGGCGAGAAACGCCGCGAGCGCCTCGCCCGAGGTCGATCGTCCCGACCGCGCGACGACGAACGCCACTCCGATCTCGCCCCAGGTGTCGTCGGCGACGCCGATCACGGCGGCGTCCTGGACCGCGGGGTGGAGCAGCAGTTCCCCCTCGATCTCGGCCGGGTAGACGTTGACGCCACCGGAGATGAACATGTCCTTGACCCGGCCGGCGATGGTGAAGAACCCCTCGTCGTCGCGCCGCGCCGAATCCCCGGTGTGGAACCAGCCGTCGGCGTCGAGCGCCGCGGCGGTGGCCTCCGGGTTGTTCCAGTAGCCGCTCGCGACGTGCGGACCGCGCAGGCACAACTCGCCGACCACGCCGACCGGGACGTCGCGGCCCTCGGCGTCCACGAGTCGCGCGTCGGTGAACATCAGGGGCCGGCCGATCGAACCCTTCTTGCGCGCGGCGTCGGCGTCGCTCATGGCGAAGCAGTTGACGCCGACCTCGGTCAACCCGTACCCCTGCCGGAACACGACGCCGCGCGCCTGATACGCCTCGATGATGTAGAGCGGCAGCGGCGCCCCTCCGGAGATGAACCAGCGCACCGAGGAGAGGTCGGCGGTGGCGAACTCCGGCGCCTCCATGAGCAGCTTCCAGATCGTCGGGACGCCGAGCACGACCGTGCAGCGCTCGCGCTCGAGTGTGCGCCACACCTCGGCGGGGTCGAAGCCGCCGTGCAGGACGACACGCCCGCCGACGGCGACGATCGGCGTGAGGAACGCGCCGAGGCCGCCCGCGTGGTAGAGCGGGGTGAAGATCGGGGACACGTCGTCCGCGCGGAGCTGCCAGCAGAGCACCGTGTTGTACGCGTTCCACGCGACCATCCGGTGCGGCGTGACGACGCCCTTGGGTCTGCCGGTGGTGCCGCTGGTGTAGAGGAGGCAGCAGGGGTGCTCGGGCAGGACCGGAGTCCGGGGTCCGGGGTCCGGGGTCCGGGAGAGCAGACCCGGCCACGACGCGTCGGAAGGGTGGGCGACGTCGTCGAGCGCCACCCAGTGGTCGAGCGTCACCAGCGCGCGCAGCGATCGGATGGTCTCGGCGAAGGCGCCGTCGTAAATCAGCGCGCGCATGCCGCTGTCGCGGACGATGTGTTCGAGTTCGCGAGCGGTCAGGCGCGTGCCGAGAGGCACGAGGATGACGCCGTGCTTCCCGGTGGCGAAGAAGCAGTCGAGGAACTCCGGGCGATTGTGGGCGAGCAGTCCGATGCGATCGCCCTTGCCCAGGCCGAGGCCGTCGCGCCACGCCTCGGCGGCGACCGCGGCGCGGCGATTCAGCTCGCCGTAGGTGAACCGCTGACCGGTGGGGACGAAGAGGACCGCCTCGGCGTCGGGCGTCAGCCGGGCTCGCTCGCCGAGCAGGTCACCGTGCAGCACGGCGTCCTCCCCGGGAAGACACCTGGGACAGGAGACAGGGAGCAGGGAATCGGGACGGCACAGCCGTCCCCGGACCCCGGACCCCGGAACCCGGAACCCGCGCCACCGAGACGCGTGATCGGCCCGCACCAGAGGCGGCGACGATCCTCACGGTGCGTCCTCCAACACCGTGGCGAGCGCGGCGATGAGCGCCAGCGGGCATTCGACCTGGGGCACGTGGCCGCACGCCTCCAGGGTCTGCAACCGCGCGCCGGGGATCGCGGCCTGCATGCGCCGGGCGTACTCCACGGGCATCAGGCGGTCGGAAGCGCCCCAGACGATGTCGACCGGCACCTTCAAGGCACCCAGTTGCTCGTCGGCGAGCACCCACGGCTCCATCGTCGAGGCGGTGGCGGCGAACCGCGCCAGGGGCCCGACGCGCGCCTGCCGGACGATGTCGTCGAGGACCTTGTCCGGGATCGGGCGGCTGGCGGGGTCGCGGGTCAGCGCGACCGACGCGCGCGCCTCCTCGCGCGTGCGCGGCAGGACGGCGGAGGCCCCGCTGCTCCCGCGCAGCGGGCCGCCGTTCACGCACACGACCCGCTCGATCCACTCTGGATGGCGCAACGCGACGTGGATTCCCACCCATGCGCCGAGCGAGTTGCCCACCACCGTCACCTTGCGCCCGGCCGCGAGCGACCGGATCACTCCCTCGACTCCCTCGAGGACCTGGGTGAAGGCGATGGGTCCCTTCTCCGGCGCGCTGTCCCCGTGGCCTGCGAGGTCGGGGACGATGAGTGAGCGCTTCTTCGCCAGTTCGGGGACGACCAGGAACCACGTGCCGGCCTGGTCACCCGCGCCGTGAAGCAGGACCGTGGCCGGGCCGCGCCCGCCGGTGAAGACGGTCTGCGCTCCGGCCGGAGTGTCGGCCTGGATCTTCACGAGCCCGGACCGCGCCAGCGCGCCCCGCGTGGACCAGGCGTAGAGGGCGAGGGGGCGTTTGACGAACAGCCAGGCGCCGACGGCGATCGCGGTCGACGCCAACACCGCGAGGGCGACAGCCAGTGCGATCCAGGCCTTCATTCCACCTCCCCGCCTCGCGTCCGCGCCCCGGGGCGAGGCCCCGCCGCCGGGCGCGAACCGACGGAACGCTACGTCCGGAACGCGGCGGCGGCCTGGTTGTAGCCGACGCCCGACCCGACGAACACCACGAGCATGCCCGGCGCGATCCTGCCTCGCTGGACGGCGTCGTCGAACGCCATCGGGATGCACGCGGATCCCGTGTACCCCCACTGCTCCATCACCGTGTGAGTCTTCGCCATGGGCAGCCCGAGGTCCGCCATCACCAGCTCGATGGAAGGCTTGCGGACCTGGGTGAAGACGATGAAGTCGATGTCGTCGAGGGCGAACCCGGAGTTCCCGGCGAGCCGGCGGGTCAGCCGCGGCCACCCCTCGTGGTTGATCTCCGGAGGGTAGCGCTCGAGCATGCGCACGCGGGTCCTCCCGGCCTGCACCGACTCGACCGTGGCGGGTTCGAACGTCCCGCCGGAGTAGAGTCCCCAGTGCCTGTGGTACTCCCCGCCGGCCTGGAACGCGGCGCCGACGAAGCCCGGCTCGGCGGCGGCCTCGAGAACCGCGGCGCCCGCGCCGTCGCCGTAGAAGTAGATCACCGGGTCGTTGGGGTCGGCCAGCTTGTGCATCATGTACACCCCGACCACCAGCACGGTGCGGATCGCCGGGTTGGTCGCGATCAGCCCCGCGCCGGCCGCCAGCGCGGTGGGGAAGGACGCGCACGCGCACCCGAGGTCGAAGGTCCCGGCGTTCTTCGCTCCGAGCTTGTGCTGCAGCACGACCGACGTCGCCGGAGTGATGTAGTCCGGGGAGTCGGTGCCGAGCAGGATGAGGTCGACGTCGTCGGGGGAGCGGCCGGCCCGGTCGAGCGCCTGTCGCGCGGCGGGCAGGGCGAGGTCGGACGTGGCCCAGTCGTCCGGCGCCCACCAGCGGCTGCGGATGCCGCTCGAGGCCTCCATCTTGTCGACGAACTCCGGGACGATCGGGTCGAACTTCCGCCGCAGTTCGTCGTTGGTCACCTCGCGCTCGGGCAGGTAGCGTCCGGTCGAGACGATCTTCGCGAAACGAGTCATGTTCACCTCACGCGGGGGAGCGGGGAGGTGGGGCGGCTGGTGCGGCGAAAGTCCGCGCCGCCGCCCTCACGTCCCTCGTCGTTCTCCCCCGTCTCTCACGTCCCGACGACCAGTCCTCCGTCCACGGAGATCACGGTGCCGGTGACGAACGCGGCCTGGTCCGAGGCCAGCCAGACGAAGGTGTTGGCGATGTCGTCCGGCTTGCCCATGCGCCCGAGCGGCGTGTGGCCGACCATCGACTCGATCACCTTGGGCGGCATCGAGGCGAGGATCTCGGTCGCGATGAAGCCGGGCGCGACCGCGTTGACGCGAATGCCGTAGCGGCCCAGTTCGCGCGCCCACACCCTGGTCATGCCGATCACGCCCGCCTTGGTCGCCACGTAGTTGGTCTGGCCGAAGTTGCCGTACAGGCCGACCACCGACGAGGTCGAGAGGATCACCCCGCCGCCGCCGGCGATCATGTGCGGCGCGACGGCGCGCGCGCCGTTGAACACGCCCTTGAGGTTGACGTCGATGACGGCGTTCCACTGCTCGTCGCTCATCGTGGCGAGCGCCGCGCCGTCCTTCCACTTGATCAACTGCGCGTCGCGGACGATGCCGGCGTTGTTGACGATCACGTCCAGTCGGCCGCAGCGCGCGACCACCGCGGCGACGGCGGCGGCGACCCCCTCGGCGTCGGTGACCGATACCTTGGCGAACGCCCCTTCGCCGCCGGCCGCGTTCAGTTCGGCGACGAGCGCGTCGGCGCCGGCTTCGTTGACGTCCCACGCGGTGACCCGGCAGCCCTGCCGGGCGAACGCCAGCGCGGTGGCGCGACCGATTCCGGCCGCGGCGCCGGTGACGATGACGACCTTTCCCTTGAGTCCGGTCTCGATGGACATCACGATCCTCCTGTCGTGCGCACCGGGCGAGGCGGAACCGGGGAGAGGGCACGCCGCCCTCCCCGGCCTTCACCCGTGTCGCCTAGAAGCGGAACCTGATGCCGAGCTGGATCTCGCGCGGCGGCAGCGTCGCGGAGTAGTTGCCGAAGTTGGGGTTCTCCACGTAGGCAGCGCCCGGATTGGCGATCGTCGGGCCGGACTTGTACCGCGCGCTGTCCACCGAGTTGACGTCGTAGTTGGTCTCGTCGAGGAGGTTGAACCCCTCGACGATGAGGTCGAGGCTGGTGTCCCCGAGATTGAACGTCTTGGTGATGCGCAGGCTGAAGCTCTTGTACTCGGGGCCTTCCTGGTCGTTGCGTTCGACGCCGGCCGCGCGGTCGGAGAGGCGCAGATCGCCGTTGTAGTCGTAGCCGAGGCGCCGGTTCCAGGGCTGGCCGGAGCCGTACTCGAAGATCGGCGAAACGGTGAACGTCCACGGCAGGCGGAACACGCCGGAGACGACGGCGCGCCACCTCTCGTCGCTGCGCGCCCGTCCCCACTCGGCCTCGATGTCGGCCGGGTCGCTGGGGTACTCGGTGAGCGGCGGCGAGAAGTCGTCGGCGATGTTCTTCTTGTCGCCGTACGTGACCGAGGCGGTGATCATGTGACCAGCGCCCACGGTGCCGTTGAGGCTGAGCATCAGCGCCTTGTACTCGGACCGGCCCTCGTTGGTGTACTCGTTGATCATCGTGTACGCCGGGTTCGGGCGGGTGTGCGTCGCGTTGCCGGACCAGTTGATGTCGCGGATGATGATCTCGTTGTCGCCCTCGATCCAGACGCCCTCGACGTCGAGGAACAGACCGGTGTCGCCGAGCTTCTGGGTGAAGCCGAGGCTCGCCTGCGTGGCTTCCGGCGCTTCGAGGTTGGCGTCGAGCAGGGCGATGTTCGGCGTGAGCAGGACGCCGGTGTTCTGCGGGTCGGCCGGGTTGAGCCAGTAGGCCGCGGGCAGGCCGAGGAAGAGGCCGTTGAGGCGCGTGTACAGCGTACGGCCGGTGATGCCGTTCTGCTGCAGTTCGACGAACGACGGCACGAGCAGGTACCGACCCGAGAACAGCCCGGCGCCGCCGCGCAGCACGCTCGAGCCGTCGCCGCTGATGTCCCAGACGAAGCCGACGCGCGGCTGGATGTTGTCGTCGTCTGCGCTGCGCGACTCGGGCTCGACCGGGTGCGTGAAGTCGGGGTTGTTGCCGTCGGTGTCGTAGTCGTAGCGCACGCCGAGCGAGAGGGTCAGGTTGCGGCCGATGCGCCAGTCGTCCTGCAGGTAGAGGCCGTAGAGGGTGGTGTCGAGCACGACGCGCGGGTCGCCGACCGCGTAGTCGTAGCGATAGGGCAGCGTTTGCGTGTCGTTGGCCCAGAACATCAGGCCGGTCGGGAACACCGGGTAGTACCAGTCCTCCTCGATCCACTGCACCGAGCCGCCGAGCTTCACGTCGTGACCGCCGGACAGGTACAGGTGGAAGGTGTCGCGGAGTTCGGCGTACTTCCCGGTCATGGTCTGGTCGCCGACGATGTTGGCGCCGGTGATCAGCGTGGTGCCGAAGGAGAAGTACTCGGACATGCCGTCGGAGTTGTTCGGCTCGTCGAACTTCTTCTGACCGGCCTGGACACGCAGCGAGTTGAGGTGGCTCTCGTCGAGCACCCAGGTGTGACCCGCGGTGAGGTTCCAGTTGTCGCGGTCGAGGCTCATGCCGGACAGCTCGTCGGCGACGCCGCCGACCCGGAAGTTCTCCTCGCGGTAGCGGTCGCCTACCGCCTTGACTTCGAGCGACTGGCTGTCGTTGATCTGGTGGTTGAGGCTGCCGAGGAACAGCGTCTGGGTGAACGGGCGGTCGATGTCCTCGGCCCGGCCCGCGAAGGCGCCGAGCGGGCGGAACAGAGCGATGTTGGACTCGTCGATGTACTCGAGCGAGAGGAAGTAGTGGGTCCTGTCCTTGGCGATCGGACCGCCGAGCGTGAGGCCCGCCTGGTAGCGGGTGAAGTCCTGGTCGCCGGTCTCGAGTTCGCCCTGCGTGCGCAACGAGTCGCCGCGGTAGAAGAAGAAGGCGCTGCCCGCCACGTCGTTGGCGCCGGACTTGGTCACGATCGACAGCGCGCCGCCCTGCGACTGGCCGATCTCGGTGTCGAAGCGGTTGTTGATGACGCGGAACTCGCGGATCGCGTCCTGGCTGAAGCGCGCCCGGGAAAGCCCCAGCGCCTGGTCGGTGAAGTCCACGCCGTCGACCATGATCGTCGACTGCGAGGCGTTGCCGCCCGCGCCGATCACCGGCGAGTTGGTGATGAAGCGGAACCCGCCGCGCTCGCGCTGCACACCGGGCGCGATGAAGGCGAGCTTCTCAAACTCGCGGCTGGGCACCGGCAGTTCCGCGATCTGCTCGGGGACGATGTTGGTCGAGGTATCCATCTTCAGCACGTCGACCATCGGCGCCGCCGCGCTCACGGTGATCTGCTCGGCCTGCGCCATCGACATCACCGCGTTGACCGCCGCGGTCTGACCGACGCGCAGGACCAGCTTCTCCTCGAGCGGGTTGAACCCCTGCAGTTCGAAGCGGACGGCGTACTCGCCGGGCGGCAGCGCCGCCGCGCGCGTCCTGCCGTCGATCTCGGTGACGGCCGTTCGCTGGACGCCGGTGGCCACCTCGGTGACCACGACCGTGACGCCCGGCAGCGGCTGCTGCTGCGCATCCGCGACGTAGATCTGGATCTCGGCGGTGTTGACCTGGGCACCGGCCCAGGTTCCCCACACCGCGGCCATGGCGACCGCCGCGATCACGACTGGAGCGCGGCCGCACCGACGCACAACCGTCAAGAACGACATGATCTCCTCCCGGGCCCGAGCGTGCCCTCGTGGTTGGTGTTCACCGCTGGTTGGTCCTTGTTCCCGCTCATTCTCAAAAAAACCGAACGCTCGATATGTTTCAGTCGACACTCTAAGTCTGCGGATTTCCAGTGTCAATATCCTACGCCGGTGCGGAGCGGTCGAGGGACGCGAGCGCCGCCGTGTAGAGCCCCGCGGTTGCCGCCGCGAGGTCGGCCGGGGTTCGACCCGAGGATTTCTCCGCCGCCTTCAGGCCGGCCCGCTGCCGGCGTTCGGCCGCCCCGCCCCACGCGTGAAGCAGCGCCGCCAGGGCGGCGGCGTCCTCGGTGGGGTAGAGATCTCCGGTGACGCCGGGTTCGACCAAGTCCCGGATTCCCGGGACGGCGGCGGCGAGCGTCGGGACGCCGCACGCGCAAGCCTCGGCGACGGCGCGATGGCCGTGGTCCGAGCCGGGAGCGGGGAAGACGAAGAGGTCCATCGCCGCGTAGAGGGTCTCGAGGCCCTCTTCGCGATAGCCGACGAACGTGACGCGATCGGCGATCCCGAGACGGCGGGCGAGCCGGCGCAGCGCCCGCTCGGCTTCTCCGGCGCCCACGACCAGACCGTGCCAGGTCGGGGCGCCGGCGAGGGCGTGAAGAAACAGATCCTGCCCACGGTCGCGGGCGAGCTTTCCCACGGCCCCGGCGACGAGCAGGTCCGCGGCGATGCCGACTCCGGTCCGCGCGGCATCGCGGTCCGTGGGCCGAAAACGCGCCTCCGGAACGCACGGCAGCACCACGGCCGGAACGTCGCCGAGCTCGCGAAACCGGGAGAGGCTCCGGCGCATTCCGGAGTGCGCCAGGCCGACGCCGGCGCAGCGCCGGAACAACAGGCGATGGAACGGGTCGGCGCGCAGGTGCCGGCCGTTGCGCACCGAGCGCAGGATCGGCGGCGCAGTCCCGCCCGAGGAGGAGCGGAACGCGAGGCGGACCAGGGCGTGATCGTGGGGCAGGTGGGCGTGGACGAGATCGCAGTCGCGCGCGAGGCGACGGACGACGGCGAGCGAGCGTGCCAGCCCGGCCGGTCCCCGCTCCTTCGCGAGCAGCGGGAACGCCCACGGCCGCCCGGAGAGCCTTCGCTGGAGGTTGTTGCCCGAGCGAAACAACAGTCGAGCGTCGGTCCCCTCCGCGCGCAGGACCTCGACGAGCTGGAGCGCGGTGGCGGCGGCGCCGGTCCACCGGTCCGCCGCCACGACGTGAAGCACGCGCATGCGCCCATCCTATCCCGTCGCCGGCTGTCGCTGCGCCCCTCCTGGAGCGAAAGCGATGTGGTTCCGCAGGCCCGGGTCGTTCCCGGGCCGCGTGGTCCGGTCCATCCGGAGAACGGAGAACGATCAACCGACAACGTGCACAGTGATAGCATCTCCCCGGAGGCGTCCATGGCCGTCGATCCGCAGCTCCTGGAGATCCTCGTCTGTCCGGCCTGCAAGACCGATCTGGAGATGGTCCCGCTGCCGCCCGAGTCGTGCGCGGCGCTGGTCGAGCGTTACCGCGACAAGTTCCGCGACGAGGTCCCCGTCGTCGTCGAGGGCCTGCGGTGCACGTCGTGCGGCCGGACGTACCCGATCGTCAGCGACATCCCCGTGATGCTCCTCGACGAGGCCCTTCCCGCCGACGGATGAGCGCGACGTGACCGCGCCGCCTGCCGCCGCCGGCACGGGGGCCCGCACCGTCGCGGCCGCGGCCCTGGCCGGCGCGGCCGTCCTCTCGTCGCGGTTGTTCGCCGCCAACCTGCTGATCGGCGTCGCCTTCGTCGCGTCGTGGATCGCCTGGAGGAGGGGCCTCTTCAAGGGCCGTCCGCACGCGCGGGTGCTGGTCCCGGCGCTGGTCGCGTTCGTGGTCGTCTCGCTTCTCGCCACGCTGGCATCGCAGGACCCGCTGGTCAGTTTCAGTCAGGCTCCGCGCCTGCTCGTCCTCCTCCTCGTGCCGCTCGCCGCGCTGTTGCTCGACAGGACGTGGTGGGCACGGGTGGTGGCTGGGCTTGCGGTGGCGACGGCAGTGCTGGCGGTCTGGGGCCTGGTCCAGTATCTGCACGGGGCGGACAACCTCGAGCAGAGGATCCGCGGTCCCCTTTCGCACTACATGACGTACTCGGGCTGGCTGCTCGTCGCCGTCCTTGTCCTCATCGCGGAGGCGGCGCTCGGGCATGGGCGGAGGCGACTGTGGCTGGTTCCTCCGGCCGCGCTCGGCACCGTCGCGATGCTCCTCTCGCTGACCCGCAACTCCTGGGTCGGGCTGGCCGCCGGGCTCCTCCTGCTCGGTTTGACGTGGCATCGGCGTCTGCTGATCGTCTACCCGCTGCTCGCCGTCGCGGTGTGGCTGGCGGCGCCGAGGACGGTGATCGATCGAGTCTGGTCGACGTTCGATCTGAGGCAGCACGCCAACTACGACCGGCTGTGCATGCTCGTGTCGGGAATCCAGATGGTCCGCGACTACCCGTGGACCGGGATCGGTCCGGACATGGTGCCCCAGCTCTATCCCCTGTACCGCCGCGACGACGCGCCGCGCTGGCGGGTTCCCCACCTGCACAACAACCCGATGCAGATCGCCGCGGAGCGCGGCCTGCCCGGGCTTGCGACCTACCTGTGGCTGATCGGCGCCTTCGCGGTGACGACGTGGAGGGGGCTGCCCCGACTGGTGCCGGAGGACCGGGCCGCGGTCGCCTCGACGCTCGTCGCGGTGGCAGGCATCACCGTCGCCGGGGCGTTCGAGTACAACTTCTGGGACGCGGAGATTCAGTACCTCGTACTGATCCTGATGGGCGCCGGAGCGGGGCGCGTCGAGGGGGCGTCGTGAGCGCCCGGGTTTGGGGCGTCGGCGAGCTGATTCGCGGAGTCAACGCCGCGCTCGCCGGGGGCTTCGGCGAAGTGTGGGTGCGCGGCGAGGTGTCCGGCGTGAAGGTCGCCGCCTCCGGGCACCGTTACTTCCAGGTCAAGGACGGCGAGGGCCAGCTGTCCTGCGCGATGTGGGCGGCGCGGGCCGACCGGCTGCGCTTCAAGCTCGCCGACGGGCTCGCGGTGCTGCTCCGCGGCGCCCTCGAGGTCTACCCGCAGAGGGGATCGCTGCAACTGATCGTCGCCGAGGTGGTGCCCGAAGGTGTCGGAGAGCTGCAGCTCGCCTTCGAGCAGCTCAAGGCCAAGTTGGAGGCGGAGGGGCTGTTCGCCGCCGAGCGCAAGCGGCCGATGCCGGACCTGCCCCAGCGGCTCGGCCTGGTCACGTCGCCGACGGGCGCCGCGGTGCGCGACGTCCTCAAGGTGCTGTCGCGCTGGCCGCGCCTGCAGGTCCTGCTCTACCCGGTGCGGGTGCAGGGCAAGGGTGCGGAGGGCGAGATCGCGCGCGCCGTGCGCTACCTGTCGCGCTCGGGCCTGGTCGACGTCGTGCTGGTCGTGCGCGGCGGCGGGTCGCTCGAGGACCTGTGGGCGTTCAACGAGGAGATGGTCGCTCGAGCGCTCGCGGCGTGCCGCGTGCCGGTGATTTCGGGCGTCGGCCACGAGGTGGATTTCACCATCGCCGACTTCGTCGCCGACATTCGTGCCGCCACGCCGACGCAGGCCGCGGAGATGGTCGTCGCCCGGCTCGAGGCGCAGCAGCGACGCCTCGACCAGGCGGATGCCTTGCAGCGCCAGGCGGCGGCCAGGCGCCTGGAACGCGCCGGATTGCGCCTGCGCGGACTGGAGGGTGCGCGTGGGCTGGCCCGGCTGCCGGGCAGGGTCGCCGAGCTGGACCAGCGACTGCGCCGGCTGGAGGCGCTGCCGCAGATGCTGCGCGCGCTGGTAGTGCGCAGCCACCGCCGGCTCGAGGGCGCGGCGGGAAGATTGCTTCACTGGCCGGTGCGGTTCGGAGCGCCGCGGCGGCGCGAGCTCCTCGCGGTCAGGCTCGCCGTCGCCCGGGAGCGCCTGCGCGCGCTGGCCCGGCGCCGCCGCCTGGAACTCGACGGCCGCGAGCGGGCGCTCGCGGCGCTGTCTCCCGCGGCGATCCTGCAGCGCGGGTACTCGATCACGACACGAGGGGAAGGCGGAGCGCCGCTGCGCGACGCCGCCGAGGTCGGCGCCGGCGAGCGACTGGTCACACGCCTGATGCGGGGAACGTTGGTGTCGCTGGTCCTGGGCCGCGAGCACGGCGCGCAGGCAGGTCTGTTCGACGAGTCAGGGGAGAGGGGAGAGGGGAGAGGGGAGAGCGGGTCATGATGGCCGTGCCCGCAGCGCAGCTGTTCACTCTTCCCCCTCCCCTGTCCCCTGGTTGGAGGGGAAGGGAGCGATCATGAGCAAGGAGACGTTCGAGGACGCCATGGCGCAGCTCGAGGAGGTGGTGGCACGCCTCGAGGACGAGTCGGTGGGCCTCGAGGAGGCGCTCAAGCTGTTCGAACGGGGCGTGAAGCTGGCTCGCCGCTGCCGCACGCAGCTCGAGGGCGTCGAGCGGCGCGTCGAGCAGTTGCTCGCCGAGGCCGCCGAGGGCGAGAAGCCCGCGACGGCGCCGTTCGAGGCCGAGGAAGGTTGAGAGTGGACGTCGCGGCGTACCTGGCCGCCGAACGCGCGGTGGTCGACGAGGCGCTCGACCGGCTGCTCCCGGCGCCCGCCGAGTGGCCGTCGCGCCTGAACGATGCGATGCGCTACGCCGTGTTCGGCGGCGGCAAGCGCCTGCGGCCGATCCTGGCCAGGGCCGCGTGCCGGGCCGCGGGAGGCGACCCGGACCTCGCCCTCGAGCCGGGGTGCGGGCTCGAGCTGATCCACACCTACTCGCTCGTCCACGACGACCTGCCCGCGCTCGACGACGACACGCTGCGCCGGGGCCGGCCGACGGTGCACGTGGCGTTCGACGAGGCGCTCGCGATCCTCGCCGGCGACGCCCTGCTCACCGAGGGGCTGGCGGTGCTGGCGCGCTACCCGGAGGGCGAGTCCCTCGCCGCTCGCCGCGCCGCCGCCTGCGCACTGGTGGCGGACGCGATCGGTTCGCGAGGCATGGTCGGCGGCCAGGTGGAAGACCTCGCCGCGGCGCACGCGGCTCCCGACCGCGATCGGCTGGAGCGCATCCACAGGGCGAAGACCGGGGCCCTCATCTCCGCCGCGATGGAGCTGGGCGCGCTGCTTGCCGGCGCCGACGCGGCCGGTCGCGCGAGGTACGCCCGCTTCGGGCTGAAGCTGGGCCTGCTCTTCCAGATCTCCGATGATATTCTCGACGTCACCGGGACGGCCGCGACGCTGGGAAAGAGCCCGGGCAAGGACGTGGCTGCGGGAAAGCTGACCTACCCGGCCGTGTACGGACTCGACGTCGCCAGGGAGACCCTCGCGTCGCTGGCGGCCGAGGTGTCCGCCGAGGCGCGGTCGCTGTCCGGTCGTGAAGACGTGTTGTCCGGGCTGGTCGATTTCATCGCCCGGCGGGACCGATAGATGAGCATCCTCGAAGGCATCAACGACCCCGCCGACCTGCGGCGCCTGCCCGAGCCGGCGCTCGCCGAGGTCGCGGAGGAGCTGCGCAAGTTCCTCCTCGCGTCGGTCTCGCGCAGCGGCGGCCACCTGGCGTCGGGGCTGGGCGCGGTCGAACTCACGGTGGCGCTGCACTACGTCTTCGACACGCCGCGCGATCTGCTGGTGTGGGACGTCGGGCACCAGTGCTACCCGCACAAGGTGCTGACCGGGCGCCGCGGCCGCTTCGACACGCTGCGCACCTACGGCGGCCTGTCGGGGTTTCTCAAGCGCGAGGAGAGCGAGTACGACACCTTCAACGCCGGCCACGCCTCGACGTCGATCTCCGCGGCGCTGGGCATGGCCGCGGCGCGCGACCTGCGCGGCGAGGACCATCACGTCGTCGCGGTGATCGGCGACGGCGGGCTGACAGGCGGCCTGGCCATGGAAGGTCTGAACCAGGCCGGCTACCTCGGCCGCCGTCTGATGATCATCCTCAACGACAACGAGATGTCGATCTCGCCCAACGTCGGGGCGATGCAGGGCTACCTCAATCGGATCATCCACGGCCAGCCCTACCGGCGGCTGAAGGACGACATCGAGTCGTTCCTCCTCCACATCCCCCGCCTCGGCGAGCCCGTGCTCAAGCTCGCCAAGCAGGCCGAGCAGATGGCCAAGCAGCTGCTCGTCCCGGGCCTGCTCTTCGAGGAACTCGGTTTCGAGTACGTGGGGCCGATCAACGGCCACTCCCTGCCGCAGCTCGTCGATACGCTGCGACGCTGGAAGGACCACGCCCCTCCGGTGCTGATTCACGTCGTCACCCGCAAGGGCAAGGGGTACGAGCCGGCCGAGGCCGACCCGGTGTTCTGGCACGGCGCCACGCCGTTCTCCGTCGAGACCGGCGAGGTGAAGAAGAAGAGCGGCCCGCCTTCGTACACCACCGTGTTCGCCGACACGCTCACCGAGGTCGCGCGGGGCGACGAGCGGGTGGTGGCGATCACCGCCGCGATGCCCGAGGGCACCGGGCTCGATCGCTTCGCCGAGGCGTTCCCGAAGCGGTGCTTCGACGTCGGCATCTGCGAGCAGCACGCGGTGACGTTCGCGGCGGGTCTGGCGTCCCGGGGAGCGCGGCCGGTGGTGGCGATCTACTCGACGTTCCTGCAGCGCGCCTACGACCAGATCTTCCACGACGTCTGCATCATGCGCCTCCCGGTGGTATTCGCCATCGACCGGGGCGGGCTGGTCGGCGCCGACGGTCCGACGCACCACGGCGTCTTCGATCTGTCGTACCTGCGCGTCTTCCCCGAACTGGTGGTGATGGCGCCGAAGGACGAGGACGAACTCCGCCACATGCTCGCGACGGCGCTCGGGCTCGACCGGCCGGCGGCGTTGCGCTACCCGCGGGGGAACGGCTTCGGCGTCCGGATGGACGGCCCCCCGAAGCCCCTCCCGGTCGGCAAGGCGGAGATCCTCCGATCGGGTAACGACGGGGCGGTGTGGGCGATCGGGACGCTGGCGACGGAGGCGAAGATCGCGGCGGATCGGCTTGCCGGCGAAGGCGGACCGGATCTCACCGTGGTCAACGCCCGCTTCGTCAAACCGCTCGACGTCGAGCTGCTGGCGACCCACGCGGTGCCCGGCGCGCGCATCATGACCGTCGAGGAGAACGCGCTCGCCGGCGGTTTCGGCGCTGCGGTGATGGAGGAGATCGAGCGCATGGACCGCGCCGGGGTGACGCTCGAGCGCCTCGGCGTTCCCGACGAGTACCAGCCGCACGGCGCGCAGGACATCCTCCGCGCGCGCCTCGATCTCGACGTCGAGGGGATCATGCGGCGCGCGCGCGCCTTCTTCCCGGTGTCGGCCACGGGCCCGCGCAGAGTCACGGGGCCGGCTCCCGCGTGAATCCGGAGGACGCTCCGAACGCCGGCTCCGGGCGGCGCCGGGCCGCGGCTTTCCTCCTCTCCTGCCTGTGTCTCACGCTCGCCCTGGCGGCGACGACGGTTCACTACACGGTGGGCGTCGAGGGCGGCCGGGTGGTGGTCGATGCGATGGGTCACCGGTTTCTCGGCCCTCCGGTGGACACCGGGGAGCCGTTGCTCGTTCTGTTCTTGTCGCAGGGGCGGCACTCGACCGGGCAGACACTCATGCGTGACCGGGGGGCGCTGGTCAACGGCCTCCGGGCGCTCGCGTTCATCGCCGGCAGGAACCACGAACGGCCGCAGGAGTTCCGCGTGCCGCTCGCCGAGCGGTGGAGCTTCGTTCACTTCAACCCGTTCCGCTCCACGCTCTCGGTGCGTGTCGGCGAGCCGGAGCTGCGCCTGGAGGTGAACATCCCCGACGCCTCGATCGAGGCGTGGGACCGGGGAACCAAGCACGACACGGTCCAGCTGCGCAGCCCCTGGCTCAGGTTGACGATCGCGCCGCTGCTCGCGGCGCTGGCGGCGGCGGTGTGCCTGCTCGCGGGGCTCGGCGTGTGGCCGCGTCGGATCCGGACGCTCGCACCGCGGGCGCCCCGGCCGGAAGTGCCGGGGCCGCCGTCGCGCACCGCTGCCGAGGCGTCGCTGATCGGCGCCGCCGGCGCGCTGCTCGTCGGCGCCGTCCTGATCGGCGCATTCGACGCCATGCCGGGTTTCGGCGACGAGATGAACTACCTGATCCAGGGGAAGATCTTCGCCTCCGGGCGGCTGTGGGTCCCGCCTCCCCCGGAGCCGGAGTTCTACCGGGTCGGCTGGATGGACATGCAGGGCGCCGACGGGAAGGTGTGGGGGTTCCACCCGCCCGGGAACAGCGCCCTGCTCGCCCTCGGCTGGCTGGCCGGAGTCCACTGGCTGACCGTGCCGCTGGTCGGCGGGGCGCTTCTCGCCGTGCAGTACCTGCTCGGACTGGAGCTGTTCCGGAGGCGGAGCGCCGCCTGGATCCACGTCGGACTGGTCGCCACCTCGCACTACGTGCTGTCGCTGGCCTCGTCGTTCATGGCCCACGCTCCGAGCCTGCTCCTGCTCTCCCTGTTCCTCCTCTTCCTGCTCCGCTTCGACGACCGCGGGCGCGGGCGCGACCTCGTCCTCGCCGCGGTGTGCAGCGGGCTCGCCTTCACGGTCAGGCCGCTGTCCGCCGTCCTCGCCGCGGTGGTGCCGCTCGTCGCCATCGCGCCGCGCCTGCGCCGCCGGCACCTCGGCGCGGCGCTGGCGTCGCTCGCCCTCGGCATGACGCTGGTCGCGTCGGTGTTCGCCTACACCTGGGGGATCACCGGCTCGTGGGAGCTGCCCTATCTGGTCAAGGGCCCGGAGGCGGGGCAGACGCTCTCGGTGCGCCTGGCCAAGGGCGTGGACGTGCACCTGGCCAACCTGTACCGCAACAGCAACGAACTGCAGCACCGCGCGCACAGCTTCGGCATCCTGGGCAACGCGGTCCTGTTCTTCGTCGGTCTGCTCGCGGCCGGCCGCGGTTCGGGCCGGCGCCGGCTGCGCATCGCGGCGTCGTCGTTCGTCTTCTTCGTGGTCGCCCACAGCGTGCTGCACTGGTACGGCTGGAAGTGGGAGCCGCGGATGCTCTACGACGTGTCCTTCCTCGCCTTCCTGGTGTCGGCGGCGGGACTCGCGGCGCTGCTCTCGGCGCCGGGGCGCGGCCGGCCGGCCCGGGCGCTGGCGGCGGTCGCGGCGCTCGCCGCGCTCGGCTGGGTGGCGCTGTTCGACCTGCCGGGGCGGCTGACCACGGAGTACAAGAACTACAACGGCGCGGCGGTCGAGGCGAGGCGCGAGGTGGCCGCCCGCGGCATCCGCGACGCCGTCGTGTTCTTCGAGGACGAGGTGCCGTTCTCCTGCTACACGCCGTTCAACGGCCTGGACGGCGGCGGCGACGTGGTGTACGCGCGGCACCGCGGCGACCTCGCGGACTACCGCCTGCTCTCGCGCTTCCCCGGCAAGCGGTACTTCATCACGAAGGACGGCCGCGGGCTGGCCGAGCGGCCGAACTTCTACCGCGGCGACGCTGCCCGCCTGGCCGGCGAACTCGGGCGGCTCGGGGCGGAGAGGGCGACCACCGTGGTGCCGTGGCGCGCGGTCGCGCCGGCGCCGCTGCTCGAACGGCTTCCCGGTTCGACCGCGGACGTCTCCACGTTCCTCGACGGCCTCCCGCGCGATCCCGGCTCGCCGTCCGGGGCGCGCCTCGTGAGCCTGGTCGGCGGCGCCGCGGGCCTGGCGCAGGTGCTCGACGCCCTCCTGATCACGACGACTCCCGCGGCAGGCCCGTTTGAAGGCCCGCTGGAGATCCGATCGCTGGCCGGTCCGAGGGGCGGCCGATTCGAGCGTCTCCCCGGCATCCGCATGACGTGCTTCGGCAACGCCACCTGGGCCGGCGAGCCGATCGCCGAACAGCTGGCCGCCGGCTTCGACGCCGACCCGTGCCCCGGCGAGGATCGCTCGATCGTCTTCGCGGCGCTCTTCGACCTCGAGCGCGAGCGCCGCTTCCGCTTCTCCCTCGACTCCGACGACGGTTCCGGGCTGTGGCTCGACGGCAACCTGGTGATCGACAACGACCTCGCCAGCACGCACGGGCCGCAGCTCAAGGCCGCGACGCACACGCTTGAGCCGGGGCGGCACGAGCTCGTCGTCAAGTACTTCAACGGCCCGGGCGACGCCCGCCTGCGCGTCCTGGTCGACGACCGCGACGGGAACCCGCGGCCGTTCACCGTCGCCACCTTCGCGGACGAGTTCTACCTCTTCGTCGAGCCGTCCGCGGCGGGAGTCGTCCCGTGACCGGTGTCGCCGGTCGCCGCGGCGCTCTCGCCGTGTTCGCGCTGTCGGCGCTGGTGCCGCTGCTGTTCCTCGTCGCCGGCGTGGCGGTGCGCGACAGCGTGCCGGAGACGTGGGACGAGCAGTTCGACCAGGACATCGGCCGTTTCTACCTGAGCGAGTGGCGCACCCAGGGCGCCGCCGGGCTGGAGCGTCGCTTCATCCCCCTGCAGCGCAACTACGGGCCGGGTTTCGATGTCGTCGTGGTCGGCGTCCACCGGCTGCTCCACGACCGCCTCGGCTGGGTGACCGGACCGGTGGCGAGCCACCACATGGCCACGCTGGCGGCCTCGGCGCTCGGGTTGTGGCTGGTGTTCTGGATCGGCGCGGCGCTCTTCCGCCCGGAGGTGGGGCTGCTGGCATCGGCGCTGCTCGCCCTCATGCCGCAGTTCGTCGCCCACTCTCAGAACAACCTGAAGGACACGCCTCTGGCGGTCGCGTTCAGTGCCGCGGTCCTGCTCTTCGTCCACGCCGTGCGCCGCGACCGCCTGTGGCTGTTCGCCTGCGCCGGGGTGCTGGTCGGCTACGCCTACGCGATCAAGCCCAACGGCGTGTTCGTCTGGGTGGTGGTCGGACTGTGGCTCGTTGTCACCGAGCCACTGCGGTCGAAGCGATGGCTGCGCCTGGCGACCGGGTTCGCCCTGTCGGCGGGCGCGGCCGTGGTCACCGTCCTGGTCGTGTGGCCGTACTACCGGCAGACGCCCGTGGCGCGCTTCCTCGAGACGCTGCGCACGTTCCGCACCCACGTCTACAACGAATTGGTGTTCTATCTCGGCCAGCACGTGCCGGCGCACGACGTGCCCTGGCACTTCCCGTACGTCATGCTCACGGTCACCGCGCCCCTGGCGGTGCTCGGTCTGCTCGCCGTGTCGCTGGTGCTGCTGGCGCGCGCGTGGGCCCGGCGTTCGGACGACCGCTCTCCCCTGACGTTGCTCTGGCTGTGGCTGCTCGTCCCGCCGACGCTGCAGGTGCTCTCGGGCGCCGCGATGCTCGACGGGATCCGCCACTTCCTGCCGGTGCTGCCGGCGATGGCGCTGTTGGCGGCGGCGGGCGCGTGGCGCGCCGGCCAGGCGCTGGCCCGACGGCGGCGGGCGCTGGGCGTGGCGTGGTTCGGCGCGCTCGCGGTGGCCGCGCTGTTGCTCGTCCGCACGCTGGTCGTCCTCCACCCCTACCAGGGCGTGTTCTTCAACGCGCTCGCGGGCGGAACGGCGGGCGCGCGCGAGCGGTTCGAGCTGGACTACTGGGGAGTGTCGCTGGCCGCCGCCGCGGACTGGCTGAACCGCAACGCGCCGCCGGGCTCGCGCGTCTGGCTGCCGATTCCGGCGCAGCACTTCTTCCGCATCGACCGCTCGCGCCTGCACTTCGTCAGCGACTTCTCGCGCCGGCCGAACTACAAGGTCAACCTCGTCCGCGGCCTGACGCGCACCTTCGACACCGAGGACGACTACCTGCACCCGCGCCGCGCTCCGGTGTTCAGCGTGCGCGCGGGCGGCGCGGACCTGGCGCAGGTGTTCGAGTACCCGGAGCACCGCGACGTCGCCCCGGGAACGACCCTGTCGCCGGGCCGGTACGACGTGGACGGCGCGGTCGAGGGTGTCGAGGCGAGGACGTTCGACACCTCACTGACGACGCCGACGTCCTCCCCGTTCTCCCTCGGTCGCCTCGGTTTCGACTGCGAGCGCAACGCCTGGGCGGACCGTCCGGTCGGGCTGCGCCTCGAAGGCTACGCGATCGTCGAGCGGGCAGGCAGCTACGTGGTCGAGGTGCGTTCGGACGACGACGCGGTGGTGTTCCTCGAGGACCGGCCGGTGGTGACCAACGCCTCCCAAGCCACGACGCGCAACGTCGTGCGACTCGCTCCCGGCGCGTACCGCCTGCGCCTCGACTACCGCAACGACGCCGGACCGGCGTGCCTCGCCGCGGCGATCGCGCCGAGCGGCGCTGCAGGGCCCGTTGCCGACGTGCGCCTCGTGTATGTGCCGACCGCGGCGCCCTGAGACCGGACGCGCTCAGCGGTCCTGCGAGGCCAGCCAGACCCCGACCAGCGAACGACCGAATCGGTGACCGACGAGTGGGTCGAGGAGCCGCGAACAGGGAACCAGCGCGCGGTCCCAGAAAACGATCTGGGCCGCGCTCGGCGTCGGGTCGCGGAGAAGCCAGCGGTTGACCAGCGAGGTGAGCGAGCCGACGGCGTCGAGGTAGAGCAGCCTCAACCGGCGCATCCCCGTCGGCACCGCCGCCTCCAGCGTCGCCCGCGTGTAGCGCCGGTGGTGGCCGATCGCGGCGTCAAACGCCGAGTAGAGGGCGGGGAAAGCCGGGGCGACCACGATCAGCCGCCCGCCCGGCCGCAGCCGTTCGAGCGCGCGGCGCAACTCCGCCCGGTCGTCCTCGATGTGCTCGAGCACGTCGAAGTAGGTGACGCAGTCGTACGCCGGCCCGGCGGGGATCGCCGAGATGTCGCCCTCCACGACGCGGCACGCGCAGGGCAGGTCCATGGTTGGGATGCGCTCGCGCAACTGCGCCGCGAGGACGGGGTCGGGCTCGAGGCAGGTCCACGACGTCGACTCCGGTCCGCACAGCGCGCGTGTCGCGGCGCCGATTCCGGCGCCGACCTCGAGCACGTCGCCGGTCAGGGCGTGGCCGAGCATCGCGCGGACATACGCCTTCCACCGCACCGCGTACTCGAAGACCGGCAGTTCGCTCCCCTCGTAGGTGACGGCGGAGGAGACCGGAGTCCCTCCGGGCTCCTCGCGCGTCCGGGCCGCAGCCAGCTTGCGGCCGACCAGCGCCACGTGCGCGTACGGCACGCGCCGCCATAGCGGCACCACCTCGACGGCGAACCCGCGCTCCTCGAGCATGGCGACGAACTCCTCGTGGCGGCGAAAGTGGAACCGTTCCCCCGGGTACGCCAGGCGGTCGAGAACCAGCGTGGCCCGGAAGCGAAGCGGACGGGAGCGCGTGACCTCCTTGAGCACCAGCGTGCCTCCCGGCGGCAGGAGCGCGCCCACCGCGTCGAGGATCCGCTCCTGCGCTTCCCTGGACTCGAGGTGGTGAAGAACGTCGACGATGGTCACGGTCCGGGCCTCGGGCAGCGCGGTATCGAGCACGTCGTGCTCGATGACCTCCACGTTGGCGACCCGGCCGCGGGCCAGGGCGGCCTTGTCCGGGTTGCGTTCGATGGCGACGACGCGCCGGCCCGGCGCGCGCAGGCCGAAGAGGTTCGCCGCGATGCCGTGGCCGCAGCCGAGGTCGAGGACCACGCCTTCCCTTGGCACCAGGCGCTCCACCTCCGAGAGGCTGGCGTGCCACCATCGGTGCGCGAGGAAGAGCCGGAACGCCGGGGTTGTGTCGGCGTACACGGCGAGGAGGTCGCGCAGGCCGGCCCCGGGCCCGATCGGGTCGCGGGGCGCCCGGCGGGTCGTCATCCGCCGTTCTCGCGGCGGTGAACGGCGCGCACCACAAACAGCGGGCGGCGCTTGACCTCGTCGTAGACGCGCCCGATGTACTCGCCGAGGATGCCCACGGACACCAATTGAATGCCGCCGAGGAAGAGGATCGAGACGATCGTGCTGGTGTAGCCGTCCACGACCGGGATGCCGAAGAGGCCGGTCTTCATCAGGCGGGCGACGATCAGCACCGCGCCGTAAGCCAGTGCAAGCACCGACACGAAGAGCCCGGCGAAGAGCGACAGGCGCAGCGGCTTGTAGCTGAACGAGAAGATCGCGTCGAGCGCGTAGCGCAACAGACGCAGGAAGCTCTGCTTGGGCCTGCCGGCGGCGCGCGGGTGCCGGTCGTAGAGGACGACCTCGGTGCGGAAGCCGACCCACGCGCGCAACCCGGGGAGGAAACGGTTGGTCTCGGAGAGGGCGTTGACGGCGTCCACCGCGCGCCGGTCGAGCAGTCCGAAGATTCCGGCGTTGAGCGGGATCGGGAAGTCGGAAACGAAACCGAGCAGGCGGTAGAAGAGCGGGAAGAAGATCCGGCGCAGCCCGGTCTCGACGCGGCTGCGCCGCTCGGCGACGACCACCTCCGCGCCGCGTCTCCACGCCTCGACAAGGGTCGGGATGGCCGCGGGCGGATCCTGCAGGTCGCCGTCGATGAGCACCACCGCGTCGCCGCGGGCGTGCGCCAGGCCGGCGGTCAGCGCCGGCTGGTGCCCCCAGTTGCGCGAAAGGTCGACGACGGTGACGCGCGGGTCCGAAACCTGGCGCTCGAGCAGTAGGTCGCGCGATGCGTCGGCGCTCCCGTCGTTGACGTAGACGATCTCGAAGGCGGCGCCGGTCGGCTCGAGGGCGGCGAGCAGCTCGGCGTGCAGGAGCGGGATCACCGCCTCTTCGTTGAAGACCGGGACGACCACCGAGATCATGCGCGCTCGCTGCCCTACGGCGAGACTATCATACGAACCCATGACCAGCCCCCGGTCGGACACGGCCGTGCCCGCGCCCTCCCGGGCCACGAAGTGGGCGCCGGCGGTCGCGGTCTCCGCCGGCGTCATCGCCGCGGGGTTCGCGTCGTGGCGCGTGGCGACCGGGAATCCCGGGTGGGCGGCGGTCGCGGCGTGGGCGGCGGGCGTGACGTGCATCCTCCTGGCCTTCGCCGGCGAGTGGCGTCCCGTCCTGCGCGGGCTGCGCCCGTCGCGGTCCTGGCTCGTCCTGACGTTGATCGGAGTGGCCCCGGTGGCGGTGCGCCTGGCGCTCGCGTCGCCGGCGCGCATCCACGGCGACGAGCTGATCACAGCGTACTTCTCCCTCACCGAGGAGTTCTCAGCGCAGCGCTTCTTCGCCGAGGTGCCGCGCGTCCGCGTCGAGTGGGTGAGCCAGTTCCCGACGCCGTTCTTTCTTGTCCAGCGCTGGCTGCTCGCGGCGGTCGGCGACGACGTTGCCGGGGTCCGGCTGTCGGTGCAGCCGTATGTCTTCCTGGTCGGGGTGCTGTTGTTCCTGCTCGCCCGGGAGATCGCCGACCGCCAGACCGCCTGGATCGCGGTCACGATTTCGACGTTCATGGCGATCTCGCTGTACCTGGAGACGCTCGGCCTGCACTTCGTCAGCAGCACCGCGGTGTTCCTGGCGTTCTTCCTGGCCGGCGTGCGGGCGATCCGTTCAGAGAGGAGCGCGGACGCGGCGGCCACCGGCGTGCTGTGCGGCGCGTGCTACCTCTTTTACACTTCGTCGTACGCCGCGCTGCCGCTGATGCTCGCGGTCGGGGCGTGGCGGGTGCTGCGCTCGCGCGGCCGGGGCTGGGCGCGGATGCTGCTCCTGCCGGTGGCCGCCTGCGCCGCGACCGTCGCGCCGTTCGTCGCGCACGCCCTGACCCACTACAACTACTTCAACAGCCGGCTGGTCCAGGTGTCGCTGCTCTCGGGTCAGTGGTCGGACGTGCCGGAGCGCGTGGCGCGCGGCGAGAGCCTGCTGGCGATCGTGGCGACCAGCGCCGGCAAGGCGGTGCTCTCGCTCGGCAGGGGCGACATCGGGGGTCACGGAGGCTACTGGTTCGGTTACCAGGGGTTGTTCGACCCGCTCTCGCTCGTGTTGCTGATCGCGGGGACGGCGATGGCGCTGTATCGTATGCGCCGCAGTCCGGCGCTCGCCGTGGCGCTGGCTGTCGCCGCGGCGACGTTCATCTCCGGGATCGTGCTGACGATCCCGCCGCCGGCGTTCCACCGCTGGAGCCTGGCCTGGCCGTTCCTGGCCCTGATCATGGCGCTGCCGCTCCGGGCGCTGCTCGACGCCGGGACGTTGTCGCGCTTCGCGCGGGTCGGCGCGCTGACGGCGGTGCTGCTCCTGTTCGCCTCGATCAACCTCGGTCGGTTCACCCGCGCCACCTTCGACGACTCGGCGCCGCTCGAGATCCGTCTCGGTGAGATGATCAACTCCCGTTTCCCGGACAAGAAGCTCTACGTCGCCGCATTCCCCGGCCAGGCGTACGAGAAGTTGGCGTACTTCGCCGACGTGCGACGCGGCAACCGCGCCGTCACCACCTACCACACCGACCTGCTCGACACCTTCAGGCGCGACGAGGACTACCTGTACGTCATCGCGATCCCCGACGACTTCGGGCCACGCTTCCACGCCCTCGACCCGAGTGCCAGGCTGGTCCGCGTCAGCCCGCAGTACGCGCTGATGTTCAACTGACGGCAGTCACCTCGCGGGCGGTGGCGACAGGGCGACGACGCGGCCCGAGAGATCGGTGAGCAGGAGCCTGCGGTCGGCGGCGCGGCAGGCGATCCCGAGCGGGTGCTCGAAGCCGGAAGCGCCGGCCTCGCCGCGGATCGTGCGCACCAACCGGCCCGAGTACGAGTACGCGCGCACCTCGCCGGCGAGCGGCACGGTGACCCAGAGCAGCCCCTCGGCGTCGATCGCCACGTACGGCTCGGAGAACACCTCGCGCCGCCAGCCCGGCACCTCGATGGCGCGCTGGGGACGACCGTCGCGGTCGAAAATGCGCAGGCGGGCGGCGTCGTTGTCGCACACCACGACGCGACCGGCGCTGTCCACGGCGATCCCGACCGGCCCACGCAACGGTTCGCCGCCGCCCTCGTCGCCGCGCCACTCGCGTTCCTGGGCCCCGTCGGGCGCGAAACGGACGACGCGGCGGTTGCCGGAGTCGACGACGAAGACCCGGCCGTCGGCGGACACGGCGATGCCGCGCGGTCCGTAGAACGACGCCGCCCACTCGCGGACGAAGGAGCCGTCCGGCCCGAGCACCTGGACCCGGCTGTTCCAGGTGTCGGCCACGTACACCCTGCCGTCCGGTCCGACGGCGACGCCGCACGGCTCCTCGAACTGCCCGGGCCGGGCGCCGCGCTGCCCCCAGGCGGCCAGCGGCGCGAGACCGGACCCGAACTTCTGGATGCGGTGGTTGCCGAAGTCCGCGACGTAGACCGCTCCGGACGCGTCGATCGCCAAACCGCGCGGCTGTCGGAGCGCGCCCGCGGGGTCCTGCGGCTCCGGCGTGGGCGTGGGCAGGGACGGCGGCGGCGCGACGGCGGGGGCCGGCGCACTCTGCCCGAGCACGGCGAAGATCGTCACCGCCTGGTTGCGGAACACCGGCCGCAACAGGTCGGCCCACCCGGCGAGGCGCGCGAGCGCGGACCCGCCGTAGGTCCGCAGTTCGAGCGGACCGACGAAGACATACCCGGCCCGGTTGCGGCGCAGCGCGGCCTCGACCGCCTCGCGCTCGGGCGAGAGGTAGATCGTCGCAACGTCCTGGCGCCGCCAGTGGATCTGCGCCCACGGTTGCCCGCGCTGGAAGACGTGGTACTCCCATCCGAGCAGCGCCGGGAGTCCCGTGTTCATGCTCACCCGCGCGAACTGCTGGTACGAAGGCCCCTGCGCCTCGACGATCGCGGGCGTGCCGGCGACGTTGACGTTGAGCCACTCGTACGCCTCGAGTTCGGCGGGGTTGAACGTTTCGAGGTAGGCCGTGCCGTCGAGCGTCGCCCGCGGCCCGGCGACGTGACGTCCACGGAGCAGACCGATCGCGCCGGTCACCGTCGTGGTCAGCGCGACCACCCCGGCGGTCGCGACGGCCGTGCGCCACCAACGCCCGAGGGGTCGCTCCGCCGGGGGCCAGCGTTCGGCGAGCACGGCGGCGCCGGCCACGCCGAACAGCAGCCACGCCTCGAGGTAGTACTTGAACACGGTGTTCATCCGGTCCCAGACGAACACCGCCTCGCACCCGGCGACGATGCCGGCTCCGAGCGCCGTCAGCGCCGCCGGCAGTCGGGAACGGTGGCCGGTTCCGGGGTGGAGCGCGACGAGAGCGGCGAGCGCCGCCAGGGCGAGCGCGGCGACGAACACCGACCGCGCGGGGCGCAGGTGCAGCCCGGCGAGC
>JBFMCD010000084.1:37248-49535 GCA_040754885.1 Acidobacteriota bacterium
CGTCGACGAGGGCGAGCACGAGGAGGCCCGCGAACGCGACGACCGGCCAGCGGCGCACGCGCAGGCGCTCGCGCCACTCGTCGAGGAGGAACGGCACCAGGACGACGAGGAAGAGGCCGAAGATCAGCAGCACGTCGGTGGGTCGCGCCCACGGCCCACGCTCCCAACCCCAGTTGCGCGGCGGCGGGGTGAAGCGCGACCAGAACGGACGGAACGCGAGCAACGCGCCGCCGATGATCACCGCCGCGGGCAGGACGACCTCGGTGACCAGCGAGGACCATCGCCCGCGCGCCCCGGCCGGCCTGGCCGAGATCCACCCCAGCCCGAGCAGTGTCACCACGAGTGCCGCGGCGGTCGGGAGGCTCCAGCCGCTGGTGACCGTGATGGCGCCGAACACCACCGCGCCGGCGAGAGCGAGCGTGGCGCGCGCCGGCACTGGGCGCTCCACGCCGGGGTCCCACGAGTGGCGCCTCCAGACGAGGAGCAGCGCGAGCAGGGCGACGGCGAAGGGGATGACCAGCACGTGGGCGTGCAGGTCCGCGAAGGCGAAGCTCCAGAACGGGTACTCGTTGATCGTGTCCTTGATGACGCGAGAGGTGGCCCAGAAGGTGTCGAAGTTGAGCACTCTGCGGGCCGGCAGCTCGCGCAGCACGGAGAGGTTGCCGAGCAGCAGCGTGACCACGACGGCGAGGGCTCCCCCGCGCCGGCGGCCCGTCAGCAGGAAGCCCGCGGCGAACAGCGCCGACGCGGTCAGCGCCGCAAAGACGGCGATCGCCAGGTTGAACGCGAGGGCCGGGTGCGTGACGGTCGCCCGGCCGAGCGCGGCGGCGACGAAGTGGCCGAAGTAGGTGTAGTTGAGCGGCGAGCCGGCGAACCACGGCTCCGGCGGGGGCAGCCCGTCGGCGCGGTACAGCGTGTTGAGGAACGCGAAGTCCATCGGTTTCTCGCCCCAGAACACTTCCGGGTTGAGCGAGCGCAGCAGGAGGAACAACGCGAAGACGCCCCAGAACGCCGTCTCGGCGGCGGCGATCTCCGGGCGCGCCGGCAGCCAGCGCCGCGCTCGCCAGACGAGCGACGCCGCGAGGAGCAGCGCCAGCGCCCACAGCTGCAACGCCCCGGCCGAGAAGCGGATCCACCCGAGGCTCGCGACCAGCCACACCGGGTAGGCGAAGAGGAGGACACCCAGCACTTTGGCCAGCGGGTACAACCCCTCTTCGGGCCAGCCGGCGCGTTGGAGCACGACGCAGGCGGCGAGACCGAGCGCCTCGAGCAGCGCGATCCAGAGGAGCAGCGCCGGCAGCGACGAGCGCACGAGGCCGTCGAGCGCCCCTCCCTCCGGCGCCGGACCGGCGAGCAACATGTCCCGCCGCGACATCGGCCGAGAGGGTGTCCCGCGCAGGGCGCGCTCCGCGATCTCGGCGGCCGTGAGCCGGCCGGCGTTGCGGAACACCAGCACCTTGGGGTGGTCGTAGACCGAGAACGACTCGTCCGCCAGCTCCGTGGGCAGCTCGATCCCGAACAGACCGGGGCGGGAGGTGAACTCCTTCTCCAGCGTGTAGCCGAGGTCGCCGGCGAACAGCGTCTGGAAGAAGCGGACCGTGAGAGGGAACTTCCCCGCGGCCTGCGTGACCGCGCCGTACAGCCGCTTGGTGGGCAGGACGAGGACGTCCGCGCCGGCCAGTTCGCCGGCCAGGCGGGCGATCTTGCCCTCCGAGTCGTTCTCGTAGAAGGGGAGCTGGAGATCCGAGTAACGCCCGGGAGTGCGGCCGCCGGGGAGGTGGAGCGGGAAACCCTCGTCCCACTCCTGGGTGAGCACCCGGGAACCCGCGGGCACCTCGCGGTAGAACCACTCCGACGCCGCGACCACGGAGTGGGGACGGGTATAGATGCCGAGGAACGCCAGGAGGTACATGGCGGTCCCGACGAGCACCGTGGCGCGCGCGGCCCGTCCCCAGCGGGTCCGCTCGACCGTGGAGTCGAGCCAGGCGCCCGCCCACAGGGTGAGCAGCGGGTAGGCGGGGAGGAGGTAGCGCATGAACTTGACGTCGAACGAGACCGTGATCAGGAAGAAAGGCGCGAACCACAGCCACGGCAACGCGTGGTCGAGACGGCGCGGCGCACGCGCCGCCGACCACACCGCGCCGCCCAGCGCGGCGAGGCCGAGCAGCGGACCCATCCCCCACACCACCAGTTCGCGCAGGTCGTACCAGAGCTCGGGAACGTCGACGTACTGGTTGGTGTAGGGCATCACGCCGGCCTGCCGCACCATCCGCCCCTGCTCGGCGACGTCGGCGAGGAAGCGCGAGGACCTGATCAGGGCGTACGGCTCGCCGATCGCGAAGGCGGCCGCCGTCAGCGCGGCCGCCGCCGCGCCGAGTCCGAGGAGGCGCGCCGCGAAACGCCCGCCCCGGGCGCGGTGGACGACCGCGAAGGCGACCGGGAGCAGGACCGGCGCCGCGCTCACCTTGGTCGCCAACGCCAGACCCGCGCACGCCGCCGCCGCGAGCAGCGACGCGTCGCTGTCGTCCTGGAGGGCGCGCACCAGGAGCAGCAGGGTGGCGGTGACCAGGAAGCCGAGGGCGACGTCGTTCACTCCGAAGTGGGAGTTCTGCACGTGCAGCACCGTGATCGCGAGCAGTGCGCCGCCGAGGAGCGCCGCGCGCTCGCCGAACAGCCGCCGGCCGAGCAGGACGATCAGCCAGACGGTCGCCGCACCCCACACGGCGGAGAGGCCGCGACCGACCAGGATCGCTCCCTCGTACGAGCGAAACCAGCCGGAGAACACCCCGAGCGCTCCCATCGCCGCGCGGGTGACGTAGAACGGGAAGCTGCCGTAGGCGAAGAAGTCGGGATCGAGCTGCGGCGGGACGAAGGAGATGCGTGTGACCGCCTCGGCGATGCGCCGCTCGTCCGGATGGAAGTGGTGCCTCTGGTCCCAGTCGATGCCGAACAGGCGCACCCCGAGGGCCACCACCAGCAATGCCGGCACGAGCAGGCGCGCGCGCGTCATCGTCTTGACCGTCGGAACGGTAGCAGAGCCGGCGGAGGGAAGGGAACAGGGGGTGAAGGACGGTTGTCGGGTGTCCGTTCCCCGTTGTCCGCGACGGGGACTTTGCGTGCGTGCGGTTGCGCGGCGGGCCACGGCGTCACGGGCGCCACCCGGCCTTCTCCGGGAACGGAGAACGGGCAACCGAGAACAGGACAGGGGGAGGGAGGCTCAGTCGGGGTGAGAGCTGCCGTGTTGGGGAGCGGCCAGCGCGCCCTCGGCGAGGTAGCGCTCGAACAGCGCGCCCCACGGCGAGGCGCGGCGGAATTCGCGCTCGCGCCGGGTGCCGAACACCGGGTGCCACAGGTAGTCGTGGTAGAGGTAGGAGCCGGCGACGAACAAATACACGAGCGGCGTGTGGAAGAACAGCCTCTGCGCCCGCTTGAGCGGGCCGAACCAGAGCAGGTCACCGACCCGGCTGGCGACGTTGTCGCCGACCGAGAACCCCCAGCTCTCCTGGCCTATCTCCGGCTGGCCGACCAGTTCGATCTCGCGCGGATCGGCGCAGCCGAGGCCGCGCTCGTGCGCCAGCGCCAGATAGCGGATCGAGAGCGGGTCGAACCCCATCAGCCTGGCGGCCACGGCGTCGATCGCCACCTGGTCCGCCGAGGCGAGCAGTACGTCCTTGCGCACCGGGATCATCGTGCGCGGCCCGGGCCCGTTGCCGGCCGTCGTCCCGTCCATGACCGCGAACAGCCCGGCGTGGATCTCCTTCTGGATCGCCAGCAGGTCGACGAGCGTCTCGTGGATCCAGGTGTGGGTGTAGTGCCGCCGCGTGGCGAGCAGCCCGCCGAAGGCGTTCTTCATCGCCCCTGTGGTGGTCGTGTAGATGTGGCACTTGACCGTGGGCAGGTGGACGATGTTCTTGCCGATGAAGAACTCCGGGATGTGGATGCCGTGCGGAAAGATCCTGGGCAGCGCCAGCATCTCGGCGCGCGGCTGGTAGCGGACCCACTGCAGATCCCAGGAGAAACAGTTGTAGCGCACCGGCACGTCATGGCGTTCGAGCACGCCGAGAAAGCCGTTGAGCCGCTCGCCCTTCTTCGGGTCGGTGACCACGGTGTCGTTCTGCACGCACACCAGGTCGTTCAGGCCCGCCGCGCGCAGTGCCAGGATCGTGCCCTCGAGCTGCCACGGCGTGGTGTTCGCGCCCGGGAAGGCGAAGTGCCAGGAGATGTTGTCCTTGAGGATCGTTTCCGTGCCCGGGTCGAGGTGGCGCTGCGCGCCGCCCAGCTCGCACAGGCGGACGACGTCGGCGAGCACCGTCTCGGGACGGGTGCGCAGGATCGCGACGGTGCTCCTCACTGCGGGCCCCCTCCGAGGTAGACGATCGCCCCCGCCACCGCTCCCCAGATCACGACCGTGGCGAGCATCTGGCGGTCGGCGACCAGCGTCGCGGTCGGGTCCTGCGCCCCCTCGCGGTGGAGCAGGAGCAGGTAGCGGAGGATGCCGAACAGGACGAACGGCACGGTGAGCAGCAGCGCCCGCGATCCGACCTTGGCGACGGTGTCCGGCGCCACCGTGTACAGCGTGTAGGCGACCAGCGTCACGCCGGCGAGCATCGTCACGACGTCGTGGAGGAACGTCGCCGGGTAGACGGGCGTGCGCGCCGCCGGGTGGAGCGCCTCCGGCACGCGCTTGCCGAAGGCGAGCAGCAGCGCGAGGAGCGCGCCGCAGATCAGCAGCCAGTGCGAGATCGCCACGTGGATCGACAGCGCCCCGGCGGCCAGGCGGATGAGGAACCCCGCGGCCAGCGTCATCGCCTCGATCACCGGCACGGCCTTGAGCAGGACCGAGTAGAGCAGCGTCAGGCCCGCGTAGCCGGCCAGGGCGAGCGCCGCGTCGCGACCGCCCGGCCACACCAGCGCCGCCGAAGCGAGAAAGAGCAGGACCGCCCAGACCAGCGCCGCGCGCACCGACATCTCGCCGCTCGCCACCGGCCGCAGGCGCTTGACCGGGTGGGCGCGGTCGGCCTCGCGGTCGAGCACGTCGTTGATCAGGTAGCCGGCCGAGGAGGCGAGGCAGAACGCCGCCGTCACTCCCACCACGCGCAACAGCGCCGGCGGGTCGAACGCATGCCCGGAAAACACCGCGGGGGCGAGCACGAAGCCGTTCTTCAGCCAGTGCCGCGGCCGCATCGCCCGCAACACCACGGTCGGGTCGGCGCCTCCTGCCACGCGGCGATGGTAGCACCGGGACCGTTGACGGTTGCCTGCTGCAGGTCAAGGAGGGCTGAGCCGTGAGCCGTGGTCCGTGGGCCGTGAATCGAACGGCAAGGTCCGTCTGATCTGCTCCCGGGCCCCCAACCTTCCTTCCGGCCCACGGCGCACTGTCCACGGCCCACGCCGTTGGCCTTCCTCACAGAGAGCGGGCAACGGACCCCGACTTTGTTAGCATCGGCCATGCCCGCCAGAGTCCGCCTCGATCAACTCCTCGTCGAGCGCGGCCTCGCCGAGTCGCGCACCCGAGCGCAGGCGCTGGTGATGGCGGGGCTCGTGAGGGTGGACGGCGCGCTCGCGGACAAGCCGGGTCGGGCCTTTCCGCTCGATGCGCGCGTCGAG
Organism: Acidobacteriota bacterium; assembly: GCA_040754885.1. GTDB lineage: Bacteria > Acidobacteriota > Thermoanaerobaculia > Thermoanaerobaculales > Thermoanaerobaculaceae > JBFMCD01. The sequence continues at coordinate 42,856 of JBFMCD010000084.1, forward strand.
GTGGAAGCGCCCGAGCACCCCTGGGTGTCGCGCGGAGGCGTCAAGCTGGCGGCGGCGCTCGACGCTTTCGCCGTCGATCCGGCCGGGCGCTCGTGCCTCGACGTCGGGGCCTCGACCGGCGGATTCACCCACGTGCTGCTCGAGCGAGGCGCGGCCCGCGTCGTCGCCCTCGACGTCGGGCACGGTCAGCTCGACTGGCGGCTGCGCAACGACCCCCGGGTCGAGGTGCGCGAGGGGGTCAACGCCCGGCGCCTCGAGGCGGGCGACGTGCCCGGCCCGTTCGGCCTCGTGGTCGTGGACGTGTCGTTCATCTCGCTGCGACTGGTGTTGCCGGCGCTCGTCCCGCTGCTCGCCCCCGGCGCGGATCTCGTCGCGCTGGTCAAGCCGCAGTTCGAGGCGGGCAAGGGACAGGTCGGCCGGGGCGGCGTGGTGCGCGACGGAGCGGTGCGCGAGGCGGCGATCGCCGACGTGCTCGCCGTCGCGCGCGACCTCGGCCTCGAGTGTCTCGGCCGCATCGCTTCGCCGCTTCCGGGTCCGGCCGGGAACGTCGAGGAGCTCGTCCACCTGCGGGCGTGAACTCCGGCGCCGGGCGGGAGGGCCAGGGGTCGCCGCGGCGCTACGTCTTCGTCGCGCCGAGCGAGAAGGTGCCGTCCGCCTCCCGTCGCGACAGGCAGCGGAACGCCACCAGCGTGGTCGTGCGCTCCACCCCGGGCACCGCGGCGATCTCGCCGGTGACCAGTTCCTCGAGCCGCTCGTTGCGCGACGTGCGCAGGATCGCCACCATGTCGTAGGCGCCCGCCACCGAGTACAGCTCGTGCACGCCCTCCTTGTCGAGCAGCGCCTCCGAGACGGCGCGCGTCTGCCCGCCCTTGACGTTGATCAGCACCACGGCTTCGAGCATGGATACCTCCGCAGAGACGGGGGAGAGAGACGCGAGTAGAGGGGAGAGCGGTGAAAGCCGTGCGGTTCGCGCATGCGCGAACGCCTCACTTCGCGCCGATGGCGGTGATCGCCGCGATCAGATTCGGGTCGTCGGGAAGCAGACCCGCGGCGGGCAGGCGCCGCACCAGCTCGCGCCACTTCGGCTCGCGCGCGAACACGTCGGCGAACAGCGGTCTGGCCTCTTCGAGTCGGCCCGCCGCGGCCAGCGTCGCGGCGTGCCAGAAGGGCAGCTCGACGATGTGCGGCGCCATCGCCGCCGCCGCCGCGTACTCGGCCCCGGCCTCCGTCCACTTCGCCTCGGTGGCCAATTCGTCGCCGCGGTTCATGCGCTCGTAGGCGCGCGCCAGCGTGAGCAGCCTCCGCAGCTCGACGAGCGGTTGCGGGTGGTCCTCGACGCGCAGGTCGATGCGGCGGTCCGCCCACGGCCTCCCTGAGGCGTTCGGCTTGACCACCAGGATCGCCGCCGACTGCCGGCCGCGGATGTCGCCCCCGGCCGCCTCCGCGGCGTCGAGCGCGGCGAGCATCCGGTCGGCGAGGTCGCCGGTGGCGCCCTCGTAGGCGGCTTTCATCGCCGGCCACACGCGGTCGTTGTCCATCATGTTGGCCTGCACCGAGAACGCCGCGCCGGCGGCGTGCCCCGCGGCGGCGATGCAACGCGCTCCGGTGTGCGCGGCGACCCGGCCGGCGGTGTCGACCATCGCCACCTGGCGCACGTCGCGATTGGGGTCGGCGGCGAGCAGCGCGGCGAGCGCCTCCGGCGCAGACTTCCCGGCGCGCATCAGCGCCAGGCCGAGCGGGCCGTACGACGGCTCGACGAACGACTGGGTGGCGACCGCGCCGACGCCCCCTTCGGCCCAGCTCACCACGCTGCCGACCGAGAACCAGTGCGACTGCACCGCCACGCCAAGTTCGCCGGTGGTTCCGTCGCGGGCGACGATCGAGTACGTCGCGACCGGGCGCTCGGCGGCGGCGACGAGCGATGCGAGAAGCACGGGCAGGAGGAAGAAAAGGAGTCGTCTCATGGCGCACCTCTCGAGAAGAGTACAAGGAAAAGGGGGAGAGGAGTGATGCGATCGAACTGAGCCGCGAGAGAGGGAGCGAGGGGAAAACCCGGCAGCAAAGCCGTCCAGCGGCGGATCACACGCCTTTTCTCTCCGCGTTCATCAGGAACGCGATGGGGCACGGTCTTCACCCCCTGCGGACATGTTCTGGCTTCCCGCGCACGACTGCGGGCGGGCGGCCTGTTGTGATGCGCGTCACGCGAACGTCGCACGTGTACAGACGTTGTCTTGACATCCCCCCCCGCGTCCTAGATTGATCACCGTCGAGACTCAACGCGTACAGCGGCGTTCCCGGGAGGCGACATGACCCGAGTGCGACGGGATTCCAGGGGGTGGTCACGGATCGGCTACGTCGTGGCCAGTGCCGCTGTGCTCCTCTGCGCCCAACCCACGCCGGTGTTTGGAGCAGCCCACAAACAGAGCGCACAGAAAGCGTCCGCCGCCGGCGGCGTGTCCGCCCCGGCGCTGCGCGCGAGCGCCGGGACCCGTTCGCCGACGCGCGGCGCGGTCCTTGCCACGCGAGCACCCCTCGCCCCGGAACCGATCCTCCTCTCACTCACGGATGGCGGAGGCGTCGTCAACCTCTCCTGGGTCGGCTCGACCGGCACCGTCACCGGCGTCACGACCTCCGACCGGACCTGGCAGCAGGGGATCCAGACGATGTTCGCCGAGTTCGAGGGAACGTCCTGGACCCACCCTGGTCCGACGTCCGGCATCAGGTACCTCAACGTGGTGGACCAGGAGACGATCAGCCCGGCCGAGCAGAACTCCGGTTACGACCCCCGTCCCCTGCCGTCGCCGCCGACGCTGGTCCCACAGGGCACACTGTGGTGGGGGCGGCCGTTGACCGGCGCCGCGAGCAACCTCGACGCCATCGCCTCCGCGAACCACGCCGACTTCTACTACCAGTCGGTGCCGGCCGAGGAGCCCCCGGACGAGGGCGAGGTCACGTTCACGATCCCGGAGGACGCCCGCTCCACGCCCTACTTCACGCTCACCGTCAACAACCGCACATCCGAAGCTGCGTCCGGCCCCTCCGTGAATCTGCGCGCCCCGGTGACGCTCGGCGGCCTGCCGCTGACCTTCTCCGGGATCACCTCGATCGCGTACGCTCCGTGCAGCGACGGCGGCAGCCATGGGAAAGTCTGGGTCGCCGACGCAAACGCCATCTACCTCGTGGACTTCTTCCGCCAGGACCCGACGGCCGTAATCGTCGTCCCGACGGGAGGGCCGCATGTCCTTTCCCGCGCGACCAACAGCGGTACGCTGTTGTACATGTCCCAGGCTGTGGGCAACCCGGACATCTACGCGCTCGACCAGTGCGCGGCGGTGCAGACCCCGATCGTGTGGGCGCGCACCACCGACGCGGGATTCCACGACCAGGTGCGCGCGGCGGGCCTCGCCGTCGCACCCAACGGCTCGGCGGCCTTCATCGCCAACGCGCAGTCCGGCCGAATCGTTCGTATCCCGCAGAATGCCGGCATGGGCGGCGGGGCGATCTCGGGCAACTGGGGCAACGCGACGAAGACCTTGCCGACGCCGTCTGGTATCGATGCCGGCCCAACCGGCGCGGTGGTCTTCGCCGCCACCTCGCCCGACGTGACCTACCTCATTCCGGATGGCGGAGGCTCGACATCGTCGCAGTACCCCCTGTCATTCGTCGCGCACGCCCTGGAGATCGACCGCGAGGCGTCGGCGGACATGCCTCGCTTCTTCGTGACGTCGTTTTCCGGCACCGCCGAGGCGTACAACCTCGCGACCTCGGTCGGCGGCCGAGTGCAGGCCGAGTCCGGCGGGACGCTCCTGCTCGACCACAACCTCGTGTACTGGGCGCGCCGGCCCTACCCGCAACGCGTCTTCCTGCGCGGCAGGAGCGGCTACACCTTCCCCTCCCCGTATCAGCGGGGTGACCGCATCGTCGAACTCGCCGTCGAGGGGTGGGGCGGTGTGCCGCTCTACGTGAGGGTCGTCGACCCGCCCGACACCTCCCCGTACGCCGTACAGCCCTCCGCGCCCGCCTACCACGCGGACGACAACGTTGCCACGCTGACCTCGGCGACCGACTGGGGGCTCACCGACGACATCGGCGGCTCCAACCCGCGCCGGTGCCTGGCGGTGACGCCGCCCAACGACAGCGATCCCGCGATCTTCTACCTCAAGGTCCCCGAGCACTTCGCGGGCGACAACTTCCGCGTCGAGATGAGCAAGAGCTCCTGGGGCGAGCCGAACTGCACGGCAGCCAACCGGATCGTCTCGATGACCGCGATCTACACGACCTGGAAGTGGATCTTCGTCGAACGGGGCAAGATGTTCCGCCGCGGGGGGCTGCTCTTCGAGGACGCGGCGCCGGGCGCCATCGAGCTGAAGATCTCGAAGGTGTGGAACGGCAGCGCCTGGCAGCGTGCCGACGACCTGGAGGCCGGCGACCGCATCGCCATCTTCGACGCGGACAACCCCTACGAGACGCCGCCCAACCTCGATTGGCCGTTGCCTGGGCACGACGAGGGGTGCGTGAAGGCGGTGAGCACGGGCTTCGAGCGGTATGTCCTGGTGACCCTCGGATCCCCTTCTGGTACGACGTGTACTGCCGCGTTTGCAGGCTTGACCCGGCTGTACTGGGCGTCACCGCCGCACACTGAGGACCACTGGTGGCACTTCAACACCGGGAAGTCGGCCGGCGTGGGCGTGGTGGGCAAGACCGGCAGCGGGGGCTGCGATCGGGCGCGCAACGTACGCCAGCAGTGCTTCTACGACCTGAGCCTCGACCGGATCGACCGGACCTACGACGACGCATTCGTCGAGTACATCGCGCCGCTCGACGGGATGTCCGCGCTGCCGGTCGTGCACGGTGAGTGGTTCGACTACTGCAGTGGTAGCCATGCGACTCTCCACAGATTCGGCCAGTTGTGGTTCAAGAACCTCGAGCCTGAGTTTGTCTGCGACCCGCCGTGCGCCGCGCCTCGTGATTACTTCCAGCTACCCGCCGGTTCCACAAGTGCCTCCTATACCGGCTATTCGGATCCCCTCTACGACCAGGCCTTCGTCCTGGTCGGATCGATCGAGGCCAACGTAGACAACGCGAGCCAGATACCGAACTACCTCTACCACACGGCGGCTCACGAGCTGGCTCACCAGTTCAACGTCAACCACTGCGCCCCGACCAATCGTTATCACGACAATCGCTACGCGTGGTGCTCGCAGTCGCAGTACAACAACTGCGGCGCGCAGGCGAGTGGCCTGCTGAACTGCCCGATGCACTCGGGCGGGTTGGACCAGCGCGTGGATGGGTTCGAGCGATTCTGCAACGGCAACCCGTCCGATCCGCCGCAACCAGATCCACCGCCGGGTCCCCGTGGTGACCTCCTGATTGGGGACACAACCTGCGGAGCAGCGCCGCCAACCGACAATGGAGCGATCCGAACGCGGGAGGACCCGCCATGACGAGACGAGCGTGTGTGACCACACTGGCGTGGTGCGCCGGGCTGCTCGGCGCGGTGCCGGTGGCCGACGCGCAGCCCATCGGACCGAAACCGACTCTGGAGGTGTCGTTCGTCCGCAGCGAAGTGCGCGCCGGCGAGCCGGTACAACGCAGAGTCGTTCTTCGAAACTCCACCGGCGGCCCGATCGCCACGGTGGATGAGATCCCGTACTACTGGAACGAGTCGATCCGGCCGAAGGGTGGCGCATGGACATCGCGGTCCACGCACTTCGACCCTGCTGTGGGGTCGGCGCCGCCGCCGCTCGCCGTACTGCCCCCGGGCGAGGTACGAGTCCTCCGCGACGGGGGATCGAGTTTTGTGGCGGAGTGGCAGCCGGGTCAGCCTGGCGACTACGAGGTGTCCGTCGAGGTCGGCTTCTTCGAATGGGTCTGGGACGCGCCGAGGCCCGCCACCCTGTTTACCGGTCAGGTCACGTCAGAGCCGGTCCCGCTACGGATCCTGGCGCCCGAGGGGATAGACAAGGAGGCCTACGATGCCTTCGCCCGCAGGCCGCTTGCCGATCGAGGAAGCTACGACGTCTTGCTCGAGCGATTTCCGACCTCGATCTACGCGGGGTATGCGTTGCTGAGCAGCGGGCGACTCGCTACATGGCCCGAATACGCATTGCAGGAGCGTGACGGCGTTCGGGATCGTGCGAGGCAAGGGGAGTTCAACGAGAGCGACCGGGCGTACGACGAGAAGTTGCGGGCGAGCGCGGCCCGCTCGATCGCTTTGATCCCGGCCTTCCTCGCCGCGCATCCCGACTTCGTGCTCGAGGCCCGGTTGAGGCTGAGGCTTGCGGGGGCGCTGGCCTACTTCGAGCGTTACGAGGAGGCGAAGACGCAGTGCGAGGTGGTTCTCCGGAAGCCGGCCGGCGGCCGAGAGGCGAAGAGCGCGGAGGCGTTCCTTGCGCTGGCGCGGGAGAAGGGCTACCTGCCGAGGGAGGCGGGGCGATGAGCGCGGCGACGAGGTGGCCCGCGCGGCTCGTTCTCACCGTCGTCATTGCCGCCGGCGCGGGGTGGGGCGGCAGCGCGGCGTTCGCCTCCAACATGGGCTTCGCGTTGCGGCTGCAGGTCGGCGGTGCGGGCCAGGTGCGGATGATCCTGGCAGTGCCGCTGGTGTACGCCCCGACCACGGCCGAGCTGCTGTGCCAGGACATCGGCGGGTCGTCCAAGGTGGCGTCCGTGGCGAGGTGGGA
>JBFMCD010000085.1:0-22066 GCA_040754885.1 Acidobacteriota bacterium
TCGCGGTGGCCTTCGGCTCCGCGGCGGGTTTCACCGCGGCGTCGGGCTTCGCCGTGGCCCGGGGTGCGGCGGTGGATGTCGCCGCCTGCCGTGGGACTCCCGCCGCCCTGGTGACGAGCAGGCTCGCGGTGGCCGAGACCATCCACGAGAACACCGCCTCGCCGAGCGCCGTGCGGTCGGCGGCGGGCGCCGGATCCGCCCAGTCGACCACCCACGGCGAGCCCCCCGCGAGGGCGAAGTCCACGGCGGTGATCTCCTGGCCGAGCGTCTCGGCCAGCGTGAGCGCCTCCTTGGCCAGGCGGCGAGCCAGCGCCGGCGCGAGCGCTTCCTCGGGAACGTCGGCGTAGCGCCGCCCGAGGGGCGCCGTGGGGTTGAAGCGCAGCACCCGCGTCTCCCCGCCGATGACCAGGCAGCGGGCGAATTCCTCGGCCGCCACCGCCTGCTGGATCATCATGCACGACTCGCCGGAGGTGTCGTAGGCGGCGAAGAACTCGCCGCCGGAGTGGACCAGCGTCGCCCCCTCCCAACCGATCGCGTCGTGCCGGCGCAGCCAGCACGGGAAGCCTACGTGGGCGAACAGGTGCTCCCAGCGCACCGGGAAGCGCAGGTTGCGCAGCGTCGTCTCGCCGGTCTGCTGCGGGCGGTTCTTGTGCGGCAGCACCAGGGTCTTCGGCACGCGCAGTCCGGCGGCACGCAGTCTCGTCGCGTCGGTCGGGCGGTCGGAGGACGAGGCACGGAACGGATCGTTGACCACCGCGGTGCCGTGCAGCGCCGCCCACTTGAGATACGAACGGTAAAAAGGCACCCGGTGCGAGATCCGGTCGAGGATCACCTCGAACCCGGACGACTCCTCCAATCCGGCGTTGTCGATCTGGAAGTACTCGGCGCGCGCCTTCTCGGCGTGCTGGTGATTGATGTGGCTGATCAGTGCGTCCGGGAACGCGTTCTCGCTTCCCCGGAGGATGCCTATCTTCCTCGGAGCACTCATGATGTCCCTCACTGGCCCGTGGCGTTCGGTCGGCGACGGTGTGTTCACTCGGTGCACGGGCGCGGGCGGCGAGCGTAGACGGCGGGAGGGGGCATGTCAAGAAGAGGACGCCGTCGCAGCCGGGAAGGAGGGTGAGCGCCGACCACGGTTCGCGACCGCCGACTCTAAGTAATACACAGTCAAATGTTTAACCGCTCGGACGCGCATCGGGCCGGGAGCCCTGGTGCCGGGCACCTGACCCCCGATCTGTGTTCGGCCGACGGCTCGCGCAGCTGCCGTACCCGACTGCAGCGGGAACCCCGGTCCGCTCGACAGGCGTCACGCTGGGGTTCGCACAGGAGTCGCCCCTCCGAGGGGCGAGCGGAACCCCTGGCGTGGATCGGCCGGAAAGGAGAAGGTGGTTGGGGATTATCCGGTGTGTCGGGTCGGTTGCAACGCGCGACAACGCAACACGCGCGCGAAGCGACGCAGGACCCCAGCGCCGAGCGCGCAGTCGAAGGGAGAGGCGCACGTGAAGACCGCCGCCGTGATCGCCCGCGTCCTGATGGGGCTCCTGTTTCTCTTCTCCTCGATCACCTACTTCTTCGAGCTCATCACGCCGCCGCCGCTGACGGGCGCGATGAAGACGTTCAACGACGGTCTCGAAGCGTCGGTGTACCTGCTGCCGACCGCGAAGCTGGTCGAGTTGTTGTGCGGCGTCGCCTTCGTTGTCGGACGGTTCGTGCCGCTGGCGACGGTCCTCATCTCTCCGATCATCGTCAACATCGTGTTGATTCACGTCTTCCTCGCGCCGGAGGGCTTGCTTGTCGCGCTGTTCCTGGTCATCGCGAACGCGCTCCTCGCGTTCCGATTCCGGGAGGCCTACAGGCCGCTTCTGAAGCCGTGACGTCGCCGGGAGAGGCTCGGACAGTCGACCGGCACCGATGATTCGACGCGGCCGACGCAGCCCCGGTCCCTGACGTGAGCAGTTCGCCCGTCCTCGCGCTTGACAGGTCCGACCCGCGGGGGCTACACAGGGTCACCTTCGTCCGAGGAGGGCGCGCGATGCCCGAGGTCCGCCTCAACACCATCACCGGCGACTGGGTCGTCATCGCCACCGAGCGGGCCCGCCGCCCGGAACAGTTCGTCCAGAAGCGCGAACGGAAGCCGCTCCCGGAGCACTCGCCGGGGTGCCCGTTCTGTCCCGGCAACGAGGCGCAAACGCCGGCGGCGACGCTGACCATCGACGGTGCCGGAGGCGGGTGGGCGGTGCGCTCGGTGCCGAACAAGTTCTCGGCGCTGGTTCCCGAGGGAGAGCCGACGCGCAGGGCGGAGGGGCACCGCACCTCGATGACCGGGGTAGGTCTGCACGAGGTGATCATCGAGACCCCGGCGCACAACCTGACCACGGCGCTGCTGCCGGTGGAGCAGGTGGAGCGCATCCTCGAGGCGTACCGGCGCCGCTTCACGGCGTTCTACGCCGACCCGCGCATCGAGCACGTCATCCTGTTCAAGAACCACGGCGAGGCGGCGGGCACGTCGCTCGAACACCCGCACTCGCAGATCGTCGGCACGCCGGTGGTGCCCGGCCAGGTCCGGCAGCGCATCGAGGAGGCGCTGCGCCACTGGGGGGACCTGGGCGCTTGCGTGTACTGCCGGACGCTCGAGGACGAGCTGTCCGACGGTTCGCGGGTGGTCGCGGCCAACGCCTCGTTCGTCGCCTTTGTTCCCTACGCGGCGCTGTCGCCGTTCCACGTGTGGATCTTCCCGCGCCAGCACCGCGCCGACTTCGGCTCCGTCACCGACACCGAACTGGCCGACCTCGCGGCGATCCTGCGCGACGTGCTCGGGAGGCTGCACCGCGGGCTCGAGGACCCGGACTTCAACTACGTGATCCGCTCGCTCTCGCCCAACGAGGGGGCGGTGAAGTACTACCACTGGTACATGTCGTTGGTGCCGAGGCTGAACAAGGCGGCGGGGTTCGAACTGGGCACCGGGATGTTCATCAACACCGCGCTGCCGGAGTCCTCGGCCGCCTTCCTGCGCGCCGTCCCGGGGCAGTAGCAGCGGCGCCGCGTGGTGCCGGCACCGCACAGCGTGTCGGCGATTCGCGGTCGTGGCGGTGCGACGGTCTGTTGCTTCAGGAACACGTCACTTGATCATCAATACTCGGCGGAACTGGTAGTCGCCTGGTTCGAGCACATCAGTGTCGCCGGCGAACCCGGGCGACCATGCTCGCTATTGCCCACCACCAAGGCGCCGACGTGAGAAGGAGCGGCCCGAAGGCCTCGCCAGCACGGGCCGCTGGTGGGAGTTCGAGGACTTGATCCACCCCCTACACATGACTGCATCGCTGACCACCAGCGCAGGGAAGTTGACACCGGACACAATCACCAGGGCCACTTGATGCGCCTTTGGGGTTGCCACCCACCCGGTATTCGGTGTGAAAGACAGAAGAATTTCGGCCGTGAGCCAGGCGAGATCAGGTGCGCTTCGCACACTGCGAGCAACGCGGTCGTTCCTCCGAACCCAACAAGGAACGTCGGAAAGCGGCACTTCGACATCTTCAGCGCTGCGAGAGCGAGCAGGGACACACGTGGCTGAAGTGCACTCATCCTGCTGCACCTTCTACATCCTGCGCCGGACACCTGTCCAGCCTCTCACGTTGACCGGCGTCTGCCGCCTCTCCGCCGTAGAGAAGGGTGGGGGTCGGGAGGGGGAAGCGTGGGACGGGGGAAGATCCGCCCGCGGGTCGAAGCGGCAATGAGTCGCGCAGCCCGCGGGCTACACAAGCCCAGGCTTCGCAGAAGCAGCATGCCGTTTGGACGGCAAGCCCGACACGCTCGACTCGCCGCCCGACCCGCGGCCAACGGCCCACACCCTCCCAAGGAGGTGAAACGAGAGGGCTATCAGCCGGCGAAGGCGGCGAGCGCCGCCTTCTCGTCCTCGAACACCTCGATCAGCGGCAGGATCTGCGACAGGTGCAGCGTGTGCTTGACGCGGTCGCCGAGGCGGAGCAGGCGCATCGCACCTCCCTGCTTGCGCAACTGCTTCCAACCGTGCACCAGCTCGCCGATCCCGGAGCTGTCCATGCGCGACACCTTGGAGAGGTTGAGCAGGATCTTCGACCGTCCCTCGGCGGCGAGCTGTTCCAGCGTGTCGCGCAGCACCTCGTCGCCGTCGCCGATCACGAGGTCGCCGTCGAGGTCCACGATCGTCACGTCGCCGGAGTGCCTGAGCTGTGCGCGCATGGCCGATTGTACCCTCCGCTCACGGACCGTAGAGCAGCAGGTCGAACGCCTTGGTCAGGAACACCGCCATCTGCCAGCGCGTCACGGTCGTGGCCGGGCAGTAGGTGTCGGTCCCGCACCCGGCGGTGACGTCCTGGTCGTAGATGTAGTGGACGTGCGGGCAGGCCGCGTCGGTGGGCGGCACGTCCGTGAACAGCGAGACACCGCCTCCGGTGCAGGAGAAGCTCTCGCCGTTGGCGGTGCCGGAAACCGGCGGCGGGACGCCCGGACCGAGCATCGCCTTGGCCAGGAACACCGCCATCTGCCACCGGCTGACCTCGGACATCGGGCAGTAGACGCCGGCGCCGCACCCCGAAGTGACGCCCTGGTCGTAGATGTAGTGGACGTGAGGGCAGGCCGCGTCGGTGGGCGGCACGTCGGCGAACACGGAGGTGCCGCCGGACGTGCACGAGAACGGCAGACCGTTGGCGGTGCCGGAAACCGGCGGCGGAACGCCGGGACCGAGCATCGCCTTGGCCAGGAACACCGCCATCTGCCAGCGCGTCACCACGCCGGCCGGGCAGTAGGCGGCGGCGCCGCACCCGGCGGTGACGCCGTTGTGGAACACCGTCTCGACGAAGCGATAGCCGGCATCGGCCGGCGGGACGTCGGCGAAGCTCTCTCCGACGTGCACCGTCCAGCTTCGCGAGCCGAGCGCGCCGAGCGACTCGGTCAGCGTCACGTCCCAGTGACCGGCCGGTCTCGTCGCGGGGTCGGAGAGCTGCACCACGTAACAGTTGCCGGCGGCGTCGCAGTCGCCGGTCGCGCCGGCCGCGATCGTGCCGTACGAGGCGGCGGCGTCGACCAGGGAGTACGTGGCCCCCGTCGGCCCGGTGAACGAGGTCGCGGTACCGGCCAGCGCCAGCGCGGTGCTGCCGCCGTTGGTCCACGCCGGCTCGATGCGAACGATCTCTCCCGGCTCGAGCACGCCGTTGAGGTCGCCGGCCGAGCCCTCGCCGGCGTGGGCGTCGGCCGCCAGCGCCGCGGCCGACGGCAGCGGCTCGAACAGGGCGGTGACCGCCAGATCGGAGTTCATCGTCACGCCGCAGGTGCCGGTACCGGTGCAGCCCGCTCCGCTCCAGCCGGCGAAGACACTGCCCGCCGAGGCCGCGGTGCTGAGCGTGACCGGCGTGGCCGGAGCGTACGCCGCCGCGCACGTCGAGCCGCAGTCGATCCCGGGGGGAGAACTGGTCACCGTGCCGGCGCCGTTGCCGGTGCGCGTCACGGAGAGCTGGTAGGTGGACCCGGAGACGTTCACCGTCCACGAGACGGTGTCGCGATTGGCGCCGACCCTGGTCGGCTTGACGAAGTTGGTGTCGGCGGTGAGTTCGCAACTGAGCGTGTAGGCGCCGGGCTGGACGAAGGTGTGGGTGTAGCCGGGGCCGGAGGTGGAGACCTCGGTCGGGGTCGGGTAGCCCGGGCCCTGCAGCTTCCACGAGTAGCTGTTGGTCACCCCGGCACCGGAGGCGAGACGCGGGGTGACGGAGAAGAGGACCGGCGCGCCGACGGCGGCCGCGACCGGGCTGGCCGGCGCCTGCGAGGTGATCGGCGCGGTGGGGTTGACGCGCGCGTGGCCGAAGATCGTCAAGGCCCACTTCTGGTTGCACACCGGGCAGAACGGCTGGTTGAGCGAGCGCATCTCGCAGTTGTCGATCGGACGGTAGATGCACTGCTGGTAGTACTGGGCGCCCTGGCGCGGCGCGCCGAGGTCGGCGATCCACTCCGGCCATGCCCCCTGCGTCGCGTTCATCGAGGTGTTGACCTCGGAGGCCGACGTGCCGCAGGCGGAGGTGTAGGCGTACTCGTCGGCCAGTCCGCCCAGCGAGTGGCCGAGTTCGTGGATCGCCACCTCGGTCGCCGCGGAGTTTCCGGCCGAGTACACGGCGCGGTAGCCGCCGCATCCGCCGTAGCGGGAGGTGTTGACCATCACCACACGGGCGTCCACCGCCGGCGCCCGCTGCTCGGCGGCGACCAGATTGACCGACGAGGCGTCGCTGTCACAGTACGTCCAGCCGTAGTACAGGCAGCGGTTGTCCGAGTGGCCGCAGGTCGGCACCTGCTCCGGGAATCCGGTGTTCATCGCGGTGTTGAGGACGATGTCGCAGTCGCACTGGTCGGTGCCGGAGCTGTCCGAGTAGGCGTAGACCAGGATGTAGTTGAAGAACGTGTCGTGCTGCAGGAACGGCGTCTTGGCCCGGAAGGCGTTGACCGCGGCCTGGAAGTGCGCCTGCATCGTCGCCTTCTCGGCGTAGAGATAGCCGTCCGGCACGAAGACGACGTTGATGCGCCTGCTCACCTCTCCGGCGTCGCCCTGAACCCACAGCAGGTCGGCGTCGCCGTACTCCTCGGGCCAGTGCACGGTGCCGTTCGGCGCCGGCTGCGGCACCTCGACCGCGGCCCCGCGCAGGAACGCGACGTCGCCTGCGCGCAGCGGCCCGCCGGCCGGGGTGAAGTGCGCGGCGTCGAGCACCGCCGACCCGATCGACACCCGCCCGTTGTGGCCGTTGATCGCCGGCAGGTACCAGGCGACCTCGACGCGGTCGAGACCGGGGTGCTCGGGCAGTTCGACGAGGACGGTGTCGCGGTGGACGCGGATCGTGTCGCCCTCGACGTGGGGCGGGGCGTCGGCCTCGTGGTCGAGACACAGGCCGTTGACGTCGATGCGCCGGACGAAACGGCCCGCCGCGCCGAGCAGGACCACCTCGAGCTGGGTGGGCAGGCCGTCGGCCGCCGCGCGCGCCTCCGGCGGGGGGCCGGGGTCGGTGAACGGCCTCGGCTTGAGCGTGAAGCTGACCAGGCGCACCTCGCGCCGGCTCACGGTGAGCGCGACGCTGAGCGTCCGCTCGGAGCGGATGGCCGGCGGCCCGGCCTCCGCTCTCGCCGCGGGGACGCAGGGTGTCGCCAGTGCCGCGATCACAAGTGCCGCCTTCGCCATCGGTGTCGTCTCGGGACGCATGCCGGCCTCCGCCTGGTCCGCGCCAGCCTAGCAGAACGGCCATGAGGCGGGGCGGCGGGCTCGGGGCGAGCGAGCCGCAGCCGTTCATCCGACGCGACGCGCTACGATGCACATGTCCCCGGCGCGCCGGGGAGGTGAGGTCGCCATGCCGCTGTCCGTGCACTCCGCGCCGCCCGCCGGCCGCCGCGTGTTCGCCAACCGGACGCTCAACTTGCGCGCGATCAAGGCGATCGGCTACGACATGGACTACACGCTGGTGCACTACCGCGTCGAGCCTTGGGAGCGACGCGCCTACGAGACGCTGCGCGAGAAGCTCGCCGACCGCGACTTCCCCGTCGAGGGGCTGGAGTACCAACCCGCGCTGGTCGTACGCGGGCTCGTGGTCGACAGGGAGTTGGGCAACCTCCTCAAGGCCAACCGCTTCGGCTACGTGGTCCGCGCCGCGCACGGCACCCGTCCGCTCGAGTTCGAGGAGATGCGGCGGAGCTACGGGCGGACGCTGGTCGAACTCGGCGAGGAGCGCTGGGCGTTCCTCAACACGCTGTTCTCGCTCTCCGAGGCGTGCATGTACGCACAGCTCGTCGATCGGCTCGACGCCCGCGGCGTCGGCGGCGCGGTCGGCTACGGCGACCTGTACCGGAGCGTGCGCCAGGCGATCGACGAGGCGCACTTCGAGGGGGAACTGAAGGACGCGATCCTCGCCGACCCCGATCGCTACGTCGAACGCGATCCGGACCTGCCGCTCGCGCTGCTCGACCAGAAGATCGCGGGCAGGCGGCTGCTCCTGATCACCAACTCCGAGTGGTCGTACACGGCGAAGATGATGGCGTACGCCCTCGATCCCTTCCTGCCGCCGCCGACCACGTGGCGCGACCTGTTCGAGCTGGTCGTGGTGTCGGCGCGCAAGCCCGACTTCTTCGAGCGGACCATGCCGGCGTTCCAGGTCGCGACCTCCGACGGCCTTCTCCGCCCATGCCCGGGCGGGATCACGCGCCCGGGCACATACGTCGGGGGCGACGCCGGCCAGGTCCAGGCCTACCTCGACGTGGCCGGGGAGGAGATCCTCTACGTCGGCGACCACATCTACACCGACGTGCACGTGACGAAGAACGTCACACGCTGGCGGACCGCGCTGATCCTCCGCGAACTCGAAGACGAGGTCGCGGCGCAGGACACGTTCCGCGGCACGCAGGCCGAGCTGAGTGAGCTGATGGCCGAGAAGACGCGGCTCGAGCAGGTGTCGTGCCGGGCGCGGCTGGCGCTGCAGCGCCTCGAGCACGGCTACGGGCCGCCGGCGGAGGTCGAGGCCGAGGAGGCCCGCCATCGTCTCAACGAGCTGCGCGTGCGCCAGGAAGCGCTCGACGAGCGCGTCGCGCCGCTGGCGCGCGCGGCGTCCGAGTTGGCCAACGGCGCATGGGGACCGGTGATGCGCGCGGGAAACGACAAGTCCTACCTCGCGCGCCAGGTCGAGCGCTACGCCGACATCTACACCTCGCGCGTGTCGAACTTCCTGTTCGAGACGCCGTTCGCCTACCTGCGCGCGCCGCGCACCACCCTGCCCCACGACGCGGCGCAGGCCCAGGAGTAGACTGCCGTGGGATTCCGTTGACGAGACCGGTAGCGGCTCCTTCTCCGGAGGAGGAGGCGATGGGATTTCAAGACGAGTTCTTCAGGTCGGTGCTGGACAGCTTCTCGGACGGTGTTTACTTCGTCGACCGTGAACGCCGGATCACGTACTGGAACCGGGCCGCCGAACGGATCACCGGCTACCTCGCCGAGGACGTCGTCGGCTCGCACTGCTACGACGAGATCCTCGTCCACGTCGACGACTCGGGCAAGCATCTGTGCCATGACGGGTGCCCGGTGGCGGCGACGATCGTGGACCGGGCGATCCGGGAGGCCGACGTCTACCTCCACCACCGCGACGGCCACCGTGTCCCGGTCAAGGTGCGAGTGGCGCCGCTCGTCAACCCCGAGGGAGAGCTGATCGGCGCGGTCGAGGCGTTCTCCGACAACTCCGCGCAGATGTCGGCGCTGCAGCGCATCCAGGAGCTGGAGAAGGCGGCGTACCTGGACACGCTCACCGGTCTGGCCAACCGCGCCTTCACCGAAATCGAGCTGAACTCCCGGCTCGAGGAGATGCGCCGCTACGGCTGGCCGTTCGGCGTGCTCTTCCTCGACGTCGACCGATTCAAGTCGATCAACGATCGCTTCGGTCACGAGGTCGGCGATCAGGCGCTGCGCGTGGTGGCGCGGACGCTGGCGAGCAACGCCCGTTCGTTCGACCTGGTCGGGCGCTGGGGCGGCGAGGAGTTCGTGGCGATTCTGGTCAACGTCGACCGCGAAAGACTGGCGGCGTTGGCCGAGCGCACCCGGTTGCTCGTCGAGGGCTCGAGCGTGGCGGTCCAGTCGGGCGAGACGCTGCAGGTCACGGTGTCGATCGGCGCGGCGCCGGCGCGCCCGGACGATACGGCCGAGTCCCTGATCGCGAGGGCGGACGCGCTGATGTACGCGAGCAAGTCCGCCGGCCGCAACCGCGTCACTCTCGAGCCGCCGCCGTAGCCTGACGGCCGGCCGGCTTCAGATGCAGCCGCCCGGCGGCCGCCACGGTGACGTCGCGGCGCAGGTCCGGCGCGGCGTGGGCGGGGATTCCCCAGCCGGACCCGCTCGAGGACCGCGCCGCGCACCCGCGCGTCGATCGCCTCGGCGCGGACCGGGAGGTCCGGCAGGTCGGGCATGCGAGCCGACCAGGGCGGTGGACGGAGCGGTCGGTGCGGCATGCGTTACGATGCTCGGGTGCCCGACCTCACCGCGGTGTGGCTGCTCTACCGGCGCGAGATGCGCACGGCGTTGCGCGAGAAGAACATCGTGGTCAACTCGATCCTCATCCCGATCTTCCTCTACCCGTTCATGCTCTGGGCGGTGTTCACCGGCGTGATGTTCGTCCAGGGCCAAACGGAGGGGATGGTGGCTCGGGTCGCCGTCGCCGCCGTGCCCGACGCGCACCGGGACCTGCGCCGGGAGATGGAGAAGGGCGAGGGAATCCGCCTCGAGCCGTCGGACGCCGCGGTGCTCGAGCGCATCAGGGACGGATCGCTCGATGCGTTGCTCGAGTTCCTACCCGCCGAGGGCGACGCCGCGCGACTGACGGACAACTTCCGGGCCCGTGTCAGCTTCGACGGCTCCAAGGAGCGCAGCCGCGCCGCGCGCGACCGGCTCGAAGAGGCGCTGCGACGCTACCGCGAGGCGTGGCTGGAACGCGAGGCCGCGCGCCTCGGGATCGGCGCCGAGGCGTGGCAGGTGTTCACCGTCACGCCCCGTAACATGGCTTCGGGTAAGGAGATGGGCCGGTTCATCCTGGGCCTGATGCTGCCCCTCTTCTTCGTCATCATGGTCGCGGTGGGGTGCTTCTACCCGGCGATCGACGCGACCGCCGGCGAGCGCGAGCGCTCGACGTGGGAAACGCTGATGACGGTGGCGGCGCCGCGTTGGGCGATCGTCGTCTCGAAGTACCTGGTGGTGACGACGTTCGGTTTGCTCGCCGGCATCCTCAACCTGACCGCGATGACGGTGACGATGAGGCCGGTGCTGCGCCCGCTGCTCGAACGCAGCGGCGAGTCCCTGGAGTTCGCCGTCCCGCTCGCCGCCCTGCCGGTGCTGGCGACGGGTGCGCTGCTCCTCGCCGCCTTCGCCGCGGCGGGGATGATGGTGTTCGCGGTGTTCGCGCGCACGTTCAAGGAGGGGCAGTCGATGGTCACGCCCTTCTACATGCTGCTCCTGGTGCCGGTGATGTTCCTCCAGGTGCCGGGGCTGCAATTCTCGCTGCCGCTGGCTCTGATCCCCGTGGTCAACGTCACCATGATGATCCGCGAGGCGATCTCCGGGACGTTCCGCGCGCCGCAGATCGCCCTCACGCTGGTCAGCTCGGCCGCGCTCGTGGCGGGCGCGCTCGCCCTGGCCACCGCGATCCTGCGCCACGAGGACGTGGTGATCGGCTCGTACGGCGGCTCGTTCAACAGGATGGTCAAGGAGCGCCTGCTGGCGCGGCGGAAGGGCGGAGCATGAGCGACGCGACGGTGACGGTGCGCTCCCTGAGCAAGGTATTCCACGACGAGGCGCGCGGCGACGTGCGCGCCGTGGACGCCGTCGACTTCGAATGCCGGCCGGGCGAGATCTTCGGCCTGCTCGGCGCCAACGGCGCGGGCAAGACGACGACGCTGCGCATGCTCGCGACGATCCTCCAGCCGACTTCGGGCACCGCGACGGTGATGGGGCACGACGTCGTGTCGGAGCCCGAGGCGGTCCGTCGCAACCTCGGCTTCTACTCCTCGACGACCGCGCTCTACCCCCGGTTGACCGCCCGCGAGACGATCGAGTTCTTCGCCCGCATCAACGGCATTCCCGCCGCCGACGTGCGCGCGCGCGTCGAAGGGTTGGTCGCCCGCTTCGGCCTCGGCGACTACGCCGACGCCCGCGTGGACAAGCTCTCGCAGGGGATGAAGCAGAAGGTGTCGATCGCGCGCACCGTCGCCCACGACCCGCCGGTCTTGATCTTCGACGAGCCGACGGTCGGCCTCGACGTCCTCAACGCCCTCGAGATGCAGAAGGTCATCGCCGAGTTCCGCGACGCCGGCAGGACGATCATCTTCTCGACCCACATCATGAGCGAGGCCGAGCGTCTGTGCTCGCGGATCGCGATCATCCACCGCGGACGCATCCACGCCTGCGACACCCTGGAGGCGCTGCGCGAGGCGACCGGGAAGCACTACCTGGAGGACATCTTCGTGCACTTCGTCGAGCGCGCCGAGGAGGCGTAGCGGATGCGCCGCGACGTCGTCACGACCCTGCTCGGAAACGAGCTGCGCATGCTCGTGCGCGACCGGCGCACGATCGTCCTCTCGGTGCTGCTGCCGCTGGTGGTGATGCCGCTGATGCTGTTCGGCTCGCGCTGGAGCGAGCAGAGGCGCGAGCGCCGGCTCGCGGAGACGGAGATGAGCTACGCCGTCACCGGGCCGCACGCCGACGCGGTCCGCCGTGTTCTCGCCTTCGGCGAGGCGCGCCTGGCGAGCGAGGGCGCCGCAGGCAGGGCGAGGATGAAGCTGCGCGAGGTGCCGCCCGGTGACGCCGCCGCGATGCTCGAGAAGGGCGAGATCGTCTTCTACCTCGAGGCGACCGAGGCCGCGTTCGGGGAGGGGGCGACCGGGCCCGACGCCGAGACGCGCCGGCCGGGCGAGCGGGCGGAACGGCCGGTGCCCGGGGTCCCCGAAGTGGCGATCGTCTTCCGCGGCGACCGGGACGAGTCCGACGAGGCATTCGCCAGGGCGCGCGCGCTGCTCCGCGCGGGTCGTGCGGAGGCGCGTTCCCTCCTGCTCGTCGAGCGCGGTTTCCCGGCGCGCGGCCCGGACGTGGCCGCGGTCGTGACGCGCGACACCGCCACCGCCGGCCACGTCGCCGGCCTGACGCTCGGCAGGACCCTCACGCTGCTCCTGCTCTTCTTCGTGCTCTCGGGCGGCTCGGTGGTGGCGATCGACGCGCTGGCCGGCGAGAAGGAGCGCGGCACGCTCGAGACGCTACTCGTCTCCGCCGCCACACGCGGCGAAATCGTCGCCGCGAAACACCTCGCCATCCTCGCCGTCGCCCTGGTCGTGACCGTCATCCAGGTCGGGAACTTCCTCCTCTACATCGGATTCAAGCTGATCCCCGTGAGCGCCGGGTGGGCGGCGGCGGTGTCGCCGCCGGTCGCCGGTCTGCTCCTCCTCCTCTACCTGCCGGTGGCCGCGCTCGTCTCGTCCGTGCTGCTGCTCGTCTCCGGGCGCGCGCGCAGCTACAAGGAGGCGCAGCTTGCCTTCTTCCCGGTGTTCCTCCTCGGCATCCTGCCCGCGCTCGCCCCGCTGATGCCCGGCGTGTCGCTGCGCTCGGCGGTCGTCGCCGTTCCAATCGCCAACGTCGCGGTGGCGGTCAAGGAGGTGCTGACCGGGACGTTCGACTGGCCGATGATCGCACTCGCCTGGGCGGTGACCGCGCTGGCGGCCGCCGGCGTCGCCCGGCTCGCCGAGCGCGCGCTGTCCGCCGAGCGGCTGGTCAGCGCCGCGGAGCGCGTCGAGGCACTCGGCGGCCCGGAGCTGTTCGAGCGACGGGTGGCGCGCAACTTCGCGATGATGTGGGTGGCGCTGGTGATCGGCGGCGTGTGGCTGGGAGAGGACTCCGACATCCGGCTGCAGCTGCTGGTCAACCTGGGCGGCATCTTCCTCCTCGGTTCGCTGCTCATGGTGCGCGCCTACCGGCTCGACCCGCGCCAGGTGTTCGCCCTGCGCCCGGTCCGTCCGGTGGTGTGGCTGGCGGTGCTGGCCGGCGCGCCCGCGGGCATGCTCTCCGCGGTCGGCGTGTTCCGCCTTGCCAACCTCGTGCTGCCGGTGCCCGAGAAGATGATGAAGGCGTTCGGCGAGGCGCTGCTGCCGGAGGGCCTGCCGCTGTGGCAGGTGCTGGTGCTGCTCTCGATCGCACCCGGCATCTTCGAGGAACTGGCGTTCCGCGGCACGCTGCTGCATGGCTTGCGCCGGCGCTTCAGCCCGCCGGTGCTGGCGCTGGTGGTCGGGGTAGTGTTCGGCGTGTTTCACGTCGCGCTGTTCCGCATCGTCCCGACCGCCTTCCTCGGCATCGCCCTCGCCGCCGTCACGCTGCTGACCGGCTCGATCTTCCCCGCCATGGTGTGGCACGCCCTCAACAACCTCCTCGGTCTGCTCGCCGGCCACTACCGCTGGCCACTCGATGAACTCGACCTCGACTTCTACGCCGCCGCCGCGCTCGTGCTCGCCGCCTCGTTCTGGGTGCTGTGGCGCACGCGGCGCCCGTATCCGGGACTGAGGGGGACAGCGGACAGGGGACAGGGGACGGTTGACAGTTCTCCGTGAGGAAGAGCAGAAGCATGGACCGTGGTCCGTGGTCCGGAAAGACGAGGACGGGGTCCGGGGTCTGGGGTCCGGGGACGGAAGAACAGAGGAGAGGGGAGAGGGGAGAGGGGAGACACGCTTCGCAGAAGCAGACCGCCGCTCAGGCTGCAGGCCTGCGTTGAAGAGAAGGGCGTAGCCAGCTCGAGGCGCTCCAGGCGCGACGAGATCCTTCGGCCCTTCGGGCCTCAGGATGACAGGGGGACTGAATGTCATCCTGAGGGAGCCGCGGAGCGGCGACCGAAGGATCTCGTGGCGTTCGAGGGTGAAGCTGCTCATGCTCACCCCCAGTCGCGACGGGGTTCTTCGGGCCTCAGGATGACAATACGTGGGGAGGCAGGCGGGGAGGGACGCTCCGCCCGTGAGATCCAGAAGCGTGGACCGGGGGCGGTGTGCGAAAGCCCTCAGCCGACGAGCAACTCCCCGCGCGCCACGGTGACCGCCTGCCCCCGCAGGCGCACCCTCTCGCCGGCCACGCGCACGCGCATCACGCCGCCGCGCTCCGACGCCTGGAACGCCGTCATCTCCTCGCGGCCGAGCCTGGCGGCCCAGTACGGGCCGAGACAGCAGTGCGCCGAACCGGTCACCGGGTCCTCGTCCACGCCCGAGCCCGGGGCGAAGAAGCGGGAGACGAAGTCGAAATGCGGGTCCGAGGAGCGTGCGGTGACCATGATGCCGCGCACGCCGAGGCGCTTGAGCGCCAGCATGTCGGGATCGAGGGCGCGCACGGACTCCTCGTCGGCGACCTCGACCAGGTAGTCGTAGACGTTCTTGCCGACGTAGACGGCCCCGGTCGCGAGCGCCGCGAGCAGCTCCGCGGGCGCCTCGACCGGTCGTTCGGGACGCGCCGGGAAGTCGAGTTCGATCCACTCGCCGTCGCGCTGCGCGGTGAGCAGTCCGCTGGCGGTGTGGAAGCGTGCGTCCTCCCCTGCGGGGAGGTGCCCTTCCTCCCACAGCGCGTGTGCGCTGGCCAGCGTGGCGTGGCCGCACAGCTCGACCTCGACCTCGGGCGTGAACCAGCGCAGCCGGAAACCGTCGTCGCGGGGCACGAGAAACGCCGTCTCGGAGAGGTTCATCTCGCGGGCGACGAGCTGCATCAGCCGCGCGTCGAGAGGGGCGGGGGTGACCACGACCGCGGCGGGGTTTCCGGCGAACGGCTCGGACGCGAAGGCGTCCACCTGCGTGAAGCGCAGCATCTCGGCCCTCCTCAGTCGACGATGAACAGCCTCGCCCCGGTCGCCGTGCGCGAGCGGTGCGACGAGGCGCCGTCGGCGACACAGTATCCCTGACCCGGGCCCATGACGTGCGCGCTCCCGTCCGCGAGTTCGGTGACCAGCTCCCCCTCGAGCACGAAGAGCACGTGCCCCCGCTCACACCAGTGGTCGGCGAGATACCCCGGCGAGTACTCGACGATCCGGGCCCGGACGTTGCCGGCCGAGAACGTCCGCCACGCCGCCTGCCCGGTCTCGCCGGGGTGGACCTCGGCGGGCAGGGCCTGCCAGTCGAGCGTGGTGAAGGGGATGTCGGCGAGCTTCATCGGCTCCTCCCTGATATCTCAGGCGACCACCAGCGTCTCGTCGTGAGCGCGCGCGAGCGCCTCCCGGACCATGCCGCCCAGCCGGTGGATGCCCTCCTCGATCCGGTCGGGCGGCATGGCCGAGAAGTTCAGTCGCATGGCGTTCCTCCCGCCGCGGCTGGGGAAGAACGAATCGCCGGGGACGAACGCCACCTCGTGCTGGAGTGCATCGGCGAGGAGTGCGCGCGTGTCCACCGCCTCGGGCAGCTCGACCCAGAGGAACAGCCCGCCCTGCGGGCGCGAGAAGCGCGCGCCCTCGGGCATCTCGCGCTCGAGCGCGCGGATCATGGCGTGGCGGCGCTCCCGATAGGCGGAGGCGACGCGGCGGATGTCGGCGTCGAGGTCGTGGCTGGCGAGGTACTCGGCGAGGATCATCTGGTCGAGCGTCGAGGTGTGCAGGTCCGCGCCCTGCTTGAGGATCGTCAACTTGGCGAGCAAGTTCCGTTCGGCGGCGACCCAGGCCAGGCGCATCCCCGGGCAGAACACCTTCGAGAACGTGCCCAGGGAGATCACCGTGCCGGCCTCGGGCAGCGACGCGATCGCGGGTAGGTGCTCGCCTTCGAAACGCACCTCGCCGTATGGGTTGTCTTCGACGACCGGCACGCCGCGGCGCTTCGCGATATCGGCGAGACGGCGGCGCCGGGCGAACGACCAGGTCCGGCCGGAAGGGTTCTGGAAGTTCGGCACGACGTAGACCAGCTTCGGCCGGCGGCAGCGGTCGAGCAGTTGCTCGAGCGCGGTGGGGTCCATCCCGTCGTCGTCGGTCGGCACCTCGACCCAGCGCGGGCGGAAGACGTTCCACGCCGAGATCGCCCCGAGGTACGTCGGGCTCTCGCACAGCACCTCGTCGCCGTCGTCGAGGAGCAGCTTGCCGGTGAGGTCGAGAGCCTGCTGCGAGCCGGTGGTGATCATCACCTCGTCGTTCGCGTAGCCCGTGCCCCACAGCCGGTTCATGCGCTCGGCCACGAACGCGCGCAGCGGAGGGTGCCCTTCGGTCGTCGAGTACTGCAGGGCGCGGGCGCCGTGCTCGATCAGGACGCGGCGTGCCGCTTCGGCGATCTTCGCGGCCGGGAACAGCTCGGCGGCGGGCAGGCCGCCGGCGAAGGAGATCACCGACGGGCGGCTGGTCAACTTGAGCAGCTCGCGGATGTCCGAGGCCCGGACCACCTCCATGCGGCGGGCCAGAACGATGTCCATGTCTGCCTCCCTGTCTCTTCGCCCGGCTAGACGATCGGCCGGGTCTCGATCGGCGCGGGGGTCCCGGCCCGCGGCCGTTCGGTCGACGACGCGATGGCGGCGGCCAGGCGGCGCACGCCGTCGCGAATGCGCTCCTCCGACGGATGGCTGAAGTTGAGGCGGACGAACTCGCCGCCCGGCTCGTCGATGAAGCAGGGACGGCCGGGCAGGAACGTCACTCCGGCCGACGCGGCGGCGCCGAGCAGGCGGGTCATCGACACTCCGTTGGGGAGGCGGCCCCACACGTAGAACCCCCCCTCCGGGCGGCGCCACGTCATGCCCTCCGGGGCCTGCGCGGCGAGGGCCTCGAGCATCGCGTCGCGGCGCGCCGTGTAGGCGGAGCGGCTGGCGCGGACGAACGGCGCCCAGTAACCGCGGCGGATGAAGCGCTCGACGAGGAACTGGCCCGGCGTCGAGGAGTGCAGATCCGACGACTGCTTGATCAGGGCGAACTGGCGCACCACGGGGCGGGGCGCGACGAGCCAGCCGACGCGCATCCCCGGGAACAGCGTCTTGGAGAACGTCGAGAGGTAGAGGACCACGCCGGCCTCGTCGAGCGCCTTGAGCGAGGGCAGGGGCTCACCCTCGTAGCGCAGCTCCGAGTATGGGTCGTCCTCGAGCACCGGCACCTGGAACGACGCCGCCAGCTCGAGCAGGCGGCGGCGGCGGGCCAGGCCCATGACGTGACCCGAGGGGTTCTGGAACGTCGGCAGGACGTAGATCAGCTTCGGGCGCTGGCGGCGCAGGAGCGACTCGAGCACGTCGGTGCGCATTCCCTCCTCGTCCGCGGGGACGGGGAGGAGGCGCGCCTGGACGGCGCGGAACGCCTGCAGGCCTCCGAAGTACGAGGGCTCCTCGACCACCACCGGGTCTCCGGGGTCGATGAACGCCCGGGCGGCGAGGTCGAGCCCCTGCTGCGAGCCGGACACGACCAGCACCTCCGCCGGACCGCAGCGGATGCCGCGCGCCGCCATCAGCTCGGCGAGCGTCTCGCGCAGCGGCGTGTGCCCCTCGGTGGGCGAGTGGAGCAGAGCGGCGGCCCCGGCCTCCGCCATCACCTCGTCGAGCAGGTGGTGCAGCGTGGAGACGGGGAGGAGTTCCGGGGCGGGGAGTCCGATCCCGAACGAGACCACGTCGGTCCTCTCGCTCAGTTCGAGCAGGTCGCGTACGAGCGGGTCCTGGGGACGGGCGGCCGCGGCGCGAAACAGCTGGTTCCACGGCACGTCCCCTGCCGGAGAGGGCTGGGCGTGGAAGCGCTGCGCGAGCACGGACGTGCCGCGCCCGACCCGGGCGTCGACCAGCGCATCGGCGCGCAGCTCCCGGTACGCCGCCAGGACCGTCCCGCGGGTCACGCCGAGTGCCGCGGCGAGACGGCGCTCCGGTGGGAGGCGGAAGCCGGGGGGCAGGGCGCCGCTCGCGATCATCCCGCGGACCTGCTGGCAGATCTGGAGATAGATCGGCGTTGGGCTGCTGCGGTCGATCAGGATCTCCATCGCTGGACCTCCCTTCGGGCCGAATGGATCGGTCCAAGTGACACGATAGGTCCGAGTTGATCGTCTTTCAAGTTCCATGGACGACTTTTTGGACTAGTCCAAGTGTTCTAGATTGATACCCGACTTCGATCAGCGGTACGCGCAGCCTTCGGTTCTCGTCGTCACTGCGGCCGATGAAGAAAGGACAACGGGTGACGGGCTCGCCTGCCGTACAGGCACTCTCCTCGGTCTTCGTCATCCTGAGGCCCGGAGGGCCGAAGGATCCCGCCGCGCCTGGAGTGTCATGAGCATGAGCATGAGCAGCCCCGCCCTCTAACGCCACGAGATCCTTCGGTCGCCGCTTCGCGGCTCCCTCAGGATGACTGAATGTGGGCTTCGCGGCTCGCTCGACCCGACATTCCTCCGGCCGCGACCGGACCTGCGTGCCTCGCCGCGGGGTCCGCTACCGACCCTCGGGGGTCCGGGCGCCCCTACCGCACCCGCCGCGCCCTCGACCCCCGAACCCCCGCGCGCGGCGGGAGTGAATCCCGCCTCGCTGCTTTCACCTCCAGCCCCCCTACCTCCCAGCCACCGATTCCCCTGCCCTTCAGTCCACGGGCCACGGGACACAAGCCACGTCTTTGCCTGCCGTGACCGACCCCGGACCCCTGCCGACGCCGTCGCTCTTTCTCACCGAGAACGGACAACCGGCAGCGGTCAACTGGCCCTCACCAGCGATGGAACGCCGGGTGGCCCTCCCTGACCGCGACGAAGACGCCGCGGCTGGTCGCGGTGACCTTGCCGCCCGCCTCCATCACCGCCTCGACGGTCGCCCGGTCGGCCGAGCACTCGACGACGCGCGCCCGCACCGTTACCGGGCCGCCGGACGGCGTCGGCCGCCTGAGGACGACGGAGTACTCGGCGGTGACCGTGCACGGCGGGTGCTCGAGCCCGTTCACGGCCATCAGGCGGTGTGTCGCGGCCCAGTTCATGTGGCAGTCGAACAGCGTGCCGATGATCCCGCCGTTGAGCACGCCGTCGAACGCCTGGTGGTGGGGGCGCGGGAGGAACGTGCACACCACCTCGTCACCCTCGACGAACGACTTGATGCGCAGCCCGTCGGGGTTCGCCGGGCCGCAACCGAAGCAGATGTTTCCCGGTGCGTAGCGGTCCTGCAGCGCCTCGCTCACCGGTGTCCCTCCCGGGCGGCGGTGAGCATGATCTCCACGCGCGCCCCGCGCGGCAGCGCCGCGACCTGGACCGCCGCCCGAGCCGGCGCCGCCGAGGGGAAGTACGTCGCGTAGACGGCGTTCACCTTCGCGTAGTCGGCCATGTCGGCGAGGAACACCTGCGCCTGCACCACGTCGGCGAGCGTCAGGCCGGCGGCGGCGAGCACAGCCTTGCAGTTCTCCAGCACCTGCCTGGTCTCGGCCTCGACGCCGCCGGGGACGAGCTGGCCGGTGGCAGGGTCGATGCCGATCTGCCCCGAGAGCCACACCGTGTCGTCGAGCCTCACCGCCTGCGAGTACGGGCCGATCGCGGCGGGCGCCTTCTCCGTCGCGATCACCTGCCTCGCCGTCGGCGCCGTCGCGCACGCCGTCGCCAGCACCGCGGACGAGGCGAACAGCGCCGCCCGGACCGCACATCGAGCGCGCTTCCGGCTGCCCTCCGGCCCACTGCCCACTGTCCACGGTCCACGTCGTTCCTTCGCGCGGTTGCGACTCGTCACGAGGGAAGTCCTTTCCTCGCGATCTCCTCCATCACGTCCGCGAACCGATCCACCTCCTGCGGCATGGTGTAGACGCTGGGCGCGACGCGGACGCCCTCGAACTCGGCGTGTTTGATCGCCGCAACGATGATGCGGTGGCGGCTCCACAGGTGTTCGGCGAGCTTCCCCGAGTCCACCCCGTCGATCTGCACCGTGGCCAGGGCGCAGGCGAAAGGCGGTTTGAGGCTGGTGTGCAGCCTGATCCGCTCAAGACGCGCGAGACGCGCCGCCCAGCGGTCGCGCAGGTAGCGCAGCCGCGCCTCCTTGCGCTCCGGGCCGATGCCCAGGTGGAAGGCGAGCGCCTCCGAGATGGCCAGGAAGTTCGCCGCCGGGTGCGTGCCGATCTCCTCGAACTTGCGGATGTCGGCGCTCATCTCCTCCGGCGCGGCCATCAGCGGCCACACCCCGGGGATCTTCTCCTTGCGCACGTAGAGCAGGCCGGTGCCGTGCGGCGCGGCCAGCCACTTGTGCAAGCTGGTCGCGTAGTAGTCGCAGCCGAGGTCGGCGTTGGAGAACACCAGGTGGGCGAAGGCGTGCGCGCCGTCGACCAGGACGGGGATGCCGCGCCGGCGCCCGAGTTCGACGACACGCGCGACCGGCAGCACCTGTCCGGTCAGGAAGACGATGTGCGAGACGAGGATCAGCCTGGTGCGTGGCGTGACGTTCTCCTCGAATAGCGCGACGATCCGCGCGTCGTCCTCGCACGGCGTCGGGATGGAGAACTGGCGCATGACGATGCCGTCGCGCCGCTCGCGCTGCTTGAAGGTGGTGATCATCCTCGGATAGTCCTGGGTGGTGGTCAGCACCTCGTCGCCGCGCTCGAGGTCGAAGCCGAGCTGGCAGGCTTGCATGCCGTCGGAGGTGTTGCGCGTGATCGCGATCTCCTCGCGGTCGCAGCCGAAGACGCGGGCGAGCGCGGTGCGTACGTTCTCCCGCTGCGGCTCGAGGTCCTGCCACATGGTGCGCACCGGCGCCAGGTTGGAGTAGTCCAGGTAGCGCTTCATCGCGTCCTGGACGATCGCCGGCGACGGCGACACCCCGCCGTTGTTGAGGTTGATCAGCGAGCGGTCGGCGGTGAACGCCTGCTGCACCTGGAACCAGAACCGCTCGTCCGCCGCCGTCTCCGCCGCCGTGCCCGGGTGGGCGGCCAGCTCGGCGGCCACCTCGCGCGCCCGCGACAGGTCGAACCCGACCGCCGCCAGCGCCGCGGCCGGCGCCGCCACGCTCTCGATCAGTTCCCTCCGGTTGAGCATGCTCGCCCCCTGGAATCGGGGCGATTGTATCCCGGGCCTCAGCTCCCGGCAGCCGGCCGGGGCGGGGTTCGCGGCCGACGTGGCCGGCGCGATCGTGACCTCGGCCTGCCCGGGCCGGGGATGGCGGTGCCGCGCGCGCCCTCCCGCTTGACTTTGCCCCACCGGGGGCGAGAATCGCGGCCAGGAACACGGCGGTGAACGGCGGTTCGAGGACGGAGGAAGGAGTCGCCCCATGACCCGGTCGCGTGTGGCGGTAGCGGCGGTGTGCGCGGTGGTGCTCTCGACGGCGGCCGCGGTGCCGGCCCGCGCCGGGGACCCGTACCCCTTCTGGTTGACGGTCTACCTGCAGCAGGCGTTCCCCAAGCAGACCAACACCAACGACCAGATCGAGCAGATCAACCGGATGTTCGGCGCCGACTTCGACACCTGGGACGACGTCGCCAACCTGTCGATCGGCGGCAAGTTCTTCGCCCAGGTCTCTCCCCACTGGTTGGTCGGGGCTGAGGTGGACTACAGCCGCGGCGGCATCGACGGCTCGACCACCGTGATGACCGAGGCCGGCCCGGCGGCGCTCGACTTCGAGCAGAGCTACTCCATCTAC
>JBFMCD010000086.1:0-7386 GCA_040754885.1 Acidobacteriota bacterium
AAGAAGGAGAAGCTGCAGCTCAAGGACCAGATGGAGGCCCTGCTCCGCCGTCGCGCCTCCTGACCGATGCTTCCGTTCGCTCCCGAAGGCTATCCGTTCGTGCTCGTCCCGGCCACGGCCGGGATCGCCGCCTTCCTGTTCGGCTATCCGGTCGTCGCGTGGCTTCTGTGGGGGTTCGCCGTGTTCTGCGTGACGTTCTTCCGCGACCCCGCCCGCTCCTCCGACGCGCCCCCCGAGGCGGTGCTGGCCCCTGCCGACGGCAAGGTGCTGTCGGTCGGCAACGCTCCCAGCCCACTCGCGGCGCAGGGGCTGCCGACACAGGTCTCGATCTTCATGTCTCCGGCCAACGTCCACGTCAACCGCGCGCCGATCAGCGGCGTGGCCAGCGAGGTCCTGACCAGGCCGGGCAGGAAGTTCCCCGCTTATCGCGACAAGGCCTCCGAACTCAACGAGCACAGCTTCGTCCGTATCGATGGCCCGGCTGCATCGGTCGCGTACAAGCAGATCGCCGGCTCGGTCGCCCGACGCGTGGTGTGCGACCTCACGCCGGGCGAAGACGTGACCCGCGGCCAGCGGGTCGGAATCATCAAGCTCAGCTCGCGGGTGGATCTCTTCCTGCCCGGGCACGTCAAGATCCTCGTCGCCCCCGGCGACCGCACGCGCGCCGGTGAGACGGTCGTGGCAGTGATCTCCGACGGTCCCCAGCCGTGAAGCTCCGCACCCCCCGCCCACGGCGCTCGCGGTCTCCGCGCAGGACGAGCAGGGAGCAGCTGCGACGCGGGATCTTCGTCATCCCGTCGCTGTTTACGGTCGGGAACATGCTGTGCGGCTTCGCCGCGATCCTCCACGCGATCGGCGGCCGGCTGGAGCTGGCCGGGTGGCTCATCCTCCTGGCCGGATTGCTCGACGGTCTGGACGGCAGAATCGCCCGACTCACTCATTCCGCGTCGGACTTCGGCAAGGAGTACGACTCGCTCGCCGACGTCGTCAGCTTCGGCGTCGCGCCGGCGATTCTCGCCTACCAGTGGGGTCTGCACGACATGGGGCGGTGGGGGTGGCTGGCGACGTTCCTGTTCGTGGTCGCCGGGTCGGTGCGACTGGCGCGTTACAACGTCCGGACCGACCACGGCGATCGTCGCTACTTCACCGGACTGGCGATCCCGAGCGGCGCCGGCGCCCTGACCCTGATGGTGCTCATCGATCCCGTTCCAGTGATGGACGAACGGCTGGCCACGGCGGTCGGCGCGTTCGTCGTGCTGATCTCGCTGCTCATGGTCTCGACCATCCCGTACCGGTCGTTCAAGGACCTCAACCTCCGGCGGCAGTGGCCGGCCCCCGCGTTCTTCGTCATCGCGCTGGTGATGGCCGGCGTCGCCTTCTCACCGTTCCCCGCCATGGCCTTCTTCCTTGGCGCCTACTTGATCTCGGGGCCCATCGAGTTCGCTGTGCGCCGGTTCGGCCGCCGGGAGACGGAGCCGGTCCCGGCACACGAGGAGCCTCCAGGTGTCCTGCCAGACTCTGACCGTCCTTGATCCGACCAGCCTCCTCGGCCGGGAGGTCGCGGAGCTCTTCGCCCGTTCGTGGCCCGAGGCCCGTCGCCGGTACTTCCACACGGCCGGGACGGAGGAGCACCTGATCGCCGAGGTCGGCGGCGAGGCCGCGCTGGTGCCGCCCTTGACGGACACCGGCGAACTCGGCGGGACCCGGGCCGTGATCGCCACGGCTCCGGTTCCTCCTGAACTCGCGAGCAGGATGGCCGACTGGCTGCGCGCCAATCCGCTGGTGACGCTCCTCGACCTGACGCAACCGGGGCTCGCTCCGGAGGAGTCCCGCCTCGGCGTGCCGCCGCCGGCCGAACCGGCCCAGGGTCGTCGCTGGTTCAAGGCCCCGCACCCGGCCCTCGCCGGACCGCTCAGGGTGATCACGGCGCTGTCGCCGCTCGCGCCGGTGTCGTGCCATCTCGCGGTCGTCGTGCCGGTGTCCGAAGGTGGGCAGGATGCGCTCGAGGAGCTGGCCGCTCAGGGAGCGGCCAGGCTCTCGGGCGGCACGCCCAAGCCGCCGCACGCCTTGCCTGCCGTCCTGGCCTTCGACCTCCTCCCCGGGACCGGCGAGGCCGAGTCCGAACTCGAGCGACAGGTGGCGACCTCGACACCCGGCCTGCAGGCGCGCGTCAGCACGATCCACGCCGGCGTCTTTCACGGGCACGTCGCGGCCATGCACGTGACGCTCGGGCGGCCGACGCGGGAAGAGACGGTGCGCGCGCTGCTGCGCGACGCCGACGGCGTCCGTGTCGCACGGAGAAACGAGCGCGTCCAGCCCTCCGGCGTCGTCGGCTTGGACGAGGTCGTGTGCGCGACGCTGCGCGTCGCCGGCGTTCACGTGTCCGTGTCGATCGTCGCCGACGGGCTGCGCACCGGAGCGTTACGGGCGGCCGCCGACCTCGTCGAGTTGCTCACGGCCTCGTGAGCACGACCGGCTCGAGCGGACCGATCTCGTCCGAGCCGTCCGCCAGCCTGACTCCCCACCGCGCGGACATCGATCGAGGCCGCGACAGAAAGGCCACGGTTCCACCCGAGACGCGCGACCGGGGGGCGAAGCAGGTGACGAAGAGCCGGATCGCGGTTGCGTCGCGGGCAACCGTGCCCTTGATGCCGCCACCTTCGAGGCGGCCGTGGGCGACGCCGGCGAACTCACCGAGTTGCACGTCGCGGAGTTCCGTTCCGGTGAACCGGAGTTCGACCCAGTTGCCGCTGGTCGAGAGCGCCGAACCGTGCGGCGAAGGGTTGTCGACCGAGACGCGCACTCCGGCGGACCCTGCGGCTTCGACGGTGACGCGAGGCATCGGGAAGGGCACCCCTCCGCCGAGATAGTCGAGCAGGGCTTCCAGGCTCATCCCGAGCGTAGGCTCGGGGCCCGGGAGACCGACCGTGTCCCAGCCGCGCAGCCCGTTCCGTACCGGCCGCAGCGCCAGGCCAAGGTCGCGGTGGTAGCGCGCGGTGTCCACGACTTCCACCTCGATCCGGGCTCCCGTCTCGAGGCGCGAGCCGCCCCAGTCGAACGGGCGGCGGAGGATGAAGGTGTCGCCACGCTCTCCGGGGCGGTACTCCGACACCCCTCCCCTCGCGATCGAGCCGAGCGACACCGGCCCGGCCACCGGCGGCGACGAGCGCGGAGCCACAACGAAGGCGGCCCGATAGCCGGCGCGGCGTTCGTCGGCGACGTCGAGCGCGGCGAGGTCATCGTGCAGGTTGGTCGTGTCGAATCCGGCGCCGGGCGGGTTCGCGAAGGCGACCAGTACGAGTTCGACACCGTCCCAGCCGCCCTCCGGGAGGTTCGCGGCTGCCGCCTGGGCCGTGATCGCCAGTTCGACGGACCGCCCCGAGCGGCGGGCGACCTCGCGTGCGAAATCGGGGAGCCCCGGCCAGAATCTCCGGGCCGCGAGGACGAGCGATGGGCTGCCGGGGAGCAGCCGCTGTGCCGGCGTCAACTGCGCCAGGAAGCTCGTCGCGTCGCCCTTCGACTCCCCGCTACCGGACAGCCAGACGATCCCGGCCACCGGCCAACCCGACAGCCGGGCGGTATCCACCGGCGGCCTGACCGTGAAACTCGTCGCGGCAGAGCCGACGTCCGCCTCGCCGATCGGCACCGCCAGGGCGTCCACCCCCGCGGCGCGCAACGAGGCCAGGGTGGCTTCGGGAGGAATCCCGTCGAGCAGCCACACCCGGTGAGGCAGCGTCGAGGTGTGCTGGGCGTGCGCCGCGGCGGCGAGCGCCAGCAGGAGCAGGGTCGGCATCCGGCGAGACATGACTGGAATGCTAGCAAACCCCCCGCACCCAGCTGAAGAGCGGGCGCTGCGGCGCCGGGCGCGCCGTCACGCGGCCGGGAAGGAGAGCGAGACCTCGAGCCCCGTCTCGCCGTTCCGCGCGTTGGTCGCGCCGCCGGCGCGCTCCACGATCCGCTGGACCAGGGCGAGGCCGAGGCCGCTCCCCTGACTGGTCGTCGAGAAGTGAGGCTCGAAGAGCCTGGCGAGGTGCTCGGGGGGGACTCCGCCCCCCGTGTCGGAGACGGTCAGCGTGACCGTGGCCTCGTCGCGGACCACGCGCACCGCAATGCGCCCGCGGCCGTCGCCGATGGCGCGCACGCTGTTCTCGATCAGGTTGCGCAGCGCGCGCCGCACCCACGTGACGTCCCCCGACACCCAACCCTCGTCGCGCCACGTGCCGAGCACCTCGACCCCGCGCTGTTGCAGAACTTGGTATTCGCCGAGAACCTCCCTGGCAAGTGTCGCCAGCGACACCCGCTCGGGGTGCCACCGCTCCAGCGCGACGAGGTTCGAGAAACCTTGCGCCACCTCGCGCAACTGGACGACGCGATCGAGGATCTGCTCCGCTGCCTGGCGGGCCACCGACACCGTCGCCTGCGGCCCGGAGGCGAGGGCGGCCTGCAGTTCCTCCGCCCACAGGCGGATCGGCGTCAGCGGGTTCTTCACCTCGTGGGCGACGATCCGCGCCGCCTCGGCGAGCGACGCCAGTCTCTGCGCGCGCGCCACCACGGAAAGGTCCTCGGCGACCAGCAATAGCCGCCCCGACGCTCCGGTCAGCGGCTGCACGATGACCCTCCACACCGTGCCGGGCGATGACGACGGCTGCAGCGTGATCTCGACCGACTCGCCTGCCGCGGCGCGCCGCGCGAGCTCGGCGATCGCGGAATCGAATCGAACGGCGAGTTCGGCCAACGACTCGCCGCCTGCCAGCAACGTGCGACCGGCGGCGTTGGCCATCTCGATCGATCCCTCCTCACCGGCGACGACGACGGCGGCCGAAAGCGTCGAGAGCACCCGCTCGAGCAGGTTCCTCTCCCGGCGCAACTCCTCCTCGCGGCGCTGCACGGTGCCCGCCATCGTCGAGACCGCACGTCCCACGGCGTCCACGTCCTCGTCGCCGCTCGACTCGAGGCCGGCCACCGGTTCGCCGGTCTCCAGCCTGCGCACGGCCGAAACCAGCCGCGAGAGGGGCCCGGCCAGTCGCCTCCCCGTCCGCCCCGCCGCGAGCAGCGCGAGCGCCGACACCGATACCGCCGTGAACGCGAACCACTCACCGGGCGAGGGGCCTGCGCCGACCCCCGCGACGGGGAGGCCGAACACGCCGACCACCATCGGGGCCACGCTGGTCCCGGCCGGAGTGAACACGTCGGCCTCGGACTGGCCGCTGACGAGAGGCTCTCGCCACCCACGGACCGCCCGAACGTACGCCTCGGGCGGCGGCATGGCGGGAACGGCCCCGGTCAGCAGGCGATCGGGGCGGCTACTCACAGGAAGCTCGCCCGATCGGTAGACCACGACCGTCGTTCCGAGTTCGCGCTGCAGGGCGGGCGCGGCTCGCTCCCACCCGCCCTCGGCGACCGACCGTCCGACCGATCGTCCGACTTCCTGCCTGGCGCGTTCGCTCTGTTTCACCCACTGCCGCGGAAGGAGTTGTGCGAGCAGGACGACCGGCAGGATCGCGGCCGCCACCAACATCACCTGGACCCGGCCCGCGAACGTCCGGCGCCTGCGCCACCACACGCTGAGGCGGCGGCGCTCGACCCAGGCCCAGATCGGCGCAGCGCCCCAGAAGGCGAGCGCGACGACAACCAGCGCCGTCTCGGCCGGTGTGCGTCGGATCCACGGCAGCGCCAGCACGCGGTCGCCGTGCGCGCGCATGAACCCGGAGAACTCCCTCTCGCCGACGCCGAGCGTGCCCCAGCTCCGCCGGTCGGCGAGCGCCTGCCCGACACGAACGGGCGTGAGCGGGCGAAACGTCGCGCCGCGGGCGATCGGCGTGCCGGCCCGGTCGAACGCCGCGACCGGGCCCTCCACTCCTCCGGACGCCAGCGCACCGAGAACGTCCCACGGCTCGGGCGGCGTCTGAAGCGTCAGCCTCCACCCCGCGCCCAACACGCGCTCCGCGACGACCCGGCCGGCGGCCTCGCCCTCGATGGGGGCCTCGCCCCACACCGAGGAGGGTTTGCCCGCGGCGTCGAGGAGGACGAGCGACACGCCGGGGAGTTCCCGCTCGAGCTCGAGCCACCCGGCGAGTCTTCCCAGCACGACCAGCCGCTCGGCGGGCTGGAGCCTGACCAGGTTTCTCAGGCCAGGCTCCGGCAGCGAAGCGAGCAGGGCCCGCGCCGGTGCCTCGATGCGCTCGACCCGCGCCAGGGTCGTCTCCGCCGCGGCGACCAGCGCGCGCTGTCGATCGGCGTCGCCGGCACCCACGATCACCGCGGCGGCCACCGCCGCGGCCCAGGCCCGGTCCGCGGTCGTCATGCCGCCCAGCACGGCCAGCCCGCAGCCGATGCCGAGCAGCCACACGTCGGCGATTCCGAGGCCCGCCGCCAGCAACGCGGCGGCCGGGATCACGAGCCACCAGATGCGCCGTTCGCCCCTCGCCGCGGCGTGCACGAGAGCGGCCGCCGCGAGCATCAGGGCGAGGCGGAGCATCCCGGGACCGAGCAGGCTGGCGGGTACGGGGTCGAATTCGAGTTCTCCGATCACTCCCGCGGTGCTCCAGGCCAGAGCCGTCAGGGCGGCGCCGGCGACCACGCGCGTCGGCCGTGTGGCCGGGAGGCGAGACGCGGCCGAGCCGAGCGCCAGCAGGGCGACCGGCATCACCCATGGACTGTGCGGGACGGTCCACCACCAGACGCACGCCGCGGCGCCGGCGAGCAGGCCGGCCCGTGCCCAGCCGGGGGCGATCGCCGCCAGCAGGAGCAGGACGACGAGCAGCGATCCTGCTCTGGCGCTCCACGGCACGGGAGTCGCGCCGGCCTCTTCCAGGCCGAGGACGACCGCGCCCGAGGGAGCGCGGACCGCCTCGCCACCTCCGAGTCGCGGGCGCATCACCGCCGACCGGCCCGTCCACACGCCGAGCGGGACCCGCGAGCCGCCTTCGGGCAGTCGGGTCCCGGCGAGCATGGCACCCACTGGGCGACCGGCCTCGAACATCGGCTCCCGCCACCACACCCAGACCTCGCCGACCCCGGGCTCCGCCACGACCGCCCGCTCGCCCAGGGGGCGCAGTCGGACCGGCAGGCGCGCCGATTCCCCACGCCAACCGACCGGCTGGCCGCGTTCGTCCACAACGACGAGCGAGTCCGGGCTGAACGGCAGCAAGGACTCGGCCCGACCGAGCCTGTCGAAAGGGATCTCGGGTTCGGCGAGCCCTCCGCCGCCGATCAGGAGGTCGCGCAGCTCGCGGTCCTCCGCGGCCTCGCCGAGGGCGGCCTGCATCCGCGACACGACCGCCGTGACCTTCCCGGCGACCCGGTCCGGCGCGACCGACGCCGGGACGAAGGCGTCAAGCGCCAGCGCCGCGAGGACCACCGCCGCCAGCGAGAACCGCGCGCGCC
>JBFMCD010000087.1:0-20330 GCA_040754885.1 Acidobacteriota bacterium
GCACGCCTACCCCCCGGCCTCCCGCGTGCGCCGCTCACACGCCCCCGGCCGCCGGCGCGGCCTTCGTCCTGCCACACGCGGCGTGAAGCCCCCCACCCCTCCACCCTGCGCAGCCGGCAGCGGACCTCTCGCTGCGTTACGCTTCGCTCGCTCGCGCGCCTTGCGATAGGCCCACTGGCGGCTGCGCCACGCCGCGGTTCCTCTCCGACGGATGTCGAATCGGTATCAGAACAGGACGTACACCGGTGTGGAGAGCAGCTCCGAGAGAGGCCGGCGATCGGGGTGAGCGGCCCAGTTCGAGATCGTCAACTCCTCGCCGGCCGCGGCGCCCTCCTCGAGGATGAAGGCCGAGATCTCGCGCACGACCGGGGCGTGGTCGGTGAGCAGGAGCGTCTCGCCGTTCCAGTAGAAGCTGCGCCGGTTGATGTTGGCCGAGCCGATCGCCGCCAGCTCGCGGTCGACGACCGCGACCTTGGCGTGGACCATGCGGTCCTGCCGCTCGATGATGGTCACGCCGGCGCGCAGCAGGCCGCCGTACAGGCGGCGGGCCGCGTGCTTGAACGGCTCGATGTCGCAGCGGCGCGGCACCACGACCGTGACGCGCACGCCCCTGCGCGCCGCGGCGGCCAGCCGTCCGCGGAAGTCCGGGTCGGGGATGAAGTAGGGGTTCGCGATCAGCACCTCGCGGCGGGCGCCGTCGACCAGGGCGCGGTAGGCATCGGCGAAGCCCTGACGGCCGTCGCTGCCGCCGACCACGGCGCAGCGGATCCCCTCGGCGGTGGAGGCCAGGGAGGGCGCGTCCGGCGCGTCGCCCCAGGCCGCCTCGAACTGCAGTGCGAAGTGCTCGACCACCGGTCCGGAGAACCACGCGGACACGTCGCGCCACGCCTCGGCGCCGCAGCACGCCTGGGAGAACTCGCGGGCGAAGTTCATCCCGCCGATGGTGGCGAGCGCGCGGTCGACGACGACCAGCTTGCGGTGGGTGCGCCGCATCGGCGAGTTCCACGGTCGCCACGGCGAGTACCAGCGCGCGTCGACCCCTCCGCGGCGCAGCCGGCGCATCTCTGCGGCGAACCGCTTCGAGCCCCATGCGTCGGCGAGCAGGCGGACGCGCACCCCGCGCGCGGCCGCATCGAGCAACGCCCGGGCGACCCGCCGGCCGATCTCGTCGGGCTTGACCTGGTACATCTCGATGGCGATCTCGCGCCGCGCCGCGCCGATCGCGTCGGTGACGCGACGGAAATGCTCGTCGCCGCAGTGGACGATCTCCATCTCCGTTGCGCTCGCGATCGGCAGGGCGCAGCGCGCGGAGAGGCGATCGAAGAGCGGCGCGTGGCGCCAGCCGCGATCCGGCGTGGCGGGGGGTGGAGCGCTCCGGCTCCCGTTCGTGTCGTCCATGGCATCTTTCTGCCGGAAGACGGTTAAGCCGGCGTGGACACGACGTCAGGCGGAGGTGAAGAACCCGGCCGGGCACGTGAAGACCGGCGCCTGACCGTGTCAAGGGGCGGTGAAGCCGGGGAGGATTCGATATCCTCCCGCGGATGACAACCGGGCCCACCCTCTGGCTGTCCCTGGCTTCGGTGCTGTGTGCGCTGTCGGTCTCGGCGCAACTTCCGCCGTGGCGTCCGGCGGCGAACCCCGATCCGCTGCGCGCCGCCTCGGCGCCGTTCGACGCGGGACAGGCCGCCGAGGTTCCGGACGGACGGTGGGCGGTGTGGCTGGAGACCTCGTACGCCAACGTGTGGAGCGGGACGTGGCACACCGCGGCGATCCAGCGCGAGTTCGGCCGGGCCCGCCTGCCGCTGGCGGACGACGTGCTGCGCACGGCGGAGTTCCGCTACCCGGACGAGGACTTCCACCGCTTCGACCTCGAGGGGTGGCGCGCCGACCTGTGGGTGACGCGAGGGCTGCCCGGGGGCGTGTCGCTCTCCCTGCGCCTGCCGTCGTTCTCGTACGGGTCGCCGCACTGGGACGCGATCGCCGAGGAGTGGCACGCCCGCCTCGGACTGCCCAACGCCAACCGCGACCTGTTCCCGCGCGGCGACGCGTTGCTCTACATGCGCGGCGGAGGACGGACGGTGCTCGAAGAGCGCGACGTGGAAGCATCGGGATTCGGGGACGTCGCGCTCTCCGCTTCCGTGCCGCTCGGGGAGTGGCTCGGCGCGCGGCACCGGGCGGCGGCGGTCGTCGAGGCTCCCACCGGTGAAGAAGGGACCGTCCTTGGATCCGGGGGGTGGGACGCCGGCGTGCGCTGGTTCGCCCTGTGGCCCGGGAAGAGGGTGGATCTCGTCGCCGGGGCCGGGTACACGTGGCTGGGCGACGGCTCGCTGCTCGGCGTCGCGCGCACCGACCCGTGGCATCTCCTCGGCGGGCTGGACTGGAGGGTGTGGCGATCGCTCACCGCCACCCTGCGCGTGACGTTCGAGCGGTCGCTGTTCGCCGGCACGAGCGACGGCTGGGCCGGCGAGCCGGTGCTGTACGAGCGCTTCGGCCTGGCCGGCCCGATCGGGCGCGGGGCGTGGCTGGCGTTCGAGCTGGGGCAGGACTCCGTCTACCACGGCGTGGCGCCGGACTACAGCTTCCACGTGATGCTCGGGACCTCCCCGCTCGGGGCGCTCAGCGGGAAGAGGTGACCGGCCGCGCCAGGAACATCTGGCGATCCTCCTCCCTGCGCGGCCACCTGCGGCGGTCGGCGGGATAGCGCCGGTCGGCGCGCCCGGGCGTGCGCAGCGCCTGCGACCTGGGCTCGCGCCGGTCCCACCCCCTGCGGCGATCCCGCCCCGAGCGGCGTTCCGAGGGCTGATCGTGGTGCGCGTCCATCGGGCGTCTCCAGTTCGTGCCCGGAGGCCTCTACTCCTCGAGCGGTTCGGCGGCCTTGAGCTTCCACCCCTGACGCACGTTGGTGGCGTTGCAGTACACCTTGACGCAGCGCGCGTCGTTGAGGCAGTTGAGGATCGCCACGCACGCGTCGTGCGGGGTGGAGTCCTCGGCCACCTCGGTGACCTCGACGCAGTCCCCGGCGTGCGCCGGGTTGGAGAAGGTGCACGTGGCCTTCGGCGCCCGCGCCGCGGCGCCGGGAGAGGAGGCGGCGCCGGCGCCGAGCGCCGCGAGCACGGCGACGGCGAGGATGCCGGCGGTCCAGTTCATGCGTCGCATCGTCACTCTCCCCTGCGTACAATCTAGGTGCCGCGGGGGTGGCGGTCAACAACGCCGGGCGCGCCCCCGCCGCGAGGAATCCTGGAGGGACGATGGGACGGATGCGGTGTGCATCGGCGGTCGTGGCGGCGGCACTGGCGGGTTGGGCCGGAGTGTCCGCGGGAGAGCCTCCCCGAGAGCGGCTCGCCGGGTTCACCGAGCAGGGCAGCGCCGCGCAGCGCGAACTCGAGGCGCGCTTCGACGAACGACTGCGCGCCGACAACCTGCGCGAGTGGATGAAGCGGATGACCGCGCGCCCGCACCACACCGGTTCCCCCTACGGCCGCGAGCTGGCCGAGTTCACCGCCGGGCTGTTCCGTTCCTGGGGTTACGAGACGGCGATCGAGCGCTTCGAGGTGCTGTTTCCGACGCCGCGCGAGCGGGTCGTCGAACTCCTCGCCCCCGTCCGTTTCCGCGCGCGCCTGACCGAGCCGCCGTTGGCGGAGGACTCCACGTCGGCGCAACAGGCCGAGCACCTGCCGATCTACAACGCGTTCTCCGTCGACGGCGACGTCACC
The DNA here is from genome assembly GCA_040754885.1 of Acidobacteriota bacterium. GTDB lineage: Bacteria > Acidobacteriota > Thermoanaerobaculia > Thermoanaerobaculales > Thermoanaerobaculaceae > JBFMCD01. The sequence continues at coordinate 3,714 of JBFMCD010000087.1, forward strand.
GGGGAGCTGGTCTACGTCAACTACGGCCTGCCGGCCGACTACGAGGCGTTGCAGCGGCGCGGCATCGACGTCCGCGGCCGCATCGTCCTCGCCCGTTACGGCGGCTCGTGGCGGGGAATCAAGCCGAAGGTCGCCGCCGAGCAGGGGGCGATCGGGTGCATTCTCTACTCCGATCCCCGCGAAGACGGTTTCTTCCAGGGCGATCCCTACCCGAAGGGGGGATACCGGACCGCGGACGGCGCACAGCGCGGTTCGGTGATGGACATGCCCGTCCACCCCGGCGATCCGCTCACTCCGGGGATCGGCGCGACGGCGGACGCGCCCCGGTTGACCCGCGATCAGGCGCGAACGCTGACGCGCATCCCCGTGCTGCCGATCTCGGCCTCCGACGCCCGACCGTTGCTCGACGCGCTGGCCGGACCGGTCGCGCCCGAGGGGTGGCGCGGCGCGTTGCCGCTCACCTACCACATCGGGCCCGGACCGGCGCGGGTGCGGCTCAAGGTCGCGTTCGACTGGAAGCCGACGCCGGTCCACGACGTCATCGCCAGGCTGCCCGGGAAGGAACTTTCGGACCAGTGGGTGATGCGCGGCAACCACTACGACGCCTGGGTCCACGGCGCGACGGACCCGGTCGGCGGCGCGGTGGCGTTGCTCGAGGAGGCCCGCGTGATCGGCGAGCTCGCGCGACAGGGGTGGCGCCCGCGGCGGACCATCGTCTTCGCGCTCTGGGACGGCGAGGAGCAGGGGTTGCTCGGTTCGACCGAATGGGTCGAGACGCATGCCGCGGAGCTCGCCGACAGGCTCGCCGTCTACGTCAACACCGACTCGTACAGCCGAGGGTTCCTCGGCATGGGCGGTTCCGGGACGCTCGAAGCCATGGCCAACCAGGCGGCGCGAGAGGTCCTCGACCCCGAGCGCGCGGTGGACCTGGTCGCCAGGGCCAAGGCGAGGACGGAGGTGAGCGGCGGTCCGGAGGCGTGGCGTCAGGTGCGCGAGCGCGCCGACGTTCCCCTGTCCGCGCTCGGCGCCGGCTCCGACTACACGCCGTTCCTCCACCACCTCGGCGTCGCGTGCCTGGACCTCGGGATCGGCGGCGAGGGCCAGTACGGTCAGTACCACTCGAACTACGACTCGTTCGACCACTTCACGCGCTTCGTCGACCCCGAGTTCGCCTACGGCGTGACGCTCGCCAAAGTGGCGGGGCGGATGACGATGCGCCTCGCCTCCGCCGACGTCCTGCCGTTCGACTTCGCGCCGGTGGCGGAATCGCTGCGCAGGTGGGTCGGGGAGATCGAGTCGGCGGCGGCGCGGATGCGCGAGGAAACGGCGGAGCACAACCGCCGCGTCGCGGAGGGCACGTACCTGATCGCCGCGGACCCGGCGAGCGCGTACGTCCCTCCGGGCCGGCTCGACGAGGTGCCGCACTTCAACTTCGCACCCCTGCACAACGCCCTCGAGCGTCTCGACGCGGCGGTCGAGGCGTGGCGCACGGCCCGCGCGTCGGGCGCCACGCCGGCGTCGGAGGCGGCGGCCGCCCTCGACCGGCGGTTGATGGCGGCGGAGCGCGCCTTCACCCGTCCCGAGGGCCTCCCCGGCCGCCCCTGGTACCGGCACTTCGTCCTTGCCCCGGGGGTGTACGCCGGCTACGGCGTGCGCACGCTGCCGGTGCCGCGCGAGGCGCTCGAGCAGCGCCGCTTCGCGGAGGTCGATCCCGGAGTGGTCGTGACGGCGCGGGCGATCGAGGCGTACGCCGCGGCCGTCGAGCACGCGGCGGCGCTCCTCGCTTCCGCGCGCTGACGGCCGGGGCGAGGCCTCACCCGCGAGCGGGGCGCAGGCGGTCGAGGCCGTAGCGCTTCGACAGGATGCGGTCGAGCGTCTTCCCCGGCAGGAGCCACGCGAGCAGCGGCAGGCGGCGCGAGTGGATGCCCAGGCGGATGCGCCGCGGCGGACGGGGCCGGGTGATCAGATCGACGACGCGTCGGGCGAAGACTTCGGTGTCCATGGCGCCGCGCTGCCCCTCGTCGGCCCGCCGCTCGACGAAGCCCGAGATCGGGGCGTACAGGGACGAGACTGGCCGGTTGTCGGCCAGTCGTCCCGAGGCGGTCGCACCGAACCTCGACACCACGCCGCCGGGCTGGAGCGAGATGACCTCGATGCCGAACGGGGCCAGTTCCATGCGCAGCGCGTCGGTCAGCGCGTGGAGTGCCGCCTTCGACGCGCAGTAGGCGCCGGCGAACGGCGTGGTCATGATCCCCGACACGCTGCCGACCGTCACGATCCGTCCGCCGCCCTGCCGGACCATGTGCGGCACGGCTTCGCGCGCCAGCGCCACGGTGGCGACGACGTTCACGTCGAACTGCTCCCGCACCGCGGCCGGGTCGAGTTCCGCCGCCGGCCCCATCAGGCCGTGGCCGGCGTTGCTGACGACGAGGTCGATTCTGCCCGTCTGCTCCACCACCGTCGCGACCGCGGCGCGCACCGCCTCCGCGTCGGTCACGTCGAGGGTGAGCGCGGCGATCCCGGCGGGCGCGAGCTCGGCGATCGCCTCGATGCGGCGCGCCGTCGCAAACACGCGATGGCCGCGCCGAGCCAGCTCCCGCGCCAGGGCCCGGCCGATCCCGGAGGAGCAACCGGTGACGAGGACGACCATGGGCCTGCGCACGCTCACGTGGGACCTCCAGAGAGTCGCCGGATAGTAGCTCGAATGCCGTCCCGCCCGCCTTCGCCCGGACGGGGGCCGCTACACTCCGCGGATGGACGGCGCAGGACATCGCGGCGAGAGGGAGCGGACGACGCTGCTCGCGGTGGTCTCGCTCTCGGCGTTCCTGACGCCGTTCATGGGCAGTTCGCTCAACCTGGCGATCCCCTCGATCGGCGCCGATCTGGGCGCCTCGGCGCTGGAGCTGAACTGGATCGTCACCGTGTATCTCGTCGCCTCGGCGGCGCTTCTCCTGCCCTTCGGCCGCCTCGCCGACCAGGTCGGGAGGCGCAGGCTGTTCCTGCTCGGCTCGTGCCTACAGGCCGTGTTCACCTTCGCCTGCGGCATCGCCTCCGGCGTTCCCCTGCTCATCGCGATGCGGACGCTGCAGGGAATCTCGGCGGCGATGGCGTTCGCCACCGGCATGGCGATCCTGGTCGAGGCGTTCCCCCCCGGCCAGCGCGGCCGGGTGCTGGGGATCTCGACCGCGGCGGTGTACGTCGGGTTGTCGCTCGGACCTCCGCTGGGCGGCGCGATCACCGCCGGGCTGGGCTGGCGCGCGGTGTTCTTCGTCAACGCCGCGCTGGCCCTGCTCGGCGCCGCGGCGATGGCCGCTGGCGTCGGCCGCGACCCCGCCCCCGGCCGCGAGCGGCGCTTCGATCACGGCGCGGCCGGTCTGTACGCGGCGAGCCTCGCCGCGCTGATGACCGGCCTGGGGACGCTGTCGTCGTCGCCCGCCGCGCGCTGGGTGGCGAGCGGCGGCCTGGCCGGTCTGGTCGGCTTCGTGGCGCTGCAGGCGAGGTCCGCGGCGCCGCTGCTCAAACTCGACCTGTTTCGCAACCCGGCGTTCGCCTTCTCGAACCTCGCCGCGCTCGCCAACTACAGCGCGACGTTCGCGGTGACCTTCCTGCTCTCCCTCTACCTGCAGGTGGTGCGCGGCCTGCCGCCGCACAGCGCCGGCCTGGTCCTGCTCGCCCAGCCCGTGCTCATGGCGCTCCTCTCGCCGTTCGCCGGCCGGCTGTCGGACCGGGTCGCGCCGCGCCTCGTGGCCTCCTCCGGGATGGCGCTGATCACGGCGGCGCTCGCCGCGCTCGCCCTGCTCGGCGCCGCGACGCCGCTGCCGGCGGTGATCGCCGCACTGGCCGTCCTCGGCACGGGGTTCGCCCTGTTCTCCTCGCCGAACAGCAACGCGGTCATGGCGGCGGTCGAGCGGCGCGACTACGGCGTGGCCTCGGCGATCCTCGGCACCGCCCGTCTGGTCGGCCAGGCGCTCTCCATGGCCACGGTGGCGCTCCTCTTCGGAGCGGTGATGGGGCGGGCGGGTCTGGACGCCTCGACCGCGCCTGCCCTCCTGCGCGCGCTCAGGCTGGCGTTCGTCGTCCTCGCCGTCGTGTGTCTCGCCGGCGTCGCCGCCTCGCTCGCGCGCGGCCGGGGCGCGGATACGGGCGGGGAGGGAAGCGCGAGCGGGTCGCGCGGGTTGTGAGCGGGGGCGAAGGGCGGATCCTCCACGATGCCACGTGACGCGACAGCTGTTCCGGAAGAAGCGCCGCGGCGCATGACCGCGACGCTGCGTGCGATCGTCGCCTACCTCTCCTCCGGGACGCCGACGTTCTCCGGGATCGTCGATCTGCTCCACGATCGCGGCCACGCCATGGTCGCGCTGATGTTCTCGATCATCTTCATCGTCCCGCTCGGCGTCCCCGGTCTTTCCACGGTTCTGGGCGCCGTCGTCGGGCTCTCCGGCGCCGCGATGCTGCTGGCGCGCCGTCCGTGGCTGCCCATGCGGCTGGCCGCCCGCAAGGTCCCGGCCGCGTCGTTCGCCAGGCTGCTCACGGCGGCCGAGAAGGTGCTGCGCCCGATCGAGAGGATCAGCCGTCCCCGCTGGGCCGGACTGAGCACCCATCCGCTCGCCCACCGCCTGGCCGGGGGGTTGATCGTCGTCTGCGCCTCGCTGCTCGCCCTGCCCCTGCCGCCCGGAACCAACGCCCCGCCGGCCGCGGCCATCGTCCTGCTCGCGGTCGGCGTCCTCGAGGAGGACGGGTTGTTCCTCGTCCTCGGCTGGGTGGCGACGCTGGCCAACCTCGCGCTGTTCGTCTCGCTCGGCGTGATCGGCCTGGGCGCGATACGGGCGCTCGTCCCGGGGTAGCGCCTTCGAGCCTCAGGGACGGAGTGCCTCCGCCGGGTAACTCGGGACGACGCGGAGCGGCGTCGAGGCCGCGCGCTCGTCGGTGACCGCCTCGAGGAGGACCCGCCCGGCCATGTCGCTGCCGACCGGCAGGTCGAGCAGGTAGAGGATCGTCGGCACGACGTCGGCGAGCTTGCCGCCGCGCAGCCTCGTGCCCGGCTTGATCCCCGGACCGGAGAGCAGGATGAAGCCGTCCGGCGAGTCCACCGCCGATACCGGGTAAAGGCGCCGGCCGCCGATCATGCTCTGCAGTCGGCGCGCCGCCGACGGCGCCGCCATGCCGTACGGCGAGACCACGACGAGCAGCGTCTCCTCCCGGCCCATCACCGACCACAGCGTGCGCAGTTGCTCGTCGAGCAGCCGCATCGCCTGGCGCAGCACCTCCTCCTCGCTCGTCTCACCGCTTCCCGTCGTCCACAACGGCCGCAGCCTGGCCGGCAGGTCGGAGTCGATGACCATCGCGTCGACCGGCTCGTTGGCGTGTCGGATCGCGGCCGCGGCGACGGTCTCCGCGGCCACGGAGAAGGCGCTGCGCGTGCGCGCCGCCAGCTCCGGCCGCCTGATGAACGCCGACTGGAGAAGGTCGCGCAGCTCCGAGTCGAGTGCGGAGAACGGGATGGCGTCGGAGGCGAGCGGCGCCGGCACCTGCCACCGCGCGCCGACCACGCCGGGCCACCCGACCAGGCCGGTGGTCAGGCCGGAGTGTTCGAGGATCTCCCACAGTTCCGCCCGCCGCGGCGGCGGGACGGCGGCCCGCTCTCTCGCGCGCCACGGCAGGTGGTGGGGCAGCGGCCAGGGGCCGCGGAGCAGGAGCGACACCGGCGTGTCGGACAGCCAGCGCAGCCGGTAGGCGCGCCGGCCGACGACGCCGTGGATCGCCGGGGAGCAGCCGGTGGCGAGCGTCGCGAGCGCGGACTGGCGGGTGTGCGGGCGCAGGGTGCGGAGCTGGCCCCAGGCCCCGGCGTCGCGCCGCTCCTTGAGGAACGGCATGTCGCCGCGGTCTATGGCCGGGAGGATCCACGGCAGGTCGGCCCCTTCCCAGGAGACCAGCAACACCCGGCGGCCGGCGCTGTAGCGGGGCAACTCGCCCGCCGCCGCGACCTGCGTCGTCACGGGCGCGGTGCCCCACACCAGCCACACCGCCACGACGGCCGCGACCGGAAGCCCGACGATCAACGGAGCGGCGAAACGCCGCGGCCAGTCGGCCATGCCCATGGCGAGGAATGCGATGGCGGTCAGGCCGAGGACGATCGCCGCGACGGCGAGGGCGTCCCTGCGCCCCGGGAGCAACGTCTCCCGGGTCAGGCGGTGGTTGAACCACGCCGACAGCGCCGCGGCGAGGGTGAAGGAGAACACCAGCCAGCGCCACAGCCCTGCCGCCAGTCCCCGGCGCACCGCCAGGGTGCGCACGCCCAACGAGGAGGCCTCGACGACGATGAACGCAACCAGCCCGAACCACAGCGCGCCCCAACCCGCCCAGGCGAGCAGCGCGAGCAGGACCTTGCCGGGGGGCAGAGAGATTTCCGGCCAGAGCAGTAGTTGCAACGGAGCGACGGCGGCGCCGAACAGCGCTGCCGCCGCGAGACAGTGGCCAAGCCGCCGCAGATGACGCATAATGGCGGGCGCATGATAGCGCGCCGTGACCTCCCCGTCCGGCTGATCGCCCGGACGGACCTTTCCCCGACCTGTTTCCGACTCGAACTCGCCGCCGAGGAGACGATCTCCGCCGCCCCCGGCCAGTTCGGCATGCTCAGTTGCGGCTCCGGCTACGACCCGCTCCTGCGCCGGGCGTTCTCCCTCTCCGGTATCCGCCCGCACGGCGCGGGGTGCCGCATCGAGATGATGATCAAGGAGGTGGGCAAGGGCACCTCCGCCCTTCGCCGGCTGCCCGAGGACACCGAACTGCGCCTGCTCGCCCCGCTCGGCAACACCTTCACGCTGGCCGCGGAGGGCGACCGGCGCCTGGCGCTGGTGGCGGGCGGGATCGGCCTGCCGCCGGTGCTGTTCGCCGCCGAGGAGTTGGCCGCGCGCGGCGTGCCGTTCGACCTCTACATCGGCGCGGCCGGCGCGGGCGAGCTGCTCGAGGTCGGGAGGTGCCGCGCGGCGGTCGACGTCGTGGACGGCGAGTTCGTGCTCGCCACCGACGACGGCAGCCGCGGCGAGGCCGGGTTCGTCACCGCGGCGCTGGCCCGGCGGATCGCCGCGGGGCGCCGCTACTGCCGCGCCCTGGGCTGCGGCCCGACGCCGATGCTCGCCGCGCTCGCCGAGGTGGCGAAGGGCGCCGGCTTCGAGGCCGAACTGTCGCTCGAGGAGCCGATGGCGTGCGGCGTCGGCGTCTGCCTCGGCTGCGTGGTCAAGGTGGCCGACGGCCACTACGCGCCGACGTGCAAGGAGGGACCGGTGTTCCCGGCTTCTGCGCTCGCCGAGGACTGGTGGAAATGAGCGTCTCCCTGGCCAGCCGCGTCGGCGACCTGCACCTCGCCAACCCGGTGATGGCGGCCTCCGGCACGTTCGGCTACGGGCTCGACCTCGACGAGTTCTGCCCGCCCGAGCGGCTCGGGGCGATCGTCACCAAGGGCCTGTCGCCGAAGCCGCGCGTCGGCAACCCCACGCCGCGCATCGTCGAGACCGCCGCCGGGATGATCAACGCCATCGGCCTGCAGAACATCGGCGTCGAGGCATTCTGCGCCGAGGTCCTGCCGCGCCTGCGGCCGCGCGGCGTGACCGTCGCGGTCAACGTCTTCGGCGAGACGATGGACGCCTACCTCGAGGTGATCGGCCGGTGCGAGCGCGAGGAGGGGATCGCCGCCTACGAGTTGAACGTGTCGTGCCCGAACGTCACCGCCGGCGGCATGGAGTTCGGCCACGATCCCGAACTGCTGCGCGATCTGACCGCGCGCTGTCGCGCTTCGACCTCGCGCCGGCTGTGGGTCAAACTCTCGCCCAACGCGCCGGACCTGATCGGCGCGGCGCGGGCGGCGGTGGACGGCGGCGCCGACGCGCTCACCCTGATCAACACCATCCGCGCCATGGCGATCGACGCCGAGCGGCGCGCGCCGGTGCTGGCCACGCGCTGCGGCGGGTTGTCCGGGCCGGCGATCAAGCCGGTCGCCCTGCGCATGGTCTGGGAGGTGCACCGGGCGCTGCCGACCGTACCGCTGGTCGGCATCGGCGGCGTCGAGACCGGCCGCGACGCGATCGAGTTCCTGCTCGCCGGCGCCAGCGCCGTGCAGATCGGCACCGCCATTTTCCGCGACCCCTCGGCGCCGCTGCGCGTGCTCGCCGAGATCGAGACGTTCTGCGCCGGGCACGGCGTCGCCGCGGTCTCCGAACTGGTCGGGGCGCTGCGATGAGCGCGCGCCGCGAGGACGCCGTGCGGCGGCTGGTGGTCGCCCTCGACACCTCCGACCGGGCCGCGATCCTCGCCCTGGCGCGCGACCTCTCCGGGCGGGTCGGGATGTTCAAGGTCGGCCTCGAGGCGTTCACCGCCCACGGCCCGGCGCTGGTCGGGGAGGTGCGCGCGCTCGGCGTGCCGGTGTTCCTCGACCTCAAGCTGCACGACATCCCGAACACCGTCGAGCGCGCCGCCCGCAACCTGGCGCGGCTCGGAGTGGCCGTGATGACCACCCACGCGGGAGGCGGCCGGGCGATGCTCGAGGCCGCCGCGCGCGGCGCGGCGGCGGGGACCCCGGAGGGCGCGGCGCGCCCGCTCGTGCTCGCCGTCACCGTCCTGACCAGCCTCGACGACGCCGCGCTCGACGAGCTGGGCATCCCCGGCGGCGCCGCGGCGCGCGTCGCCTCGTGGGCGGAGCTGGCGCGCGCGGCCGGATGCGACGGCGTCGTCTGCTCGCCGCGCGAGACCGCGGCGCTGCGCGCCCGCCTCGGCCCGGAGTTCGTCCTGCTCACGCCCGGGATCCGTCCGGCGGGCGGCGACGTCGGCGACCAGAAGCGCGTCGCCACGCCGCGCGACGCGGTCGCCGCGGGCGCGACGTACATCGTCGTCGGCCGACCGATCACGGCGGCGCCCGACCCGGCCGCCGCCGCCGAGGCGATCCTGGCCGAACTGCTGGACTAGCACCACGACCAGAACGAGAGACGTGCGCCGTGGACCGTGAGCCGTGGTCCGCAACGGCGGACACGGGCCGCTTCGTGCCGCCCACCGCTCACGGCCCACGACCCACGCTTCGTGCCTGTCGGCCGCGCTATCCTCTCCGCTCATGGTCGAACCCGCGCAGCCGCCGCGTCTTCTCTGCGACACACACACCCACACCGCGCGCTGCGGGCACGCCGGCGGCGCCGACGAGGCGTATGTCGAGGCGGCGATCGCCGCGGGTCTGTCGGCGATCGCCGTCACCGACCACCTGCCGCTGTACTGGCTGCCCCCCGAGCGGCGGGATCCGTCGCTGGCGATGTCCCTCGACGAGCTGCCCCGCTACGTCGAGGCGGTGCTGGCGCTCAAGGAGCGCTTCGCCGGCCGGATCGAGGTGCTGCTCGGCATCGAGGCCGACTGGGTCGCCGGTCACGAGGCCGCCCTGGTCGGGCTTCTCGACGCCTACCCGTTCGACGTCGTGCTCGGCTCGATCCACTGGCTCGACGGCTGGTGGGTGGACGCGCCTTCCTCGCTGCCGCGTTACCGCGAAGGGCAGGACGAGGTGGACAGGGTGTGGGCCGGCTACGCGCGCGAGGCGATCGCGGCGGCGCGCTCCGGCCTGTTCGACGTCCTCTCCCACCTCGACCTGCCGAAGAAGTTCGGCTTCAGGTCGAGCGCGCCGTTCGGCGGCCTGCGCGACGAGGTCGTGGCGGCGGTCGCCGCCTCGGGGTGCGCGGTGGAGCTGTCCTCGGCCGGGCGGCGCAAACCGGTCGGCGAGGACTACCCGTCGCCCGAGCTGATCCGCGCGCTGGCCGCCGCGGGCGTGCCGTTCGTCCTCTCCTCCGACGCCCACGCGCCGGCCGAAGTCGGCTTCGCCTTCCCCGACCTGCTCGCGACGCTGCGCGCCGCGGGCGTCGGTCACGTCGCCCGCTTCCGCGCCCGCCGCCGGGAACTCGTCCCGCTGGTAGAATCCGCAACGCCGTGAGGCGCCCGGCGGACCCCCCCGCCCGCGAGAGGAGCATGCGATGAAGAAGAGCCACTACCGGGTCGTCATCCTGGGCTCGGGTCCGGCCGGCCTGACCGCCGCCCTGTACACCGCTCGCGCCGAGCTCGGTCCCCTCGTGATCGACGGCCACCAGCCCGGCGGCCAGCTCACCATCACCACCGAGGTGGAGAACTTCCCCGGCTTCCCGGAGGGGATCCAGGGCCCCGAGCTGATGGAGCGGATGCGCGCCCAGGTGGCGCGTTTCGGCACCGAAACCGTGTTCGACAGCGCCGGCTCCGTGGACCTGTCCGGGCGCCCGTTCACAGTCGCCACCGCCGAGCACGGCACGATCACCGCCGACGCCCTGATCGTCGCCACCGGCGCCTCGGCCAAGCTGCTCGGCCTGCCCGCCGAGAAGGAGCTGATGGGGTTCGGCGTCTCGGCGTGCGCGACCTGCGACGGCTTCTTCTTCAAGGACAAGGCGCTGATCGTGGTCGGCGGCGGCGACACCGCGATGGAGGAGGCGACGTTCCTCACCCGCTTCGCCTCCCGGGTCACGGTGGTGCACCGGCGCGGCGAGCTGCGCGCCTCGCGGATCATGCAGCAGCGCGCGATGTCCAACCCGAAGATCGCCTTCGAGTGGTTCTCGACCGTCGCCGACATCGTCGGCACGCGCGAGAAGGGGGTCGAGGCGGTGGTCCTCGAGGACACGCGCACCGGCGCGAAGCGCACGGTTTCCGCCCAGGGCGTGTTCATGGCCATCGGCCACCAGCCCAACACCGCCGTGTTCGAGGGCAAACTGGAGATGGACGAGACCGGCTACCTGGTGACCCGGCCGGGCTCGACGCGCACCTCTGTCGAGGGGGTGTTCGCCTGCGGCGACGTCCAGGATCACGTCTACCGCCAGGCCGTGACCGCCGCCGGCTCCGGGTGCATGGCCGCCATCGAGGCCGAGCGCTGGCTCGCCGAGCAGGGGGAATAAGCCGCCCGCGGAAGAGTTGTGGGCGTTTGGGGAGTATCTTCGCCCCGGGAGAGAACGTATGTTGACGATGACCAGCAAGGCTGCCGACAAGGTCCGTTCGTTCGCCGAGCAGATGCCCGAGGCGCAGGGCAAGAACCTGCGCATCTACATCCAGGGAGGCGGCTGCTCCGGTTTTCAATACGGTTTCACCTTCGACGACAAGCAGGACGGCGACACCGTGGTCGAGGCCGAGGGCGTCCAGGTCCTGGTCGACCCGATGTCCGCGCAGTACCTGACCGGCGCGAAGGTGGACTTCGTCGAGGACTTCCGCGGCTCGGGGTTCGTCGTCGACAACCCCAACGCGACCCGCTCGTGCGGCTGCGGCCACTCGTTCTCCGCGGAGTGAGTCGGTGCTGAAGTTCGGCCGCTCGTTGGACGGCAAGCTGCGGCCCATCATCCGCATGGGCCACCCCGTCCTGCGCCGGGTCGCCGAGGACGTCGGCCGCGACCGCCTCGGCACCCGCTTCCTGCGCGACCTCGGCCGCGACCTCGTGCGCACCATGTTCGAGGACTCCGGCGTCGGTCTCGCCGCGCCGCAGGTCGCCGTGCCGCTGCGCGCCTTCGCCTACTACCTGCCCGGCGACGGCGACGAGCACCTCGTGCCGGCGCGCGTCGTGATCAACCCGCGCCTGGTCTTCGACGGCGAGCCGATCGAACTGGGCTGGGAAGGGTGCCTGTCCATCCCCGGCCTGCGCGGCCTGGTGCCGCGCTACCCGCGCCTGCGCGTCGAGGCGCTCGACGTGGACGGCGCCACGCTCGAGTTCGAGGCCGAGGGGTTCCACGCCCGCGTCATCCAGCACGAGTACGACCACCTCGACGGCGTCCTCTTCGTCGACCGCATGAAGGACATGTCCTCGCTCTCTTACGAGGAGGAGTGGGACAAGTACGGGACGAACAAGGACCTGCCGGTCGAAGTCTGAAACGGCCGTTGCCCGTTGCCCGCAACGAAGAGAAAAGGCGTGGACCGTGGTCCGTGGACCGTGCGCCGCTCCCAACAATCAACCCTGGTGACTTGACGTGAGGGGAGCACTACAGTAGCCGCGATTCCCAGGACGAGGCTGATGATCATTTCCACGAAGGTCACTACGCTCGGGCGGGTCGCATAACGCCGGCGCAAAGCTGCACGGCGGACGAAGGCCAGGACCTTCGCACGGCACGATCTTCACCGCGGGCATGCCCGCGAAGCATGCAGCCCGAGGGCCGTGGCAGCTTCAGCGTCTGCTTCGGCAGCTCAGCCAGCTAACTCCTCCATGAACTTCGTAGCGCGTGCCGCAAGTTCTCTGGCCCTGACATCAAGAAACTCGTCGTAGCGATCGAGGACCAGCGTCGCGGGTGGCGGGACTGCCTGTTCTTGTAGCCTCTCGTTCGATACGGCATGGTCGGTGAGATATTGCGATGGGAGTTTTGCGCTGAATGAGCGGTTTGCTTTCTCGTTGAGCACGACGATGTTCGCGAGGGCGTCCATTGCCTCTTCTGGGTACTTCTCTTTGAGGACTTTCCTGGGGAAGACGTGATGCCATTCAGGCTTGAACCCCTCGTTGAGTTCGTTGTCCTCCCTGTCGAAGCCAATCCGGAGATCCTGATTGACCCAGTCCTTCGCGCCGCGCGAGAAGGCCGTCAGGTAGAGGATCAGGCGTAGGAACTTGTCTGCATACTCCTCGCGAAAATCATCAGGCGTGAATGTCGCCTGGGCAGACAGACGCGCTGTTAGCTGAGCGATGGCCGAGGCGAACGATGCTTGCGCCTTAATTAGTCGGGTGTCCTGATCAAGTGCCGTCAGGGCGGATCCGCTGTACCGCCCGTCTCGCGTGGCAAGCAGCATCCAGTGAAGTGCCTTCTTGAAATCGAACTCCTGTGGGAAGGTCACTCGCAAGACAAACACTGGAATGAGCGCGTTGAGTGACGGCAAAAGGTCGCTGGAGAGAACCCCGAAATCCATAAGGTTCTTCACGACCGAGGAGATGGCCTCCTTGGTGTTTCGCCAGTGATCGTCAAAGTCGTTCGAGGACTCCCAGAAACCCGAGGGGATATCTCGGAGTCTCGCGGTGCCGTGTCCAATAATGGCTAGGCTCCTTACGACTAGGCCAGGGTCAAACTCGAAACCCTTCAACTCCAGGTCCCTGAGGAAGGGGTCGAACTTCTGGCGAATCCAACCCCGTTGCTTGGCCGCGACCAGGGCGACGACGATATCACTCTCACGGATCTTGGTACCGGCAGTGTTCAGGCGGCCGAAGATCTCCGCCACATCTTCAAGTTCGTGGTCGACGATGATCTCGTAAAGCGGGACGGCCTCGATCTTCCGGACGGACTGGAGCTTCTCATGGACTTCTGGGAATCGGCCCGGGTCGCCGAGCTGCTCCGCAATGGCCAGTGCGAGTTCGGAGAGGCTCGAAGAGTTGAGTATGCTTCGGACCGAGACCCACTGCGCCGACTTTCGGCGGACAGGGTTCGCGAGGCTGAATTCCAGGTCCGGGTTTGCTTTTGTGAGGTCAACGAGTACGTCGTAACGCTCGTAGAGGCTGTTCCAGCGGGCTGCGTCGGACCACCAATAGGGTTTCTTACCGAAAAGAAGCGCCAGGGATGTAATGCGTTGTTGGCCGTCTACGATCCAGAGCTTCCGACCCTGGGTGCCAAGCGCGGTGCGCGGGGAGTCGTAGGCAGATTCCCAGAGTAGGAGTGTCCCAATTGGGTATCCCCGCCAGAGCGAATCGACCAGAGCAGCGACTTTCGATGGGCGCCAGACATACCGTCGTTGGAACTCAGGAACATTGAGGATCCCGAGGGTGGCGTCGTCGATGTGCTTCACTATGTCGCCGATCAGGAGTCGTTGGTCCTTCATCTAGGCCTCCAGGAATCCGAGCGCCCGCAAATCAGTATCGCGTAAGATCATCGTACATGGTGGGATTGCACGTTGACTCGCGCCTCGTGAGAACCAAGCCTGGGGCGCGCCGCAAGTCGTCGTCCAATGCGGTGGACCTGGATGACACAATGCCCTAGACGGTACCTATGGGCCCCGCCACGCAGCGAGAGCGCGACGGTGGGCCGCGTGGGCTGCAGCGCCGGGTTAGACGGCGGGCACATCGGCAAGCCTAATCCAAGTCCGCAGCTGCTCGAAGCAGCGGGTCGTCGTACGATGTGGGAGCGGCAATGACCTTTCCGACGCGACGCATGGCACTACGATCAGGGAGCCAAATGGTGTCCTCTCCTCGTTTACACGGGACTGCCAAGCCTTCGTGTTGGATGAGACCGAGGGCGGCTGGTACTAGTCGGCGCGCGCGATGGTCGAGGCCGCGGAACAGCGCATTCTCCTTTCTGCCGGCACCACGCCGCTGGTAGAGTTTCTTTAGTATTGTCAGGACAACGCGCGTGCCGAGTGGCAAGCCCAGCGAGAGTACTGCGGCGGTTGTGGCCGCTGGCGTCGCGAAAGACTCAATGATGCAGTCCGAGTCAAAGGAAGCGGCCGGGAGATCCTCGCGGGAAATCCTACCGTCCACCTCATCGATGAAGCAGCCTTTGAACTTCGGAAGGGCGTTGGCATCAATATCCGAATCGATGCCGATTCTGCTGAAGAAGCAGTCTTGAAAAGCAAGCTGGCTAGCATTTCCCGTATGCGCGGTGAACTCGAGATCGGGGATGAAGACACCGCGGACATGAAGCGGGTCTTCAAGTGAATGGCCGCACTCGATGGCTACTCGAGCAAGGTCTGCGGCAAAGTTCCCGGGCGACACTTCACGCGCGCGCCGGATGGCAGCGTTGACCTTTCCTGCCGAGAAGCGCTGGATTTCGCAGCGACGTGCTGCAACGGCAATCCCCAATGAGCCGGTTGCGCACTCAAGCGCGCCAAGTATGTCAGACTCGAATTCATATGGCGAATTGATGAACTGAACGAGGTCACCTGCGCGGCAGGCCTCTGCGAAGTCCTCATCGATGAACACACGGGTGCCCTCTTCGTCCCGGTCCACCCCCAACCCCGGGAGCCTCTGAAGGAGGACCATTCCTCTTTCGTCCGGCCCATACCCGCAGATCTCGCGGAAGGCTGCAATCAAGGCGTCAGGGGTTAGTGGCCCCAAGCCTCCGGCGACAGTACGAGCCTTGGTGGAGAGGCGCTCCAGGATTCTGCGAACAGTGCCACCGTCGATTCCTGCTTCAATCTGGGATTCGCGGGACGCAATCTTGTCTAGTAGAACGTCCCATCCCGAAGCAGGCTCACCGTTCTCGTCGGCAAGCAGGTCCGGAAGAAGGCCTCGTGAGGCGAGGTACGCAACTAGAAGGGGGCGCGATGGCAACCAAGGCGGGACTACGCCGCTGAGACCACTCTTCTTCAGGTAATCGGCTACCTGCTCGTCGCTGAACTCGTTGAGTGAGAACTCAAAAACGTCTCCCGACAACGCGAGGGCATTACGTCGCTCGTTCGCGCTATCGAAGAAGTGTGCGCGGCCTGCAATCGCTAGCCCTGCCGTCACCGGGTGATCCCGTGCGAGGCGGCGAACAGCTTCCATCGCCCTGTAGCGAATGTCTCTGAGCTTCGTCCAGAGGCCCTGAATGTTCAGGGTTGTGATTTCATCGAAGCCATCCAGCAACAGATGTACGTAGCCAGCTCTCCACGCCCTAACGAGATGCCAAGGATTAGGGAAACCGATAATGCGGGCGTGCCGCTCCAAGAGTTCCGCCGGATCGGTCTGACCGTAGTGATCGCGGAGATTGACGAAGACTGGGAATAGCGGTGTCGAACCCTTGAGATACGCTTTCCGGAGCTGATGGTAGAGATGGCGCAAGGTCATGCTCTTACCTGCGCCATAGTCACCTAGAACGACGAGTCGCTTCCCTTCCTGCATTCCGGCAACAAGCTCGCTGGGCGTGGCCACCGCGTCGCTCGCGAGGTGGGACAGCATCACATCGATGAACCCGACGGATGGCGCCTTCGCACCTGTGGCCGGATCTCGGACGCTACCGAAGTAGTAGTTGTCGCGGGCCGTGAGATAGGCTCTCGCGTCGACTAGGAGAGACTGGAACTGGGAGAATGAGAGAGCAGTGACGAGCGGGCGGTGTTTGTCGACCACCTTCCGCTGTTCAGCGGTTGGCTCATCTCGCGTGATGAACCAGCAGCGTACTGCCTTTGTCGCTGTCTTTCGCTGTAGCTTCTGAGCCAAATGGACGAGCTTGTTCACGTCGGTCTGCGCCTTCTCCTTTCGCCGGGACGTTGTCGCCTCAAGTGCGTTGAAGCACTCGTCCGTCTCAAAGACACCGTCGTGCTCACGACCGTCGTGAACCACTGCACCGGCAAACTGCGCAGCAGGCCAGAGCTGCCGGGCAATCCGCCTCACCTCGTCCTCGAAGTGTTGATTCTCTTCTCGCGTTGCGTCTTCGACCGGAGCCATCATTCCTCTGTCCAACAGCCGCGGACTAGACGGACTAAGGGAAAATGGCAAACCGAGAGTCGGAGTCGTTGTTTGCCGACGGAACGTTCACCCATGGGGCTCTCCGAAGGTCCTTTGGCCCATCATTATGCACCTCATGGAGTCGGCCAGGGCGAGAGCGGTTAGGCGGATTCGAGGTCCGCTTAAACCGTCCGTAGGGGCTGAGATCTGGCCTGCTGCCGCCGTCGTGAGCGTATGTGCGAGGGGGACGGGAGGGGGAA
>JBFMCD010000088.1:0-26138 GCA_040754885.1 Acidobacteriota bacterium
GCGGAGACCACCACGCCGCCGGCTGCTCCGCCACCCGCCGAACCGGCGAAGGCGCCGGCCAGGAAAGGCGCGCGCACGCCGCTCGAGTCGCAGCTGCGCGAACTGAGCGACGACGAGATCCGCCAGCGGATCCTGGCGCAGAAGACCGCGGCGGCGGCGGCGGCGGCGAAGCCGGCCGACAAGACCGTGCCGGCCAAGACCAGGGGCACGCGCAAGGCGAAGTCGGCGGCGGACGCGGACGAGATCCGCGACCTGCTCGCCAAGTTCGAGGAGTCGAAGGTCCGCGCCAAGGCCGAGACCGCGACCCCCACCACTCCCGCGCCGGTCGCCGCCACGCGGGGCAGGATGCACCGCACGCGCCGGGAGCGCGGCGAGCCCGCCGCGGCCCGCGCCGTCACCGTCGAGTTCCGCGACGGGAACAAGCCGGCTGGCCCGATCTACCTCTCCGAGGCGGTCACTGTCCGAGAACTGGCCGAAAAGCTCAACGTGCTGGTCAAGGACCTCATGGCGTATCTGATCTCCAAGAAGGTGTTCGTCACGGCCAACCAGGCCCTGCCCCAGGAGCTCGCCGAAATGGTGTGCGAGGAGCTGGGCGTCGAGGCGATGGTCGTGTCGTTCGAGGAGGAAATCGACCTCCAGGAGGAGGGCGAGGAGACGGTCGGCAAGCCCGAGCCGAGACCTCCGGTCGTCACGGTCATGGGCCACGTCGACCACGGCAAGACCTCGCTGCTCGACGCGATCCGCTCGACGCGGGTGGCCGAAGGCGAGGCCGGCGGCATCACACAACACATCGGCGCTTCGCGTGCGATGCACAACGGCAAGCCGGTGGTGTTCATCGACACGCCCGGCCACGAGGCGTTCACGCAGATGCGCGCCCGCGGAGCCAAGGTCACCGACCTGGTGATCCTGGTGGTCGCCGCCGACGACGGCGTGATGCCGCAGACCGTCGAGGCGATCAACCACGCGCGCGCCGCGAAGGTGCCGCTGGTCGTGGCGATCAACAAGATCGACAAGCCCAACGCCAACACCGACCGGGTCAAGCGCGAACTCGCCGAACAGTCGGTGTTGATCGAGGGGTGGGGCGGCGAGGTGCCGTCGGTCGAGGTCTCCGCGCTGAAGAAGCAGGGCATCGACGATCTCCTCGAGGTCGTGCTGCTCGTCGCCGAGATGGGCGACTTCAAGGCCACCAAGGAGGGCATGGCGCGCGGCACGGTGCTCGAGGCGCGCAAGGAGCGCGGCCGGGGCGTCGTGGCGACGGTGATCGTCCAGCAGGGCACGCTCAAGCAGGGCGACTGCTTCTTCGCCGGCGCCACCTACGGCCGGGTGCGCGCGATGGTCGACACCGCGCGCAAGCCGATCCGCCAGGCCATCCCCTCGGATGCGGTCGAGATCATGGGTTTCGAGGACATCCCCGAGGCGGGCGACACCTTCCAGGTGGTCGAGAGCGAGGCCCGTGCCCGCGAGGTCGCCGGGCACCGCCAGGCCAAGCAGCGCGAGGAACAGCTCGCCGCCGGCCGCAAGGTCACCCTCGAAGGCCTCATGGACAAGATCAAGACCGACGAGGTGCGGACCCTCAACGTCGTGCTCAAGGCCGACACCCAGGGCTCGGTCGAGGTGCTGCGCGACACGCTCGCCAAGCTGTCCACCGCCGAGGTCGGGGTCAGCGTCCTGCACGCGTCGGTGGGCGCGATCACGGACAACGACATCCTTCTCGCCTCCGCCTCGCAGGCGGTGGTGATCGGATTCAACGTCCGCCCCGAGCGCTCGGCGAAGGACCTCGCGGACCGCGAGCGGGTTGATTTGCGCCTCTACTCCGTGATTTACCACCTCGTGGACGAGCTGCAGAAGGCGATCGCCGGCATGCTCAAGCCGACGTTCCGCGAGGAGGAACTCGGTCGCGCCGAGGTTCGCAAGGTGTTCCACGTGTCGAAGATCGGCACCATCGCCGGCTGCATGGTCGTCGACGGGTCGATCCTGCGCTCGGCGCGCGCGCGTCTGGTCCGCGACCACGTAGTGGTGTGGGAGGGCAACCTCGCCTCGCTGCGTCGCGTCAAGGACGACGTCTCGGAGGTCAAGCAGGGGTACGAGTGCGGCATCTGCCTCGAGCGCTACCAGGACATCAAGGAAGGCGACTTCATCGAGGCGTTCCGCTCCGTCGAGGTGGCGCGCGAAGCATGATGAGAGGCAGGGGTCCACGGTCCGGGGCCGGGGAGCCGCGCGAGGTCCCGGGATGAGCGAGGCGTCGCCATTGTTCGTCGCCGTCGCCACGGTCGAGCTGCACCTCCCCGGGGCGCGCAGCCTGAAGGACAAGCGGCACGACGTGCGCTCGCTCGTCGAGCGCCTGCGCAGCCGCCTGGCCGTGCTGGTGGTGGAGGCCGACCATCAGGACCTCCACCAGCGCGCCGGCCTGGCGATCAGCGCCCTGGCCACGGACGCGGCGGCGGCTCGCGCGTCGGTGGACCGGGCGCTCGACCTCGTTCATCAGAGTTTCTCCGGTGTCGTCCTCGGCGAACAGGTCGAACTCGTGCAGGTCCGCTAGGAGACACCGATGCGGCAGACTGGATTGCGCAGGGAACGGTTGGCCGAGGCGATTCGCGAGAGTCTCTCGGAGCTGCTCCTCACCGAGATGAAGGACCCGCGGTTGGCGGGCGTCGTGGTCTCGGCGGTCGAGCTGTCCGGCGACCTCAAGCTGGCCCGGGCCTTCTTTTCGGTGTACGGAGACGAGGAGCGCGTGCGGCAGGCGGCCGACGGTCTCCGGCAGGCGAAGGGCGCCCTGCGGCGGGCGATGGGCAGGAGGATGAAGCTGCACAACCCGCCGGATGTGGAGTTCCACCGCGACCGCGGCTACGAACGATCCGACCGGGTGCAGCGCCTTCTCGACGGGATCGGCGTGGCGCCCGGGTCCGGCGACCAGGACGTCGAGCCGCCGAACTCGGAGCCGGAGGATGGCGATGAGTGAGGCGACCCGGGATCCCCGCGCGGCCCTCGATCGCCTGGCGCGCGCCAGGAGGGTCGTGATCACCTCGCACAGCGCTCCCGACGGCGACGCTCTCGGTTCCGAGCTGGGTCTGGCGGCGATCGCCGCTCACCTGGGAGTGGCGACGACGATCGTCAACCGCGACCCGCATCCCTCATCCCTCGCGTTCCTTCCCGGAGTCGAGTCGGTGCTCGTCCGGCCCGCGCTTCCCGAACCGCTCGAGGAACTCTTCGACCTCGCGGTCCTGCTCGAATGCCCGGGCCTCGACCGGCCGGGACTTCCCGGGCTGGACCGCGTGCCGATCCTGAACATCGACCACCACCTGGCGAACGCGCGCTACGGCGAGGTCAACTACCTCGACGAGGAGGCGCCGGCGGTCGGCGAGATGGTCATGCTCATGGCGGACAGCGCGGGCGTCCCGATCACGGCCGACACCGCCACCGCCCTGTACACCGCGCTGGTCACCGACACCGGCGACTTCCGCTACTCCAACGCCACGCCCCGGGCGTTCGCGGCGGCCGAGCGTCTGGTGCGGGCGGGGGCGCAGCCGCACCGGATCGCCGACGGGCTGTGGGAGCATGTTCCGGCCAGGGTCGTCCGCCTGACCGCCGCGGCGCTCGCCACGCTCGAGCTGCTCGCGGACGGCCGTCTCGCCACGGTGAGCTGCGACAGCGCCATGCTCGACGCCGCCGGAGCGTTCCCCGAGGACACCGAGAACCTGATCAACATCCCGCGCTCGATCGACGGCGTGCAGGTGGCCGTCATGTTCAAGGCGTTCAAGCCCGGCGCCGTGCGGGTGTCGCTGCGTTCCCGCGACGAGATCGACGTGCAGGCGGTGGCGGCCGCGTTCGGAGGCGGCGGGCACCGCAACGCCGCCGGTTGTACCGTTCCGGGCACGCTCGCCGACGCCAGGCGAGCCGTGATCGCGCGGGTCGAGGCGCTGATGGAGGGCGCATGAGCCACGACCGTCACGGGCTGCTGCTGGTGGACAAGCCCGCCGGACCGACCTCGCACGACGTGGTGCAGGCCGCGCGACGCGCGCTCAAGGAACGCCGCATCGGCCACACCGGGACGCTGGACCCCGCGGCGACCGGCCTGCTGATGCTGTGTGTCGGCAAGGCGACCCGCCTGCAACAGTTCCTGCTCGCGTGGCCGAAGAGCTACGCGGGCGAGATCCGGCTCGGCTTCCCGACCTCGACTTACGACGCCGAGGGGGCCCCGACGCGCGATCCGGTGCCGGTGCCCGCCCTCTCCGGCGAGACGCTCCAGGCCCTGTGCGCCGCGTTCTCGGGCGAGATCGACCAGTTGCCGCCGCCGTACTCGGCCAAGAAGGTGGCGGGGAAGAAAGCCTACGAGTTGGCGCGCGCCGGCCTGGAGGTGCCGCTCGAGGCCAAGCGGGTGACGCTGCACGAGTTGCGGCTCGAACTGGCCGGCCCGGAGCGAATTCGCTTCGACGTCACCTGCTCGTCCGGGACGTACGTGCGCTCGCTGGCGCACGACATCGGCGAGCGGCTCGAGTGCGGAGGCCACCTGGCCACGCTGCGCCGGATGAGAATCGGGCCGTGGCGGGTCGAACAGGCGGTGGCCGCCGAACAGCTCGCCACGCGACCGCACGAGTTGCCCCCCGACGCCCTGGTTCCGCTCTCCGAGACGGCGCTGCCGTTCCCGGAGGTGACGCTCAACCCCGCAGCGCTCGACCATTTCGCCCACGGCCAGGAAGTGGTCGTGCGCGAGGTCGAGGGCGAGTTCGTCGCCGGCAAACACGTGACCGTGCGCGACCGCGCCGGCGAGCTGGCCGGCATCGGCCAGACGCTGGTCTTCATGCCCCGGGCCAGGACCCTGCACCTGGCCCCCAAGATGGTCCTGGCGGAGCTTGAGGCCCCGGCCCGGACGTGATAGACTCACTTCCCTCCGACGCCACCGGAGGACGGAGCAAAGAGATGACCGAGAAGGATTACGTGACCGCGAAGGAACAGATCATCGCCGAGTACCGGCGCCACGATCTCGACACCGGATCCCCCGAGGTCCAGGTGGCGCTTCTGACGAAGCGTATCGAGTATCTGACCGAGCACTTCAAGATCCACGCCAAGGATCACCACTCCCGCAGGGGGCTGCTGATGCTGGTCGGGCAGCGCCGCCGTCTGCTCGAGTACCTCCGTCAGAAGGACCTCGGCCGCTATCGCTCCCTGATCGAGCGGCTCGGCCTGCGTCGCTGACGCCGGCCGGGCAGTAAGGACGAAAAATGGACGTTACAGAGAGAGTCGAACTCGACGGCAAAGCCCTCGAGTTCGAGACCGGAAAGCTCGCCAAGCAGGCCAACGGGGCCTGCTTGGTCCGTTTTGGCGAGTCGTTCGTGCTGGCGACCGCCTGTTTCGAAAACTCGACGCGCGAGGGGCGCGACTTTCTGCCCCTGACCGTCGACTACCGCGAGTACACCTACGCGGGGGGCCGAATCCCGGGTGGCTGGTTCAAGCGCGAGGGGCGTCCGACCGAGAAGGAGATCCTCACCTCGCGCTTGATCGACCGCCCGCTCCGACCGTTGTTCCCGGAGGGGTACTTCCACGAGACCCAGGTCCTCGCCTCGGTGCTGTCCGCCGACGGCACCAACGACCCGGACGTGCTCGCGCTCAACGGCGCCTCGGCGGCCCTGCTGCTCTCCGACTGCCCGTTCGACACGCCGATCGGCGCCGTCCGGGTCGGGCTGGTGGACGGGCGATTCGTCCTCAACCCGACGCACGAACAGCGCCGGGGGGCCACGCTCGACATCGTCGTGGCCGGGACTGCGGACGCCGTGGTGATGGTCGAGGCGGGCGCCAAGGGCGTCTCCGAGACGCAGATCCTCGACGCCATCGACAACGCCCACCGGGCGATCAAGGAGCTGGTCGCGGCGCAGCGCCGCCTCCAGGCGAGCGCCGGGAGACCGAAGAGGTCCATCGCCGCGCCGCCGACTCCCTGGCCGGCCGAGTTCGAGGCCGACGTCCGCGCCCGCTTCGAAGGTCCTCTCGACCAGGCGCTGCGGGTCAAGGGCAAGCTGGCGCAGTACGGCGCGATCGACGAGGTCAAGGCCCAAGCCGTCGCGTCGCTGTCCGACGAGGAGCGGGAGGCCAGGGCCGGATGGGTCAAGACGATCCTCGGCGAGATGGTCCGCGACCAGTTCCGCCGCGCCGTCCTCGCCGACGGCCAGCGTCTCGACGGACGGGCGTTCGACCAGATCCGCCCGGTCACATGCGACGTCGGTCTGCTGCCGCGCACGCACGGCTCGGCGCTGTTCACCCGCGGTGAGACCCAGGCGCTGGTCACCTGCACCCTGGGCACCTCCGACGACGTGCAGATCATCGAGGGTTTCGAGGGCGACCAGGAACAGCACTTCCTGCTCCACTACAACTTCCCGCCGTTCTCCGTCGGCGAGGTCAAGTTCCTGCGCGGCCCCGGCCGGCGCGAGATCGGGCACGGCAACCTGGCCCGCCGCGCCCTGGCGCCGATCGTCCCCGAGAAGACGGCCTTCCCCTACACACTGCGGGTGGTCTCCGACATCCTCGAGTCGAACGGCTCGTCGTCGATGGCCACGGTGTGCGGCGGGACGCTGGCGCTGATGGATGCCGGCGTGCCGATCATCGCTCCGGTCGCGGGCGTGGCCATGGGCCTGGTCTCCGACGGCGAGCGCTTCGCAGTGCTCACCGACATCGCCGGACAGGAAGACCACGAGGGCGACATGGACTTCAAGGTCGCCGGGACGCGCGACGGCGTGACCGCCCTGCAGATGGACATCAAGATTACGGGGCTGTCGAGAGAGATCATGGAGCGGGCGCTCGAGCAGGCCAGGCAGGGGCGACTGTTCCTCCTCGACGTCATGGAGCGCACCATCTCGACGCCGCGCTCGGACATCTCCGCGTACGCTCCCCGCATCGTCACCATTCACATCCACCCGGACAACATCCGCGACGTGATCGGACCCGGCGGCAAGACGATCCGCGCCATCCAGGAGCAGACCGGCGCCAAGATCAACATCGAAGACGACGGCCGGGTCGAGATCGCCACCGCCGACGGCGCCGCCGCCGACCGAGCGATCCAGATCATCGAGGGCCTGACCCGCAAGCCGCAACTCGGCGAGGTGTACGAGGGTACGGTCCGGCGCATCGAGGCGTACGGGGCGTTCATCGAAATTCTGCCCAACTGCGACGGCCTGCTGCACATCTCCGAGATCGCCTGGGAACGCACCCGAGAGGTCACCGACGTGATGAAGCTCGGGGACAAGGTCCAGGTCAAGATCATCGGCATCGACCAGAACGACCGCGTCAAGCTGTCCCGCAAGGAACTGCTGCCCCGTCCGCCGCGACCGGAGGGCGAGGAGGGCGAACCGGCCGAGGCCGAGGGCGAGGGCGGCGAACGGCCGCACCGCGGCTCCGGCGACCGCGGGCGGCGCGGAGAGGGCGGTCCGCGACGCTCCTCCGGCGATCGGCGAGGCGGCGACCGCCGCGGCGGCGGACGCCGGTAGTTCACGCCCTCGAACGACATGCGTCGAGCGCCGCCCCCCCGGGCGGCGCTCTTGTTTTTCCCCGTCCCCTGTCCCCTGTGCCCTGTCCCCGGGGCCGGGCAGCCCTCAGTTGGGCATGAACACGCGTCGGGTCGAGCGGTTCACGACGTAGACCTTGTCGTTGTTGCTCTTCGGATCGACCGGCGTGAGAAAGAAGCCGAGCCGTTCCGGGTCGTATCCGGCGGAGTGCCCGACCAGCACCTCGCCGTCGTGGAACTCGCACACCACCTTGGGCAAGGGATTGGCGGAGATGTCGAACGACTTGCGCTCGTTGTACGCGGGGTTCCCGACCAGACTCTTCACGAAGAACAGGGCCTTGAGCTGCGAGGTCTTGATCTCGAGGACCTTCTGCTGCTGGGTGAGCATCATGAAACGGTCCCGCATGGGCGAGAAATTCGACACCGAGCCCTTGAGGACTCGTCCGTCGGGGAAGCGGGCAACGACTCGATTGCTCATCGTCCTGACAATCGAAACTACATTGCGGTCACGCCCTCGTCAAGCCCCGCGGGCACGCCGTCACGACGGCCCGGTCCGCCTCCGTTGCCAGCGGCGCGCCAAGGCGACGGAGCGTGCGTCCGGCACGCCTTCGTCTCGACCCAACCCGGGCGGGGGTTACAATTCGAACGGGAGCCCCGCATGCCAGCGCCCGTCGTGGTGGTCGATGCCTGCCGCATTCCCTTCCTGCGTTCCGGTACCGGCTACACCGACATGCGCGCCTACGACCTGGCCCGCATCGCCGTCGCCGGGCTGCTCCACCGCACGAGGCTCGATCCCGCCGCGGTCGACCTGGTGGTGATGGGAGCGGTGCTCCAGGACCCGTCGACGACGAACCTGGCGCGTGAGGTGCAGCTCGGATGCGGCATATCTCACCGCGCTCCCGCCTACACCGTGACTGCGGCGTGCGTGTCGTCGCTGCAGGCGGCGCTCGAGGGCGTGCGCGCGATCGAGGCGGGGGCCGCGTCCGTCGCGGTGGTGGGGGGCGCCGAGACGTTCTCGGACGTGCCGATCCGCTACCGGAGGCAGGTGCGCAAGCGCCTGATCGCGTCGCAGAAGGTCAAGGGCGTCGGCGGTTGGCTCAGGCTCGCCCGCGGCCTGCGCTTCTCCGACCTGCTCCCCGAAGTCCCCGCGATCGCCGAGTTCTCCACCGGCGAGACGATGGGGCAGAACGCCGAGCGCCTCGCCAAGCGGCTGGGCATCACGCGCGAGGAGCAGGACGCCTGGGCGCTCGCCTCGCACCGGCGCGCCGCCGAGGCGACGGCCTCCGGAGCGCTCGCGCCGCAGATCGTCACGACGTGGGTGCCGCCGTCCTGGACGCCGGTCGAAACCGACAACGGGATCCGCGGTGACACCTCGATTGAGGCGCTGGCGGCGCTGCGGCCTGCGTTCGACCGGCGATTCGGAACCGTGACGGCGGGGAACAGCTCGTTCCTGACCGACGGCGCCGCCGCGCTGCTCCTGGCGCGGGCCGACGCCGCCGAGCGGCTCGGCCTCCAACCGCTGGCGACCGTGCGGGCCACGGCGGTGACCGGCGCCGACCCCCGCGAGGAGCTGCTCCTCGGGCCGGCCTTCGCGACGCCACGCGCGCTGGACGCGGCGGGGCTCGCCCTCGACCAGGTCGAGGTGGTCGAGTTCCACGAGGCGTTCGCCGCGCAGGTGGTGGCCAACGTCCGCCTGCTCGCGGACGACGCCTTCTGCCGTTCCCGGCTCGGCAGGAACGGCGCGGTCGGCCGCGTGGACCCTGAGCGCCTGAACGCGTGGGGCGGCTCGTTGGCGGTCGGCCATCCGTTCGGCGCCACCGGGGCGCGGCTGATCGCCACCTGTGCGCACCGCCTGCGCCACGAGGGGGCCCGCTACGGCGTGCTCGCGGCGTGCGCCGCAGGCGCGATCGGCATCGGCATGGTCCTCGAGGCCGCGTGAGGAGGGCGTGATGGGTTCGCTCCGCATCGAACGGCGAGACGACGGCGTCGCGATACTGACCTGGGACCAGCCCGGGTCGAACGTCAACACGCTCTCCCCCGAGGTGGTCGAGGAGTTCGAGCGCGAGGCGCTCCCGCTCCTCGGCGACCACCGGGTCAAGGCCGCCGTCATCGCCTCGGGGAAGCCGTCCACGTTCATCGCCGGCGCCGACCTCAAGATGCTCGATCGGATCACCGAGGCCGCCGAGGCCGAGGCCTTCTCCCGGCGCGGCCACGGCCTGCTCAACCGCTTCGCGCGAGGGCCCAAGCCGGTGGTCGCGGCGGTGCACGGCGCGGCGCTCGGCGGCGGACTCGAGGTCGCGCTGGCGTGCCGCGCGATCGTCGCGTCCGACGACCCGGACACCGTGCTGGCGCTGCCCGAGGTGATGCTCGGCCTGCTGCCGGGCGCTGGCGGCACGCAGCGCCTGCCGCGTCGGATCGGCCTGCCGGCCGCCCTGCCGATGCTGCTCACCGGGAAGAGAGTGCGGGCGCGCAGGGCGCAGCGCATCGGGCTGGTGGACGCGGTCACGACCCCGGGGGGCATCGCCGAGACCGCCGCGCGGCTCGCCCTTCGCCTCTCCCGCGGCGAAGCGTCGGCGCCGCGCCCGTTGCCGTTCCCCGTCCGTCTGCTGACGTTCTCGCCGCTGCGTCTCGTCGTCCTGCGCGCCGCCCGCGCCCAGGTGTTGCGCCGAACCCGCGGGCTCTACCCCGCGCCGCTCGCGGTGCTCGACTGCGTCCGGACCGGGCTGGCCCGCGGCGAGGACGCCGGCCAGGACGCCGAGTCGCGGGGCTTCGGCGAGCTGGTGGTCAGCCGCCCGTCGCGCTCGCTGGTGTTCCTGTTCCTCGCCTCGAACGGGCTCAAGAAGCCGCGCGAAGGCGCCGGACCCCGGCCGATCGGCCGGATCGGCGTGCTCGGCGGCGGCTTCATGGGCGCCGGCGTGGCCGGGGTCTCGCTCGGCGTCGCGCCGGTCGTCGTCCGCGACGTCTCGCTCGAGGTCCTCTCCCGTTGCGGCAAGGGGATCGCCGGTGGACTCGACACGCAGGTCAAGAGCGGCGCTCTCCGCGCCTCGGACCGGGACCGGCGGCTGTCGCGCCTGCACCTGACCACAGACTGCGCCGAGCTGGCCGGATGCGACGTGGTGGTCGAGGCCGTGTTCGAGGACCTCGAACTGAAGCGCCGCGTGCTCGACGAGGCCGAGACCGTGATCGGACCGGGGGCGATCTTCGCTTCGAACACGTCGGCGCTGCCGATCGCCTCGATCGCGGCGCGCGCCCGTCACCCCGAACGTGTCCTCGGCATGCACTACTTCTCTCCGGTTCACCAGATGCCCCTGCTCGAACTGGTGGTCGCGGAGAAGACCGCCGCGTGGGCCGTCGACACCGCCACCGCCCTCGCCCACTCCCAGGGCAAGACCGTGATCGCCGTCAAGGACGGTCCGGGCTTCTACACCACCCGCATCCTCGCCGCCTACCTCAACGAGGCGATGCTCGTCCTCGAGGAAGGCGGCGCGATCGAGCAGGTGGACCGCTCGCTGAAGGACTTCGGCTTCCCGGTGGGGCCGATCGCTCTCCTCGACGAGGTCGGCATCGACGTCGGCGCTCACGTGGCGCGCGACCTCGGCGCGGCGTTCGCGGCGCGCGGCCTGCAGTCGTCCCCCGTGCTGCCGCGGCTGCACGCCGCGGGCTACCTCGGGCGGAAGAACCGGCGCGGCTTCTACCTCTACCCTCCGGGTGCGCGTAAGGGCCGCAAGCGCGTCAACAGCGAGGTGTACCGGTTCTTCGGAGAAAGCCGGCGCGTCCCGTTCCGCGGCGACGAGATCGCGCGGCGACTGGGGCTGATGATGGTCAACGAGGCGGCGCGCTGCCTGGACGAGGGCGTGGTCGGCTGCCCGCGCGACGGCGACGTCGGCGCCGTGTTCGGACTCGGCTTTCCGCCGTTTTCCGGCGGGCCGTTCCACTACGTGGACCAGGAGGGCGCGGCGACCGTTGCGGCGCACCTCGAGCGCCTGGCGGAGCGCCACGGGGCGAGATTCCTGCCCGCGGAGGCGATCGCCGAGCGCGCCAGGACCGGACGGGGGTTCTACGGCTGACCGCTCGCGGCGCTCGGAGGCGAGGCCACCGACGGCGGTGAACCGGGACCTACCGCCGCGGAGCGGATGATGAGCGCCCGGACGATCACCGAAGTCCTATTCGAGCACGGGCGGGTGCACCCGGACCGGCCGTGCCTCCGCTTCCACCGGGACGGGCGCTGGCAGGACCTGCCGTGGGGAAGGGTCACCGAGAGGACGCGCGCCATCGCCGGCGGTCTGGCCGAGGCCGGCATCTCGATCGGCGACCGCGTGGCGATCGTCTCCCGCAACCGACCCGAGTGGGCCCTCGCCGACCTCGGTTCGATCGCGGCCGGGGCGGTCGTCGCCACCGTCTACCCGACGCTGCCCCCCGATGAAACCGCGTTCATCCTCGCCCACTGCGGCGCGCGAGCGGCGTTCGTCGAGGACGCCGAGCAGCTCGACAAGATCCTCTCGGTGCGGGACCGCCTGCCGCGCCTCGAAACGGTGGTGCTGCTCGACGAGTCCGCTCCTCCGTCGTCCGGCGCCGTGCCGCTCGCGGCGCTCGAGGCCGGCGCCTCGCCCGCGGCCGCGGCTGCGCGCGTCGAGAAGGCGCACGCGCTCGGGCGCGAGGCGCCTCTGACGGTCGTGTACACCTCCGGCACGACGGGCGTGCCCAAGGGCGCGGTGCTCAGCCACGGCAACGTCCTGTGCGTGATCGAGTCGGTCCTCGAGGCGCTCGGCGACGCGTCCCGGCTCCGGCTCAACCTCTCCTTCCTGCCGCTCGCCCACGCGCTGGAACGCATCGCCGGCCACTACATGCCGATGTACCTGGGGCGGACCATCGCTTACGCGCGCTCCCTCGACACCGTCGCCGAGGACTTCCGGACGATCCGCCCCGACTACGCCGTCGCCGTCCCACGGGTGTTCGAGAAGGTGGCGGCCCGCATCCTCGGCGAGGTCGCTGGCAAGCCGCCCGCGGTCCGCGCGCTGTTCGGCTGGGCACTCGCGGCCGGCACGCGCCGCTCGGAACTCGACGAGAGGGGCGCGCCGATCCCCGCGCTCGTGCGCGTTCGTTGCGTGCTCGCCGACGCGCTGGTGCTGCGCAGGGTGCGGGCGCGCTTCGGCGGCCGGCTGAAGCTGTTCGTCTCCGGGGGCGCGCCGCTCGCCGCCGACGTCGCGCGCCTGTTCCACGCCTGCGGCATCCTGGTGTGTGAGGGGTGGGGCGCGACCGAGACGGCGGCGCCGGCAACGTGGAACACGCCGCGCGCCTTCCGCTTCGGGTCCGTGGGCCGGCCGCTGCCGGGGATCGAGGTGAGGATCGCGACGGACGGCGAGCTGGAGGTGCGGGGTCCCAACGTGTTCAAGGGATATCTCGACAACCCGCAGGAGACCGCCGACGCCTTCACCCCGGACGGGTTCTGGCGCAGCGGGGACATCGGCGGCGTGGACGGGGACGGCTTCTTCCACATCACCGACCGCAAGAAGGAGCTGGTCATCCTCGCCTCGGGGAAGAACATCGCGCCGGCGAAGGTCGAGAACCTGCTGCGCCAGCGACCGCTGATCTCGAACTGCATGGTGCACGGCGACCGCCGCCCGTACCTGGTCGCGGCGATCACCCTGGATCGCGCCGAACTGGCAGCCCGCCGGCCTGAGCTGGCCGCGGCGCCGATCGTCGACGCGCGCCTGCGGGAGGCGGTGGCGGCCGAGGTCGAGGCGGTCAACCCTCACCTGGCGCGCTTCGAGCAGGTCAAGCGGTTCGCTCTGGTCGAACCGGACTTCACGCCCGAGGGCGGCGAGCTGACGCTCACGCTCAAGCTGAAGCGCCGCGTCATCCTCGAGCGCCACCGAAGCGCGCTCGACGCGCTCTACGAGGCGCCGTGACGGTACCGGAGGGGCTCGGATGAGATCGGTCTACTCGACGCCGGAGCACGAGACGTTCCGCGCCGCCGCGCGGCGCTTCCTCGAGCGCGAAGTCGCGCCGCACGCCGACGCCTGGGAGGCGGCGCACCGCATCCCGCGCGAGATCTTCCCGCGCATGGGTGAACTCGGCTTGCTCGGCATCTGCGTCCCGGCGGAGCTGGGCGGCCAGGGCGGCGACCTGTTCTTCGCTCTTTCGTTCGTCGAGGAACTGCCGCGCTCGCGCATGGGCGGGTTCTGCGCCGCGGTCACGGTGCAGCAGTTCATGGCGACGCAGCACATCCTGCGCTGGGGTTCGGACGACCTCAAGCGCCGGTACGTGGCGTCCTCGGCAGCGGGACGCACGGTCGGCGCGCTCGCCGTCACCGAGCCGGATGCCGGCTCGGACGTGGCGGCGATCCGCACCGCGGCGGTGCGGGACGGGGACGCCTACGTGGTCTCGGGCGCCAAGACGTTCATCACCAACGGCGCGACGGCCGACTTCGTCACGGTCGCGGTGAAGACCGCCCCCGAGGCGGGCGTGGGCGGGATCAGCCTGCTCGCCGTCGACACGGCGACGCCGGGTTTTCGCGTCGCCCGCAGGCTCGAGAAGCTCGGCTGGCACTCCTCCGACACCGCGGAGCTGTCGTTCGAGGAGATGCGCGTGCCCGCGGAGTGCCTGATCGGCGACGAGAACATGGGGTTCTACTACCTGATGGAGGCGTTCCAGCTCGAGCGCCTGGTCGGCGCCGCGCTGGCGGTCGGTTCGGCAGGGATGTGCCTCGAGTTCACCCTCGACTACATGCGCCAGCGGCGCGCGTTCGGCAGGCCGCTCACCCACTACCAGGCGCTCACCCACCGTCTCGCCGACCTCGCCGCCCGGGTCGAGGCGACGCGCCACCTCGTCTGGCACGCGGCATGGCTGCTCGAGCAGGGCCTGGGCGCGACGCGCGAGTGCTCGATGGCCAAGCTGCTCGCGACCGAGGTGTCCAAGCGCGTCGCCGACGAGTGCCTGCAGTGCTTCGGCGGCTACGGCTACATGGAGGAGGTGCCGCTGGCGCGCTTCCTGCGCGACGCGCGGGCGGGCACGATCGTCGCCGGCACCTCGGAGATCATGCGCGAGATCGTCGCCCGCATCATGGTCGAGGGCCAGGAACCGGAGGTCGTGGCGGCGCGCGCGCACACCGCGGAGACCGGCGCCGTCGAGGCACCGAGAGCACCCGTGCCGGAACCGACCGTCGCGGCGGCTCCGGAGCCCGTCCCCGATACGGTCGAGGGGCTCCTCCGCTCCCTCCCGCGCAGGTTTCGCCCCGACAAGGCCGAGGGGTGGGAAGGCGTCCTCCACTTCCGCCTCAGGGACGCGGCGTGCCCGGAGTGGACGGTCCGCATCACGGAAGGCGCCTGCCACGTCGAGGTGGGCCATCACGGAAGGGCGTCGTGCCTGGTGGAAATGAAGGAGGACACCTACCTCGGAATCGAGAGCGGGAAGGTGAACCCGCAGGTGGCGTTCATGATGGGGAAGGTGAAGGTGTCGAACATCGGCGAGCTGATGCGCTTCGCCAAGGCGTTCCGACCCGCCGGGCCGTCTCGGAACTCCGGGAGCGGGGCGTGACCGGACGCCGCGTGCTCCCGCTCGACGGCGTGAACGTGCTGGACCTGACGCGCATGCTGCCCGGCGCGGTGCTGGCCCGAACGCTGATCGACCTCGGCGCGTCGTTGACCAAGATCGAGGACCCCGGCGTCGGCGACCCGTACCGCCACGTGCCCCCCGTCGTCGGCGGCACCGGAGCCGGGTTCGCCGTTTGCTACCGCGGCGCCCGCTCGGCCGCGCTCGACCTGGCGTCGTCGGCGGGCGCCGCAGCGCTCCTGCGCCTGTCGCGCCACGCCGACGTTCTGGTCGAGAGCTTCCGCCCCGGCACGCTCGAGGCGTGGGGGCTCGGGCACCAGCGCCTGACCGCGACGAACCCGGCACTGGTCGTGTGCTCGCTGTCGTCGTTCGGCGCCCACGCCCGCTCGCGCACGGCCCACGACCTCAACCTGACGGCGATCACCGGTTTCCTGGGCGAACTGCCCGCGGCAGGCGTCCCCCGCGTGCAGGTCGCCGACGTGGGGACGGCGCTGCTTGCCACCTCGGCGGTGCTTGCCGCTCTGCTGCAACGTGTCCGCACCGGCGCCGGCGTCGTTCTCGACCAGCCGCTCGCCACCGGGCCACTGCCGTTTCTCCTCTGGGCGTGGGCCGATTGCGCGGCGGGTGGCGGGTCACTCACGTCCACCGTCCTCGCCGGGCGGTGCCCTTCGTACCGGCTGTACCGCTGCGCCGACAGGCTCGAACTGGCGCTTGCGGCGCTCGAACCCAAGCTGTGGGTCGGCGTCGTCGAGCGGCTGGGCCTGGCTCACCTGGCCGGACTCGGGCTCGACGTCGGGACCGAAGGGGCCGCGGCGGCGCGGGAGCTGGAAACCGCCTTCGCCGCGCGCGCCCGGGCCGCCTGGTTGGAGGAACTCGGAGGAGCAGGGTTGCCGGTCAGCGCCGTCAACGACCTTCCGGCGGCGCTCCGGGAGCGCGAACTGGCGAGGTTCCTCGAGCGCGCCCCCATGCCCGGAGGCGGCACGCTCGAGGTACCCGGACCGTTCCTGCCCACCCTCGGGCGGACGCCCGACCTCGCCGCGCCCGCCCTCGGAGAGCACACCAGCGAGGTCCTCGCCGCGGCCGGCTGCGCGCCCTTCTGACCCGGGTCCCCAACGCGACCGAACCACCATATTCTCCGTTCCGTTCCTGATGACATTTTCTTCTCTCGAATCCCTCACTCAGAATCGTCTTGACTGAAATCGACCGGGTTTCTACACTATTGACGACCGGAAAGGGAGTTCGAAATGGCCTTCGAGAAGTTTGTTCCGCCGCGCCGAAACGCCCCGCCTCGTGTTTCGATCAAACGCACCGGAACGATCACGTTCGACCTCGCGACAGCCGCCCACTTCGGCCTCGACGGGGCCACCCACGTGACGCTGTACTTCGACGCGGTACGCAAGTTCGTCGGAGTGCGGCGGGCCGAACCGCGCGAGGAGGGAGCGCTGCGCCTCTCCCATCGCAAGCGGGTCTGTTCCGTGCGCGCCAAGGCGTTCTTCGAGACGTTCCGGCTGTCGCTCGAGCGTACGGCGCGCTATCCGGTCTCGTTCGACGCCGGCGCCGCGATGGCGGTCATCGAACTCACCGAGGTTCGCCGCCGCCCGGGACGCCATCCGCGCCCCTGATCAGCGCTGGCACCGCGGGCAGAAGAACGCCGACCGGTTGGCCAATACGACCTTCCGAACCGCCGCACCGCACGAGCGGCACGGCTGGCCCTGGCGCCCGTACACGAGCAGCTCGACGGCGAAGTACCCGCGCGCTCCCGCGGCGTCCTCGAATCCCTCGTCGTCGAGCGTCGTCCCCCCGGCACGCAGCGCGTCGTCGAGCACCTGGCGGATCGTCGCCTCGAGGAGCGCGAGGCGTCCGCGGGGAACGGCCGAGGCTGCTCTCTCCGGACGGATGCCCGCGCGTGCGAGCGCCTCGTTGGCGTAGATGTTTCCCAGTCCGGCGAGCACGCTCTGGTCGAGCAGGAGGTTGCGGATCGGCACGCGCGAGCCGCGCGCCCGGCCGCGCAGCGAAGCCTCGAAGGCTCCGGTCCAGGCATCCGGTCCCAAGCCCCGCAGCGCCGCGTGACCGCCGAGGCGTGCGGCGGGCATGGCCAGCGCGGCGCCGAAACGGCGCGGGTCCGTGAAACGCAGCTCGAAGCCGTCCGAGAGGTGCTGCACGAGGTGGGTGTGCGAAGGGCGGGAAAGCGTGGGGGGCGCCACCGTCAGCCGGCCGGACATTCCCAGGTGGAAGACCTCCGCCCGCGCCCCGCACAGGAAGATCAGGTACTTGCCCCGCCGCTCGATCGCCTCGACCGCGCACCCCGCCATGGCCCGCCAGTCGGACGGCCGGATACCCTCGCGAAGGCGGACCGCACGCGCCTCGACCCGCTCGACGCGCCGCCCCAGGACACGGGGCAGCAGGGAGCGGCGGATCGTCTCGACCTCTGGAAGCTCCGGCACGGGGCGGGAGGATAGCACCCTAAACACCCGGCGGGTCGGGTGCGTATCAGAGGGTGAGCGACCAGTACCTCTTCCTCTCCTCCTCCTCCTTGCACCCGACGCCCCACCTGGGGCGTCGCGGTGTATTTCCACCACCCATCCGTGTCGCCCGTCACCCGTCGTCGGTTCCCCGAAATCCCGAACGCGTGGGCCGAAAGAGGGAAGGCGCCCCGGAGGCGGCGGCGGTAGCGGATCGTGTCAGAGCGTCGAGCGTGCGATGAGCCGACGGAGGTAGCCGTCGAGGTAGCGGATCAGGTAGATGAACCGCCCGAAGCGCCGGTTACGGGTCTGACCGTGGTAGTAGCGGTAGTAGATCTGCTGCATGATGACGACCAGGCGAAACAGCCCGTAGACGCGATAGAAGTCGAACTCCGGGATCGGCCGGCCGCTCCTCTCGGCGTAGTACGCGACGACCTCGTCCCGCGTCATCATCCCCTTGACCTGGGTCGGCTGGACGCGCATCAGGCGCAACAGCAACGGGTCGCCCCGCTGCGCCCAGTACGCCAGGCTGTTGCCCAGGTCCATGAGCGGGTCGCCGACGGTGGCCATCTCCCAGTCCAGCACGCCGATCACCTTGAGCGGGTCGGAGGGGTCGAGTACGACGTTGTCGAAACGGAAGTCGCCGTGGATCAGACAGGCGCCCGCCTCGGCCGGCATCGCGCCGGCGAGCCAGTCCATGACGGTCTCGTAGGCGGGGGCGTTCGGCGTGCGGGCCCTGCGGTAGCGCTCGCTCCACCCCTCGACCTGGCGCCGGACGTACCCCTCCGGGCGGCCGAGTTCGGCGAGCCCTGCGGCTCGGACGTCGATGGCGTGAAGCTCGACCAGGCGGTCGATCACGTTGCGGCAGAGCCGGCCGACCTCGGCCGGGGACAGGCGCAGGCCGGATGGAAAGTCCTTGCGCAGGATGATCCCGGTCAGGCGCTCCATGACGTAGAAATCGCACCCCATCACCGCCGGGTCGTCGCAGAACGCCAGCACCCTGGGGACATAGGGGTAGACCGCGCGCAACGCGGACAGCGTCCGCACCTCGCGCGCCATGTCGTGGGCGGACTTCGCCTTGCGACCGAACGGCGGACGGCGCAGCACCACCTCCGCGTCGCCGCAGCGCACCAGGTACGTAAGGTTCGATGCGCCGGAGGGGAACTGGCGGATCTCGACCGCCCCGTCGAGGCCCGGCAGCGCGGCTTTCAGGTAGCGTTCCACCGTGGCGACGTCGAGTTCCTCTCCGGGGCGGGCGGGACGGGGCCGGTCGATCATGAGGCCCGGCGCTCCGCCAGCAGGCGCCTGGCCAGGGACAGTTTCTGCACCTCGTCGGGGCCGTCGTAGATCCGGGCGGCGCGCTCGTGGCGGTATAAGAACGCCAGCAGGGTGTCGTCGGTCATCCCCAGTCCGCCGTGGACCTGGAGGGCCCGATCGACGACGCGCTGCATCGTGCCGGCGACGACGAACTTGATCATCGAGATATCCTGCCTCGCCTGCTTCCAGCCGAAGCGGTCGATCTTCCACGCCGTGTGCAGGGTGAGCAGCCGGGCGGCCTCGATCTCGGCGTGGCACTCGGCGATCCACGCCCGGACGATGTCCTTGTCGGCGAGGGTCTCGCCGGGCGCGACGCGGCGCCCCGCGGCGCGCGCGCAGAGCAGCTCGAAGGCCCGGCGGCAGACGCCTATCCACCTCATGCAGTGGTGGATGCGGCCCGGACCGAGGCGTTCCTGGGCGATGACGAAACCGTGCCCGCGCGGCCCGAGCAGGTTCGAGCGCGGCACCCGGCAGGAGTGGTAGAGGATCTCGGCGTGGCTGAAGTAGTCGTCGCCGGCGTGGCCCATGACGCTGATATTGCGCACGAGGTCGAACCCCGGCGTGGCGGTCGGGACGATGATCATGCTCGCGCGCCGGTGAGGCGGCGCCTCGGGGTCGGTGATCGCCATGACGACGGCGAACTCGGCCCCGTCGGCCGCGGTCGTGTACCACTTCTGTCCGTTGATGACCCAGTCGTCGCCGTCCTCGGTCGCCGTGGTCTCCATCATCACCGGGTTGGAGCCGGGCATCTCCACCTCGGTCATCGAGAAGCAGGAGCGGATCTGCCCCTCCACCAGCGGTTTCAGGTAACGGGCCTTCTGCTCGTCGCTGCCGTGGAGGTGGATGATCTCGACGTTGCCGGCGTCGGGGGCGTGGCAGCCGAAAACGAAGTGGCCGATCGGGGTGCGCCCCAGCTCCTCGGAGATCAGGCCGAGTTCCGTCAGGTCCAGCCCCATGCCGCCCAGTTCGCGAGGGTGACCGGGCGCCCACAGCCCCATCCTCCGCACCTCGTCCCGGCGTTTCCCGATCTCCGGCAACAGCGAGCGGAACGGCCTGGTGAGAAACGCCGGCTCCATCGGGAGCAGCTCGTTGTCCACGAAGCGCCGGATCAGATCCAGGGCTTCCCGCGTCCTCTCCGGGATCTCGAAGTCCATCGCCCCTCCTCGCGCTCGCGCCGAGCGTCACCGCCGGAGCCCGGCCATGATGTCACACACCCTGGAGGCTGCGTGCCGCGAGAGTGGACGAACGCACCTCACGAGCGGCGCGCCTGCGGGTCTGCCGAAGACGGACACCGTTCCTTCCCGTCCTTCGCGGGTCACCGGGAACGGACGACCGGGATCAGGGCTGGGCGGGGGCTACATGTACAGGCCGCCGGAGACGTTGATCACGTCTCCGGTGACGTACGAACCCCCGGGGCCGGCGAGGAAGACGACGACGCTGGCGATGTCCTCGGCGGTTCCAAGACGCGGGATCGCCAGCGAGCCGAGCAGGGCCTGGCGCTGCTCGTCGTTGAGCTTGTCGGTCATCGGCGTCTGGATGAAACCCGGCGCGATCGCGTTGGCCGTGACGTTGCGACTGCCCAGCTCGCGCGCCAGCGACTTGGTCAGGCCGACGATACCGGCCTTCGACGCCGCGTAGTTGGCCTGCCCGGCGTTGCCCATCAACCCGACCACCGAGGAGATCGAGATGATCCGCCCCTCGCGCTGCTTGAGCATGATCTTGACCGCCGGTTGCGTGACGTTGAAGACACCATCGAGGTTGACGGCGATCACCTTCCGCCACGACTCCGGCTTCATGCGCATGATCAACTGGTCGTCGGTGATGCCGGCGTTGTTGACCAGCACGTGCAGGCCGCCGAGGTCCGCCGCGACCGACTCGACGACCTGCCTGGCCTGCTCGAAGTCGGTCACGTTGAGCGGGATCCCGACCGCCCGGCCGCCGGCGGCGACGATCGACTCGACCACTTCCTGATAGGGGTCGGCCGGCAGGGACGTGCACGCCACCGTCGCCCCCTCGCGCGCCAGGGCGCGCGCGCACGCCGCGCCGATTCCAGTCCCGGCGCCGGTCACCAGCGCCACCTTGCCGTCGAGTACTCCCGCCATCGCCGCCTCCCCCTGATGGTCCAGACCACAGCGTAGCGCACGCCCGGCTCTCCCGAGGAACCGAAGCGTCGCCACCTTCGATTTCAAACGCCGCGCAGGTACGCCTCGACCTGGTCGGCCGTCCCGACCTGGACCGTGGTCACGCCGCGCGCGACGCGCCGGATCAGGCCCGAGAGCACGTTGCCCGGGCCGACCTCCACGAAGGTGTCGTACCCGTCGGACGCCATGCGCGCGACCAGCTCAACCCAGCGGACCGGGGCGTCGACCTGGCGCACCAGACCGTCGCGGACTCCGGCCGCGTCGCTGACCGGCGTCGCGCCGACGTTGTTGTAGAGCGGCACCGACAGGTCGGAGAAGCCCTGACCGGCGAGCACCGGCGCGAGTCCCTCGCGCGCGGGCAACATCAGCGGCGAGTGGAAGGGCGCCGAGACCGGCAACGGCACGACGCGCTTGGCGCCGCGCTCCGCGAGCAGCTGGCCTGCCCTCCCGACGGCCGTGGCGTGGCCGGCGATCACGGTCTGCTCGGGGGCGTTGAAGTTGACGGCTACCGCCACGTCGCCGTCGCGGCTCGCCTCCGCGCACGCCGCCTCGACCGCGTCGCGGGCCGGTCCAAGCACGGCCGCCATCGCGCCGACACCGACCGGCACCGCCTCCTGCATCAGCTCGCCCCGCCGCCGCACCGTCCGCGCCAGATCCTCCACCCCCAACCCGCCGGCCGCGCCCACGGCGCTGTACTCGCCGAGCGAGTGCCCGGCGACGCCGGCGCACCGCGCGCCGCGCGCCGCCAGCACGGCGTGAGCGGCGAGCGACACGGCGAGGATCGCGGGTTGCGTGTTCGCGGTCAGTCGCAGGCTTTCCTCCGGCCCCTCGAAGCACAGGCGCGACAGCGGCTCGCCGAGCGCCGCGTCGACCCGCTCGAACACCGCGCGCGCCTCGGGGTACCGCTCGAACAGGTCGCGGCCCATGCCCACGAACTGGCTGCCCTGGCCGGGGAAGACGAACGCCACCTTGCTCATCGCCGACTCCTCACGCCCGCTGGTGCTTGGCGGCACGCTTGATCAGCGCCTGGGCGATCTCGTTCCTCTGGATCTGGTTCGTGCCCTCGTAGATCTGCAGGATCTTGGCGTCGCGCAGCATCTTCTCGACCGGGTAGTCGCGCATGTACCCGTACCCGCCGAACACCTGCACGGCGTCCACCGTCACCGCCATCGCGGCGTCGGAGCCGGCCACCTTGGCCATCGACGATTCCATGGCGAAGTCGCCGGTGCCGGCGTCGATCATGCGTGCGGCGGCATAGACCACGGCGCGGGCCTGCTCGACGCGCAGCGCCATGTCGGCAAGCATGTGGCCGACCGCCTGGAACGAGGCGATCGGTTTGCCGAACTGCTTGCGCTCGCTGGCGTAGCGAACCGCCTCGTCGAGCGCGCCGGCGGCCACGCCGACGCCCTGGGCGCCGACCGCCACGCGGGCGCGTTCGAGCGTGCGCATGGTGATGAGGAAGCCGGCCCCCTCGCGCCCGATCCGGTGCGACGCCGGGACACGCACCGAGTCGAACACCACCTCGCGCGTCGACGAGGAGCGGATGCCCAGCTTGTCCTCGCGCTTGCCGAAGGACAGGCCCGGGCGGTCGGCCTCGACGAAGAACGCAGACGCTCCGCGCGCACCGCGCGCCGGGTCGGTCATCGCGATCACGGTGTAGAAGTCCGCCTCGCCGCCGTTGGTGATCCACTGCTTCGCGCCGCTGATCACGTAGTCGGAGCCGTCGCGCACCGCTCGCGCCCGCATCGCGAAGGCGTCCGAGCCCGCCTCGGCCTCGGTCAGGCAGAAGGCGGCGATCCACTCGCCGCTCGCGACCTTGGGCAGGACCCGCCCGAGCATCTCGTCGTCCCCTCCGAGCATCACGGGCAGCGTGCCGAGGGCGATCGCGCCGTAGCTGGTCGAGACGCCGAGTTCGACCCGCGACAGTTCCTCGGTGACGAGGCACAACTCGACCATGCCGCCGCCGAAGCCGCCGTGCGCCTCGGGGACGAACACGCCGACCAGGCCGGCATCCGCCAGGGTGCGCAGGATGTCGCGGGGAAAACGCTCGTCGTGATCGAGCGCGGCCCGCACGGGAAGGACCTCGTTCTCGGCGATCTGGCGCGCCAGCGAGGCGATCTCGCGCTGCGTCTCGGAGAGGAAGTAGTCCATGCTCGTCGTTCTCCCGCGGTGATCCGTGTCTCCGGCGACGGCCGGCGGTGCGGCCGTGCGTGCGACCGCTTACCAGCGAACCAGCAATGCCGCCCAGGTCAGGCCGCCACCGAACGCCGCCATGAGGACCAGGTCGCCGCGCTGCAGCAACCCCTTGTCGATGGCCTCGCGCAGGGCGAGCGGGATGGACGCCGATGAGGTGTTCCCGTAGCGCTCGAGGTTCACGTAGACCTGCTGATCGGTCAGCCCCAGCCTCTCCCCCACCGCCGCGATGATGCGCAGGTTGGCCTGGTGCGGCACGAAGAGCTTGAGGCGGTCGGTGGACACGCCGGCCTTGTGCAGCACCTCCTGGCACACCTCGGTCAGGGAGCGGACCGCCACCTTGAACGTCTCGTTGCCCCGCATCTTGATGAACGGCAACCTGGCGTCGATGTGCTCCTTGACGTTGGGAGGGAAGCGCGATCCGCCGCCGGGCATCTGGATGAAGTCGGCGAAGGTGCCGTCGGAGTGCCAGGCGCTCTCGAGGATGCCCTCGCCGGCCCGTCCCGCCTGCAGAATGGCCGCCCCGGCGCCGTCGCCGAAGAGGATGCAGGTCGAGCGGTCCGTGAAGTCCGTGTACCGGGTCAGCGTCTCGGCGCCGATCACCATCGCGTTGCGGACCTCGCCGGCGACGATGAACTGGCGGGCGATGCGCAGCGCGTAGAGAAACCCCGAGCAGGCCGCGGCGATGTCGAAGCACGTCGCGTTGACCAGGCCGAGCGCCGGCTGGATGATCGTCGCGGTGGACGGGATCGGCTGCTCGGGCGTGGCGGTAGCGAGGATCATGAGGTCCACGTCCTCGGGAGCGACTCCGGCATCCGCCATCGCCCGGCGCCCGGCTTCGATCGCCAGCGTCGCGACGCTCTCGTCCGCGCTCACCATGCGACGCTCGCGGATACCCGTGCGGACGAGGATCCACTCGTCCGAGGTGTCGACCAGCCGCTCGAGTTGCGCGTTGTCGAGCACGCCTTGCGGTACGGCGGTGCCGAGCCCGACGATGCGGGCGGAGCCCGCCTGTCCTTCGTGCACGCTATCCCCCCCCACGCAGTTGAGACTGAAGTTGGGCGACTCTCTCTTCGATGTGGCCGATCACGCCCTTGGTCGCGTAGGCGTGCGCGAATCGCACCGCGTTTCGGATCGCCTTCGGATTGGAACGGCCGTGGCCGACCAGACAGGCGCCGCGCACCCCGAGCAGGGGGGCGCCGCCGTACTCGGCGTAGTCGGACTTGCGCCGCAGTACGGTCAGCGCGCCCTTGGCGAGCAGCAGACCGATCGCGGACGCCGGCGAACGTCGCGCCTCCTGCCTGAGCAGCGAGTAGATCATCTCTCCGAGCCCCTCGGAGACCTTGAGGACCACGTTGCCGACGAAGCCGTCGCAGACCACGACGTCGACGGTGCCGGCGTACACGTCCCGCCCCTCGACGTTGCCGACGAAGTTGAGACCGGCGTCCGAGAGCAGACGGTATGCATCGACGGTCAGCCGGTCGCCCTTGCCCTCCTCCTCGCCGATCGAGAGGATCCCGATTCGCGGGGCGGGGACGCCCAGCACGATCTTCGAGTAGAAGTGCCCCATCACCGCGAAATGCAGAAGATGGTGAGGTTTGCAGTCCACGTTGGCGCCGACGTCGAGGACCAGGGTTTGCCGCTCCAGCCCCGGAACCGGGGACGCCAGCGCCGGGCGCTCGACTCCTTCGATGGCGCCGAGCGTGAGCTTCGCCGCGATCATCGCCGCGCCGCTGTTGCCGGCCGTGACGAAGGCGCACGCCTCGCCGTCCCGCACCATGCGCGCGGCCACCGACATCGAGGAGTTGCGCTTCGCTCGGGCTGGAGCCGTCGGCGGGTCGTCCATCGCGACCACCTCGGGAGCGTCGACGATCGTCACGCCCCGGGGCGTGCCGCCGAGCCTCGACAGCTCCTTGCGGATCATCGATTCCCGGCCGACCAGCGCCACCGGGACCTGGTGCCTGCGCACCGCCTCGACCGCACCGTGCACCGTGGCGGCCGGAGCGTGGTCACCCCCCATGGCGTCGAGGGCTACCGGCAGTGAGCCCGCCGGGCTCATTGCGACCTATGAAATCTCCTCGACGTTGAGGACCTGTCGCCCCTCGTACATGCCGCAGTGCGGGCACACGCGGTGCGGGAGCTTCGGCTGGAAGCAGTTGGGGCAGGTCGCCATGGCCGGCTGCGCCAGGTGGTCGTGGGCGCGCCGCCGGTCGCGGCGGGCCTTGGAGTGACGGCTCTTGGGGTTCGGCATCGTGACCTCCTACTCGTGAGACTGCGTACGCCAGGCCAGGAGCGGCGCCCAGCGGGCATCCGCTTCCGGCGTACAGGAGCACGTGCCCTGGTTCCGGTCCGCGCCGCACAGCGGGCACAGACCCAGGCACGATTCCCGACACAGGGGCTTCATCGGCACGGCGAGCTGCAACTGTTCGCCGGCAAGTTCGATCAGATCGAGCACCGGCTCGCGGAAGAACTTCACCTCGAGTTCGTTCCGCCCGAGGCGGCTCTCCTCGTCCCTGGGCGCCGCGGCCTCCGGAAGGAGCTCGATCTCCACCACCTCGGAGAAGGAGAAGTCGAACTCGTTCAGGCAGCGCACGCAACGCAGGCGGGCGGCCCCATCGACCCGGGCGCGGACCACGTACCCGCGCTCGATCTTCTCCACCGTACCCTCGAGCGCCAGAGGGCCCGCCGACACCACGTCCCCGCCGTCGTCGCAGGAGACGGTCAGGCGCTCCGAGAAGCCGAGCGGTTCGGTATCGGCACGAGTCAGGTCCAGCCTGAGCACACGATCCCCCTTCGGGGAACGCGTAGCATAGCAATCACAGCGGGATACGTCAACGCGTCGCGAGGCTGGAAAGGGCGACGAGCACGGGCTTCGGCCGCGCCACGGCGCCGGCCACGGCCCCCACGCCGGCGAGGTTGACCAGCAACCAGATCGCGCCACCGACGAACGGCAGCAGCGCGGCGCCGGCCAGCACGCCGGCGACC
>JBFMCD010000089.1:0-83308 GCA_040754885.1 Acidobacteriota bacterium
ACCTCGGCGTGCCCCCTCGTTATCCTCGGGGGGGCGGCTGCCCCCCGACCCTTCATTGCGGGGGGTTCCGCGCCGCTCCACCCTCCCAACCGACCCCCTCTGTCCTTGGGGGACCGGGCGCCGCCCACCACACCCTCCGCGCCCTCGACCCCCGAACCCCCGGCTCGGCCGAAGTGAATTCGGCCTCGGCCTCGCACCTCCACACCCTCCAAGCACACCACCGCCTTGCCCCCGGCGCCGTCGTTGAACGCGGTCCACGGCTCACGTACCACGATCCACGCCTTTGTCTCTCGTTTCACCGACAACGGACAACCGAAAGCGCCCTGAGCGCGGAGGCGTTGCGCCGAAGAGCGGGTCAGTCGGGAACGTCGAAGGGGGTCTTGACGAGGACCTTACGCACCTTGTTGTCGGCGTCGAGCAGCACGACGCGGGCCTGGTGCGCCGGTACGTCCTCCCGGTTCAACTGACAGTAGGCGCACACGATGACCAGATCCCCGACCTCCGCCAGGTGGGCTGCGGCCCCGTTCACACCGATCTCGCCTCCACCGGGCTCCCCGGGGATGCAGTAGGTGGTGAAGCGCGTGCCGCGAGTGACGTTGTAGACGTCGACCTTCTCCAGGGCGAGCAGGTCGGCGGCTTCCAGCAGGTCGCGGTCAATGGTGATGGAGCCCTCGTAGTCGAGGTCGCAGCGCGTCACCCTGGCGCGGTGGATCTTGGCGCGCAAGAAGGGTCGGAGCATCTAGAGGCCCTCCACGAGCAGATTGTCGATCAGACGAGTCTCGCCGACGTGCGCGGCGACGGCCAGCAGAACGGTCCCGGGCACGGGCGACGCCGGCGCGAGCGTTTCGGGGTGAACGGCGGCGGCGTACTGGAGGCGGACCAGCGGCTCGCGCTTGACCTCGGCTGCGAGAACCTCCTCGAGGACGTGCCCACGGCGCTCGCCCGTCCGGGCGGCC
The DNA here is from genome assembly GCA_040754885.1 of Acidobacteriota bacterium. GTDB lineage: Bacteria > Acidobacteriota > Thermoanaerobaculia > Thermoanaerobaculales > Thermoanaerobaculaceae > JBFMCD01. Next base: position 957 of record JBFMCD010000089.1, read on the forward strand.
GCCTCGGCGGCGCGCAATGCCCGGAACAGGACGGCGGCGGCGACCCGCTGCTCCTTGGTCAGGTAGGCGTTGCGCGACGACATCGCCAGTCCGTCGGCCTCGCGAACGGTCGGCGCCACCACCACCTCGGTCGGGATGTCGAGCTGGGCGACCAGGGCGCGGATCAGCGCCGCCTGTTGCCAGTCCTTGGCTCCGAACACGGCAACCTCGGGCTGGACGATGTCGAGCAGCTTGACGACCACCAGGGCGACGCCGCGGAAGTGGCCGGGGCGGTGCGCTCCACACAGGTGACGGGTGAGTTCGGGGATGTCGGCGGCCGTGGTCGGGGGGCGCGGGTAGATCTCGCGGGCGGACGGCGCGAAGAGCAGCGCCGCGCCCGCCTCCTCGAGCAGTGCGCGGTCGCGCTCGAGATCGCGCGGGTAGCGGTCGAGATCCTCGCCGGGGCCGAACTGCGCGGGATTGACGAAGACGGACGCCCACGCCTCGTCCGCGCGTTTTCTGGCGAGAGCGACCAGCGAGAGATGCCCGTCGTGAAGCGCGCCCATGGTCGGTACGAGCGCCACGCGTCGGCCGAGCCGCGACAGGTCCCGGCGGCGTGAGCGCACCCCGGCGATGGTGGTGAGGTGCAGCATCAGCGCCGCCTCGCCCCGCGCGCCAGCGCGGAGGCCAGCCCGGGGGGATCCTGGTAGCACTCCTCCTCCGCGGGATACGCTCCGGCCCTCACGTCGGAGGCGAATCGCTCGAGCGCGCGCAGTGCGATCCCGGAGAGATCGGCGTAGCGTCGGACGAAGCGCGGCTGGGTCCCCTCGGAGAGCCCGAGCAGGTCCGCGTACACCAGCACCTGCCCGTCGCAGCCGGGTCCGGCGCCGATTCCGACGGTGGGGACGGACAGGGCCCGCGTGACCGCGGCGCCCAGCGCCGGCGGGACGGCTTCGAGGACGAGCAGGAACGCCCCGGCCCGCTCGAGGTCGCGCGCGTGGGCGAGCAGGTCGCGCGCGTGCGCCGCCTCCCGCCCCTGGACACGGTAGCCGCCGAACCGGTGCACCGACTGTGGCGTGAGACCGAGGTGGCCGATCACGGGCACGCCGGCTGCGACGATCGCCGTCACCTCGGCGGGACGATGCCCCTCGAGCTTGACCGCTCGAGCCCCGCCCTCGGCGACGAGCCGGGCAGCGGCGCGCACCGCGTCCGCCGGCGAGGCCTGGTACGAGCCGAACGGCAGATCCGCCGCGAGCAGGGCGCGACGTGCGCCCGCCGCGGCGGCGCGGGTGTGGTGGACCATCTCCTCCACGGTGACCGAGAGCGTGTCCGGACGGCCGAGGGCGGCCATCGCAAGCGAGTCTCCGACCAGGACGATGTCGGCGCCGGCCCGGTCGGCGAGCCGCGCCGAGGGTTCGTCGGTCGCCGTGAGCATGACCAGACGCCGCGCGCCCTTGGCTGCGATGATGTCGGGAACAGTCACCGGCGCGCAGGCGGTTCGGCGCTGCGCGGCACTCGCGGAACGGCGCGTGGACGACTTTCGTGGTTTCATCGGTCCCTCCGGACCGACGGATCCGGCGCGGGCGGTGTCGTCCTCCTGCCTGACAGGATGGGCGCGTCGCCCGAGGTTCGCGGCGGGCGTGTGCTACCTCACAAGCCCGTCTCGGTCCGCTATCCGGATCCGAGCGGTACGTACACCTGCGTCCCCTTGCGGGTCCGCGCGATCTGCTCCAGGAGACTCTCGAAATCCTCACGCTTCTTGACGAAGTCGATCTCGTCTGTGTTGACGATCAACAACGGCGAGTCGTTGTAGCGGTAGAAGAAGGCGTTGTACGCCTCCTTCAGCCGGCGCAGATAGTCGGGGTCGATGCTCCGCTCGAATTCGCGACCGCGCGTCTTGATCCTCTTGATGCAGGTGTCGATGCTGCCCTCGAGGTAGATCACGAGGTCGGGACGGGGCAATGCCGGGGTGAGCAGTTGGTAGAGGCGGTCGTAGAGGCGGAACTCCTCGTCGTTGAGGTTCATCCGCGCGAAGATGCGGTCCTTTGCCATCGTGTAGTCGGCGACCACGAAGCGGGTGAACAGTTCGCGCTGGGCGACCTCTATGTGTTGCTGGTGGCGGGACAGGAGGAAGAAGAGCTGCACCTGAAAGGCCGCGCCCGCGCGGCCCTTGTAGAAGTCGGAGAGGAAGGGGTTCTGTACGTCCTCGAGGATCTTGACGCCCTCGAAACGCGCCGCCAGCAGCTCGACGAGCGACGTCTTGCCGACACCGATGGGGCCCTCGACTGCGATGTGGCGCGCCGCGAGTGCGGTGTCGGTCATGCGATCGGCATCATACCAAGGCTGCGACGGCCGGGGCGGCGCGGGGCGCGACGACGGACGCGGCGATGCATTTCCAGCCGGGCGCGGCCGTCCTCGACGAACCGTCGCGCCATGCGAAATCCCTCGGAGCGGTACAGCTCGATGGCGGTGCGGTTGTCCGCGTCCACCTCGAGGGAGAGCCAGCGCGCGCCCGCGTCACACGCGCGGCGCACGGCGTCTCGCAGGAGCACGCCTCCCCAGCCGCGTCCGCGATGGCTGGGGTGAACGGCGATCGAAGCGAGTCCGGCGACCGGGGGCCAGAGGATCAGAACGGTGGCGCCGGCCACCTCGCCGCCGCACTCCAGCACGACGGTCGTCCAGCCGGGTTCGGAGATCGCCTCCCACCACTCCCCGGCCGGCCAGGCGCGGGGCCCGAAGCAGATGCGGTCGAGGCGGACGAGTGCGCCGTGATCGCGTGCGACCGCCACGCGAACGATCGGGGCGACGGCGACTTGGACGGGTGTCAAGATATTTTTACAGCCTCCAGGGTGGTGCGGAGCCGTTCAATCGGTCCTGACTGACAAGAGAGCTTACCACCCCAGCCGACGCGGCGGCGCCCGGGCATTTCACGTAACATTTGTTTCTGCAATACGATACGTCACGATTTCCGCGATGGCACGGTTCTCGCCCTCGTCTCCGGCCGGGAGGTGGTCATGCGAACGCGCACGTGATGACCGGACGACACGATGCACACACGAGGCAGATGCACGAACGATCGATGAGAGGAGACACGACGATGACAACCAGAACCGTTCTCACCCTGGCACTGGCGGCGGCCCTCGCGGGCGAGACTCTCGCCCTGGCCGCGGCCCCCGCCGCGAAGGTCAACATCAACACCGCTTCAGTCCAGGAGCTCCAGCTCCTGCCGCGGGTCGGCCCCTCGCTCGCGCAGCGGGTGGTCGATTTCCGCACGGCGAACGGTCCGTTCAAGACCGCGGAGGAACTGATGCGGGTAAAGGGCATCGGCGAGAAGAGCTTCGCCCTGCTCCAGCCGTACCTGGCGGTCAGCGGCGAGACCACGCTGAAGGAGAAGGTGCGAACGCCGCGGGCGACCAAGGCCTCCGCATCCAATTCCGACGACGGGACACGTTGAGGAACCCCGCAGTGAACGACTGACACGAGAGACAAGGCGCGGACGGGGGCGGGGGCGGCCGCGGGCCGCCCCCGCCGTGTCCGGGGAGGACGTGATGGGCAAGAGTCATGGTGCAGGTTTGATGGACACGATGGTGGTGCTGGTGATCCTGGGGCTGACACTCGCGATCGTCGCGCCGAACCTCGGCCGCGTTCGCCAGACGGTGGACCTGCGGCGCCTGGGCAGGCAGGTGGCCACCGACGCCATGCTGTGCCGGATGGCCGCACTCACCTCGTCGCGGCGCGTCGGGCTGATCTTCGCCCGGGAGGCGGACCGCCTGTTCTACTGCATGGTCGAAGACCGGGATCTCGACGGCGTGTCGCGGCGCGACTACGTCGCCGGTGTCGACAAGCCGGTCTCGCCCCGCCGCTGGGTGGCGTTCCTGTCGGGGAGTGCCCAGCTCGGCGTGCCCGACTGGGGTGTGCCGGATCCTTCGGGGCGGGGCACGCTGGCGCCGGACGACGGGCTGCGCCTCGGCGACGCGGCGATCATGAGTTTCTCGCCGCAGGCGCACGCCACGCCCTCGACCGTGTACTTCCACGACGGCCGCGAGCGGATGGTCGCGGTGCGTGTCGCCGGCCGGGACGGACGCATCAGGGTGCTCGAGTGGCAGCGCGGCTGGCTGCGCTGGCACGACCTGAAAGGCTACTGATTCGGATCGCCGAGGGCGACGAGGCGGCCGGAGAGCAGCAGCGCATCTTCGTGCCACGCGCCAGCCGGAACCAGCACCGGTCCGGCCGCGATACAGCGCTCGAGTCGGCACCCCGCGCCGACGACGGCGCCGCCGACGATAATCGAGTCGACCAGGCGCGCTCGATCGCCGATCCGACACCCCGCGCCCACCGCCGTGCGCTCGAGGACGGCGCTATCCGCGACTGCGGCCTGCGGGTGGCGCCACGACCGGTCTTCGAGATGGTCAAGGACGAGTCGGCGGTACGCCTCGGGCGTGCCCGCCTCGGCCCAGCGCCCGTTGAGCACGCGTCCGACCAGCGCCCGCTCCGCACGACGCGAGTGCCACACCGACGTCATCTCGCAGGGCGCCTCGGGGAGCGAGGCGATCACGCCGGCTCCGACCGCCTGAAAACCGGTGAAGTGGAAGCGCGGGCGTTCGGTGGGCGTGCCCGCGGGCAGAATGGCCTCGACGCGGTCATCTTCGCCGAGCACTACCGAGTTCCACCGGGCCGGGTCGGGGTGAGGCAGGAGACCGAGAACGATCTGATCGCCCCCGACCGCCATCAGCGGGGACAGATCGAGGGCGGCCCAGACATCGGCGTTGGCGACCAGCACCGGACCGTCGCCGAAGTGGCGCCGAGCGGCCGCCAGCCCCCCGGCGCCGCCGAGCAGCCGGGGCTCCCAGGAGAAGCGGACCGCGCGCCGGCCCGGCAACACACGCCGTGCGGCCCGCGCCACCTGATCCGGGTGGCGGTGGAGGTTGACGACCGGCCTCTCGACGCCGGCGCCGACCAGTGCGCGCAGGGAGGAGGCGAGCAGCGGGTCACCGAGCACGTCGAGCGCCGGCTTGGCGATCCACGTGGACAGAGGCTCCATCCGTTCGCCCCGGCCCGCGGCCAGGAGCATGCCGTTCACGAAAACACCATGTCGACCGGAGCCTCGGCGTGGTTCTCGCGCCAGGCCAGCCAGAGGTCGAGGTAACTGCCGCGTGCGGCGCGCTGCGGGTCGAGGTCGAGCCTCGAGGCCACGGAGACGATCACCGTCGGATCGCCCTCGAGCTCTACGAACGAGCCCATCGGAGTCTCGTCGAGCGAGACGGCGAGTCCGCTCAACACCCACGTCTCGCGCCGCTTCTGGTAGCGCCTCACGGGTGCGAAGCCGAGCCCGGCGAGGATCTCGAGCAGGCGCTCACCCGCCGCGACGCCGGTCTCGAACTCCGGCCTGGACTTGATCCCGGCGGCGAAACTGGCCGGCCCCTTGAACGTGATGATCCACTCGTCGCCCAGGCGGCGCAGGCGAAGCAGGCGGCCGGAGCCGCGTAGCGAACCGGCGCCGTCGTCGAGGACCCAGTTTTCCTCGAAAGCGAGCGGGTGCCGCAGCACCGCACCCGACGTGGCGAGCCGGGAGCGGACGTCGTCCAGGTCCGCGACCGGCACCTTCATCTCCTGTTCGACCGCCACCGTCCACCCCCTCGGGGCAGTATAGGCGTGGGTCGCCGGTCCGGTAGACTTGCCGTATGCGCGCGGTGGTGTTCGGAACCTCCGGTCACATCGATCACGGCAAGACCTCTCTGGTGCTGGCCCTGACCGGAGTCGACTGCGATCGGCTGCCCGAGGAGAAGCGGCGCGGCATCACCTTGGTCCTCGGCTTCGCGCCGCTGGCGGACCCCGCGGGCGAGCTCGAGGTGAGCTTCATCGACGTGCCCGGCCACGAGCGACTGGTCCACACGATGATCGCCGGCGCGGGCGGCATCGACCGCGCGCTTCTCGTGATCGCGGCGGACGAGGGGGTCATGCCGCAGACGCGCGAGCACCTCGATGTCCTCGACCTCCTCGGTGTCCGCGGTGGAGTCGTCGCGCTCAACAAGGCGGATCTGCTCGACGACGACCTGCTCGCCGTGCGCATACGCGAAGTGCGCGAAGCGCTCGCCGGAGGTCCGCTGGCCGAGGCGCCGATCGTCCCATGTTCGGCCGTGCGCGGAACGGGCGTGGAGGACCTGCGCCGGGTGGTCCTCGCCTGCGCGCGCGAGGTCAAGCGCGACGAGGAGCGCCACCGCCCGTTTCGCATCGCGGTCGATCGCGTGTTCACCATGCCGGGGTCCGGCACGGTCATCACCGGCACGGCGCGTTGGGGAGCGGTCAAGCCCGGCGACGAACTGTCCGCCGTACCGTCGGAGATGCGCCTGCGCGTGCGCGCCGTGCAGGTTCACGGGCACTCGCGCGACGAAGGTCGGGCCGGCGAGCGCATTGCTCTCTCCCTGGCGGGTGCGTCGGTCGACGAGGTGCCCAGGGGCGAACAGTTGCTCGGCGCCGGACCGTGGCGCGCCGCGGACAGGCTGGCCGTGCGGGTGCGCGTGCTGCCGGACGCGGCAGGACTGGTCGAAGGGGATCAGGTGTGGGTGCACCTGCTCGCCGCCAGGTCGCTGGGTCGGGTCGTACGCCTCCACCCGGAGCGCCTCGAAGGGGGGGCGCAGGGTTGGGCGGTACTCCGGCTGGGCCGTCCGGTATTCGCCGCGCCCGGTGACCGTCTGGTCCTGCGGCGCGTCTCGCCGGCCCGAACCGTGGCTGGCGGAACGGTGCTGGATCCCGACCCTCCCCGCCTCCGGCACAAGGAAGCGGCCGCGCTGGCTCAACTGCCGGATCCACGGACCGACCTTCCAGCCGCGATCGTCGCCTGGACGCGAGGCGCAGGGCCGGCGGGTATCTCGGTCCCGGAACTGTCGGCGAGGCTCGGCGTGACCGCCGAAGGGCTCGAAGCGCCTCTCGGAGGGCTCGTCGGTTCACGCGACGTGCAGCTCGCCAACACCCGCCCCCCTGTTCTCGTCGCCCGGGAGCAGGTCGAAGCGGCGCGGGAACGGGCGCGCGCGGTCCTCGGTGGAGCAGGTGGTCTCGGACTGCCGCTCGCCGAACTGGTCGCGCGCGTCGTCGTCCCGGAGGCCGTCCGCCTCAAGGAGTTCCTGCTCTCCGACCTGCGCCGGGCCGGTCTGTTTCGCGAGGTGGCCGGGCGCGCCATGACCGGCTCGGGGGACAGCGTCGAGGAAGAGCTCGCTGGACGGCTCGAGTCCCTCTACCGCGAGGCGCGTTTCGACGCGCCCTCGCCCGAGGAGGCGGCGCTGCGTCTGGGCGCCAGCGCGAAGGTGGTCGAGGGCGTTATCCGCTACCTGCTCGATCGCCGTCGGCTCGCGCGCGTCGGCGGCAAGTGGGTGTTGAGCCGGGGCCTGCTCGATGAGGTGGCCGACTCCCTGCGTGCGTGGGGCGTCGAGCGATTCGACGTCGGGCAATTCAAGGACCGCTTTTCGCTGACGCGAAAGCTGGCGATTCCGATTCTCGAGTGGCTCGACTCCGAGCGGGTCACGCGCCGGGAGGGCGAACACCGGCGGGTGCTGCCCCGGCGCGCGGGTACGAACTCTGGCGGTTGATCCGCAGCGTCTCGGCCTCGAGCGGCCCGCAGTCGACCTCGATCTCGCCCTCGATGTGCACCCAGGCCGTTACGGGACCGGTCGCGTCGCCGCCGGGCTGGAACGACCACGAGGCCGCGGACGCAAGGAGCCAATTCCGCAGACCCTCGGGGCAGGACAGGAACACCATGCGACCGCAGGTGCCTGCCGGCGTCACCTCGGTGAGCAACGCCACCCTCTGGCTCCACGTCCGGGCGGGTATCTTGACGCGGAAGCGCTTGGCCGCCGGCAATTGATCGAGGTTCTCGACGGGCGTCGCCGGAAGGGAGAGGTCGCGCGCGTCGGCCGTCGGGCTCGCAGCGACATCGGGCTGGGGCGGCGCCGCCGGGTCGGGCGGGCTTGCGGTCAGGCGCACCGCCCGCCCCTCGCGGATCCGCCCTGAAAGCTCGACGGTGAACGGCGCCCAGATCTGGGCGTTCTGACCGAGGAACCTCGCCGGCGTGAAAGCCGTCTCGAGCAGGGCCTGCTGGACTCCCTGGGCAACGCCCGGCCAGGGTTGGGTGAGGACGACCACCCGTCGGCACGCCCCGCCGGCGTCGATGTAGGCGGCGCCGTGCGCCGGTGCCGAGGCGTTGAACTTCTCCCGCATCGGCGCCTGCAGGAGGGCGACCGGGGTCGTCAACGCTGCCGCGAACGGGTTCGACGGAGGAACCTCCGGAAGCTCCACGGGAACCTTGACCGGGAGATCCACGCGGGTCTCCCAGGGTTTCTGGGCGGCCGCCGGCGCCGCCATGACGAGGGCCAGGACGAGGGGCGCGGGACGCATGGAACAATGGTAGCGCGTTTGGCTCACTCCTTGGCGTCGGCCCATGTCGGTCCCGCACCGGAGTCCACGCGCATCGGCACATCGAGCGCCCCCACCCCTTCCATCACGGACCGGACCAACGCGCTCACCCCCTCCAGCTCGTCGGAGGCGGTCTCGAGCACGAGCTCGTCGTGCACCTGGAGGAGCATCCGCGCGCCGGGGCCGCGCAGCGCCAGCGCGCGGCGCAGCTCGATCATCGCCAGCTTCATCAGGTCGGCGGCGGTGCCCTGCACCGGAGCGTTGATCGCCATGCGCTCCGCGTTGCCGCGCACCTGTGCGTTGCGCGAGTCGAGGCCGGCGATCCATCGGACCCGCCCGAACATGGTCGTCACCTTTCCCGAATCCCGCGCCGCGCGCTTGGTCTGTTCGAGGTAGTCGCGGACCCGCGGCAGCCGGGCGAAGTAGGCGTCGATGAACGACTGCGCCTCGGCGTTGCTCACGCCCAGTTCGCGCGCCAGGGCGAACGCTCCCATGCCGTAGATCAGCCCGAAGTTGATGGTCTTGGCTGCGCGCCTGTGATCGGCCGAGACCAGTTCGGGTGCCACGTTGAAGACCAGCGCCGCGGTCGCGCGATGGATGTCCACGCCGGCGGCGAAGGCCTGACGGAGGTTCGGATCGCCGGACAGGTGCGCGAGCACGCGCAGTTCGATCTGCGAGTAGTCGGCGGCAAGCAGCAGATGTCCGTTTGGGGCGACGAACGCGCGGCGCACCTCCCGTCCGAGGGCGCTGCGCACGGGGATGTTCTGCAGGTTCGGGTCGGACGAGGACAGGCGTCCGGTCGCCGCGACGGCCTGGTTGAAGCGGGTGTGAACCCGTCCGTCGGCGGCCACCTGGCGCGGCAGGGCGTCGACATAGGTGGACTTCAGCTTGGCCTGTTCGCGGAACTCGAGGATGAGCGCGGGTAGCCGGTAGCCGCGGCCGGCGAGTTCGGCGAGCACGTCGGCGTCGGTCGAGGGGGCCTTCGTCTTCGCCGTGCGCCGGATCACGGGCAGGCCCTTGCGCTCGAACAACACTTCTCCGAGTTGCGTGGGTGAGTTGACGTTGAATGAACCGCCGGCCTCGGCGTGGATGTCTCTCTCGAGTTCGCCCAGGGACCTTTCGAGCCGGGCGGACAGTTCCGCGAGCGCGGCGACGTCGAGCAGGATGCCGACTCGTTCCATGTCTTCGAGCACGGCCACGAGGGGTCTCTCGAGCTCCTCGTACACCGCCGTGAGGTGCTCCGCGTCCAGCTTCCGAGAGAGGTTCTCGGCGAGGTCGGCGACGGCCGCGGCGATGCGCTCGGGTCCGGAACCGTCGGGCGGTGCGACCGCGTGCCGCGCGCACAGCGCCGCGAGATCGACCGTCTCGCCGGGCGAGAGGAGGTAGCCGGCCAGCATGGTGTCGTTCGGCGTCGCGGGGCACTCGATCCCGAGCGTGCGGAGAGTCCCGATCAGCGCCTTGGCGTCGTGACACCAGCACCGCCCGAGGTGAGGGAGGAGCACGTCCGCGAGTCGCCGAGGATCGTCCCGCGTCACCCAGATGCGCTCACCGTCGGCGATCGCCAGGCGGTCGTCGTCGAGCGCGATCGCCGGACGCGCGGCGGACTCGAGCGCGGCGATCGCCTGCTCGAGCGTGACCTCGGCGGCCGCCACGCCGGCCGTGGCCGGGGCGGCCGCCTCGCCGATCTCGGCGAGCAGCGAGGAGAAGCCGAGCCGGCGGTAGAACGTCGCGAGAGGAGCGCGGTCCGGTTCGCCAAGGGCGAGGTCGAACGGCGCGAGCGGCAACTCGAGGTCGGTGCGGATCGCGACCAGCGTGCGCGACAGTCCGACCTCGGCGCGGTGCTCGCCGAGCAGCGCGCGCTGCCGCGGAGGCGTCACCTCGTCGAGGTGGCGGTACACCTCCTCGACGCTTCCCCAACGGCGGATCAGTTCGCGCGCGCCCTTCTCGCCGATCCCCGGGCAGCCGGGGACGTTGTCCGAGGCATCGCCCATGATCGCGAGTACCTCCGCGACCTGGGACGGCGGCACGCCGAACACGTCCTCGACCCCGGCCTCGTCGAGCATCCGCTCGTGCCTGGTGTGCCAGAGGCGGATGGAAGGGTCGCGGACGAGCTGCATGAGGTCCTTGTCGGTGGTGGCGATCACGACTTCGAATCCCTGGGCGGCGGCGCGGACGGCGAGCGTGCCGATCACGTCATCGGCCTCGACTTCCTCCTGTTGAATGACCGCGAGGCCGAGCATCCGCACCGCCTCGAGGGTGAGCGGCACCTGGACTCTCAGGTCGTCGGGCATCGGCGGGCGTTGCGCCTTGTAGCGGCCGTCGAGGCGAGAGCGGAACGTCTCCCCTCCGGAGTCGAACGCGACGGCCACGTGCGTCGGGGCGAGGTCGCGGAGCATCTTGTGCTGCATCCTCAGGAAGCCGAACGCCGCCCCGGTCGGCGTGCCGTCGGGCGCGGACAGCGGCGTGCGGATCGCGTAGAAGGCGCGATAGAGATTCGAGTGACCGTCGACGAGCAGCAACCGGGGCATGGCGGAACGGTACCACGTGCGGCATCTCCGTCTCGCCGCGGAATCGCGCGCCGCACGAGGCGAGTTACCCTGCCGTCGTGCCGAGCAACGCCCACCTCGCCGAGGCGCTGTTCCGGCTGGCCGAGAGCCATCCGCCGGGAGACCTCCGCCTCGGTCTGCTGCGGGCCGCGTACGCGGTCTTCGACCACCCGCGCGAGCTCGACCGGCAGCGCCAGGTGCCCGCCACGATTCCGCTCGAGGCGCTGCCGACGGTGAGCATGCTGCGCGCGGCGCTCTCGGAGGACGCCCTCGCCGCAGTGGTGCAGAGGCTCTCCGGTCCCCACCCAGTGCGCCACACGCACACCCGCGAGGGGTACCTCACCGCCGCCGAAGTGGACGCCGTTCTGACTGAGGACGGGGAGCTCGATCCGGCTCATCTGCGCGGCGCAGTGCACTGGCACACGCGCGCGTCCGACGGCGCGACGACGCTGGAAGCGATGGCCAGGGCGTGTTCGCGTCGAGGCGCCTCGTGGGCGGTGGTCGCCGACCACACGCGCGGCCTCGCGTGCGTGATCGGACTGGACGGGGAGGGCGCGGCGATGCAGCGGCGCCAGATCGACGCGTGGAACCGTCGCCACGGCGACGAGACGCGCCTGCTGGCCGGCCTGGAGGTGGAGATTCTCGATGACGGGAGGCTCGACCTGCCCCGGACGGACCGGCGGGGCGTGCTGGTCATCGCCGCGGTCCACACCGAACTCTCCGAACGGCGAGACCAGACGCCGCGGCTGCTGCGCGCCCTGGACGAGCCCGGCGTGTGGGCGCTCGCGCATCCACGCGGTCGGTTGTTCGCGCGTCGGGGGGGCATCCGCGCGAGCTGGGAGCGGATCTTCGAGAGGGCGTCGGAGGCGGGCGTCCTGATCGAGATCAACGGCTTCCCGCGCCGTCAGGATCCGGACTCCGCGCTGCTGCGACTTGCGACGGAGTGTGGTTGTCGGTTCGTGCTCGGGTCCGACGCCCACCACCCGCGCCACCTCGCCTTCGAGGCGACCGCTGTGGCGCTCGCACGGGAAGCCGGCGTGCCGCGGGAGCGGATCGTCAACTTCGACCACGTCGAAACCGTGCTCGCCGCGAGCGAGGAACTCGGCCCCGAGTGAAGCGGCCCGTCGCCGGCTACTCGAGCCCGGCGAAGAGGTCGGTCGAGATGTAGCGCTCCGAGGTCGAGGGGACGACGAAGACGACGAGCCTGCCGGCGTTCTCGGGGCGGGAAGCGATAGCCACGGCGGCATGACAGGCGGCGCCCGAGGAGATCCCGGCGAGGATTCCCTCCTCGCGGGCGAGGCGGCGAGCCATGGTCAGTGCCTCGTCGTTGGTCACCTGCACGACCTCGTCGATGAGGCGCGTGTCGAGGTTGGCCGGAACGAAGCCCGCGCCGATCCCCTGGATCTTGTGCGGGCCGGGCTGTCCGCCGGAGATCACCGGCGAGGCCGCGGGCTCGACGGCGACGATGCGGAGGCCGGGCCTGCGTCCCTTCCAGACCCGGCCGACGCCGGTCAGTGTCCCGCCGGTGCCGACGCCGGCGACGAACACGTCCATCGCGCCCTCGGTGTCCCGCCACAACTCCTCGGCGGTGGTCCGCTCGTGGACCTCGGGGTTGGCGGGGTTCTCGAACTGTTGCGGCATCACCGCGCCGGGGATTTCTTCGAGAAGCTCCATGGCCCGGCGGATCGCCCCGCGCATCCCGTCCGCGGCGGGCGTCAGCACCAGTTCGGCGCCGAGCAGACGCAGGACCTTGCGCCGTTCCACCGACATGGTCTCGGGCATCGTCAGCACGCAGCGATAGCCGCGGGCGGCGGCGACCATCGCCAGCGCGATGCCGGTGTTCCCCGAGGTCGGCTCGACGATCACCGACGCGCCGGGCTCGAGGCGGCCGTCGCGCTCCATGGCCGCGACCATCGCCGCTCCGATCCGGTCCTTCACCGAGTGACCGGGGTTGAAGAACTCGAGCTTGGCGGCCACGGTCGCTGCAGCGGTGCCCGTGACCCGCCTGAGCCTGACAAGAGGCGTGTTTCCGATCAGCGTCGTGATGTCGTCGGCGATCCGCATGGGTCCTCCTAGATGTCGAAGTCGGGAATCCCGGCTTGCGTCCTCTCCACGGCGTGGAGATCCGCGATCGTCAACGCGCCCAGCACCCGCCTCCGCTCTGTGGCAAGACGCTCGTGGAGCCAAGCTGCCGGTCCGCCGTCGCCGACAGGTACCGTCGCGATGGGGAGTACGTCGGAGAGTGCGATCCCCTGCGGTGGCCTGGCGAGGCGGACGCCGCCTCCCGGGCCGCGCACGGTGGCCAGGACGCCTGCGCGGCGCAAGGCACCGAGCAAGCGAGCGAGGAAGGCCTCCGGGATACTGCGCCTGCGCGCCACCTCCGCCACGGTGAGCGCCGCGGGGAAGACCGCCGCGAGTTCGACCAGGGCCTCGATGCGGTAGCGGTCCCCCCGATTCATGACAAAGACAATCGGAAAAGGCATCATTTCATTCCTGCCGACAGGAGAGGAAAAAAGAGAGGGCCCCCGGGAGAGGGGGCCCACGGCTTGACAGGCTCGAGAGCCTACTTCCTCGACCAGCGTACGAACAGGCCGTAGCGATCCGCGTCGAAGCGCGCGAGGGAGAGGAGTTTCTCGTCGTAGTTTCGGCGCTCGAACATGCCGTAGAGCCCGACAGAGGACGTGAGACCGATGTCCAGACGCGCCCAGGTGCGATCGAGGTCGAACGGCTGGCTGCCCTCGTTGGTGTACGAGGCGACGCCTGCCTCGACGCCGACCGCGGCGAACCTCGCCGCCATGCTCACGTCGACGTCCTCACCCTCCTCGACGTACACGGAGTGCGAGAGCGAGAAGTCGTGCGGGACGCGCGTGACGATCCGCGAGTCCGAGTCGTAGGTATGCCACCCGCCACGCACCGAGAGCTGCTCTGCGGGTGTGAACTCGAGGTCGAGGGCCCAGCGTTCGATCTCGGCCGTGTAGTCCACGCCGGGCGTCGGGTTGGCGGTGTCGATCCACTCTCCGGTGCCGATCAGCGTGAGCATCGGACCGAGTTTGAGCGACGCCCGGACCCGCATCCGCTCGCGATCCAGGTAGTCGCTGCGCACGACGGCGCGGTCCGCGTCGTCCTCCGCCCACTCGGCCGACAATCCGAGGACGCCGAAGGTCGCGGCGACACCGGCCGAGAGCCGATCGATGTCCCGGGTGAACGAGCCGCCCTGCCCTCCGGGCACCACGATTTCGGCGGCGTCCGGCGTCAGGTCGACGTCCTGCGAGGCCTGGGAGAGAGCGCCCCACAGGCGCAGCCAGGAGGTCGGGCGGGCGGTCACGCGCAACTCGGCGACGTCCTCGTCACGCTCCCACGCCGTGCTCGCGTCGAGTACGGTGGCGACGTCGGCCGGCAAGGCGCCGGTGAAGTTGACGGTGTCGAGGTAGAGCGTGTTGACCAGCGCGACGCCGTCGAGTTCGCGGTGCGACGAGGTGTAGCCGGCGCTGACGTCGAGCCAGCTGGCGAGGTCGGCCTCCAGCCGGACCTCACCGCGCCAGTTCAGGCTGTCGGACGAGCCGATCATCGTCTCGTCGGTCCCCGAGAAGAAGCGGGCCAGTTCGAACGAAGCGAACTGGCCGCCAAGCGTCTCGAAGTCGCTGTTCTCCGAGCTGGCGTCGCTGCGGGTGTACGAGCCGACGACTCTGATGTGCCTGCCGAAAGCGCCGCTCACGTGGGCGTTGGTGAACGGTGCGTCGACCTTGGTCGAGGTGCGGCGGTCGAACGTGCCGACGACGATGTCCTTGCCCAGCACGGGACGCGAGTTGTTTCCCTCGGCCGCGCCGGCGGCGAGCGTGTAACGGTTGTCGGCATCGAGGTCCCGCCACCCCTGGGTCACGACGGCGCGCCAGGCGCCGAGGTTGAACCCGATACCAACGCGGTACTCGGTGACGGTCTCGTCGAGATCCGACGCGATGCGGAACTCGTCGCCGCCGACGTGATAGGTGGTCGTCGCCGGCCCGTCGTAGCTGTGCCGGCTGTAGCCGATGAACGGCGAGATCGTCCTGCCGGGCAGGAGCTCGAGGTCGAGGTCGACCTGTTCGCGGGTCCTGTCCAGAGTGTGCTGACCGGGGACGATCCCCTGCTCGAAGAAGGGGTTGGCGAAACCGGGCAGGGCGTTGAACACCTCCGCGCGGTTGTAGCGCAGGCGGAGGGCGTATGAGCGTGCGCGGTCCGCCTCGACGAGGAAGCGCTGGTCGGGGCCGGCGCCGAAACCGTTCGCCATGACGCGCAGGCGGTCGTAGGGCGCCTCCTTCCCGGTCACCACCATGGTGAAGCCGTCGAGGAGAAAGCCGTCGTCCTGGCCGGTCTGGGTACGATGCACGTCCTCGTTCCCGGTGACGTCGAGCCACTGGAAGCCGAGCCCGAGGTCGAACTGCGTCGACTGCGCCGCCAGCGGCGAGGCGAACGCCACCGTCCCGAGGATGCAGATCACTGTCAGGGAGCGGAGGTTCATCCTGGCCTCCTATCGGAGCAGCAGCGGAGAGCTGTTCGACCCGTGCACGGCGACGTGGCAGGTCGTGCAGTTCTGGTAGCGCGGGCTGCGCAGGTCGTGGAACGAGGGCGGTTGCGAGCCGGCGGTCGCCGTGCCCGTCGCCGAGTGACACTCGAGGCATACCTGCTGCACGCGGGACCGGGTCAGTTGGAACGCGTTGGCCGAACCGTGCGGCTCGTGGCACGTCAGGCAACCGTTGACCACGACGGCGCCGTGGCCGAAGACGAATGGACCGCGCTTGTCGGTGTGGCACGACAGGCACACCGTCTCGCCGGAGCGGCCGCGCTTGAGGCTGTCGGCGCCGTCGCGGCCGTGCGGGTTGTGACACGAGGCGCACTGCATTCCCGCCTTGCCGGCTCCGTCGACCGACTCGTGCATCGAGTGGGTGTGCGGCTTGCGGAACGAACTGGCGACCGCCGGATGGCAGGTCACGCACAGTTCGCTGCCCGGCTTCTTGAGCAGCGCTTCGGCCGTCGCCGCCGCACCGTGGATGTCGTGGCAGGTCTCGCAGGCGATTCCGGCCTGCACGTGGGCGCCCCTGGGTTCGATGTCGGCGTCCGAGCGTCCGCCATGACACGAGAAACACGTCGCCGCGCCGGCGACACCCGTCGGGCTCTTGACCAGGGACGTGTCGCCGCCGGCATCCGCGTGTTCCCGGCCGCCTGCGTGGCACGACAGGCAGACCATGCCGTCGGCGGCATCCCGGCCGAGGGCACGCGCGTGCGGCGTGGTCTGGAACGAGGCCGCCACCGTGTCGTGGCACTCCGCGCACGGGACGGCCGCGGCCTGGTCCTGAGCCGCGGCAAGCGCCGGCACGAGCAGGGCCACAGCACCCAGGGCGGCCACCGTGTATGCGAGGGATCTCATCGCTTCCACCTTTCGTGGTCGGGCGGACCACCGGCCCCGGCCGGCGGTCCGCCCTCCGTCCTGTTCTAGCGGGCGTGTGCCCTTTCCACCGAGAACTCCGCGTTGACGCCGTGGCACGCCGCGCACGACTCACCGAACGGCGCGGTGTTCACCCACGCGTGCGCCGCGGCCTCGCGCGAGTCGTGGCACGACAGACACGCCGCGGCCTCGGGCTGAGTCGGTGTGTAGTAGCCGTAGTTGGTGATCGTCGGCAGCGAGCCCTCGGGAACCGGCAGGTTGTACGTGCCGGTCGTGTGGCAGGCCAGGCAGTTGCGCCGGTCGCCGGGGTAGAGGACCTCGTTGTAGTTGTGCGGGGTGTTGCCGAAACCGTAGATCGTCAGGTCGGACGAGAGCTCCTCCCCGGTATGGATCTTGTGGATCATGTACTTCAGGTGCACGCTCTCGGCGGGAAGCTTGTCTGCCGGTCTGCGGCCGACGTCGGTCTTGTTCGCGTTGTGGCAGATCAGGCACTCCTCGATCTTGAAGCGCTGACCGCCGTGGAGCGCCAGGGTGTCGTGGCAGGTGTTGCACTTGGCGAGGTCCACGACCTGGCGTCTGACCACCGCCTGCGCGTCGGTGACCGGTACGAGCATGAACGGGTTCTGCGCGGCCTCGCGGATCGCCGCGGTCGGGCCTGGGTTGAGCATGGTGTTGCGGTACACGTCGGCCGACAGACCCCATGTGCCGGTCGCGTCGGCCGGGAGCGCGGTGGTGAACGTGTAGCTCGCCGTCTCGCCGGTCACTGTTGCGTTCCTGCCGCTCTCGGTGAAGTACGAGGCGTAGTCGGTGGTCGGACCGCCGAGGTGGAAGTTCAGCGAGGCGAGCGTCGACGGCGGGATGAAGCTGTTGTCGTCCACGTTGAACGTGCGGAACGTCACGGTGATCTTCGCGCCCGGGGCCGCGCCGGTCACCCCGAGAATCGTGATGCCGACGCCGCGCAACTGCGCCGATTGCGCCGGGATGGTGTGTGCCCCCTTGATCGAAGCGTCGAACTCGGCCTCGCCCTCGGGACGGTGGCAGGAGGCGCACGCCGAGTCGTCGGCCTGCGGGCCGGCCACGTGGCCGTCGCCGGTCTCCCAGTCGATCGCGTCGTGGCAGGAGCCGCACGCCTGCCGCGAGGGGTTGGTCAGGTGGATCGTCCCCTCGGTCGCGGTCGGCTTGTGGCAGGTTTCGCAGTTGCGGACATCCTGCGGGTAGGTGATGTGGCCGTAGTCGTGAACCGACTGATTGAAGCCGATGATCGTGTAGCCGTTCTCGAGATTGGGCCCGAAGTGAATCTTGTGCGTCATGTTGGCCATCTGGACGTTGTTGCCGGTGTCGGGGTCGAGCGACTGTGTCTGGTTGTGGCACAGGACGCACAGCTTGATCGCCCGGCGCGAGCCGCCGTGCAGGGCGAGCGGGTCGTGGCAGGAGTTGCACGTCGCGTCGGCGACGGCGTCCCACTTCGCGGTGACGGCGCCGCCGTCGGGCCGGAAGTCGTGAAGCAGGTTGAAGTAGTAGGTCTTGGCCAGGACCACCGGGTCGGTCAGGTTGATCGCCCGGCTGGCGTAGATGCCGAGCGTGGTGGTCGCGGTCTGGTCATAACCGCTTGGAAGCGCCGTCCCGAAGGTGTAGCGGGCGCGACCGATCGCGAGGTCCTCCCACTTGCCTCCGGAGTCGGCCGAGGCCTGGACAGCCGAGACGCTCGTGATCGGGCTCTTCTGCGTCCGCGTCGTGTACGACACGTAGTCGCGGTTGGCGGCGTCGTAGCGCGCCATGATGAACGAGATCGACAGCGTCCCGGGCGTGACCTTGCCGGCGCGGTCGAGCGGTTGGTCGAGGTTGTCGGTGAACGTCAGTTCGATCACCGGCTTGCGCGTGCCGGCCGGAATCTGCAGGCTCTCGACCTTGATCTTCAGCCCGGGCCGGATGTAACCGACCTGCTGTGCCGACAGGTAGAACTCCGCGTCCTGGGCGGTGAACACCGCCTGGTGGCCGCGCGCGAGTCTGGGCGTCGGCGTGCGCACCTCGTGCGACGCCAGAACCGACGAACCGGCAGCGAGTAGCACCGCACCACAACTGAGTAGACTCATGACCCCCACTCCTTTCAGTCCGGAGCGCCGGCTGCTGGCGAGCCGGTGCTCCCTAGTCTTCCGCTCGATAGCCCCCGCGCGCGGCCCGACATCGCCAGCACGAGAGAGTGTGACACGCCGTAAGGAAAACAAAGTGAACATCACTTACGTGACGTTAGTGTGACGTTTGCCGATTGTCAAGAGGGACGAGGACACGGGCCGATCGCCCGAGCAGATCGCCTAACTCTCTATTCAAGAGAGTGATATGAATCGCCATTCAGCAGGGTCGCGAACCGGGGAGGGTTGTGTGGATGGAAAGCCGCTCTGCGCGCAGCCTGTGAGACGTCACTGGCTCGTGAAATCCGGTACAATCCGCACAGGAGGGTCGTCCGATGGGGTTCCTTGAGAGTCTGCCCGATCGCGCTCGCGCGGTGAACGGTCATGTCGTACTGGTCGAGGGGTTCGACGCGCGGATCGTCGAGGCCGCCGCGGCGCTGCGCGGCGACGATGTGGCGGCGGTGACGCTGTTGTGTCCGGCCGACCAGCAGGGCGCCGAGCACGAACGGCTGCGCGCCGCGGGCGCCACGGTCACGGATCCCTTGACGGATCCGCGGCGCGGGGAACTGCTCGAACAGCTGTTCCGGCGGAGAGCGGCCAAGGGGTGGTCGCGCGAGCAGGCCGACCAGGCGCTCGACGATCCGCTCTACTTCGGCTCGATGCTGGTCGCCACCGGCGCGTGCGAGGCGTCGATCGGCGGGGCGGTGCGGACAACGGCGGACACGGTTCGGGCGGCGCTGCACTCCATCGGTCCGGCCGCTGGGATGCGCACTGTGTCGTCGTCGTTCATCATGGCGCACCCCGATCCCAGGTGGGGCCACGAGGGATTGATGGGCTTCGCCGACTGTGCGGTGCTCCCGGATCCCAACCCCGAGCAGCTCGCGGACATTGCCATCGGTGCCGCGGCGACGTTCCGGGCGGTGGTCGGGGCCGAACCCAGGGTCGCGCTGCTCTCGTTCTCGACCAAGGGCTCCGCGGAGCACCCGCACGTCGACAAGGTCCGGCAGGCCGGCGAAATCCTGCGGGCGCGCCAGGTGTCCTTCGCCTTCGACGTCGAGTTGCAGGCCGACGCGGCGTTGCTCTCCAACGTTGGCCAGCGCAAGGCGCCAGGTTCGCCGGTCGCCGGCCAGGCCAACGTCCTGGTGTTCCCGGATCTCGATGCTGGTAACATCGGCTACAAGTTGACGGAACGTCTCGGCGGCGCGCGCGCTCTCGGTCCGCTCCTCCAGGGGCTGGCAAGGCCGGCAAACGACCTCTCGCGGGGGTGTTCCGCGCGCGATGTCGTCGAGACCGCGTACCTCTCGTTGCTTCAGGCCGGCCTCGTCTCGCGAGGGCCTGCGTGAGGATCCTCGTCGTCGGCAGCGGCGGCCGCGAGCACGCGCTCGTCTGGAAGCTGTCGCGCGCCGAAGGGCTGGAAGAGCTGTTCGCCGCGCCCGGAAACCCGGGGATGGCCGGCGTGGCCACCTGCGTTCCGATCCCCGCGGACGGCATCGTCGAACTCGCGGAGTTCGCCGCGTCGCTGCGCATCGACCTTACTGTCGTCGGTCCCGAACTGCCCCTCGTCCTCGGCATCGGTGACGAGTTTGCCCGCCGAGGGCTCGCCCTGTTCGGCCCGAGTCGCGTTGCCGCGGAACTCGAGGGGAGCAAGGTCTTCACCAAGGAGTTCTGCTTCCGGCACGGAATCCCGACCGCCGGCGCGCGCGTGGTCCGTTCCAGATTGGAGGCCGCCGACGCGGCCCGCGACCTCGGGCTTCCGGTCGTGTTCAAGGCCGACGGGTTGGCGGCGGGCAAGGGCGTGCTGATCTGCCGGACGCCGGACGACCTCGAGGCGGCGCTCGTTCGGTTCTACGAGGACCGCGCCTTCGGCGCGGCGGCCGATCGCGTCGTGGTCGAGGAGTGTCTGGACGGGGAAGAGGTCTCGTTCATGGTCGTCACCGACGGCGTCACGACGCTGCCGCTGGCGACCGCACGCGACTACAAGCGCCTGCTCGAGGGCGACCGCGGGCCGAACACCGGCGGCATGGGCTCGATCTCGCCGGCGCCGCTCGCACCGGAGTTGGCGGGCACGATTCTCCGTGAAGTTATCCACCCGACCATCGCGGGGATGGCCGAGGAGGGCAGGCCGTACCGCGGCGTGCTCTATGCCGGGCTGATGCTGAACGCGGATGGCGCCAAGCTGCTCGAGTTCAACTGCCGGCTCGGCGACCCGGAGACGCAGGCGGTGATACCGCGCCTCGAAGACGACCTCTACCCTCTCCTCAAGGGCTGCGCCGAGGGATCTCTCGCCGGCCTGCGGGCCACGTGGAAGCGCGAGGCCGCCGCGTGCATCGTCCTCGCCGCGGAAGGGTACCCGGGCTCACCGCGCAAGGGCGACGCGGTCAGTGGACTGGCCGATGCGCTCGTCCTGCCCGGCGTCCAGGTCTTCCACGCGGCGACGGCGGTCGTCGACGGCCGCCTTGTCACCGCGGGCGGGCGCGTGCTGTCGGTCGTCGGTAGGGGTCCCAGCGTGCCGGACGCGGTCCGGGCGTCGTACGAAGCCGTTGGCCGGATCACGTTCGAAGGAATGCAGTGCCGCTCCGACATCGGGAGGGGAATGCAGTGAATGCCGTGACGATCCTGATGGGCTCGCCGCGCGACTGGGAGACGGTCAAGGAGACCGGCGCAGAACTCGATCGACTCGGCGTCGCCTGGCGCGCGCACGTTTCGTCCGCGCACCGTTCGCTCGACCGCACCGTGGAGCTTGTGCGCCGCGCCGAGCGCGAGGGTACGAAGGTGTTCGTCTGCGCGGCCGGGATGGCTGCGCATCTGGCCGGGGTGGTCGCCGGGCTCACGATCCGGCCGGTGATCGGCGTCCCGCTGCCCGGGGGTGTCGCCGACGGCCTCGACGCCCTCCTCTCGACGGCGCAGATGCCGGGTGGCGTTCCTGTCGCGACCGTCGCGGTGGGCAAGGCCGGCGCCCGCAACGCCGCCGTGCTCGCCGCCGAGATCCTCGCCCTCGCCGACGACGCGCTGACCGTGCGCCTCCGCGAAGCCCGGGCCGCGCAGGCTGCCGCGGTGGCCGCGGCCGATGCCCAGCTCGGAGGGGAGAGGTCGTGACCGCTGCGCCGTGCCGGGCACCAGAAGGGACTCCCGCGAGTCTCGTCCGCCTTCGCCTCGATCCGAACCTCCCGTCCCAGGTCTTCACGGCCCCTGCGTCGATGGCGATCGAACCCGGAGCCTGGTATGTCGTGGCGATGCCCGAGGGAGAGCGGCTGGCCCGGGCCGAGACGTTCCAGATCCCGGTCCTCCCGTCGTGCGCCGGCCGCACGATGGGATCGGTCGCGCGGCCGGCTGGCGAGGCCGAACAGCGCCGCGCCGAGGAACTCGGCCACCTGGAACGCGACGCCCTTGCGTTCTGCCGGGCGCGCGCCGCGGAACTCGGTCTCGCGATGAGGCCGGTCACGGCCGTGATCCCGCTCGACCGCGACGTCCTCCACATGACCTTCGCGGCCGAGGAGCGCGTCGACTTCCGCGAGTTGCTGCGCGAACTCGGCCGCAGGACCAGACGGCGGGTCGAACTCCGACAGATCGGCGTTCGTGACCAGGCCAAGGCGAGCGGCGGCTGGGGGCCGTGTGGCGCGACGCTGTGCTGTTCGACCTTCATGACCCGGTTCTCGTCGGTGACCATTCGGATGGCCAAGGCGCAGAACCTCTCGCTGTCCCCGTCGCGCATCTCCGGAATGTGCGGAAGGCTGATGTGCTGCCTCGCGCACGAGGCGCCCGAGGCGCACCCGCGTCCGCGACAGGACGCCTCGCGCAACCCGGCTCCGCCGAATCCGTAGGCTGGAATCGGGGTCAGGTGGTATACTCAGGGGCAGTTGATGGTGGTGCCATGAGAGAGTCGGATCGAAGTGGAGGCGAGAGCCTTACCGCGCGGAGACTGATCCGCCCGTCGATCTCCGAGATCGCCGACCGCGCGACTCTCCGCACGGCCTCGCACCGCAAGCAAGCCCCACCGGAACAGACCAACGCCGAGAACTACTACTTCCTGAAGCAGATGCAGAACAAGACGGCGATGGTCGTGGTCCTCACCGATGGGACCGAGCTGCGCGGATGGATCGAGTGGTACGACAAGGACTGCGTCAAGCTCAATCGGACCGACGGACCCAACCTGATGATTTACAAGCACTCCATCCGCTACATGTTCAAGGAGGAGGAGCTTCGCCACCACCGCCGTCGCCGGTCCCGGGAGACGCAGAGCGCGCCGAAGCCACCAGCAACTCGCACAGCTCCAGAGGAGTGAGCAGCCGGCGCTGACCGAAGAAATCCGGCGCGAATCCCTTGAGCACGTGCAGCGCCCTTCTCGCGATGTACGCGAAGTTGTCGCGCACCTGCAGGGTCGTCGTATCGCGGTGCATGGCGGAAAGCACCTCGAGCTGGTCGAGAAGGACGGCGTCCGGGTCGAGGGTCAGCAGGTAGTCGACCACGCGGTTCGGCACGGACGGCCGGGACAGCCCGAGTTCGACGGTCAATCGGTCGAGTTGCGCCATCGCGGGATTGACGGCGTGGTCGTTCGAGGGCGACTGCAGGACGATGGGGAAGCGCTCGCAGTTGGCCTTGTGAACTTCCGGCGAGGAGACGATCCAGCCCAGGTTGCGGATGGCGAGGTGGGCCGACACGTCGCGCTGCAACGTGCGCACGAACGGCGCGACCGCGGTCTCGAACGACTCGCGCACGCCGTCGAACATGTTGAGAACGAAGTAGACGCCGAACGACGCGACGTTCTCGGCGAGCGCCTGCACCATGCCGGCGTCGCCGAACGCCTGGTAGAGATCGCCGAGGAAGGCGTCGAGGTTGGCGAGTCGATCATCGTAGGTGTCCTCGACGCGATCGAGCAGCTCGTTGATGGTGCGCAGCTGCGTCGCTCCGTACGGCCGGGAGGCGAGCGGTCCGTCGGTGGCGAACACGACGCGCAGCTTGCGAAACAGGAGAGCCTTGACGATGTCTGCCGCCGCCATGGTCGCCGCCGGGTGGTGCGGGGTGAAGACGAGGATCCCGGAGTTCGAGTGCGGCAGGAAGTCGAGGACGTTGGTGTCCATCCCGGCGCGCAGGTCGACCACCACGTAGGTCACCGGCAGTTCGTTGATCGCGCGCATCAGGCGATAGCGGTGCGCGTCCGACAGGTTGGTGAACTCCTCCATGGCGTGGGTCGGCGCCGCGACGAAGGCGAAGCCGGAAAAGTCGCCGTTCCGATCGAGGTGCCCGGGGAGCGGCGTGAGGCAGTTGGCCAGCGGCTCGCCGCGCCTGAAGAAGTGGTACAGGTCGCGTTCGACTCGCGCGTCGATGGTGTTGCGGATCGACGAGGTCCCGGTGTCGAGGTCGACCAGGGCGGTAGGCGCCACACGCGACAGGGCGAGTGCGAAGTTGACCGCGAAGGTGCTCTTGCCGACCCCCCCCTTGCCGGACGCGACCGGGATGATCCGCCGTACGCTCATGCGGCCGGGCCGAGCAGGGCCTCGATGCGGGCGCACACCATGTCGAGCGCGACGGCGTTGAACCCGCCCTCGGGAATGATCAGGTCGGCCCAGCGCTTCGACGGCTCGACGAACTCGAGGTGCATGGGTCTGACCGTCTCGAGGTACTGAGCGACGACCGAATCGATGGTGCGGCCGCGCTCCTCGATGTCGCGTCGCAGCCTGCGGATGAAGCGGATGTCGGCATCGGTGTCGACGAAGATCTTGATGTCGAACAGTTCCCTGAGCGCCTTCTCGGCGAAGATGAGGATGCCCTCGATGAGCACGACGCGGCGGGGTTCGACACGACGCGTGCGATCGGTGCGCACGTGCCGGGTGAAGTCATAGACGGGAATCTCGACCGCGGCACCCCCCTTGAGCGCGCGTACGTGCGAGACCAGCAGTTCGGTCTCGAGGGCGTCAGGGTGATCGAAATTGTGGTGGAGAAGGTGCTCGCGCGCGAAGCCGTCGAGGTCACGGTAGTAGCTGTCGTGCTGCAGGAAGGCGATCCGGCCGGCGCCGATTCGCGCGACGATCGCGTCCGCCACCGTCGTCTTGCCCGACCCGGTTCCGCCGGCGACTCCCACCGCCACCACCTCGCTCATGATCCCGCTCCCGGCTCTCGCGGGGGGTCAAGCAGGACAAACGAGACTCCCATGCGCCGAGCGCCGGGGAATGATACCCCGCGTGGCGGGAGGTATCCTCGGGCCGATGTCCAGACTTCCAGCCGTCATCCTGCTCGCGGCGGTGGCCGCGGTCTGGGGGGCGACGTTCCCGGTGGTCAAGGGGGCGCTCGCCGACGCCGGCCCTCTGACGTTCCTCGCGCTGCGCTTCGGGCTCGCGACGGTGTGCCTGCTGCCCTGGCTGCGCTCGCGTGGGAGCTCCGGAGTGGGGGTCGCGCGAGCGGTGCTGTGCGGCGTGGCGCTGTTCGGGGGCTACGCGTTCCAGACCTGGGGCCTGCAGGCGACCACGCCTGCCCGTTCGGCGTTCATCACCGCGATCTCGGTGGTGCTGGTCCCCCTGCTCGAGCCGCTGGTCGGGATCGGGCGGCCGTGCCGACGGGTGTGGATCGGCGCGCTGATGGCGTTCGGTGGCCTGGCGGTCCTCCTCCGGCCCGAGAGTCGGCCGATCTCGATCGGCGACGTCTTGACCCTCGGCTGCGCGCTGGCGTTCGCCGCCCATGTCCTGCTTCTGCAGTGGGCGGCCCGGGTCTTGCCCGCGACCCGTCTGAGCGCGGTGCAGATCGTGGCCTCGACCGCCCTTGCGGTGCCGGCGGCGGGGGTCGAGGGGTGGAGGTTCTCCGCCACTCCGCGCCTGGCGGTGGCGGTCGTGGTCTGCGCACTGCTCGCGACGGTGTTCGCCTTCTGGGCGATGACCGCCGTCCAACGGGTCCTGTCGGCCGGCCTGACCGCCGTGGTGCTGGCGTTCGAGCCGGCAGCAGCGGCGTTGGTGTCGGTGGCGATCGGCCAGGACGCTCTGGGCGGCGCGCTCGTGGCCGGGGGAGCGCTGGTGATCGCCGGAGTCGTGGTCGCGACGATCGAACCTAGAGGTGCGCCAAACGTCGCGTGATCTCCGCCACCGCGGCGCGGGCGTGCAGTCGACCGTTCTCGATGAATACCTCTCCGGTGCGCGGACCATAACCGGCCGATCCGACGACGAACAAGCCCGGGACCGCGGTCTCGAACGTGACGGGGTCGAGAACGAGGCTGCCGTCGCCGTTGAGTGCGGCGCCGGCACCGGCGGCCAGACTTGCGTCGGCAACGAAGCCGATGAGCAGGAGCACGGTGTCGGCATGGAGTCGGCGCGTGCCGCGGCCGTCGCTGACGACCACGGCATCGGGCTCGATCCGTTCGATGGAGGAGCCGAAGAGCGCCGTGATGCTTCCCTCACGAATGCGGTTCTCGAGATCAGGTCTGACCCAGTACTTGACCGTCGACCTGGGTGTCTCGCCCCGGACCACCATCGTCACCCTGGCTCCGGCGCGCCACAACTCGAGCGCCGCCTCGGCCGCGGAGTTACCCGCACCAGCGATTACCACGTCGCGGCGCCAGTGCGGGTGCGCCTCCAGGTAGTAGTGGGAGACGTGGGGGAGATCCTCGCCCGGAACACCCAGGCGTCGAGGTGTGCCGTAGTAGCCGGTGGCCACCACCACGGTCCGGGAGAGCGTCGCGAAGGCGTGTGCCGCGTCGCCGCCGCGGACCAGGAAGCCTCCCTCGGCCGTCTCCAGCGCGACGACATCGGCGTGGGTCACCACGTCCAGGGCCTCGCGCTCGGCGACCTTGCGATAGTAGTCGAGCGCCTCCCGGCGCGTCGCTTTGGGACCGCCGGTCACCAGCGGGTGGTCGCCGATCTCCAGCAACTCATTCGAAGTGAAGAAGATCATGTTGGTCGGGTAGGCCGCGACGGCTGCCGCGAGCGGCCCGCGGTCCCAGACCCGGGCGCGCAACCCGGCGCGCGTGGCGCGAATCGCCGCCTCCAGACCGACCGGGCCGGCCCCCACGATACCGACATCGACTGGCGAACCGGAGTTGTCCACGTACACCCCCCCGCCTCGAACCGCCCCGGCCGCCATGGTGTTCCTTCCAGCTTGACAAACCTCAGCTCGGAAGTTATCGTATTAATGTCATGGAGAACTATTACAACAGGTGACCGAGATGCCAATAACGTTCCGCCTCGATCCCGCATCCGGCGTTCCGTTCTATCGCCAGGTCATCGACCAGATTCTCGGCGGCATCGCGACCGAAACGCTGCGCACCGGCGAGCAGCTGCCAACCGTCCGGGCGCTCGCCGTGGAACTCAAGGTGAACCTCAACACCATCGCCAAAGCGTACAAGGAGTTGGAGATTCGAGGCGTGCTCAGCACCCAGCAGGGGTCGGGCACGTTCGTCGCCCCGGTCGAGGTGCGACGGGACGACATCGAACGGCGGCGGCAAGTCGTCCAACTGGTCGACGAGGTGCTGGCGCGGGCGGCCGGACTCGGGTTGCCTCCGGTGGAGATCGCTCGCGAACTCGACGAGAGGTTGAGGGGCGGCTCGTGACCCACCTGCTCAAGCTGGCGGCGGTGACGATCCTGTTCGGCAGCGTCCTCGCCGAGGGCAGCCGGATCCTCGACGCCCCGGGTGTGTCCCTGTCGCTCGGCGCCTGTCTGGGCGGCTATCTGTGGTTTCTGGCAGTCGCGCGGCGGGCCCAAGCTCCGTCGCGATGGAGGAGGAGATGATCCCGATCATCCCGATAGTCAAGAAGGCCAAGGAGAAGGCCGAGGACGCCAGGGTCCAGGTCGGTCAGGTGGCGATGACCAGGGCGGCGGACGCGCGGCGGTTCGTCAACCCCTTTTCGATCGCCGTGGCGATCGTCGTGATGCTCGCGACCGTCCTCGCCATGCTGCTCGTGACGAGCGCAACCGGGGAGGAGTGGATGGCGCCAGCGATCATCCTCCCCGGCGTGTTGCTCAGCCTCGCCCTGCTGTTCGGCATCAAAGTCGTCGACCAGTGGGAGAAGGCGGTCATCCTCCGGTTCGGGAAGTTCCGCGGTCTCAGAGGCCCCGGGCTGTTCTGGATCATCCCGATCGTCGACATGATCTCGCACCTGGTCGACCAGCGCGTGCGCGCCACGGACGTCACCGCCGAGTCGGCGCTCACTCGGGACACGGTGCCGGTCAACGTCGACGCGATCGTCTTCTGGCTGGTGTGGGACGCCGAGAAATCGGTGCTCGAGGTGCAGTCGTTCTTCGACGCCGTCTTCCTCGCCGCCCAGACCGGCTTGCGCGAGGCGATCGGCCGCCACGACCTCGCCGAGATGATCACCGAGCGCGAGCAGCTCGGGCAGGAGCTGCAGAAGATCCTCGACGCCAAGACCAACCCCTGGGGGATCACCGTGCAGTCGGTGGAGATCCGTGACGTGCGCATCCCCGCCGAACTCGAGGACGCGATGTCGCGTCGCGCGCAGGCGGAGCGCGAGCGGCAGGCGCGCATCATCCTCGGCACCGCGGAGACGGAGATCGCAGCGTTGTTCGCCCAGGCTTCCGAGCAGTACCGGACCAACCCGACGGCCATGCACCTTCGCGCCATGAACATGCTCTACGAGGCGATCAAGGAGAAGGGCAGCATGGTGATCGTCCCCTCTTCGGCGGTCGAGACGATGGGGTTGGGCGGCATGCTCGGCACAACCGCCCTGGCCGGCCCGCCTCCCGCCGGTAAGGTCGAGTGAAGCTGGCGGAGCCGCGGTGCGGCCGGGCTCGCCGTCAGGTCTTGACGGGCTCGGCGGGTTTGGGCCGCGCCGCGCTGGCCGGATTGGTGGTCACGTAGCGGTTGTTGCCGAGGTAGAGGAGCGGGTCGAGACGGTCGACGCGCAGGACACCGTCCTCGTCGAAGACCCCGTCCCGGACGACGATCTGCTGCACGTCCCCGACGAACAACGTCTGGTCGCCGAACTGGTGCCGTTCGCGGAGCAGACACTCGGCCGCGACATAGGCAAGCACCATGGAGGGCGTCGAGATGGTCTCGGGCGCTTCGAGCTGCAGGCCGAGCGCCTCGACCTTGTTGACCGTCCGGCCGGAGAGCTTGCCCAGCGCCTCGGCCACGGTTGCGTGCTCGTGGGCGAGGAAGTTGATGGTGAACTCGCCGCTCCTCAAGATCAGGTGGTGGGTGTGCGTCTTCGGCGTCACGCAGATGCCGTACAGCGGCGGGTCGGACGAGAGCGGCGAAGCCCAGGTGACCGGCGCGAAGTTCGTTGTCCCGCGGGCGTCGTCGCGCACGCCGACGACGCAGACCAGGCGCGGGTAGTAGAAGTAGCAGGAGCCGGGGACCGCGGTGTGCCGAGCCATCGCACCCTCCATGTCCATGATAGCGGGTATCGAGCCGCTGCCTTGACACCCCCGTGACGGTCGGGTAGGTTGCCCACTCCCGGCCAGCCGGGGAGGGTTTTCGTGGCGCGCCTCGCCGAACACCAGGGCAAGAGCATCCTCGCCGCCGCCGGGATCGCGGTCCCGCGCGGCGAGCGCGTGCGCTCGGCCGTCGAGGCCGGCGACGCGGCCGACCGGATCGGCGGGCCCGTGGTGGTCAAGGGCCAGGCTTGGACCACCTCGCGCGCCAGCCAGGGGCTGATCCGCTTCGCGTCCTCCCGCGCACAGGCCGAGGAGGCCGCCGCCGCCATCCTGAGCACCTCGGTGGGCGGATTCGCCGTCACCGAGGTTCTGCTCGAGGAGCGACTGACGATCGCCACGGAGCACTACGCCGGGGTGATTCTCGACGACCGCCGGCGGTGCCCCGTGCTCCTCGTCTCGTCCCGCGGCGGGTCGGGGATCGAGGAAATCGTCCGCGCTCATCCGGAATCCGTGGCCGAGTTGCCGTATGACCCCGTCGAGGGTATCCCGGACCACGCCGCCCGTGAGGTCTGGCGGCGCGTCGGAGTGCGCGGCGTTGCTCAGCAGCGGCTCGGGGAGGCGGTGGTCCGCCTGGCGCGCGTCGCCCGTGCGGTCGAGGCGCGCAGCGCGGAGATCAACCCACTGGTCGTGCTCGAGGGCGGCAGGGTTGCCGCACTCGACTGCCGAATCGCCGTCGACGACGCCGCGGTGTTCCGGCACCCGGAACTCGGCATCGACGTGGCGCGCGAGTTCGGCCACCCGCCGACCGCGCTGGAGAGGATCGCCTGGGAGGTCGAGCGCGACGACTACCGAGGAACGTTCTTCTTCCTGCAGATGCGTCAGGGGTTCGGGCGCGGCGACCGGGTCGTGGCGTTCCACGGCGCCGGCGGCGGCGGTTCGATGATGGCCATGGACGCGCTGCAACGGCGCGGCTTCTCGGTGGCCAACTTCTGCGACACGTCGGGCAACCCCCCGGCCTCCAAGGTGTACCGGGCCGCTCGCATCCTGCTCAGTCAACCCGGAGTGGACGGTTACTTCGGCTCGGGCTCGGGCGTGGCCAGCCAGGAGCAGTTCCACTCGGCGCGCGGCCTGGTCAAGGCGTTTTTCGAGGAGCCGCTGGAAGTCCCGGCCGTGATCCGGCTCGGCGGCAACGGCGAGGACAAGGCGATCGAGATCCTGCACACCTTCACCGCGGCGCTCGGCGTGCCCGTGGAGTGCTACGGCAAGGACACGCCGGTCGACGACTGTGCGGCGCGCCTCGAAACGCTCGTCGCCCGGCAGACCGCTCGTCCGACCCACGGCCCCCGGCCCGCGGCCCGCGTTTCTCCTGCCCGTCCCTACGCGTTCGCCACTCCCACCGGCTCGATCACCTTCGACCACGCCGTGTGCGCGACGTGCGCATCGAAGGTGTGCGTCACCGCCTGTGTCCCGCAGATCCTCAGGCTCGCCGACGACGGAACTCCGGTGCTGGCCGTGACCGCCGAGGAGGCGGCGCGCGGGCGCTGCATCGAGTGCCTCGCGTGCGAGGTGGACTGCGCGGCGCTCGGCGCCGGGGGTGGCCGCATCGGACTGCCGATCCCCGGCCTGGACGCCTACCGGGGCGCGACGGGAGCGGAGTGAGCCGTGGCGATCATGGTTGACGAGACGGCCCGCGTTCTGGTGCAGGGGATCACCGGCCGGGAGGGGCGTGCCCGCGCGCGGCTGATGAGCGAGTACGGCACGCGACTGGTCGCGGGTTGCACGCCGGGACGGGGCGGAGAGACGGTGGACGGCGTGCCGGTGTTCGACACCGTCGCGGAGGCCACCGAGGCGGCCGGTCCGTTCGACGCCAGCGTGATCTACGTGCCGGCGCCGCTGGTCAAGGATGCGGCGCTCGAGGCGATCGCCGCCGGCGTGAAGCTGACCGTGCTGGTCGGGGACCGCGTTCCGACGTGGGACGTGCTCGAGATCGTGCGCGCTGCGGAGCGCGCGGGCGTCGACTTCGTCGGGCCCAACACCCTCGGAGTGTTGTCCGTCGGTCGCGGCGTCCTCGGGATGATCGGCGGCCGGGCGGCGTCGGCGCGGGAGTGGTTCAAGCCCGGTCCGGTCGGCGTGGTCTCGCGCTCCGGCGGCATGACCTCGTCGACCGGCTACTACCTGTCGCGCGCGGGCGTCGGCCTGACCACGCTGGTGCACGTCGGCGGCGAGTCGATCGTCGGCCTGCCCATGCCGGCGGTCGTGCGCCGGTTCCAGGACGATCCGGAAACCAGGGCGATCGCGCTGTTCGGCGAGATCGGCGGCTCCCAGGAAGAGCGCATCGCAGAATTGATGGCGGCGGGCGAAGTCACCAAGCCGGTCGTCGCCTACATCGGCGGCCGCGCCGCGACCTCGGGCGTCCGCTTCTCCCACGCCGGCGCGATCGTCGAAGGCGGACGGGGCACGCACGAGGGGAAGGTCGCCGCGCTGAGGGCGGCCGGCGCCGTCGTCGTGGATCGCTTCGACGAACTCCCCGCGGCGGCGGCGCGGATGATCGGAGGCTGAGGATGGCCGACACCACGTGGAACACGGCGATCACGTCGATCGCGCCGAACGAGATACGGGTCCGCGGCTATCGCATCGACGAGCTCATGGGCCGTGTGTCGTTCGGCGAGGCGGTGTACCTGATCCTGCGCGGCGAGCTGCCGGGACCGGCGGTTGGCGCGGTCATGGAAGGGATCCTCGTCGCCTCCATCGACCACGGGGTGACACCGCCTTCGGCGCTCGCCGTGCGCAACGCGGCCTCCACCGGCGCCCCGCTCAACGCCTGCCTGGCGGCCGGGGCGTTGTCGATCAACCGCCACCACGGCGGCGCGGTCGAGGACTGCATGAAGCTGCTCGCGCGCGGCGCGGCGCTGGTCGCGGCGGGCTTCGCGCCGGCCGAGACGGCCGGGCGGCTGATCGCCGAGGAGAAGGCGGCGGGTCGGCGATTGCCCGGGTGGGGACACCGGGTCCACTCCGACGATCCGCGGACGGGGCGCCTGCTCGGGTTGGTCAGGGAAGCGGGGTGCGCCGGTGCGCACGTCGCCGTCGCGCAGGCGATCGCCGACGAACTGGCCAAGGGTGGCAAGAAGCTCCCGCTCAACGTCGACGGGGCGATCGCTGCGGTGCTCGCCGACCTCGGCTTCTCGCCGGAACTGGCGAACGGCTTCTTCATCGTGGCGCGGACGGCCGGATGGATGGCGCACGTCGCGGAGGAGCTGGAGCGGGAGAAGCCGATGCGGCGGATCGACCAGACCACCGCCGGATACGACGGGCCGCCGCCACGCGAGTTGTAGCGACGAGAGGCGGGATCGGGGCTCAACTCCGCCCGCGCAGACGAAAGAGATCCTCAGGGAGGTGTGTCATGGCCAACTACCGCATCGCCTGGCTGCCCGGAGACGGCATCGGCAACGAGTGCATGGAAGCGACCCGACTGGTGCTCGACGCGCTGGCGTTCGACGCCGACTACCGCCACGGCGACATCGGCTGGGAGTTCTGGCGCAGCGAAGGAGACGCGCTCCCGCAGCGCACCGTGGACCTGCTGAAGGGCGTCGACGCCGCGATGTTCGGCGCGATCACCTCCAAGCCTGTCAAGGAAGCGCAGGCCGAACTGGTTCCGGAACTGCAGCCGAAGGGGCTGGTCTACCGCTCGCCGATCGTGCGCATGCGCCAGCTCTTCGATCTGTACACCTGCCTGCGTCCGTGCAAGGCGTACCCCGGGAACCCGCTCAACTACAAGGAGGGCATCGACCTGGTGGTGTTCCGCGAGAACACCGAAGGGTTGTACTCCGGGGTCGAGTTCGCGCCGATGAACCCCAGGGTGCGCGACGTGCTCGCGGCCGAGTCGATACCCTTCGCGCCGTTCGCAGGCGTCCCCCTCGACGAGGTCGCCATCACCTGCAAGATCAACACGCGCAAGGGGTGCGAGCGGATCATCCGTGCCGCCTTCGAGTACGCGAGGAAACACGGCTATCCGAAGGTAACGATCATCCACAAGGCGAACGTGGTCCGCGCCACGGAGGGGATGTTCCTCGAGACCGGCAAGAAGGTCGCCGCCGACTTCCCGGGCATCGCGTGGGACGACGCCAACGTCGACGCGATCACGATGTGGCTGCTCAAGAACCCCGAGAAGTACGGCGTGCTGGTCGCCACCAACCTGTTCGGCGACATCATCTCGGACCTGTGCGCGCAGATGGTCGGCGGCCTCGGGTTCGGTTGCTCGGGCAACATCGGCGAGAAACTGGCCGTGTTCGAGCCGACCCACGGTTCGGCGCCGAAGTACGCCGGTCAGTACAAGGTCAATCCGATCGCCACCATCCTCGCCGCCAAGATGATGCTCGACTGGCTCGGCGAGAAGGCGATGGGCGACCGCGTGGAGCGGGCGGTCGCGGGCGTCATCGCCGAGGGCGCGGTGCGCACCTACGACATGGGTGGGAAGGCCACGACCATGGACGTGGCCAAGGCGGTCGCGGCGAAGCTGTGACCTCGCCGGCGGCGAAGGGACGCGTTCTCCCTCCGCCGCCGGAAACTCACTCCGGCAGGTCGAAGACGATCGTCCGGGTCGGCGAGTCGGCGGTGAGGCGGAGCGCCGCTTCACCCGCGAGCGCGGCGCCGTCCCCCTCGGACAGCGCGATGCCGTTGACGGCAACGGTCCCCGAAACGACCTGCACCCACGCCGCGCGTCCCGCTGCGAGCGGTACCTCGAGTGCCCGAGCTCCGGCGAGTGAGGCCGTGTAGACGCTGGCGTCCTGGTGGATGGTCAGCGACCCGTCGCGACCGTCGCGCGAGGCGACGAGAACCGCCGCCCCGTCGTCCGCCGCGCCTGCGAAAGCGCGCTGCTCGTAGGACGGTGGCAACCCGTGCGTGTCCGGCTCGATCCACACTTGGAGGAAGCGTGACGGTTCGGAGAGGGACGGGTTGAACTCGCTGTGGCGGATCCCCGTTCCCGCCGACATGCGCTGCACCTCGCCAGGGACGACCACCGAACCGTTGCCGAGGGAGTCGCGATGCTCGAGTGCTCCCTCGACCACGAAGGAGAGGATCTCCATGTCGCGATGCCCGTGGGTACCGAAGCCGCCGCCCGGCGCGACGACGTCGTCGTTGATCACGCGCAGCGGCCCGAAGCCCATCCAGTCGGGGTCGAGATAGGCGTTGAACGAGAACGTGTGCCGGGAGTCGAGCCACGACAGCCTGGTCGTGCCGCGCGCCGCCGCCTTGCGAACGGTGATCATGGTGCCTCCCCGCTCACGCGCGACCGCGCCGCAGCGCGCGGGCGATCTCGGCTACGTGACGACCCTGGAAGCGCGCGATCGCGAGTTCATCCTCGCTGGCCTGCCTCTCGCCCTTGCCGCCGGTGATCGTCGAGGCGCCGTACGGCGAACCACCGTTCACCCGGTCGATGGCACTCAGTCGAGTCTCGGAATAGGGCACCCCGACCACCACCATGCCGTGGTGGAGGAGGGTGGTGTGGAAACTGGTGATCGTCGTCTCCACCCCGCCGTGCTGCGTCGCCGAGGAGGTGAACACCGAACCGACCTTCCCGATCAGCGCCCCTTGCGCCCACAGGCCGCCGGTCTGGTCGAGGAAGTTGCGCATCTGCGCCGCCATGTTGCCGAACCGGGTCGGCGTGCCGAAGACGATCGCATCTGCGTCCGCCAGTTGTTGCGGCACGGCGACAGGCAGGCGCGCGAGGGACTCCTGAGCGGCCTTCGCGCCCGATCTGGCGAGGACGTCGTCGGGTACCAGTTCCGGCACCCTGTAGAGCGCGACCTCCGCGCCGTCGACCTCTCGTGCGCCGTCGGCGATCGCCTCGGCGAGGCGATGGAGGTGGCCGTACATGGAGTAGAAGACGATCTGGATCTTGGTCACCGTTGGCTCCTTTGGTATCCCCTTGCGTGTCTCACGACCCGGTTTTGCGCATTAGATCTACTCAACGACAGTCGTTATAACGAACATCAAGTCCGACTCCGGCTATTCCCCGGCGATCGCCGTCAGCGAGGCGATCACGCGGTCGACCTCGGCGCGGCCGAGTGTCGTGAACTGCTCGCGATGCAGTGCCGCGACCGGCTCGTCCAGCTCACCGAGCAGCCTGAGGCCGGACTCCGTGACGCGGTTGACCACTGTGCGGCGGTCGCGCGCCGATCGGTGGCGCGCCGCCAATCCCGCCTTCTCGAGGCGGTCGAGCAGGCGGGTGATGTCCGGGTCCCGGTTGATCATCCGCTCGGCGATCTGACCGCAGGTCGCGCCCTCGGGCCCGGCGCCGCGCAGGATGCGCAGCACGTTGTACTGGTTGTGGGTCAGGCCGTGGGGCCTGAGCAGGTCGGATACTCCGGCCTGGAGGGTGCTGGCGGCGCGGAGCACGGCCACGTACGCCCTGGTCGGAGCGCCCGTGCGACTCGCGGCACGCGTCTCTTTCTTCATGGTACAACGATAGTCGTTCTAACGAACAGTGTCAAGACCCGCCGCGTGCGTGGACAGCTGCGTCGCCTCACGGCAGTGGATCGAGGGCCTGACGCAGATCCGCGATGATGTCCTCGGGGTCCTCGAGGCCGACCGAAATGCGGATCAGATCGGCGCCGATCCCGGCCGCCGTTTTCTCCGCCTCGCTCATGTCGGCGTGGGTCATCGTCGCCGGGTGCTCGATGAGTGTCTCGATGCCGCCCAGACTGACCGCCAGCCGGCACACCCGGACGCGGTCGAGGACGGCGAACGCCTCCGCCTCGCCGCCGTCGATCGCGAAGGAGACCAGGGAGCCGCTCCCCGTGCATTGACGCTCGAACACCTCGCGCTGCGCCGCGCCGAGGTCCGGCGCGCCCGGGTACGCGACCCGCCGGACCTTCGCGTGGCCGCGCAGGAAGTCGACCACGCTGCGGGCGTTCTCCTGCTGCTTCTCCATGCGCAACTGGAGCGTGCCGAGACTGCGCAGGATCAGCCAGGCGGTGTCGGGGTCGGAGTTGGATCCGAACACCGTGCGCGTCACCTTCACACGGGAGATGAGATCCCTGCTGCCCAGCGCCAGCCCGGCGACGAGATCCGAGTGTCCGCCGATGAACTTGGTCGCGGAATAGAGCACGAGGTCCGCGCCGAACCGCAGCGGCTGGCAGAAGATCGGTCCCATGAAAGTGTTGTCGACGATGAGCAGGGGCCGGTTCTCACCGGCGTCGTCGGTCGCGGCGCGCGCGGCTTCGATGTCGGTGAGGACGATGGTCGGGTTCGCCGGCGTCTCGAGGTAGACGACGCGCACCGCCGGCTCCGACCGGACCAGTTCCGCGATGGCGTCGCGGCCGCTGCCCGCGGGAAACGGCACGGTTCGGATGCCGAACCCGGGCAGGACGTGGCGGAAGAGGAACTCCGTGCCGCCGTACACCGGGTCGGCGAAGACGACTGTGTCGCCGGGGCGCAGGAAGGTCAGACAGACGGCCGAGATGGCGCCCATGCCGGAGGAGAAGAGCGCCGCCGCCTCCGCTCGGTCCCAGGCCACGACGCGATCCTCGACCATCTCGCAGTTGGGGTTGTTGACGCGGGTGTAGATGAGCGCCTGGCTCTCGCCGGGTTCGGGGGCGCGGAGGTGGTAGGCGAGTTCGAAGGCGCGCTTGCCCTGCATCGCGTCGCGGAACACGAAGGTCGAAGTGCGAAACACGGGAGGAATCGCCGCACCCTCGGAAAGGTGCGGGTTGTATCCCTTCTCTATGACCTGCGTCTGGGGCTTGTGCCGGCCGTGATCGGACATCCTCGCTACCTCCGCCGTCGAGAGCGTAGCGGGTCGGTCGGCCGTTGCCAACCGGAACGCCGGCACGGCGCCTACGGTTCCCGGTAGCGGGCGAGGATCTCCTCAACCTCCTCTCGTCCCGCCGAGAGGGCCAGGACGCACTCGCCGTCGAACTTGGCCGGGGCGCGGTCGGCCAGGAAGGCAAACGCCCGGTCCGTGGACCACGCCGGCTTGTACGGGCGGGCGCTGGTCAACGCGTCGAACACGTCGGCCACGGCGACGATCCTCGCCTCGAGGGGGCAGGCATCGCCGCGCAGGCCGAACGGGTATCCGCTGCCGTCCGGCGCCTCGTGGTGGTAGAGGACGACGTGGCGCAGCATCGAGACGTGCGGCAGAGCGCCGACGCCGAACTCGCGCACCATCGCCTCCACGAGTTCCCCGCCCTTGAGAACGTGTGCGTGCATGAGGTCGGTCTCGTCGGTCGAAAGGCTCGACGGCTTGAGCAGCACCCGGTCCGGGATGCCGACCTTGCCGATGTCGTGCGCGGGCGCGAACAGATAGAGGAACTCGACGAACTCGTCGTCCAGACCGTGGGCGGGAGCGACGCGACTCGCGATCAACCTGGAGAAGCGCGCCATGCGGTGCAGGTGAGCGCCGGTCTCCTCGTCCCGGACCTGACTGAGCTGGCAGAGGACGCGGACCGCCGAGCGCAGCACCCTGGTCGGCGCCAGAGCGCGGAGGACGGTCATCGCGGCCAGGTCGAGATGAGCATTCAGGCACCGGGGTAGAGGGTCCGTGAAATACCCGGGGCGCAGCGAGTCGCCGAACAGGAAGCCGATCAGCTCGCCGTTTTCGATCAGCGGGCGGGTGTAGCTCGACCGGTAGCCGCGCGCCAGCAGCGCCCGGGTGTGCGCCCGCGGCGATCCGGCCAGCACGTGCAGATCGGGGAGGATCCTCGTCGCCCCGGTGCGGGCGAGTTCGGCCAGCCAGGGGGCGTCGACGAGCCGCGTCTCGTAGTGCGCCAGCGGTGGCGCGCCGTCGGTCGAGTGAACGAAGGTGCGCAGGCGCTCGGTCTCGCCGTCGTACAGGGCGATCGCCAGCCGATCGACCCCGGGCAACTCGGCTCGCACGGCGTCGTGCAGGTGTGCGAGCCGAGACGCGAGCGTCTCGCCGGCAGGTATGTGTTCCATGCCCGACCCTCCGTCGCGTTGAGCCGCTGCTTCCTACCTTGATGATAGTCCCGGAGAGA
The DNA here is from genome assembly GCA_040754885.1 of Acidobacteriota bacterium. GTDB lineage: Bacteria > Acidobacteriota > Thermoanaerobaculia > Thermoanaerobaculales > Thermoanaerobaculaceae > JBFMCD01. Next base: position 38,746 of record JBFMCD010000089.1, read on the forward strand.
AGCGCAGGCGGCGGTGGGCGCGCGGGGCTTGATTCCGGTCAAGGACATGAAACGTGGCGCGGAGCACGCTTTCTTGTGGAGGGAATCATGGCGCGTCGGCCGAACCCGGTGGTGCCTTGGCGCAGAGCGGTGCAGGTCGGGTTTTTCCTCCTCGTCCTCGCGCTCGGCGTTCAGTTCGCCCTGTGGGCGGGCGCCCACCTCGACGGGCGGGCGCCGGTGCTGGCGCGTCCGGCGGGGGTCGAGGGGTTCCTGCCGATCTCCGCCCTGATGTCGTTGCGCCTGTGGCTTGCCGGCGACGGCGTACACGCCATCCACCCCGCCGGTCTCGGCATCCTGCTCGGCATCCTGCTCATGAGCCTGCTGCTCGCGAAGTCGTTCTGCTCCACGCTGTGCCCGGTCGGCGCGGTGTCCGAGTGGGTCGGCCGGCTGGGACGGAGTCTGCGCGTCGACTGGACGCTGCCGCGCTGGCTGGACATTCCGCTGCGTTCGCTCAAGTACGTGCTGCTCGCGTTCTTCGTCTGGGCGACCTGGGTGGCGATGGACCTGCCCGGCGTGCGTGCTTTCCTCGACAGTCCGTACAACAAGGTGGCCGACGTCAAGATGCTCCTCTTCTTCGCCCACCCGAGCCGGCTCACCGTGGCCGTGCTCGGCGTCCTGGTGATCGGCTCGCTGTTCGTCCGCGACCTGTGGTGCCGCTACCTGTGCCCGTACGGAGCGCTGCTCGGGATCGTCGGCCGGATCGCGCCGCTCAAGGTCACCCGCGACCCGGCCACGTGCACCGACTGCGCCAAGTGCACCAAGGTCTGCCCGGCCCGCCTTCCCGTTCACCGAATGGTCAGGGTCGCCTCGGTGGAATGCACGTCCTGTCAGGACTGCGTCGCGGCGTGTCCGATCAAGGACTGCCTCGCGGTTCGCGCTCCTCGGCCGCTTCCCGGGCGGGCGCTGCTCCGTCCCGCACTGGCGGTGGCCGCTGCGGTTGTCGTCTACCTCGGGGTGATCGTCGCGTTCCGCGCGACCGGCCACTGGCACGGTTCGGTGGCCGAGAGCGAGCACGCCCGCCGCCTGGCGGAGATCGACTCACCGCTGTACACCCATGTCGGCGGGCTGGCGGCGAGCGAGGAGACATCGGCGCCGCCAATGGTCAGCGCTCACGGGGCGCCGCCGGTAGAATGACGCCATGACCCGCTCCGGGTGGGCCGCCACGGCGGCGACGCTCCCGCAGGCGGCCCGCTTGGAAAGGGAGCGGCCGTTCTGGCGAACGCTGGCCGGTTACTGGGAGTGGCGATGGGTCGCGGACGCCGGTTGCGGCGCGGGCTTCCACGCGGCGCTGCTGCGCGAGCTGGGCGTCTCGGTCGCGGGCTTCGATCTCGAGTTGGCCGCGCTCGCCGGCGGCGAGCGCGGCCGTGTTGCGGTCGGCGACATCACTCTTCCGCCTCTCCGCACGGGCCGGTTCGACGCCGTTCTTTGCCTCGGCAACACCATGTCGCTGCTCCCGGACCGGGCGGCGCAACGGCGTGCACTGGCGGGGATGGCGGCACTGGTCCGCCCCGGCGGCGTCGTGCTCATTCAAGGCGAGACGGCCTCCGATGTGTCCCGCGACGGCCCCGTCGTGCGGGCGCGTGCGCTCGAGGACGGGGCGCTGCACGTGCGGGTGTTCGAGACGCGCGGGCGCAGGGTGAGGATGCTTGCCGGCGCCGCTCGTCCGGGAGGCGAGTCGCCGCTGCACGAGGTGTGGCTTCTGCCGACCTCCGCCGCGTCGCTGCGTCTCCTCGGAAAGGCGCGAGGGCTGCGTTCGGCCTCGCTTCCAGCGCGTCCGCCGGGTGCGGCGGCGACCTGGTGGCTCGCCCTGGTGGCGCCTTCGGACTAGATCTCGCCATCACCGTCGAGATTCTTGACTCAGGTCAAGAGTCCCAGAGCCGACGGGTGCTACCAATCGCGACCAGCGATGCAGGGGTCAGTTCGACGACGCGATGCGCGGTGCCCGGCGCTACCTGACCGGTCGCCCGCGGCTTCGGCCGTGAGCCGTACGCCGAGGTCCGGCGCCCGCCGCGCCGCGCGCTCGGTCGCCGGACCCGCGGGAGGGCGGACATGACGATCCGGGCGCGGGTTCCCGAACTCGAAGACTGGAAGAGCCAGGTCAAGTGCCAGTCCGGTTGCCCCGTGGCGACCGACTCCGGTCGCTACGTCCAACTGATCGCCGAAGGTCGGTACGAGGACGCCTATCTGGTCGCGCGGGCTCCCAACCCGCTCGCCTCGATCTGTGGCCGGGTGTGCGCCGCGCCGTGCGAGGACGCATGCCGGCGCGGTTCGATCGACCAGCCGGTCTCGATCCGCGCTCTCAAGCGATTCGTCTGCGAACGGTTCGGCGTCGAATCCCGGTGCCCGGAAACAGCGAACCGGCTCTTCTCTGTAGGCCTCGACGAAGGCAACCGCTTCGTCGGGCACCTTCCTTATGGCTCGGCCGAGACGGCGCGAGCGAAGGTCGCCGTGGTCGGCTCGGGTCCAGCGGGCCTGGCGGCGGCGCACGATCTCGCCCTGCTCGGCTATCGGGTGACGGTGTTCGAGGGCGCGAGCGAACCGGGTGGGATGATGCGCTTCGGCATCCCCGAGTACCGGCTGCCCCGATCGCTGATCCGCGCCGAGGTCGACGCCATTCGCGCCCTCGGGGTCGAGTTGCGCCTCGGCACGCCGCTGTCGAGCGATTTCGGTCTCGCAGCGCTGCGCGCCGACGGTTTCCGCGCCGTGTTTCTCGCGGTCGGCGTCGGTCGTGGTCGTGACCTCCAGATCCCCGGGGTCGAGCTGGACGGTGTGGTCAAGGCGGTGGACTACCTGCTCAACGTGAACCGCGGCTATCGCGTCGACCTCGGCCGCAAGGTCGTGGTGATCGGCGGGGGCTTCGTCGCCTTCGACGCGGCTCGGACCGCGCTGCGCCTCGGGCGCGTGGAAGGGTCTGCGCTCGCCGCCGAGCACGAGGCGGAGACCGACGCGCGACTGAAGGAAGCGCTCGATTCGGCGCGCGCAGCGCTGCGCGCCGGCGCAGCCGAGGTGACGATCGTCTCGCTGGAGAGCTTCGCCGAGATGCCAGTGCTGCGCACGGCGCAGGGGCACGAGGAGTTCGAGGAGGCGCGCCGGGAGGGTGTCTCGTTCGTGACTCGTCGTGGGCCGCTGCATTTCGTCGGCGAAGGGAGATTGCGGGAGATCCAGCTGCGCCGCGTGACGCGCGTGTTCGACGAAGAGGGGCGGTTCTCGCCGGCATACGACGACGGTGACGTGACGACGATTGCCGCCGACTCCTGCGTGCTGGCGATCGGACAGCGCGCCGACCTCGCCTTCCTCCGACCCGAGGACGGCGTGGAGACGACCGCGGCGGGCACCGTCCGCATCGACCGCGAGACGCTCGCCACCACGGCGCCCGACGTGTGGGCGGGAGGCGACGTCGCGTTCGGCCCGCGCAACCTGATCGACGCGGTCGCCAACGGCAAGCGTGCGGCGCGCTCGATCCACGGCCGCCTCTCGGGTGGAACAGCACGAATCGCCGCCACGCTGCAGATCGAGAAGATCCCGACCGCCCGATACCGGATGATCGCTGGTTTCGAGACGCTCGACCGTCACGCGCCGCCGACCATCGACCTCGGCCGACGCACCGGCATCGCCGAGGTGGAGACCAGCTACGAGACACAGGTCGCCCGCGAACAAGGGGCGCGCTGCCTGGTGTGCCACGTGCAGACCATCTACGACCCGGAGAAATGCGTTCTCTGCAACCGCTGTGTGGACGTGTGCCCCGAGCACTGCCTGGCGATCGTCCCCTTCGAGGCCGTGGAGATGGACCGTGGACAGCGTGAGGTGGTCGAGGCGCGCGCGCAGGCAAACGGGTTGCCGCTTGCCGCCATGATCAAGGACGACGAGCGCTGCATACGCTGCGGACTGTGCGCCGTCCGCTGCCCGACCGACGCGATGACGATGGAACGGTTCACGATCACCGAACGCTACGGCGACGCCGCGCATCAGGCGTCCTGAGGGAGTGCGATGACCGACGAAACCACTCGCCGCGAGATGCTGGTCAAGCTGGGGATCGGCGGCGGACTGGCGGCACTGGGAGCGCAGGCGGTTGCGTCGTTGCGCTCGCTGGTGCCGAACGTCTCGTACGACGCCCCGACAACCGTGAAGATCGGCAAACCGGAGGAGTTTCCGACCGGCCTCAAGTTCCTTCCGGACGAGCGCTTGTTCATCTTCCGCGAGGGGAACACCTTTCACGCCATCTCGGCGGTGTGCACGCACCTCGGGTGCACGGTGCGGGCCGAGGCGCTGTCCCAGATCGAGACCCGCACGGTGGAGGGGATGGAGTTGCGCCTCACCCACCGCTTCAGTTGCCCGTGCCACGGCTCGCGCTACGCCGGCGACGGCAGCAACGTCTCCGGCCCGGCGCCCCGGCCGCTCGCCTGGCACCACCTGTCGGTGGCCGCCGACGACGGGCAGTTGGTAGCGGACCTCGCCCAGGAAGTCGGCCAGGACTTCCGGTTGACGATTGGATGAGGAGGATCACGGTGAGCGAACAGGACCGCGCGGTTCAGGCCGATCTCGCACCGGGTTTCCACCCCAGGCCACTGTGGAGCCTCCACCCGCGCTCCGACCGCGAGGCCGGGGACGCAGTGGTCTCCAACTTCCTCTGCCACTGGTTTCCGGCCAAGGTCGACAAGGTCTCGCTGGCGTGGAACTACTCGTTCTGGTTGGGCACGGCCTCGGCGGCGCTCTTCCTCCTGCTCATCGTCTCCGGCTTGCCGTTGCTGGTGCTCTACATCCCCTCCGTCGAGCGCGCCTACGCCTCGGTGAAGGACATCGAGTACGTCGTGACGTTCGGCTGGTGGATCCGGGCGGTGCACCGGCTGGCCGCCCACCTCATGGTGGCGGTGGTGTTCCTGCACATGGTTCGGGTCTTCCTCACAGGCGCCTACAAGAACGGCGTCGGCCGCGGCCAGCGCCGCGAGTGGAACTGGGTGATCGGTATCGCGATGCTGCTCGGAACCCTGTTCCTCTCCTTCACCGGGTACTTGCTGCCCTGGGACCAGTTGGCTTTCTGGGCGATCACGGTCGGCACCAATATCGCGTCGTCGATCCCGGCGATCGGTCCGACCATCCGCGAGCTGCTGCTCGGCGGTCGGGTCATCGATCAGCCGGCGCTGATCCGCTTCTACGTGCTCCACTGCATCTTCCTCCCCGCCGGCCTGGGCGCGCTGTTCGCGTACCACATGTGGCGGATCAGAAAGGACGGTGGCCTGGCCCGCGCCGATCGCAGCGAGGTGCTTGATCGCAGTCGTGAGGTGGCACCGTCCACGACCAAGACCTACTCGCTCTTGGGCGTGGCGCGCGGCACGGCCCCGACCGTGCGGTCGAAGACGCTGGAGGCGCGCGACGCGACGGTCAACGCCCTGCCCGACCTGACCCGGCGCGCCGCAATCGTGACCCTGGGCACCATCGCGCTGGTGTCGATCCTGTCGCTCTTCGTGGCCGCACCGCTGGAGGAGCCGGCCAATCCACTGGTCACCCCCAACCCGGCCAAGGCGCCGTGGTACTTCCTCTGGCTGCAGGAGATCGTCACGGACACCACGGTCCGTATCGGGTCTCTCACGGTCAACGGAGCGTTCATCGGCGGCGTCGTGCTTCCCGGGCTGCTGGTCGGCCTCGGTACGTTCTGGCCGTGGCTGGATCGCACGCCGGGCGGCGTGGCCGGCGAGTGGTTTTCGCGCCAGCGCCGCCGCCAGGACATCGTGTTCCTGCTCATCGTGCTCGCCATCCTGATCCTGACCGTCATCGGGACCTACATGCGCGGGCCGTACTGGGGGTTCTACTGGCCGTGGCAGGCGTGGCCAGACGTCCCGACGAGGATATGACATGGAGAAGCGCACCGACTCGCCGTTCCCGCGCTTCGACCGGCCGGTGCTGGCCGTGGTCGGAGTGTTGCTGATCGTCTCGACCGCGCTCTTCGCGTACCTCGACCGGCAGCACGACTGGCGCTACTACCAGTGGCAGTTCGAACGTCAGGTGGCCGAGAAGTACGGAGCCGACAAGGCCGCACGTATGCCGGTGGGAATCCAGCAGATCTGGGTCCCCGACCTGCGTCGCGCGGACCGCTGCATCACCTGCCATGTGGCGGCGACATGGAAGGGGTTCGAGAACGAGGAGCACCCGCTGCGCACCCACCCCCCGGCGCCGCTGGCCGCCCACCCGATCGAGGATTACGGCTGCACCTCGTGTCACGGCGGGCAGGGGTGGGCGATCGACGCCGAGGAGGCGCACGGGCCCATCGCACACTGGGAAGAGCCGGTGCTCGGACGCTATCTCGGAGCGGCGTACACGCTGGTCGACGACACGAACGCCCTGATGCAGATGAACTGCAACGTCTGCCACCGCTACGACCGCGAGACGCAGGGGGCGGAGGCGATCAACCTGGCCAAGCGCCTGGTCAACGACAAGGGGTGCCGCGCCTGTCACGTGATCAACGGGCGCGGCGGCACGATCGGTCCGGATCTGACGAATGTCGGCGACAAGGCCGCCGAGCAGTACGACTTCTCCCGCCTCTCAGGGCAGGAGACGTCGTTCGCCTGGCACGTGGCGCACCTCAAGGACCCGCGAGCCCTGGTGCAGGACTCGGTGATGCCCAACTTCCACTTCTCGACCAAGGAGGCGCAGGCGCTCGCCATCCTGATCATGTCGTGGCGCAAGGCGCCGGTGCCGGCCGACTACCGCCCCGGCGTGCCGCGCACCGACCCGCAGACCACCGAGGAGCGGGTCGCCGAGGAGCGAATGCGCACCGGTCCGGGCGGCTGGTTCGTGCAGACCGGCTGTTTCGTCTGCCACTCGGTGTCGGTGTTCGGAGTGAAGAGCCCGGCCCAGATCGGCCCGGACCTGTCGAACGCCGTCGAGGACGTGCAGGCAAGGTTCGGGAGGACGATCGACGACTTCCTGCGCGAGCCGACCGGCACCATGTCGGTGGTGTTATCGCGCCAGATCATCCTCACGCCGCAGGAGAAGGCGATCGCGGTCGCCAAGCTGCGCGAGGCGTACGCGGAATACCTGAAAGGCAGGGCGAGCGGCAGCACCGCGCCCGCACACTGAGACGCGGCGGCAGCGGAATTCGCCGCGGCACTGGGTTGAAGGGGAAGGAGGCAGGCGATGAACAGGGGAAGGATGTTGGTCGGGGCGCTGGCTCTGGTGGCGGTCGTGGTGCTGGCCAAGGCGTGCGCGCCGAAGGCGCCCAAGGGGGCGAGGGGCAGGCCGGTGACGGCGTCCGACACCGCGGTGGCGGCGATGAAGACCTACGTGCCGCCGGGAGACCTCGACGCGTACTATTTCTTCGCGTCCGGGGGGCACTCGGGGCAGGTCTACGTCTACGGAGTGCCGTCGATGCGCCACCTGTCGACAATCCCGGTGTTCACGCCCTATCCGGCCACCGGTTACGGCTTCGACGACGAGTCGAAGGCGATGCTCGGCGAACTGACCTGGGGCGACGTCCACCATCCGTCGCTGTCGGAGACCAACGGCGACTACGACGGCCGCTGGCTGTTCGTCAACGAAATGAACGGCCGCATCGCGCGCATCGACCTGCGCGACTTCAAGACCAAGCAGATCCTCGGCCCGGTCCCCAACGTCATGGGCAATCACTCGGGGGCCTTCGTCACCCCGAACAGCGAGTACGCCATGATGGGCACACGCTTCTCGATCCCGATCCCCAAGGGGAGAGCGGTGCCGATCGACCGCTACGCCACCGACTACAAGGGCGTCGTCTCGGCGATCAGGATCGACCCGGGCAGCGGCGCAATGTCGGTGGCCTGGCAGATCGTCACGCCGCCGTTCAACTGGGATCTCGGCGACGCCGGCAAGCTGGTTTCCGACGGGTGGATGTTCTGGACGTGCTACAACTCCGAGCGCGCCACCGGGAGTCTCGAGGTGACCGCCTCGCAGCGCGACCGTGACTACATCGCGGCGGTGGACTGGCGGGCCGCCGAGAAGGCGATCGCCGACGGCAAGGGCGACATGATCGGAGGCGTCAAGGTTCTCGATCCGGCGAAGGTGGCGGGCCTGATCTACCTGTTGCCGTGCGGGAAGTCGCCGCATGGGGTGGACGTCTCGCCGGACGGAAAGTACATCATCGGGTCCGGCAAGCTGCAGGGCGTCACCACGGCCTTCAACTTCGAGAAGGTGCAGACGGCAGTTCGCAACCGGGACTTTCAAGGCGACGAGGACGGGATTCCAGTGCTCAGGTACGAGTCGATCAAGGACGCGGAGGTGCCGGTGGGGCTCGGCCCGCTGCACACCCAGTTCGGCCCGAACGGAGAGGCGTATACGTCGCTGTTCGTCGACTCGGCGATCGCGAAGTGGAAGCTCGGCACCTGGGAGGTGATCGACAAGGTGCCGATGTCCTACTCCATCGGCCACCTCTCCGCCGCGGAGGGCGACACCGTGTCGCCGGACGGCACGTACCTGGTCGGGCTCAACAAGCTGTCGCACGGCCGGCACCTCTCGGTCGGCCCGTCGCAGCCGGAGTCGTCGCAGCTGGTGGACATCAGCGACGAGAAGATGAAGCTGCTCTACGACGCCTTCACCGAACCGGAGCCGCACTACGCGCAGATGATCAAGGCGGACAAGATCAAGCCGATCGAGGTGTACCCGAAGGAGGAGAACCGCCACCCGCTGGCGATCTGGGACGTCAAGGACGCGGGCGTCAGTCGCCAGGGGGACAAGGTCACCGTGAAGATGGTCGCGGTGCGCTCGACCCTCACTCCGACCGCCTTCGAGATCCGCGAAGGGGACACGGTCACGGTCGCGATCACCAACATCGAACAGACCACTGACGAACTGCACGGTTTCGGCCTGCTCGACTACAACATCAACATCGTGGTCGACCCCGGGGAGACGAAGACGGCCACCTTCAAGGCCGACAAACCAGGCGTCTACGCGTACTACTGCACCAACTTCTGCTCGGCGCTGCACCAGGAGATGCAGGGTTACGTGATCGTCAACCCGAGGTAGGCGTCCGGCGTTGCCCCCGATCGGTAGGCGACGCGATCGGGGGCGACGCGGTCCGGGACGCTGCGAAGGAAGGGAGCGGACCATGCTGGCGGCATTGGAGAGGACGAACCGCTTCCTCGAGCGGCCGCTCGAGATGACCCCCCGCGTGCTGCTCGTCACTGCGGCGCTTCTCCTCGTGCCGGCCCTCGTCGTGCCGTTGTGGACGATGACCATGTTCGCGCCGCAGTACCCGGACGGGCTGCGCCTGTACATCCACGCGGACCGATTGGTCGGCGGCAACCGCGATCAGGACATCAAGGAGATCAACGTCCTCAACCACTACATCGGAATGCGCGACCTGAGCACGGCCGACTTCACCGAGTTCAAGTGGATGCCGTTCGTGCTCGGCGGGATCGGACTGCTCTTGCTGCGCGCCGCGGTGCTCGGCAAGACCTCGAAGCTGGTCGATGTCCTGGTCATCTACTGCTACTTCGGCGCCTTCTCGTTGTGGTCGTTTGCCGGCAAGATGTATCGCTACGGGCACGAGCTCGCGCCGACCGCGTCGGTCAAGGTCGAACCGTTCATGCCTCCGCTGTTCGGATACGAGAAGCTGGCGAACTTCGAGGTCTACTCGTACCCGGCACTCGGCTCGTATCTGCTGTTCGCCGTGGCGGGCCTGCTGCTGGGCGCACTGTGGCTCGATTGGCGGGCTGCCCGCGTTGGGCCCGGTGGAGGCGAGCGGCCCTCGTGAGTCTCCTGCTTGTGGCTGTGCTGCTCGCGGCCCCGGAGGAGATGACCGCTGTGGCGCCCGGGGCGCTCGAGGGGCGTCCGGAGGCGGCGCGGCAGTCCCCGGTGCAGGTCCGTGTCGACGCGGCGCCCGCCGGAGCCACGATCGTGATCGAGGCCGGCGTCTACCGGGGCGATCTCGTCGTGGAGCGGCCGATGCGCCTGGTCGGCGAGGGCCGGCCGCGTCTCGTCGGGTCTGGGAGCGGAAGCGTGGTGCGGGTGCGGGCCGACGGCGTCACGCTCGAGGGGTTCGACATCGACGGTGTTGCCGGCGGAGACCTGGGGCGGGACTCCTCCGGCGTCCATGTCGCGGCGAGGCGCGCGGTCGTGCGTGACTGCGTGATCGAAAACGCGCTGTTCGGGGTCTATCTGCGCGAGGCCGACGGCGCCGTGATCGAACGTAACACGATCCGGGGCATTCCAGGACGCGATCCCGGGGAGAAGGGCTCGGGGATCCACGTCTGGAACACCTCCGGGTTCCTGCTCGCCGGCAACCACATCACGCAGGCGCGCGACGGCATCTACATTCAGTCGTCACCGCACGGGATCGTGCGCGGCAACCGGGTGGACGATGTCCGCTACGGCCTGCACTACATGTTCTCCGACGACAATCTCTTCGAGGACAACGCATTCTCCCGAGGCGCCGCGGGCACGGCGCTGATGTACTCGCGGCGCCTGACTTTCAGGCGAAACCGCTTCGTGAACAACCGCGGTTTCGCCTCGGTGGGCCTGCTGTTCAAGAACTGCGACGACGTGGTCGCCGAGGACAATCTGATCGCCGACAACGCGCGCGGGATCTTCCTCGAAGGGTCGTACCGCAATTCGTTCCGTAACAACCTGGTCATGGCGTCGGACACCGCGATCGTCCTCTACGACTCGTGCGGCGGCGTGCGTTTCGAGGGCAATGCGTTCGAGGGCAACCTCACGCCGCTCACGTTGGTGGGGCGGCGCACGGACACGGCGTTCACCGGCAATTTTTGGTCCGACAACGACGAGCCGGACCTCGACGGCGACGGGCGCAGCGACCTGCCGTACCGACTTTCGAACGTCTTCGACCACCTGCGCGGCAACCTCACGGCCGCCGACCTCATGGCGCTCGGCTTCGCCGGTCGGGTGCTCGCGACCGCCGAGCAGGCGTTCCCCGTCCTGCGCGCCGTGCCAGTCGTCGATGACCGGCCGCTCGTCCGCGCCCCGGAGCTGGCCGAGGTCCCCGGCCGGGAAGGCGACCGGGGCGCGTCCTCGGTCGCCGGGATCGGCGCCTGCGTGCTGCTTCTTGTTGGGGGGAGCGGCGGGTTGTTGGCCGGCGGCCAGTGGGGTCGCAAGGCGGCCCGATGATCCGCTTCTCGTCCTTGAGCAAGCGCTACGGCGCGCACTCCGCGCTCGAGGACGTCTCGCTGGAGGTCGCGCCGGGCGAGGTCGTCGCACTGCTCGGCCCGAACGGTTCGGGAAAGACGACGTCGCTGAAGATCGCCGCCGGGCTCGTTCACCCGAGCTCCGGCGAGGTCTGGGTGGGGGAGCCGCCGCGGCGTACCTCGGAACCAGCGGCGCGCGCCGCGATCTCGTTCCTGCCGCAGAAGGTCGCGTTCCCGGAATCGCTGACCGGCCGCGAGGTGCTCGCCTTCTACGGGCGGCTGCGCGACGCGCCGGCTGGCCGCGCCGAGCAGGTGCTGCGTGTTGCCGCCCTCAACGGAGCCGGCGCTCGCGCAGTCGGTACCTACTCGGGGGGGATGGTTCAGCGCCTCGGACTGGCGGTGGCGGCGCTGGCCGACGCCAGCGTACTGCTTCTCGATGAGCCGACCGCGGCGCTCGATCCGGAAGGGCTGCGTGCCTTCTACGAGTTCGCCGCCGGGCGGCGCGATCGTCGTGGCACGGTTCTGTTCACCTCGCATCAACTCGGCGACGTGGAGCGTCTCGCCGATCGGTTCGCGGTGCTGGTCGAGGGCCGACTGGTCGCGGAGCTGACCGGGCGCGAACTCGCGCAGCGGCTGGCGGCGCGCGGTTCGATGCGCGTCGCGACGGGTCCGGTTACGGTGCAGGCCCGCGAGCGGGTGGCCGCCGCCGTTGCCGGCGCCGGCTGGGAGGGAGACGATCTGCTCGTCCGTTGCTCGCCCGCACAGCGCCCGGAGATCCTGGCGTTGCTCGCCCGCGAGGGGATCGAGGCGCGCACGCTGGTCACCGAGGAAGGTCGGCTCGACGCGCTGTATCAGGAACTGGTCGGAGGTCGGGGGTGAGGGCCGCTGGACTGCTGGCCCTCGCGGTACTCGCCGGCGCGTGCTCCGGGCCGGTCGCTCCGGCGGTGCTCGACCCGCGTCACGACGCCTGCGCGTGGTGCCGGATGACCGTCTCCGACCCGCGTTTCGCGGCGCAACTCGCCGCGCCGGGCGAGGAGCCGCTGTTCTTCGACGACATCGGTTGTATGGTCGCCTACCTGCGGGGAGCCCGGGACGTGCCGACCGGGGCGGCGGCGTTCGTGGCCGACCACCGCACCCGAGCCTGGGTGCCGGCCGCGCGGGCGCTGTTCAGTCGCGTTCCGAGTCTGCAGACCCCGATGGACTCGCACCTTCTCGCCCATACCGACGCGGCGTCGCGCGACGCGGACCCGCAGGCTGTGGGCGGCGAGGAGATGTCGGTCGCGGCGGTCTTCCGCCCGGCGCCGATTCCCGGAGGTGAACCGTGAGCAGGGCGCTTTACCGGCCGGTGCTGCTGTTCGCCGGGCAGGAACTGGTGATCGCGATGCGCTCGCGCTGGACGCAGATCTTCGCCGTCACCTTCGCCGCGCTCGCCCTCGCCGTCGCTGTCTCCGGCTACGTGCTCTCCGGCGGGCACGGTGTGCAGGATTTCGCCCGCACCGCGGCCTCGCTGATCCAGATGGTGCTGCTGCTCGTGCCGGCGACCGCCCTCTTTCTCGGGGTACTGGCGCTGGCGCCCGAGCGCGGCGCGACGGAGCTCGTCTACGCGCAACCTGTGCCGCGGTCGGCTGTGCTCGTCGGCAAGGCCCTCGGGCTGACGGCGGCGCTGGCCGCGGCGCAGGCGATCGGCTTCGGCGCGGCAGGCGTCGTGGTCTTCGCTCGCGCCGGGGGTGAGGGGGTGATCGGGTACCTGATCCTGGTCGCCGCCTCGATGGTCCTCACCGCCGTCTTCGTGTCGCTCGCCGCCTTCATCGCGGCAGCCTCCCCGGGGCGGCGCGCACGCTCGCTGGCGGTAGCGATGGTTGCGTGGTTCCTCGCGGTGGTGCTCTACGACGTCGCGGCCCTGGGCGCCGCCTCGGTGCTGCCGTCGCGGACCGCGTCGCGCCTGCTGATCATCTCGGTGTTGCTCAACCCGGTCGACGCCGTGCGCACAGGCGCGTTGCTCGCAACACAGGGGACGACCGCTTTCGGCGCGGCCTCTCTCGCCTTCTTCCGTTTCACCGGTGGAACCGTTGGGGCGGCGCTCCTCCTCGCGCTCTCCCTCGTCGTCTGGCTGGTCGGGCCGATGGCGGCGGCGGCGCGCCGGCTGGAGCGCTGCGACCTGTAGCTCGTCCGTCAGGTCTGGCACAATGAACGTGTGAAGACCGAGCGGCTCAAGGCCGTGCTCCTGCGCGTTCCGCTGCTGTCCGCCCTGCCGCCGCCCTTGCTCGAGGAGATCTGGCACCTGTCTACGGTGCGCGCTGTGCCGCGCGGCGAAATGGTGTTCTCGGAAGGCGACCCCGCATCGTTCCTGCCGCTGCTGCTGAGCGGGCGGGTCAAGCTGTTCAAGGCCGGCCCGGACGGGAGGGAGCAGGTGCTGCACCTCGTGCGAGCACCGGCGTCGTTCGCCGAGGCGGCCGTCTTCGGCCCCGGGATCTTCCCGGCCATGGCCCAGGCCGTTGAGTCGAGCGTCCTTGCTTCGATCGGGCGCCAGGAGTTGCTCGCGCTGCTCCAGCGCAGACCGGAGGTGGCGGTCGCCATGCTCGCCTCGATGTCGTTCTGGCTGCGGCGCCTGGTCGATCTCGTCGAGGGGCTGTCCCTGCACTCCGTGGAGGAGCGCGTCGCGGCCTATCTGTGGTCCGCGTTCGTGCGCTCCGGCCAACCGCTGCTCGCCGGGTTGCAGATCCGCCTGGAGGAGCCGAAGCACATGATCGCCGCGCTGTGCGGCACGGCTCCGGAGGTGTTGTCGCGCACGTTCCGCAAGCTCGAAGCGGACGGTTCGGCGCGAATCGAGGGCCCGGTCGCCGTCCTCCTCGACCCAGGCAGGTTGCAGGCTCTTTCCAGCGCCGCCGACGCACCGCTCCCTCAGTTGCGCTGACCGCCTGCCGGGCCGCCGCTCACACCGCGTGCCTTCCCACTCGACTGGCCCCGGTCCGCCGGACCAGCCACTCGACGGGACCCGGGAGGTAGCGGTGCAGCCCGAGGGTCATTCGCAGCAGAGCCGGGGCGACGACCACGCGCCGTTCGCGCTTGGCCGCGCGCACCACCAGCGCCGCTGCCTCGTCCGCCTCGAGCACCCGATAGAGTCGCGCGACGCGGGGGATGCGCTCGTGCGAGCCCGGGTTGTGCTCGAAGTACGGTGAGCGCACTTCCCCCGGCACGACGAGAGCGACGTGGAGTCCGGTCCCCGTCAGGTCGGCGCGCAGGGCCTCGTGGAAACCGCGCATCGCCCAGCGCGCCGCGGCGTACGCGGTCGCCCCCGGCCAGGGGCAGAACGCCGCCGGCGAGGTGACGGTGACGATCGCACCGTGCCGGCGCGCGAGCATCGCCGGCAGCACCGCGCGGGTGACCGCGAATGCCGCAAGGTAGGGAACGGCCATCATCGCGGCGGCCTCGATCGCCGGTGTGTCCTCGGTGAAGAGCCAGCGTCCGGCGCCGGCGTTGTTGACCAGCACGTCCGGCGCGCCGTGGCGTTCGACGACTGCGCGGCCGGTTGCCTCGGCGGCGGCAGGGTCGGCGAGATCGGCGGGGAAGACTCCGGCCGAGGCACCGAGAGCGCGCACCTGTTCGGCGACACGCTCCAGCCCCTCCTCGCTGCGCGCCACGAGCGCGACGGACGCGGCACCCGCGCGGGCCATCGCCACGGCGGTGGCGGCGCCGATGCCGCTCGACGCGCCGGTGACCAGGACGCTGCGAGCCGCGATGTCCATGCCGACCTCCCATCGCGCGGACCGTTCCAGTGTACGTCTCGCCGCACCACGCCGATCGGATTGCGTGTATTCTCCGCTCGAGACAGGTCGGCAACGCATGCACATCCTCTTCGTCGGTGACGTGGTCGGCAAGGTGGGGAGGAAGCTCCTCAAGGAGAAGCTGCGCAAGGTCCAGTCCGAGGTCGAGGCCGACTTCACGATCGTCAACGTGGAGAACGCCGCGGGCGGCTTCGGCGTGACCGGCAGCGTGTGGGACGAACTGCGCCGCCTGCCCGTGGACGTGTTCACCTCGGGCAACCACATCTGGGACAAGAAGGAGACGCTGCAGCTGCTCGACGCCGAACCCCGCCTGCTCCGGCCGGCGAACTACCCCGCGGGCAACCCCGGACGCGGGCACTGCGTGGTGGCGAGCAAGTCCGGCGTGCCCGTCGCGGTACTCAACCTCCAGGGGCTGGTGTTCATGGTTCCGGTGGAGAGCCCGTTCGTCGTCGCCGACCGCCTGCTTGCCGAGGTGTCGACGCAGGCCAAGGTGGTGTTCGTCGACATGCACGCCGAGGCGACCTCCGAGAAGCAGGCCATGGCCTGGTACCTGAACGGGCGCGTCTCGGCGGTGGTCGGCACCCACACCCACGTGCCGACCGCGGACGAGCGTGTCCTCCCGGGCGGAACCGCGGCGCTCACCGACGCGGGGATGACCGGACCGTACGAGGGCGTGATCGGCTTCCAGCCCCGCGAGGTGCTCGAGCGCTTCTTGCTCGGCACGCCGCGGGCGCTCGAGCCGGCGACTCGCGGCGGCCAGTTGCGCGGTGTCGTGGTGGACGTCGACGAGCAGACCGGGCGGGCGCGCTCGATCGCCAGGGTGACGGCCGACGGAGACGCCGGGTCGTGACCGTTCCCGTCTCGGTCCTGCTCATCGCGCGGGACGAGGAAGCCCAGCTCGAGCAGTCGCTTCCGAGCGTGTCCGGGTGGGCCGGCGAGACCCTCGTCGTGATCGACCCGCGCACCGCCGATCACAGCCGGGAGGTGGCGTTCGCGTCCGGCGCAACGGTCCTCGAGCACGAGTACGTGAGCAGTGCGGCGCAGTACAACTGGGGCGCGGCGCGCTGCCGGCACGACTGGGTGTTCGTCCTCGACGCGGACGAGCGGGTCACGGGCGGCCTGCGCGCCGGGATCGAACGCGCGCTCGCGGCGCCGCGCCACCCCGCCTACGCGGTGCGCCGGGTCAACTTCGCCTTCGGCCGGAGGCTGCGTTTTGGCGACTGGGGGCACGACCGAATCGTCCGCGTGTTCGACCGGCGCGCGGCGCGTTTCGACGAGCGCGCGGTCCACGGGGCGGTCCGGGCTGCGTCGGTCGGCAGGCTCGACGGCGAACTCGAGCACCGTTCGCTGCGCTCGCTCGATCAGTACCTGCCCAAGGTCCACGAGTTCGCGCGCAGGGGCGCGTCCGACCTGCGCCGGGCCGGCAGGTCGAGCGGGCTCGCGGTGGCGATCACCCGCGCCGAGTGGCGGTTCGTCCGCGCCTACTTCCTGCGCCTCGGCGTTCTCGACGGCTTCCCCGGCCTGGTCGTGGCGATCCTCGCCGCGTACGGGACGTTCCTCAAGTGGACGATGGTGTGGGAGGCGACGCGGCGCTGCCCTCGCCCGTAAACCGAGCATGGCCCCCCTCCCAGCCCGGCTGCTCCTCGACCTCCCGAACTGGCTCGGCGACTTCGTCCACACCCTCCCCGCGGCGCTGCGACTGTGCGCCGCGCACGGGACCGGCACCGCGACGCTGCTCCTGCCATCCGCCCATGCCCCGCTCGGTCGCCTGCTCGGGGCACAGACCATCGTCCGGAACGGGCGCGAGGGGTACTGGTGGGCAAGGCGCCGTCTCGCCGGGCGCTTCGACGTCGCGGTGACGGCGCGCCACTCGACCCGCGCCAAGCTCCTGCTCGCCGGTTGCCGTCCGGTCCGGGCGCTGTCCAGTGCAGGTCGCGGCGCGCGGCTGCTCGGTCTGGAACCGTTCCGGCTGGATCGTTCGCGCCACCAACGCCACGACCTCGACGCCGCGCTCGAGAGAGTCGGCGCGCAACCGGTTGACGACGATCCGGCCCGATTGCCGCTGCCCGACGTCATCCGCAGGCTCGGCGAACGGCGCGCCGCCGAGTTGGCCGACGGGCGCCGGCCGGTGGCGCTGCTCCCGTCCTCGCACGCCATGCCGGAGAAGCGCTGGCCGGCGGAGCGCTTCGGGACACTGGGCGCGTCGCTGCTCGGCGAGGGTCTCCGGCCGCTGGTCGTGGTCGGACCCGGCGAGGGAGAGATGGGCGCCGAGGTCGCGGCGCGCGCCGGCGGACGGCTGGTTCCCGTCGCGTGGCCGCTCGACGAGGTGGCGGCGGTGCTCGCCGCGTGCGCGGCGGCGGTCGGCAACGACTCCGGCCTGACCCACCTGGCGGCCGTTGCCGGGAGCCCGACGGTGGCCCTGTTCGGGCCGACCGAGCCCGCCCGCACGGCGCCGGTCGGAGGGGCCAGGATCGTGCGGCCCCCGGAAGGTGCGGCGCTCGCCGAACTCACACCCAGCCTGGTGTTGGCCGAGATGACGGAGGTCCTCGGCCGCGCACGCGGCCCACGCGAGCGCGTCGGCGCCCGCTGAGCCTCTCGTCTTTCGCGTCACGCGGCGCGCAGGAGATAGAAGACGTAGCCGTAGGCGTCGCCGTTCCGCTCGAAGAGGGCGATCTCCCGGCGGGTCTCGGCGATCACCGCGCGCATCGTCTCGTCCGCGTCTCGCTCGAACGCCGCGCAACGCTCGATCACGGGGCGGTAGTACGCCCACCACGCCTCGGCCGGGAGCGGCCGGGCGTCCACCACCGTCAGGCCGAGGCCGCGCGCCGCCCCGAGGTTGGAGTCGACCGTCCCCATCCCCGGGTACCATCCGTCCCAGGCCTGGCGCACGTCTTCCGGCGGATCGGCGACCAGCCACGTCGCCTCCGTGACCGCGAGCCACCCCCCCGGGCGCAACAGGGGCGCCCAGCGCCGCAGGCCGTTCTCCCAGCCCAGGTTGTAGATCGCTCCCTCCGACCAGATCAGGTCCACCGAACCGGCACGGACCGGAGGGGCGCCGAAGTCGGCCAGGACCGGGCGCACCAGACTCCGGAGCCCCTCGCGCGCGACCCGCTGGTGAAGTTCGCGGAGGAAGGGAAGCGCCAGGTCGATGGCGGTGACCGGCGCTCGCAGTTCTTGGGCAAGCGCGAGCGCGGCAGCGCCGGACCCGCACCCGAGATCGAGGACCACCGGGCGCGACGGCAGCGGCCGGCAGCGGGCCAGGGCCTCGAGGGTGATCTCCTCTGTTCCCGGCCCCTTGCGTTCCAGTCCCGCGTGCAGCGCGACCAGCGCCTCGATCTCGGTCACGCCCGTCACCGTACCACGCGATCCCCGTGCGGGCTGAGGCCTCAGATTTCGCTGTAAAGGGAGGATCGGCGTGGAGCCGGAGAGGACCGTTGCCTGGTGAAAAGACGACGCCGCGAACCGTAGGACGTGAACCGTGGTCAATTCCGCAGCGGGCGCAGGGCGGAGGGTGGTTGGGGTGTGATGGAGGCGAGAGGGGCGCAGCCGAGTTCATTCCGGCCGAGCCGAGAGTTTCGGGGGGTCGAGGCGACGGGGGTGAGGGAGGGTGGTCGCCGGACCCCCCGCGAGGGAAGCGGGTGGTGGGGGTGGCCGCGGCGTTCGGGGAGCAGGCAGTGGAGGGTTGCGGTTCCAGCCTGTCCGGCATCCTGGCCCTCGCCTGGGTGGGGGTGGAGGTGAGAGGGGCGAGGCCGAATTCACTTCGGCCGAGCCGGGGGGTTCGGGGGGTCGAGGCGACGGGGGTGAGGGAGGGTGGTCGCCGGACCCCCCGCGAGGGAAGCGGGTGGTGGGGGTGGCCGCGGCGTTCGGGGAGCAGGCAGTGGAGGGTTGCGGTTCCAGCCCTGCACCGCTATCATTCCCCCCGGGTGGGCCGTTAGCTCAACTGGCAGAGCAAGGGACTCTTAATCCCTAGGTTGTAGGTTCGACTCCTACACGGCTCACCAATATGTCCTGCCCCGCGAAAGTGGCGGAACTGGTAGACGCACGAGACTTAGGATCTCGTGGGCCGCTGCCCGTGGGGGTTCGAATCCCCCCTTTCGCACCACCGGAGACACGATGACCTACCAGACCCAACGCATCTCCCCGTGCCGCGTATCGATCTCGGGGTCGCTGACCGCGGAGCAGGTCCGCGCGGAGCGGGAGACGGTGACCTCGTCGTGGGCGCGCGCCGTGCGTCTCGACGGCTTCCGCAAGGGCAAGGCGCCGCGCTCGCTGGTCGAGCGCAAGTTCGAGAAGGAGATCCAGGACGACCTCGTGGAGGGGCTGGTCAGGGCCGTGTGGACCGAGTTTCGCGCCGGGGAGAAGTTGCGCGTCGCCTCGCCCGTCGAAGTGCGCCGGACCACGGTGCGCGAGGACGGCGGGTTCGAGGTCGAGGCGGAACTCGACGTCTACCCGACGATCGAGCTCGCGCCGGTCGAGGGTTTCACCCCGCCCGAGGTGGACGTGGAGCCCGTTTCGGCCGAGGTGGACATGGCTCTCGAGCAGCTGCGCGAGCGCCAGGCGGTGTGGGAGCCGGCCGACGGCGAGCCGGTGGCCGAGGGGCTGCTCGTCGAGGCCGAGGTGCACGGAGAGTTTCCCGACGGCGGCGGTGAGCCGTTCCACGAGGAGCGGTCGCTGTTCCAGCTCGGCCGCGGCGAGGTCTACCCGGAGATCGAGGCGGCGGTGGCCGGGAAGTCGGTCGGCGACGAGACGGCCGCGGAGCGGGTAATGCCCGAGCAGGCGGGCGAGGAACGGGCCGGCAAGCGGATCGCGTACCGCATCAAGGTGAAGAGCCTGCGCCGCAAGCGGGTGCCCGAGGCCGACGACGCGTTCGCCGAGTCACTGGGGATCGACGGGGGGGCCGCTTCGCTTCGCGAGCGGGTCCGGGAGAGGGTGCGCGCCGAGAAGCTGCGCCGCCGTTACGAGGCGTGGCGCGATGCGCTGGTCGGCTATCTGGGCGGGGACGGGAAGGTCGCCCTGCCCGAGCGGTTGCTCGAAGAGGAGACGCGCAAGGAACTCCTCGATCTGGCCGGCGCGTTCGCCCAACGCGGGATCGACCCGCGCACCCAGGTCGAGTGGGAGAAACTCCACCCCGAGGTGCGGCAGAAGGTCGAACGCCGCCTGTGGGCGGAACTGGTGCTCGACACGCTCGCCGACCGTCTGGGTATCGAGGTGACGGACGCCGAGGTGGACGCCGAAGTGGAGAAACAGGCGCGCTCGATGGGCGTGCCGTTCGCCGAGGTCAAGGGCAACCTCGCCAAGCGCGGCGGGCTGGAGACGGTCCGTGGGCTGCTCCGCCGCGAGCGGGCGGTCGGCCGGGTGCTCGACGGCAGGGAGGGGTAGGACATGACCCTGAACATCCCGATGGTGGTGGAGCAGACGGCGCGCGGGGAGCGCGGTTACGACATCTTCTCGCGCCTGCTCAAGGACAACGTGATCTTCCTCGGCGAGCCGATCGACGACCACCAGGCGTCGCTGGTGATCGCCCAGATGCTCTTCCTGGAGGCGGAGAACCCCGAGAAGGACATCAATCTGTACGTCAATTCGCCGGGCGGTTCGGTCACCGCGGGACTGGCGATCTACGACACGATGCAGTACGTGAAACCGGACGTCTCGACGATCTGCATGGGTCAGGCGGCCTCGATGGCGGCGGTGCTGCTGGCCGGCGGAGCCAAGGGGAAGCGGTACGCCCTGCCCCACGCCCGGGTCATGCTCCACCAGCCGCTGCTCTACGGCCTGGGCGGCCAGGCCACCGACATCGACATCCACGCCAAGGACATCCTGCGCCTGCGCGGTCGCCTGAACGAGATCCTCGCCCGCCACACCGGCCAGCCGATCGAGAAGATCAACGCCGACACGGACCGCGATTTCATCCTCGAGGCGGGCGACAGCCTGGGCTACGGGCTGATCGACAAAGTCATCGCGCACAGGGAATAAGCGGTGTCGGCGGGCGTTTCGTTGACGGGGTGTAGAATGGCGTCGGAGATTCCCTCGTGAGCCGCGAAAGCTCGTCCGAGCTGCTCCGCTGCAGCTTCTGCAACAAGTCGCAGCGCGAGGTGCGCAAGCTGATCGCCGGCCCGAACGTCTACATCTGCGACGAGTGCGTCGACATCTGCCTGGACATCATCGCCGAGGACCGCGCCCGCGAGGCGCGCGAGTCCAAGCGCCACCTGCCCAAGCCGGAGGAGATCAAGAAGTACCTCGACGGCTACGTGATCGGGCAGGAGCCGGCGAAGAAGCGGCTGGCGGTGGCGGTGTACAACCACTACCGGCGCATCGACTACGCCTCGCACTCGCCCCGCCCCGACGTCGAGCTGTCCAAGTCGAACATCCTGCTCATGGGGCCGACCGGCACGGGCAAGACGCTGCTCGCCCAGACCCTGGCCCGGCAGCTCGACGTGCCGTTCACCATCGTCGATGCCACCACCCTGACCGAGGCCGGCTACGTCGGCGAGGACGTGGAGAATATCCTGCTGCGCCTCTACCAGGCCGCCGAAGGAGACCGGGAGCGGACCGAGCGGGGGATCGTCTACATCGATGAGATCGACAAGATCGCTCGCAAGCAGGATTCACCGTCGATCACCCGCGACGTGTCGGGAGAGGGCGTGCAGCAGGCGTTGCTCAAGATTCTCGAGGGGACGATCGCCAACGTCCCGCCGCAGGGGGGGCGCAAGCACCCGCACCAGGAGTTCCTGCAGATCGACACGACCAACATCCTGTTCATCTGCGGCGGCGCCTTCGTCGGACTGGAGGACATCGTCGCCCGCCGGCTGAACCAGAAGTCGATGGGGTTCGAGGCGCAGATTCTGACCCAGGCCGACCGGTCGACCTCGGAACTGCTCGCCCAGGTTCACCCCGAGGACCTGATCAAGTTCGGCATGATTCCGGAATTCGTCGGGAGGGTGCCGGTGGTCGCGGCGCTGCACGAGCTGGACCGCGAGGCGCTCGTGCGCATCCTCATCGAACCGAAGAACTCGCTGACCAAACAGTACGAGACCATGCTCTCGTTCGAGGGCGTGCAGTTACGCTTCACCGAGGACGCGTTGGTGGCGATCGCCGAGGACGCCATCGCCCGAAAGGTCGGCGCGCGGGGCCTGAAGATCATCCTCGAAGAGCTCATGCTCGACGTGATGTACCAGGTCCCGTCGAGGTCCGACGTCACTGAGATCGTTGTCACCCGAGAGGTCGTCGAACGGCGGGTGACGCCTCTCGCCTCCATGCGGAAGGCGGTGTAGTTCACTTCACCCGCCGCACCACAGTCGTTTTCGAGCCCTTTCCCCTTCATCGAGGGAGTGTCATGAGAGAAACAGAGAGTCAGGTACTTCCGGTCGTGCCGTTGCGGGACATGGTGGTCTTCCCGCGCATGAAGGCGGCGTTCGTCGTCGGCCGTCCGGGGTCCGTGGCCGCGCTGCAGCGCGCGCTCGAGGAGACGGGCAAGCGGCTGTTCCTGGTCACCCAGCGCGACCCGCAGCAGGACGAGCCGCACGCGACCGACATCCACGACATCGGCGTCGTCGCCACGGTGCTCCAGCACGTCACCTTCCCGAACGGCACGATCAAGGTCGGGGTCGAGGGGATCGCCAGGGGGCGCTGGCGCGCCCTGCGGGACCGCGAGAGCGCGGGTCTGGAGGCGGAGATCGAGCCGGTGCCGGTGCCGCAGGTCAACGACCCGCGCGTGTCGCGCTACCTGTCCACCCTGACGTCGCTGTTCCAGCAGTTCTCCCGGCTGTCGCAGCAGATCGGCGCCGAGGGGATCCTCGCCGAGCTGCAGACCGAGGATCCCGAACTCTTCGCCGACACCCTTGCTGCCGCGCTGCCGATCGCCACCGCCGACAAGCAGGGTCTGCTCGAGATCGTCAATCCACTCGAGCGGTTGCAGAAGCTCAACGACCTCCTCGACCTGGAGATCGAGAAGCTGAACATCGACCGGCGCCTGAACAACAAGGTCAAGAAGCAGATGGAGAAGGCGCAGCGCGAGTACTACCTCTCCGAGAAGGTCAAGGCGATCAACGAGGAGCTGGGCCGCACCGACAGCAAGGAGGAGCTCGAGGAGTTGCGCAAGCGCATCGAGTCCGCGGGCATGCCCAAGGAGGTCCAGGAGAAGGCGCTCGGCGAACTGCGCCGGCTCGAAGGCATGGCCCCGATGTCGGCCGAGGCGACGGTGTCGCGCAACTACATCGACTGGCTGCTCGCAGTGCCGTGGCAGAAATCGACGCGCGAGATCCGCGACATCACCCGCGCCGAGCAGGTACTCGAGGCGGACCACCACGGGCTGCGCAAGGTCAAGGAGAGAATCCTCGAGTTCCTCGCCGTGCGCCAGCTCGTCAAGACACCGAAGGGCACCATCCTGTGCTTCGTCGGCCCGCCCGGAGTCGGCAAGACCTCGCTGGCCAAGTCGATCGCCCGGGCCACCGGCCGCAAGTTCGTGCGCCTGTCCCTCGGCGGCGTCCGGGACGAGGCCGAGATGCGCGGCCACCGCCGCACCTACATCGGCGCGTTCCCCGGCCAGATCGTCCAGATGATGAAGAAGGCCGGCACGGTCAATCCGGTGTTCCTGCTCGACGAGGTGGACAAGCTGGGCGCCGACTTCCGCGGCGACCCCTCCTCGGCGTTGTTGGAGATCCTCGACCCGGAGCAGAACCACGCGTTCGTCGACCACTATCTGGACGTCGAGTACGACCTGTCGAAGGTGTTCTTCATCTGCACCGCCAACGTCACCCACACCATCCCGCCGGCGTTGCTCGACCGCATGGAAGTGATCCAGCTCTCCGGATACACCCACCAGGAGAAGCTGCAGATCGCTCAGCGCTTCCTGGTCACCAAGCAGGTCGAGCAGCAGGGGTTGAAGCGTTTCACGGTCTCGTTCACCGACGAGGCGATCACGCTGCTCATCGAGCGCTACACCCGGGAAGCCGGGGTACGGAATCTCGAGCGCGAGATCTCCTCGGTGTGCCGCAAGCTGGCGCGTCAGGTGCTGCGCGAGAAGACGGCCGCCGGTGCGGAACTGGCGGTCGGACCCGAGCGGGTCCAGGAGCTGCTCGGCAAGCCGCGCTACCGCGTCGCGCGCGCCGAGGAGCACAGCGAGATCGGCGTGGCGACCGGCCTGGCGTGGACCGAGGTGGGTGGCGAGATCCTGGCCACCGAGGTCGGCCTGATGCGCGGCAAGGGCGCCCTGACCCTGACCGGTCATCTGGGCGACGTGATGCAGGAGTCGGCTCGCGCCGCGCTGTCCTACGTGAGGGCGCGCTCGACGCGTTTGACCGTGGCCGCGGAGTTCTTCGAGCAGCACGACATCCACGTCCACGTGCCGGAGGGGGCGATCCCCAAGGACGGGCCTTCGGCCGGCATCACCATGGGCACCGCGCTGCTTTCGGCGACCACCCGCGTGCCGGTTCGGCAGGACGTGGCGATGACCGGCGAGATCACTCTGCGCGGCAAGGTGCTTCCGGTCGGCGGGATCAAGGACAAGGTGCTGGCCGCGTTCCGCGCCGGCATCCGCGAGGTGATCCTGCCGGTCGAGAACGAGAAGGACCTGGAGGACATCCCCGAGGACGTGCGATCGGTGATGACCTTCCGTCTGGTTAAGGAGATGGACGAGGTCGTGGCGATCGCCCTCGACGGCGCCATGCCGGAAGTCACCGAACCGGCCGCCGAGTCGGCCGGGGCACGCAGCGGCAACAGCGTCGCCCACTGAACGTGCGCATCGAGGACGTCCGCCTGCTGGCCACCGTGGCCGATCACCGCAAGGGGCCGCGCGAGCCTTTGCCCCAGGTCGCCTTTGCCGGCCGATCGAACGTGGGCAAGTCGAGCCTTCTCAACGAGCTGTTCGGCGCTCGGCTGGCCGGTGTCTCCAAGCAACCGGGCAAGACCAGGACGCTCAACTACTACCTGGTCAACCGGGAGTGCGTGTTCGTCGATCTGCCCGGCTACGGCTACGCGCGGGTGGCGAAGTCCGAGCGGGCGCAGTGGGACCGGAGGATCACCGCCTTTCTCTCCGAGGAGGAGCGGTTGCGTCTGGTCGTCGGCCTGGTCGATCCGCGCATCCCGACCTCGCCGCTGGACGTCGATCTCGTCCGCTACGTGACGGCGGCCGGCCGCCGGCTGCTCGTGGTCCTGACCAAGGCGGACAAGCTGTCCCGCGGCGCACTGATGAAGGAAGCGGCGCGGATCGGACGGGACCTGGAACTGCGCGAGCGCCCGCTCGCCTTCTCGGCGCAGACCGGGGAGGGGCGCAAGGAAGTCCTCGCAGCCATCGCACAGGCGCTGGCGGCGTGAAGGAGTCGTGATCATGGCGGAAACCACCAGCGGACGTCGCAGCAAGGGCCGGCAGCGCCGGTCGAGCGCCAACACGGAGGGGCTGCCGGTCGTTCTCGAGGAGGAAACCCTCGAGGCGGAGGCCGCGGAGACGGAGGGCAAGCAACGCCTCGACATCCGCACCCTCAAGGACATGGCGATCGCGGATCTCACCCACATCGCCCGCGACCTGGAGGTCGAGAACGCCGCCGGGATGCGCAAGCAGGACCTCATTTTCAAGATCCTGCAGGCGCAAACGGAGCGGGAGGGCCTGATCTTCGGCGAAGGCGTGCTGGAGATCCTGCCCGACGGTTACGGCTTCCTGCGCGCCCCGGAGTACAACTACCTGCCGGGGCCGGACGACATCTACGTGTCGCCGTCGCAGATCCGCCGCTTCGCGCTGCGCACCGGCGACACCGTCTCCGGGCAGATCCGGCCGCCGCGCGAAGGGGAGCGGTACTTCGCGCTGATCAAGGTCGAGGCGATCAACTTCGAGGCCCCTGACGTCTCGGGCGAGAAGATCCTCTTCGACAACCTGACGCCGCTCTACCCGATGGAGCGCATCAACCTGGAGGTCGAGACCAACCTCACCTCGCGGGTAATGAACCTGCTCACGCCGATCGGCAAGGGCCAGCGCGGTCTTATCGTGGCGCCGCCGCGCACCGGCAAGACGATGATGCTGCAAGCGATCGCCAATTCGGTGACCGCCAACCACCCCGAGGTGATCCTCATCGTCCTGCTCATCGACGAACGGCCCGAGGAAGTCACCGACATGCAGCGGTCGGTCAAGGGCGAGGTGATCTCGTCGACCTTCGACGAGCCCGCCTACCGCCACGTGCAGGTCGCCGAGATGGTCATCGAGAAGGCCAAGCGCCTGGTCGAACACCGCCGCGACGTGGTCATCCTGCTCGACTCGATCACCCGACTGGCGCGCGCCTACAACACCGTGGTGCCCCCATCGGGAAAGGTGCTTTCCGGTGGCGTCGATTCCAACGCCCTGCAGAAGCCGAAGCGCTTCTTCGGCGCGGCGCGCAACATCGAGGAGGGCGGGTCGCTGACCATCATCGGGACGGCGCTGATCGACACCGGATCGCGCATGGACGATGTCATCTTCGAGGAGTTCAAGGGCACGGGAAACATGGAAGTGCACCTCGACCGCAAGCTGACCGACAAGCGCGTCTTCCCCTCGATCGACATCAACAAGTCGGGAACGCGCAAGGAGGAGTTGCTGCTCGAACCCTCGGAGCTGAAGCGTGTCTGGGTGTTGCGCAAGGTCCTCAACCCGCTCTCCACCGTCGAGGCGATGGAACTCCTCCTCGAACGCCTGGAAAAGGCGCGCACCAACAAGGAGTTCCTCGACTCGATGACGCAGGGATGAGCACGGAGGGGACAGGGGGCTGGGGACGAGGTGCGGGTCACCCGCTTGTCTCCCAGGGCGCGGTCCAGACTGCAGGCGCTTGGAGCTGTTCCAGTCCCGGAACCCGGGCCCCACGTCCCTGCACGGCGCTGTCACGGTGGAGATGACCGGACCGATGTCGGATGCGATCGGGATCGTCGGGGTGCGGTTCCTCAACGCGCGGCCCCTGCTCGCCGGCCTCGAGGCCGGAATCGACGCGCCGTTCCCGTACCGGTTCGAGGCCGCCGAGCCGTCGGTGTGCGCGGAGCGCCTGGCTCGTGGCGAGTCGGCCGCGGGCCTGGTGCCGGTTGCCGCGCTGCCCGTCCTCGACGGTGTGTCTCCCTGGCCGGCGCTCGGCATCGCCAGCCGCCACGAGACGACCTCGGTGCTGCTCGTCTCGCGCGTCCCCCCGGAGCGCATCGAGACGCTCGCGGCGCACACCGCGTCGCACACGTCGATCGCGCTGGCCCGGCTGTTGCTCGCCGAGAAGTGGGGGGTCCGGCCGCATGTGGTGCCGGCCTCGCCGCCGCTCGAGACGATGCTCGGCCGCGCTGATGCCGCCGTGCTGATCGGCGACCCGGCCTTCAAGGTCCATGGGCGCACCGGGCTGCGCGAGATCGACCTGGCCGCCGCCTGGGTGGAGTGGACCGGCCTGCCCTTCGTCTTCGCGGTGTGGGGCGTCCGCCGGGACGCGCCCGACGGGCTCGGCGACCTGTTCCACCGCTCCCTGGCCTACGCCGAGGGTCACTGGGAGAGGTTGATCCCGGCCTGGGCGAGCGTTCACGGCGTTGCCGAGAGCGACACGCGCCGCTATCTCGAACAGGCTCTGTTCTTCCGCATCGGCGAGGCGGAGAGGGCCGGCATGGACGCCTTTCTCCGCCGGGCCCGGGACTCCGGCGTGTTGCCGAGCCGCGAAGCGGTGTGGCGCCTGGACGCCTGACTCGCACCTCGTCCGCTCCTATACTCCCAGCCGATGCACCTCATCGGCGCGATCGTGGCCGCGGCGTTCCTCGCGGCCGGCATCTTCGGCCTCGGTACCTGGCTGGGTGGCGTGACGGTGGGAGACCGGACGGTGCGCGGCTGGACTGCCCTGTGGTGGGCCACCGCGATGTTCGCGCAGTTCGCCGGTGTGCACGCCGGAGCCCTCGTCGGCCTGTTCGCCGCCGGTTTGGGCGTGATCGGGGTCGGCGTACGCTGGAAGTCCGAGCGGGCCGCGATCTCGGCGGGGCTGGGCATCCTTCTCCTGGCCGCGCCGCTGTGGCTCCTCCCGATCCACTTCTACGACACCCTCGCCTATCACTTAGGTCTGCCGTGGAGCTGGCTGGCCAACGGCTCCTTCGCGGCTCAACCACACGTCGTGTACAGCCGCTTCCCGCTCGCCGCCTCGGTGGTCTTCCTGCTCCCCTCCTTTCTTGGCGTGCCTGAGGCGGCCGCCGGCGTGCACGCCCTGACCTGCGCCGCCGCTCTCGCGACATGCTTGTCGATCGCCCGCCGGCTCGGGGCGGGCCGCTGGGCGGCTGCCGCACCGGGCTTGCTGCTCGCCTGTTGGCATCTCGTCTTCGTGGGCACGGTAGCGGCGGCGGACGGCGTCGTCTTGCTCGGTGCGCTGGTTGCCGTCGAGCGTCTCGTGGCTGGACAGGAAGAAACGCGGCTGCCGGGCGTTGCCGTCGGCCTCGCTCTCGGTCTGGCGCTGGCGGCCAAGTACACAGCGTTCATTCCCGTCGCCGCCGTGCTCGCGGCGCTCGCACTGTGCGGACGCCCCCTGCAGGCGCTGGCGAGCGGGGCCGTGGCGCTGGCAGCCTCCTCGTTCTGGTGGTTGCGCAACGTCATCGAAACCGGCAACCCGCTCTTTCCGCTGTTCTGGAGCGTACTCGGTGGCGCCGGGTGGACCGCCGCCGACCAGGCGAAGTGGGAGGCGCTGGTGCGCGAGGGTGCCGGCCAGTCGCTCGACCCGGGCGCGGTGGCCGCCCGGCTGGTCGTCCCTCCGGACGGCCTGGGGTGGTGGGTCGCCCTCGCTGCGGTCCCCGCACTGGTCGCCGTCATCCGCCCGCCTGGGCACGCCGTGCGCTCCCGCCTGGTCGCCTTGGCCGCGGCGTTGATGGCTGTGGGGTGGGTGGCGACGTCGCAAACGACCAGGTACGCGATGCCGCTTGCTGCGCTGCTCGCGGTTCTCGCCGCGGTCGGAACGGCGGTGATGTCGGTCCGCCCTCGCCTGTTCGTCGCGGCCGGACTTGGTCTTGGGGTGGCGCTCGGGGCGGCTTCGCTGGGGTCATTCCTGTTCGGGACGCTGGGTGTTCACCGAGTATGGCTGGGAGAGACAACGGCGGAGGATTGGCGGCGCACGGTGACGGTCAGCGACCCCTTGCCGGCGTACCACGCGGCTGCCCGCCAGCTGCCGCCGGGCTCTCGGCTCCTGCTTGTCGGCGAGGGGCGCTCCTACGGCTGCCCGCTGCCGCACCACGCCAGCTCGGCGTACGACCGGCAGCTCGTTGAACGAGTCGCGGCCGAGACCACCGCCCCTGGGGACGTTGCACGGCGGCTGCGCGCGATGGGGTTCACTCACGCGGTGGTGAATCACGGAGAGCTTCGTCGGCTCGCCGGAGGGAGCTATCGCGTCCTTCGCCCGGCCGACCGTGCCCAGCGCGAGCGGCTTGAGGAGTTCTTCACTCGCCACACGACCGTGATCTGGGACGACGACGGGCTCGAGATCCGGTCGATCGACACGCCCGGATGACGGTTGGCGCCGGGGGCGTCTCCCGGTGCGTGCATTCTTGGGCCTGCGGGGTCGGCTAAGCTGGAGCCGACGTGTTGCCGCTGATCATCAACCTCCTGGTCGCGGTCGCGCTGCTGGCGATACTCCTCGCCTTCGGCCGCAGGGTGCTGCACGTGAGCCGGATCCCGATACCGTTGGGTGTACGCCTTCCGGCAGACCTCCTCATCGGGGCAGCGACGCTTGGGCTCGCGGTGACGACGCTGGCGCTCACCGGAGCCCTCTCACGGTGGAGTCTGGTCGCGACGCTCGGCGTCGCCGCCGCCATCGGACGGTGGCGGCGGCCCCGCGGATGGCGTTGGCTCGTGGCACCGGGTTCGGCCGCCCTGGTGGTACTCCCACTTGCGCTCGCGCCGCCGGTGTTCTACGACGCCCTCGTCTACCACCTCGGCTTGCCCTGGCAGGCTCTCCTCGAAGGTGGGTTCCGGCCGCATGCGGAGACCGTCTTTTCCGCCTTTCCCCCGCTCGCTCAGCTCCTGGCCCTGCCTCCCCTCGCGTTCGATCTCGATCGGGTTCCCGCCCTGCTGCACCTAGTCGCCTTCGTTCTCGCCGGCGCCGGGACTTCCGCTCTCGCCACCCAACTCGGCGCGCCACGACCGCATGCCGCACTGGCGGGAGCCTGCGTCCCGCTGCTCCCCTCGCATGTCTTGCTTGCGGCCGTGCCGGGTGCCGACGGCTGGATGCTCGCTCCCTTGGCGGCCGGTTACGCGCTCGCTCTGTCGAAACGACCCCACCCTTCGTGGGCGCCTCTCGTCGGAGCGCTCGTCGGCGCGGCGATGGCGGCCCGCCTGCAGGCCATCCCCTGGGCGCTTGGCGCCGCTGTTCTGATCGCGATCCGCTTCCCCCGCCGGATTCGGTCGGTCGCGATGTACGGATTCGGAGCGCTTGCCGCATCCGCGCCCTGGTGGCTGAAGAACCTGATCCTGCTCGGCCAGCCGGTGGCACCGCTCGGATTCAGACGCGAGGGGATCGAGACGCTGTGGCGGGACGCCGGCACGATCGTCTTCTCGTCGCCGGCGCCGCTTCACGTCGTGGCCAGGCTCTGCGATCAGGTGACTCCGCTGCTCTCGTTCGCCGCTCCGCTGGCACTTGCCGCCGTGCTCGCCGTCGTGCAACGTCGCGAGAGCCGGCACGCCTGGGCGATGGCCGCAGCGCTCGCCGGGGGGCTGGCCTGGGCGGCGACGGGCTCACTCCCGCGCTTCTTCGCGATGACCGCGGTGTTCCTCCTCGCGCTGGCGGCATCGCCCCGGTCCGGCCCGGGTCGGTGGGCGGCAACGGCGGTTCTGGTCGTCCTGGCCTTGACGGGAATCGCCCGGAACGTGGGAGAAACCGCCAGCAAGGGCGGTGCTGGCATCGTTCTCGAGCCGGAGGCCGGTTACACGCAACGCATGCTCGCCAACGACCCGATGCCCGCCTTCGCCGCGGCACGTCGCCTCCCCGGCGATGCACGCGTGCTGTTCGTCGGCGAGCCGCGCGGCTTCCCCTTCCCCCGCCGGTTCGTCGCCCCTTCCCAGCACGATGTCTCGCCGCTACGCGCTCACCTCGAGGGCGGCGAAGTCGGGGACGCGCGAAGGTGGTTGAACCAGAGCGGTTTCACTCACCTGCTCGTGAACCACGGTGAACTCGCCAGGCTCGCGCCAGGGTATCCGGTGGCGCCGTACCGGACACCGGCCGGCGCGCGCCGCTGGGCGGAACTCCTGGGCGGGCTGGGGCCGCCGACCATCGACGCCCGGGGCGTCGTGATTTACCCGCTTTCGCCGCGCAACTGACCCGCCCTAAAACGGTTCGGTTTGACAGGCCGGGCCGGATGTGCTACAAATCACGGCCCTTGTGGTACGGGTGAGGGGGCGGTATGTACGCGATCGTGGAGACTGGTGGAAAGCAGCACCGCGTCGAGGTCGGCCAGCGGGTCGCCATCGAACGGCTCGGCGATGGACTCGAGCCTGGCGCGCAGGTCGTGCTCGAGCGGGTGTTGTTGGTTCGGGATGATGCCCATGTCCGGGTCGGCAAGCCGGTCCTGGAGGGTGCGCGGGTCCGCGCCACCCTGCTGCGCGAACTGAGCGGCGACAAGGTGATCATCTTCAAGAAGAAGAAGCGCAAGGGCTATCGGAAGACCACCGGTCACCGGCAGCACTTCGTGGAAGTCCGCATCGACGCCATCGAGGCGTGAGGAGGCGAAATGGCGCACAAGAAAGGTCAGGGCTCGAGCCGCAACGGTCGTGACTCGAACGCCCAGCGCCTCGGCGTCAAGCGCGGCGACGGGCAGTTGGTGCACGCCGGAACGATCATCGTCCGGCAGCGGGGCACGCGCTGGAAGGCGGGAGAGGGCGCTCGGCGGGGCGGCGACGACACGATCTTCGCCGCGGTCACCGGTCACGTCCACTTCCGCGATCGCGGTCGCATGGGTCGATTCATCGAGATCCACCCCGCTGCCTAGCGGTCGCCACGGCGACCTCCGATGTTCCTCGACGAAGTCCGCCTGCTGGTCAAGGCCGGTGACGGCGGCCGCGGGTGCGTGAGTTTCCGCCGGGAGAAGTTCGTTCCGCGCGGCGGACCCAACGGCGGCGACGGAGGGCACGGCGGCAGCGTCGTGCTGGTCGCCAGCGAGACCCATTCGACCCTCGCCCACCTGTACAACCGCCACACGGTCAAGGCACGGCGCGGCGAGCACGGCCGGGGCTCGAACCAGTCGGGCGCCTGTGGTGAGGACATGGTGATCGAGGTTCCGTGCGGTACGCTGGTCAAGGACGAAAGCACCGGCGCAGCGCTCGCCGACCTGGTCGAGGCCGGGGCCCGGGCGATCGTCGCCCGTGGCGGCAGAGGCGGGAGGGGCAACCAGCACTTCGCCACCCCGACGCGCCAGGCTCCCCGCTTCGCCGAGCCGGGGACGCCGGGCGAGGAGCGGAGGGTGGTTCTCGAACTCAAGCTGCTCGCCGACGTCGGGCTGGTCGGCCTGCCCAACGCGGGCAAGTCCACGCTGCTCTCTCGCGTCTCCGCGGCCAGACCGAAGATCGCCGACTACCCGTTCACCACGCGCACGCCTCATCTCGGTGTCGTGGTGAGGGACGCCGGCATGCGCTCGCTGGTGTTCGCCGACATCCCCGGGCTGATCGAGGGGGCGCACGCCGGCGCCGGTCTCGGTCACAGGTTCCTGCGCCACATCGAGCGCTGCCGGGTGCTTCTCCACCTGGTCGACCTCTCCAGCCACGAGTCCGTCGAGCGCCAAGTCGAGGTGCTCGGCCGGGAGCTGCAACTGCACGACCCGGCGCTCGCCGAGAGGCGGATGATGCTCATCGGCACCAAGCTCGACGCACTGGCCGATTCCGGACGCCGGGAGGAACTGAACGCGCTCGCCCAGGCCATGGGCGTGCCTGCGGTAGCGATCTCGGCGGTGACGGGAGCGGGTCTGGACGCTATGCTTGAGGAGGTGTTCAGGCTCGCGGAGCGGATGTGAGGCGGATCGGCGCCTTCGGTGGGACCTTCGACCCCGTCCACCTCGGCCATCTGGTGCCCGCCGTCCGGGCGCTCGAGACGTTCCGCTTCGAGCGCGTGGTGTTCGTGCCGGCGGGACGTCCGCCGCACAAACTCGACGAGCCGCTGACCCCCTTCACGCACCGTTTTGCCATGCTCGCCCTCGCGACCCAGCCGTACGCCAGGTTCTTCGTCTCCGACGTCGAGCTCGAGGGAGAGGGACCGACCTACACGATCGACACGCTCGAGCGTCTGGCCCGCCGGGAGCCTTCCGCGCAGCTGTACTTCCTGATGGGCAGCGATTCGTTCTCGCAGATCGCCACCTGGCACCGGTGGCGGGAGCTGGCCGAACTCGCCCACTTCGTGGTGTTGCACCGGACGACGGTGTGGGGCGACGAACTGCGGGCCCGCGTTCCGGAATCGCTGCGCGAGCGCATGCGCACCGTCGAGCCGTTCGCCGAGGTCCCCGATCCCGGCGCGGGCGAGAGGGTGATCTACCTGCTCGACCACGAGCCGTTTCCGATCTCCGCCACCCACTTGCGCGACCGCCTTCGCCACGGTCAGCCCATCGGCGAACTGGTCCCGCCGGAGGTCCACCGTTACATCGTCAAGTACCGGCTGTACCACCAGGGAGGAGAAGCCCTCGATGGACAGTGACGTCCTGGCGCGCCTGCGCGTGGCGGCGGCGGCCCTGGAGGCGAAGAAGGCTTTCCGTATGACGGCCCTCGACGTCTCGTCCCTGACGTCGATCGCCGCGGCGTTCGTGATCTGCTCGGTGGGTTCGACGCGACAGGCCCAGGCGGTGGCCGACGAGGTCGACCGGCAACTGGTGGCCGCCGGCATGCGGCCGTTGTCGGTCGAGGGATATGCGCAGGGAGGCTGGATTCTGATGGACTACGGCGACTTCCTGCTGCACATCTTCCTCGAGGAGAGGCGCGACTTCTTCGCCCTGGAAAGACTGTGGGGCGACGCCCCTGACGTGACGGGGTCGCTGATATCCGTACGTCCGTGACACCCCTCTTCGCGTCGCGAAATCCCCACACCTCCGGTCTCTCCCGGACTCTTGCCCGGCTCGCCCCGACCGACCTGACCATCCTCCTGGAAGGCGAGACCGGTACGGGGAAGAGCTTCGCCGCCGCGCGCCTCCACCGCCGCGGCCGGCCGGGGCGGCCGATCGTCGTCGTGGACTGCGGCGCCGTGCCGGAGACACTGCTGGCGTCGGAGTTGTTCGGCCACCGAGCAGGGGCCTTCACCGACGCGACCCGCGCGCGCGCCGGGGCCTGCGACCGCGCCGGCGAGGGAACCCTGGTCCTCGACCGCATCGACGCCCTCTCCTCCACGGGCCAGACGGCGTTGCTCCGCCTCCTCGAGGAGCGGCGGTTCGTGCCGGTCGGCGCATCGACCACGCGCGCGCTACGCGCGAGGGTGGTGGCGCTCGCTGGACCGGACCTGCTCGCACGCATGTCTCGTGGGGAGTTCCGCGCGGACCTGTTCCACCGCCTCAACGGCTTTCACGCCGTGTTGCCCCCCCTCCGCCACCGTCCCGAGGACATCGTCCCGTTCGGCCGGTCGGTGGTCCGGCGCGCGGGCGCCGGCCGTCTACGGCTCGATTCCGAGGCCGAAGGTTGGCTCGAAGCGTATCCATGGCCGGGCAACTTTCGCGAGTTGCGAACGGTGCTGGAGCGCTCCTGCCTGATCGCCGGCGGGCCGATCATCAGCGTCGCGGAGGTCGGCCTGCCGGTGGCCGGCTGGGCGGCGGTTCAGGAATCGGCGCTCGCCAGAGCCCTGCCGCTCGCGGAGGTCGAGCGACTGTACGGTCTCGCGATGCTGGCCAGGGAGGGCGGCAACGTGTCCCGCGCCGCACGCATCCTGGGGATCTCGCGCCGGACGCTGATCCGCTGGCGGAGGGAGAGTTGAGTTCCTTGCTTGTTCTGTGGACCGGCCGGCGCGGCGATCCGGCCGCTGAAACGCTCGCCGCCGACTACCTGAGGCGGATCAACCGCGGCGTGCCGTGCGGCGACCTACGGCTGCGTCCGGCCGAGGGGAGAGGGGGCGACTCCAGCCGCGTGCTGGCCCTGGAAGCGGACGCGATCCGCCGCCACCTGCGCCCCTCCGACCACGTCGTCGCGCTCGACGAGGGTGGGCCCCAGCGCACCTCGGAGGACCTGGCACGCTGGCTGGAACTCAGGCTGCGCGGAGAGCGGACCGTGTTCGTTATCGGCTCGGATCTCGGCCTCGACGGAACGCTGCTCGCTCAGTGCGCGGAGCGTCTGGCGTTGTCCCGTCTCACCTTTCCGCACCAGCTCGCCAGGGTGCTGCTTCTCGAGCAGCTCTACCGGGGGCTCGACATGCTCGCCGGCGGAGGCTACCACCGCGGGCGGGGCCCCGGTGTTGTATAATCCCCGGCCAGTGGGGAGGCCGGAGTGGGTCGTGGACTCGATCTGAAAGCCGTTCGAAAGCACCTCGAGGCCAAGCGCAAGGAGCTGCTCGAGGGCGTCAATCGCGCCCGAGAGATGGGTGCCGTCGAGGCAGAGGCGGGAGCCCCGGACATCGCCGACCGCGCTTCGAGCGCCTTCCAGAGGGAGTTCTCCTTTTCGCTCTCGGAGAACGAGGGCAAGATGCTCCGCTTGATCGAGGAATCGATCGCCAGACTCGACGCGGGGCGCTTCGGCCTGTGCACGCACTGCGGGCAGCAAATCGAGCAGCCTCGGCTGAAGGCGATCCCCTGGGCCCGGCACTGTATCGCCTGCCAGGAGCTGCAGGACCGGGGCGAAATCTGAGGCCAGGCGCCGGTCATCGACCAGCGCGCCTGAAGAGGCCGTGACTCCCCCGCCGTTTCTGCTCATCACAAGCCCGGACGATTACCTTCTCGAGCTCGAGCGTGGCGATGTCGAGTCATCCTGGCGGCGCGAGCGTCCCGACGGGGAAGTCCGCGTGTACGCCGAGCCGCCTTCGCCCTCTCACCTGATTCGCGATCTGGCCAGCCCCTCGCTGTTCGCGCCGGCACGCCTGCTGATCGTGTCCGATGCCCGCAGCCTGATCGCGGGCAAGGGCGCGCGGGCAGCGGACGTCAACGCGCTGGCGGCGTCCCTCGCTTCGATTCCCACCGACGAGGTGTGGCTCCTGCTGCTGGCTGTGGTCGAATCCGAGCCGTCCGGGCCCGTCGTTCAGGCCGTGGCGTCGAGAGGGGAGGTGCGCCACCAGGCTTTGCCGCCCCCACCCAAGCCCTGGGAGGAAGCGCGCCTCACCGCCGCCCAGCGCGCCGTCTTGCACGGCGTCCTGCGCCGCGTCGCGCCTGAGGCCCTGCGCGACCCGGAGACGGCGGACGCTCTGTGCGAGACGTACGGGTTCAGACCGCGCGAGTTGGCGCAGGCCGCGCGGCGCCTCGTCGCCGCCGGCGAGCTCTCCGCCGACGCGGTACGGGCCCAGGCCGGCCCCGGAGAGCTTGCGCTCCGGACCCTCGAGGACGTCCTGATCCGGCGCGATCCGGCCGCCGCGGCGTCGTTCTTCGCGAGCCTGGAGACCGGAGCGGCGCTGATCGACTGGAGGGGGGACGCCATCGAGCCGGACCGCATCGGCCGTGTGACGGTGAACGCACTGGCCAGACTGCTCCGCCTGGCGGTTGCCGTGCGCGGCCACGCCGCGAGGTCGGGACTCGGACGGGACCTCGACCCGAGGCGCTGCGCAGGCTCGCGCTGGTACCCGACCGAGTTCAAGAACCGCATCCACCCTCGCCTGGCCGCCGAGGCCGAGGCCTCCCCGGGGTCGCCGGTGGTCGGGATGACCGCCTGGACGATGCACCGGGTGTTTCGCCTCGCCGCCGCCTATCGTGAACGCGAGATGCTCGACGCGCTCGCGCGATTGGCCCGCGGCGGCGCCGAGGTGGCCAAGGCGTCGCAGGCATTGCCGACGCTGTCGTCCGCGGTCCTGCAGCTGGTCGCTCACTGAGGCCGGAGCTGGTCGAACCGCTGGGATTCATACCACTTCCACGTCGGCCGTGGAGCGTACGCATGGTGGCAGGACGAAGCGCCCTGCCTCCGGCAGGGCGTGCGGTGTGCGGGGCGCGCTCGCAGCGCACGCCTACCCCCCGGCCTCCCGCGTGCGCCGCTCACCCGCCCCCGGCCGCCGGCGCGGCCTTCGTCCTGCCACACGCGGCGTGGAGCCCCCAACCCCGCCACCCTGCGCAGCCGGCAGCGGACCTCTCGCTGCGTTACGCTTCGCTCGCTCCACACGGACGAGGAGTACGCTGCGTCGCGGCTTCGCTCGCGCGCCTTGCGATAGGCCCACTGGCGGCTGCGCCACGCCGCGTCTCCTCTCCGACGGATGTCGAATCGGTATCAGCCGGTGGGGCCGGTCTGGTGGAGCAAGGAGTACAGCTCCCGCCGGGTGATGCCGAGCGCGCGCGCGGCGTGGCGGCGCGCCTCCGACAACTCGAGCCCGGAAGCGAGCGCCTGCTCGAACGCTCTGTGGGCGGCTGCACTGTCCACTGCCGGAGCCGGGACAGGTTCCGGAGGGCCGACGACGAGGGTGTACTCGCCGCGAGCATCGGCGACCGCCGCCCACGCCGCCAACTCGGCGAGTGTGCCGCGGTGGCAGCGTTCGTGGAGTTTGGTCAGTTCGGCGAGCAAGGCTGCGTCGCGTGAAGCGCCTAACGTGTCGCTGCACGCGGCGAGTTCGGCGGCGAGGCGGTGCGGGGAGACGAACACGACGATGGTGTGCCGCAGTCCGGCGAGCGCCTCGAGGGCGGAGCGACGTGCGGAGACCCCGGCGGGCAGGAAACCCGCGAAGGTGAACGGGTAGGGCGGTTGGCCGGATACCGACAGGGCAGCGGCGACCGCGCTCGGCCCCGGGACGGCCAGCACCGAAATGCCGGCCTCGCGGCAGGCGCGGACGAGGCGGTAGCCGGGATCGGCGAGTAATGGGGTGCCGGCGTCGGAGACGAGCGCCACGTCGTCACCCGCGCCGAGCCGGGCCAGGAGCGCGGGCACTTCCGCCGCCTCGTTGTGCTCGTGGAGCGAGCGCGTCGGGGTTGCCACGCCTTGGGAGTTGAGCAACCGGCGCGCGTGCCTGGTGTCCTCGGCGAGGATCAGCCGGACGGACGCCAGGATCTGCCGTGCGCGCGGCGAGAGGTCTCCGAGATTGCCGATCGGTGTCGCCACCACGTACAGGCGCCCCGAACTCGGTGTGGGTTCCGTGGTCCGGGGACCTGGGTCCGGGCGCGCCCCAGTGAGGGGCGTGTCGGCGGTGGCATCGGGACCTCTGACTCCGGATCTCCGACCCCGGTTCGTCATCGTTCCGGGTTGCGCGGCAGGATCCGATCGACGTTGATGCACGAGGCGGAGGTGCGGGCGACCACCGTCGGGCGCCACTTGAACCGGCTGCTCAGGTACGCCCTGAGCACGGGGTCGACCAGCGGCGGGGCGAATCCGGCCGCGATCAGGGCGTCGCGGTCGAGGCCACGCTCGTGGTGCCAGTAGAGCACCGGATCGGCCGTCGCGTACTCGAATCCCAGCTCCCCGGCGTCGGTCTGCCCGGGCCAGAGGTCGGCGGTCGGGGGTTTGGCGACCACCCGCTCCGGCAGCCCGAGGTGGGCGGCGAGGGCGAAGATGTGCGTCTTCCACAGGTCGCCGAGCGGGTTGACCGAGCTCGCGGAGTCGCCGAACAGTGTCGAGTATCCGAGCAGCACCTCGGACTTGTTGCTCGTGCCGAGGACCAGTCCGGGCAAGGCGCGGGCGCGGTCGAACAGCGCGGCCATGCGCAAGCGGGCAATCAGGTTCCCGGATCGCAACCTGTCGTCCTGCGCGCCCAGCGCTCCGGCCATCGCCGCGGCCGGACCGGAGAGATCGACGACTTCCAGTCCGATGCCGAGTTCCTCGGCGACCAGACGGGCATCCGACAGGCTCTCCGGACTCGAGGCCGGGCCGGGCAGGGCGAGCGCGACCAGACGGGCCGGGCCCACGGCGCGCACGGCGAGCGCGGCGGAGACCGCCGAATCGACGCCGCCGGACAGACCGACGACGTAGCCGGCGAGGCCCGAGGCACGAAGCTCCTCGGTCAGGAAGAGCTCCAGGGCCCGACTCACCAGGGCGCAATTCACCGGGGGCAGTTCACGCATGTTCCGCCTCGAGCGCGGCTCGCCACAGGTCGAAGCGCTCGGCCTCGGCAAGCGGGGTGAGCGTGCGGGCGTGGGCGATGCCGGCCCGCGACAGCGTCGCCACGACCAGGCTCTCGTCGAGGGCCGGGGCGGGTGCCGTGAGATCGGCGCCGAGCCCGTCTACGGCCCACGAGCCGCCGCCGAAAAGGATCCCTTCCTCCCAGCCACAGCGGTTGACGAACAGCACCGGCGTGACGGTGGCGAGAGCGGTGGCGCCGATGATCCACCTCCAGCGCCGCGACCCGGCCGGTTCACCACCCAGGTCGAGCTCCGTGGGGCCGCCGGCGACGACGAGAAGGACGTCTGCGCCGGCGCGGCGAAGCACGGCGCTCGACGACGGGTGCCAGGCATCCTCGCAGATCAGCACGCCCAGCGAACCCAGGCGCGAGGTTATCGGACGCAGCGTCTTTCCCGGGACGAAGTAGCGCCCCTCGTCGAACATCCCGTAGGTCGGCAGGTACAGCTTGCGGTGGACTTCGAGCACTGCGCCGTCCTCGATGAGCACCGCCGCGTTGGAGATGCCCCCGCCCACCTCGCGTAGCGGCATGCCGACCAGCACCGAGAGACCCCGGCTCGCTTCCAGCAGGGGCATCAGCCGCCGATCGTCCAGTGTCATCGCCTGTTCGAGCACGCCGTGGGCGAGCAGGTATCCGGAGAGGGACAGTTCGGGGAACACCACGAGGTGGGCTCCGGCGGCTCGGGCGTGGCCGATCTGCTCGAGGTGCCGGTCGAGGTTGTGGCGCGGTTGACCTGGACACGTCGCGATCTGGGCGAGCGCCACAATCAGCTCGTCGCGCCGGGAAGTCACGTGGGGAGTGTACCATGAGGCCGTGCTGGCGCTGATTCTGGCGGCCTGGGTGGCGAGCGCGGTGGAGATCGAGCGGGTGCTCGCCGTGGTCGACCGCACGCCCATCCTGGCCTCCGACGTCGAGCTGGCGACCATCGCACAGCTCGTTCCCAGGGACGAGGGAGAGAGCGACGAGAGCCTCCGTTCCGCGACGCTCGAGGCGTTGATCGCCCTTGAACTCCGCTGGCAGGACCTCGAGGCGGCGGCGATCGCCGCCCGGACCACGGTTGACGTCGACGCGTCGTGGGCGCGGGTCGCCCAGCGCGCCGGGGGCGAGGATGTGTTGCGCGAGCGGTTGCTCGCCGCCGGATTCAGCGAAGCCGTGCTTCGCGCTCTGCTGCGCCGGGCGGCCGTGGTCCAGAGCTACGTCACGAGCCACTTCGCGCCGTTCGTCCGTCCCACGGTCGAGGAGATCACGGCGGTCTACGAGCGGGAGTTGGTTCCCGCGTTGCGGGCGGCGGGAGACGAGGTGCCTTCGCTCGACGCGATGCGCGCGGACATCGAGGCGCTCGTCAGGGAGCGCAAGCTGCTCGCCGAACTGGAACGGTGGACGGCGGAGCTGGAAGGGCGAGTTCAGGTCGTCCGCTACTCCAGGTGACGCGCGAGAGCAAGGCCCTCGAGGACAGCCAGCACGTACCCGCTCGTCTCTCGATACGGGATCGCGGAAGTGAACAGCAGCCGGCGTACCCCCTCGCCGCTCGCCGCCGGCTGTGACGGGACCTCGCTCAGCGCCGCGCGCCACGCCGCGGTGACCGCCTCGCCTGCGTTGTAGGCGGCGGCGACCGCCGCCGGATCGCGGCCGACGATCCCGGCGAGGCGCGCGAGTTCTCGCGCCGCCAGCCGGTGGGACAGGCCGCTGTCCCACACGTCCGACTCGTCCGCGCCGAGCCTCCGGGCCACGTCGGGCATCAACTGAGCGGCGCCCAGCGCCCCCACGGCGGAGCGGGCGAAGGGGTCGAAACGCGATTCGCGGCGGATCACGGCTGCCAGCCACGAGGCCGGGATCGGTCCGTCGCCGGCTGCGCCGATCACCTCGGAAAGCAGTTCCCGCGGGAGCACGCGTTCGAGGAGGGGGTCGGGCAGCAACGTCGCGGGCACGCCGAGGCGCGCCCACAGCTGCTCGCCGGCGGACAGCGCCGCCGGCGCGTTGCCCCAGGACGCGAGCGCCCGCGCGCTCCAGGCGAGCCCGGCGGGTGTGTCGTCGGGGAAGCGGTGCGGATACAGCCGCGCCGCGTCGCGGACGAGTCCGATGGAAGCGAGGAGCGCCGCCGGGCCGCTCCAGTCGGGTTGCGGAAGAGGTTCCCGGCCGAGCAGCGCCGCCCAGCGCAGGTCGGCCGCGAGCGCGGCCCCGAGTGCCTGTCGAGCAGCGCCGAGTCCGCTCGTGGTCGCCAGAACGGCAAGCGCGGCCGGATCCGAGGTCGGGCTCGTCCCATTCCCTGGCGGGGCCACGGGGGGCAAGGCTCCGAGCGTCAGTTCCCTCCACGGCCCGGCTCTCCTGTCCGCGACCAGCGCGGCGGACTTCACGCGTGCCGACGGCAGGTCTCCGTCCGCCAGAGCCAGGGCGACGTCCAGCGAACGTACCTGCGCGGTCGATCCGAGTCCGCCGAGGATCCTGCGTGCTTCGTCCGGTCGACCGCGGAGGAGCAGCGCCGCGGCGAGACGCGGCGCGACGATCCGACGCACCGCGGGGGGGGCACTCGCCACCACTGCGGTTGCGTCACTCCACCTGCCCAGGGCCACTCGGGTCCGGCCCCCGCCGTCCCACCCCTCGACCTCGGCCGGCGCGGCGGCACGGGCGCCGTCCCACCACTGCGCGGCCGCGGCGAAGTCGGCGTGGATTTCCGCGATGCGCGCTCGCTGGACCGACACGGCGAAGCGTGAGGCGGCGTCAGGAGCCGTGTCGAACGCCTGGCGGAACGCCTCGTCGGCGGCCGCGAAGTCGCCGAGCCGATACGCGGCGCGGCCGGCCACCCACCACCGGCGATAGCGGTCGGGCATCGTGGCCGGGGGTGGGATCGCGTCCACCGCGACGCGCGCCTCGCTCCATCGCCCCCCGGCGAGAAGGGCGGAAGCGACGTCGAGCCTCGTCTTCACGGCGAGGCGGTCTCTTCCGGCGAGGAACCGCGCGGTCCGCGTCGCGGCGTTGTCCCCCTCTCGCTCGGTCAGGATGGCAGCGGCGGCCGTCGCGTCGCCGGCACGGACGGCGGCGGCGGCGCGAATGTCGCGCCGGAGGGCCTTCGGCAACGCTTGCCCAAGCCAGCGGCGCACGACCGGCACCGGCATCGCCTCCGCGGCTTCGCGGAGCACTCGCGAGGCCTCGCGCCGCAGCGCCGACGGCGCCGAGCGCGACAGCAGCGCAGAGAGGTGGGGCATCGGGTCGCGCCCCAGTGAGACGGCCGCCCGTGCCGCCTCGAGGCGGAGGGCGCCGGAGAGTTCGCCGGCCGAGGGGAGCGCCGCCTTGGCCACCTCCAGGGCCCGTTGATCGTGGCCGAGCATGCGTGCGGCGCGGGCCGCGGCCACGGCGGCGGCCGGCGGAAGCTTCGCCTGCGGGACGTCGGTCAGACGCACCACCTCCGCCCATGCGCCGGTCCTGACGGCGGCGGACAGTTCAGGCGGGGAAGCGACAGGTGGAGGGGCGGCCGTCATCCGGGAGGCCAGCGCATGTGGCGACCGCCCAGGACGTGAAAGTGGAGGTGAAACACGCTCTGACCCGCCTGCGCGCCGGTGTTGGCAACGACCCGGAATCCGCCGACCTCGAGCCCGGCGCGTCGCGCCGCCTCGGTGCAGCCGAGCAGCAGGCGGCCGAGGAGCGCGTGGTCTTCGCCGGATGTCTCGGCCAGCGACACGATGTGGCGGCGGGGGATGACCAGGACGTGGACCGGAGCCTGCGGTGCGATGTCGTGGAACGCGACGAGTTCGTCGTCGGAGAAGAGAACCCTGGCCGGGATTTCGCCCGCGGCGATGCGGCAGAACAGGCAACTCTTCATCGCAACGAGAATAGCAGCGCACGCGCGGGGACGTGGGTCGGGGAACAGGGGACAGGGGATGTGGGACGTGGAACGGGGGCAGAGTACAGAGAAGACGAAAGTGGAGTTGCCCAACGGCCGGACCCCGGACC
Organism: Acidobacteriota bacterium; assembly: GCA_040754885.1. Classification (GTDB taxonomy): domain Bacteria; phylum Acidobacteriota; class Thermoanaerobaculia; order Thermoanaerobaculales; family Thermoanaerobaculaceae; genus JBFMCD01. The sequence goes on from JBFMCD010000089.1 coordinate 81,760, forward strand.
CCGGGTCGCGACCGCGGGAACGTTCACACGAGCGTCTGGACCGCCGTCGTGGTAGCCCGGGGCCAACGCCCTCGCATCCCGAGGTTCGCCGGGTCGTCTAGACGTACGGTCCGGGGTTGAACCGCTCGACGTCGGCACCCAGGGCGTTCAGTTTGGCCTCCATGGCCTGGTAGCCGCGGTCGAGGTGGTAGATGCGGTCCACGATCGTCTCGCCCTGGGCGACCAGACCGGCGAGCACCAGCGCCGCGGAGGCCCTCAGGTCGGAGGCCATCACGGTCGTGCCCTCGAGGGTGTTCGGTCCGGTGACCCTGGCCGTCCGCCCCTCGACGTCGATCCGCGCCCCGAGTCGCTTGAGCTCGAGCACGTGCTGGAAGCGGTTCTCGAAGATCGACTCGGTGACCGCGCAGGAACCGTCAGCCTGGGTCATCAACGCGAGGTACTGCGCCTGCACGTCGGTCGCGAACCCCGGGTACTCGGTCGTGGTGGCGGAGACGGCGCGCGGAGGACTCGCGGGCGCCGGGACCCATACGGCATCGGTCTCGCGTCCGAGCGCGCATCCGGCTTCCTCGAGGGTGTCGAGCAGCGCGGCGAGATGGGCGGGCACGCAGCCGGCGACACGCACGCCTCCGCCGGCGAGCAGCGCCGCGACCACGTAGGTGCCGGTCTCGATGCGGTCGGGGATGACGCTGTGCGCGGCTCCTCCGAGTTCCTCGGCCCCCTCGACGTGCAACGTCGGCGTGCCGATTCCGTCGATGCGAGCGCCCATGGCAACGAGCAGTGCGGCGAGGTCGGCCACTTCCGGTTCGCGGGCACAGTTGCGCAGCACCGTCGTGCCGCGGGCCAACGTCGCGGCCATGAGCAGGTTCTCCGTGCCCGTGACCGTGACCCGTGGGAACTCGATCCGGGCGCCGGTCAGGCCGCGCGGCGCCTCGGCGACCACGTCGCCGTGTTCGACGCGGAGGTCGGCGCCGAGCGCCGTGAGCGCGGCGAGGTGCAGGTCCACGGGTCGGGCGCCGATCGCGCAGCCACCGGGCAGCGCCACGCGCGCGCGCCGCCGTCGTGCCAGGAGCGGTCCGAGGACGAGCACGGAAGCTCGCATGGTGCGCACCAGCTCGTAAGGAGCGTGAGTCGCCTCGCCGTCGCCCGAGACCGCGACCGTCGCGCCATCGCGGTGCTCGCACGACTCGCCGAGCGACGCCAAGACCCGTTCCATGGTGACGATGTCGCGGACCCTGGGCAGGTTCGAGAGCGAGACCGGTTCCGGTGTGAGCAAGGTCGCGGCGAGACACGGAAGCGCCGCGTTCTTCGCCCCCGACACCTTCACCTCTCCGGTCAGTCTGCGCCCGCCCCGGATGCGGAACTTGTCCATTGCGCGCGGAGTGTGGGACGGCCGCCACCGCCCGTCAAGCCGCCGCCTGCGACGCTGTCAAAGCTCGTTAGAAATGTCCCCATCGTTAGCTCTTTAGAAATGTCTCCATGTTGGCCGTCGGGGCTGTGGGGCGTGTGGGAAACCCCAGGGGTTTTCCAAGTGGCTGTGGGAAAGCCGGAA
>JBFMCD010000090.1:0-24866 GCA_040754885.1 Acidobacteriota bacterium
CAGAGGGAACAGCAGAAGAACGATAGGAGGCGCGCTCGCCTCTCCGCCGGCCGGGTGGGTGGAGACTCCCCTGTCCCCTTGCCTTCCGGGCCACGGCCCACGGACCACGGACCACGCCGCCGAAATCTACGCAGGCGGAGCGTCGCGCTGGGTCTGTTGACCGTTGTGCGATCTCCGTTGTCCGTGAGAAGGAGCGAAGACGTGATCCGTGATCCGTGGGCCGTGGACGGAGAAGGCGCGGTCTTTCTGACCACAGCCCACGGCCCACGGCGCACGTCGTTCTGCTCTCCGTGGGCGGAGCGTCCCACTCCGCCGATCTCCAAGCCCGGCAGTGCAGGCGGGCGGAAGGTCCCGCCCACACGTGAACCGCCCCACACGGCCTGTCATCCTGAGGCCCACAGGGCCGAAGGATCTCGTGGCGAAGGGAGCGCGCCGACTCCCGGCTCCCTCTCCCCCCGGGAGAGGGTTGGGGTGAGGGGATTGCATCGTCCGGGGCGCCCGCGCCGCGATGCTCCTCAATAACGCAACAACGCACGCCTGACACAGTCCCGCTCCGCCGGGCTTTGTCAAGGGACACCCAGATTCCCGCAGTTAGGGGACACCCACTTTCCCGCACGGTGTCTCCCAGCGGTGTCCGTTGGCTGGGAGAGTCGTTGAGCGTGCTTCCTCCTTTCGGGGAGTCGTTTGAGCAGGGGGGCACGGAGCGGAGGCCAGGCGAGCGGAGCGAGCCGGGCCGCAGCGCAGGGACTCCCTGCTCGGTGCCGCCGCGGGCCGAGGTGGAGCTCCCGGGAGGCCCTCGCCTCACGCCTCCGCCTCCTTGATCGTGACCTCGCGCAGCCGGAAGCTGCGCCCGTCACTCTTCAAGCGTCCAGTCGGAAGCCAGGTTGAGATCCTCGAGGATCTGCTGCAAATCCCTACGCAGGTGGGGCGCCGCTGTGCCGTCGGCCGTCACGACGAACTCCACCCGTGCGCCGGCCTCCTTGCCCGACCGCAACTTCGGGATCAGCTTCGTGCCGACGCGGTTCCACGCCTCGAGTGGGACTGGGCCGCTGAGCCGGAGCAGGACCGATCGCCCCTCTGCCGTTGGGCTGACCGGGGTCGCGGGTGCGACTGCGGGCGGGATTGGCGGTTCCGGTTCCGGTTTCGGAGGCGTTGGCGTGGCCCCACCTGTGCCGGTGCTGCGCAGCGCTTTGGCGCGCTGCTTCGTCAGCAGGAACACGCCCGGCTCGAAGGCGACCTCGTCCGCAGGAACGGGCTCCGCAAACCAAAGCCGGTCGTGACGGCCGTTGGGTTGGTATCCGGAGGCAAGCCCGAAATCGCCACGGGTGACGAACTCCACCAGTTTCGACCTGAGCACGCCATCGGCGTCGATCAGCCGCGTCAACGCGCCGTTGAGGAACGATTGGCGCAGACTGGTGAGCGGCCAGGCGCCGTCGGTCTTCAGCGCGGGCGGCCAGTTGCGGTCTAGATAGCCGGCGCCGATCGACTCGTTGAGCAACGACTCGTTCTTGAGCGCGGCGATTACTCGCCCGCACAGCGTCTCGCCCGAGCTGGCGTGCCCGGCGCCGAGGTCGATTTCGCGTAGCCCGCCCGCGCCTTGCGGGTCCGCGACCACGAGGTAGCGGTAGCTCGCCCACACCTCGTCGCGGGCATCGTCCTCGGCAACGCGGGCCTTGACCCTCAGGTCGTCGAGATCGGCTTTCTCGAATTCGCCGCCGATCACGCCCTCGTCGACGTCCTTTCGCACCCGGCGCCACGCCAGCAGGTCGACGACACGGTCGTGCAGCTCGCGGCCCGGCTTCTTGAAACACCACACCAGCGCGCCGGGGTAGAGCCTGTCCGCGGCGCCGCGCTTGCGCGTCCACTCGCCGATCCGCTCGCGAAGAGCGGAGTCGCCAGGCCACTCGAGATCGGGCGCGGCGACCACGAGTGTCAGTTTCGGCGAGTCGGCGATCTCGGCGCCGTCGGCCGGGAACGCGACAAGCGGCACCGTGCGCCCCTTCTCGACCTCGTCCTTCACGAGCGACCGCATCGCGGGCACAACCTGCTTCTCCTCGTCGAGCGAGGCGCGCCGGTCGTTCACGACTTTCTTCAGGGTCGGTTTGTAGCTGATGCGGAACCCGTCGGAGCCGACCCGGCGGATGTAGAACGTACGCGTCTCGAGTGCGTGCGCGGCGTTGTCGACGGTGGCCGTGTCGACATCCGGGCCGCCGATCGCGAAGCGCAGCTCCGGGAGGTGCGCCACCTTGTCGACCTGGCCGCCCGAGGACTCGAAGAAGATCGCGGCGCCGACCCGCCGATGAATGTCGGCAAGCGGCCCGCCGGCGTCGGCGTCGAGCGCCGCCGCGTGCGCCTGCCCGCCGGCGATGTCCGCGTCGATCGCCGCGCCCAGCCGCGCCTCACCCAACTGGCCCAGCACCACGCTGCGGAACTCGCCGGCGTCGAGCGGCGCCCAGCCCAGCGTGATCAGCGGCTCGGTCCTGGCCTTCGTGATGCCCCCGATCATCGCCCGCGACACCCACTGCGCGAGCATCGCCAGGGTGCCGCGCGTTTGCTGGTACTGCGAGACCGTCTGCCACTTTCGCTGGAAGACCGAGATGGTTGCCGGGTGGAATGGGTAGCACGCCTCGAACCGCCCCTGCAGGAAATCGAGCGCCTTCGCCTCGGTGGACGCCGTGTCCACCGCCGTCCACTCGGGCGGCAACTGCGCACGCCGCTCGAAGCACCAGGCGGCGTAGGTCTTGGCGACCTTCCTGCGCTGCTTCTCCTGGTCGGGGCCGAGGTCCTCGAACAGCCGGCGCCGGATGACCTCGGCGATCTCGCCCTCGTCGTTGACGATCAGGTCCTTTGCGACGCGCCGCACGACGCGCGTGATCTTCTCCTGCCACTGCATGTCCCAGTCGGTCATCTCGGTCTGGCTGCGTGGGAGCGAGATCACCGCCGCCGACCGCGTCTGGCCGGTCATCGCCACCGTGAGGTTCTGGATGAACGCGTGGAACGACTCCGCGAAGCCCCGGTGCCGGTTGACGAAGTTCAGCACCTCGTCGAACAGCACCAACACCGGTCCGTCCGCCGCGGCGAACACCTTCGCCAGTGTCTCTGTCCCGGGCGGAGTGCTCGCCGCTGCGGGGCCCAGCAGTGCAACGCCGGCGGCGCCCGCGAGTTGCCTCGCCACGTCGATCCACGGCGTCTCGCGCCCCGGTTGCGGGTCCCATGCGTTGCCGACGAACGCCGCGACCTTCGCACCCGGCACCGTGCCGAGGCCCGACGCACTCAGCAACCCGTTCACGCCCGGGAGGCCGGCCGCGCCCTGGCCGGCGCGCGCGAGGTGGAGCAGCACCGTGAGCGTGTGCGTCTTGCCGCCGCCGAATTGCGTCACCAGCGTCAGCACCGGAGCGGTGTTGGCGGTCTCACCGGCAAGCCGCCGCAGCACCATTCCGGTGTGTTCGGTCAGCGCTCGCGTGAAGCACGTCCGCGAGAAGAACTTCGCCGGGTCGCGGTAGTCCGCCGGCGCCGTCCCGGCCACGACCTGCTCGAGGTGGATGGCGAACTCGTCCGGGTTGAACGAGCGCCCCTCGCGCACTTCCTTGCGGGGGGTGACGACCTTGTACCAGGGCTCCATTAGCCTCTCCCGGTTTCTCCTACTCTTCGCCGTAGACGACGTTCAGTGACGCGATGTGGCCGCGGAAGTGCCGGTCGAGGAAGCCCATGAAGGACGAGAACAACTGCCACTCGCCATCCGGCGACTGCGAGTGAAAGGTCGCTACGACAACGTTACCGAGGCACTTCTGCTGCTTGATCCAGCCAGGGTGCCTCACATGGCTCCACTTGGCCTGACCGCTCTTCTTCTCTCCGCTTCGGAAGAAGGTGCCCTTGTTGACCTTCCGGAGGTCCAACTCCTTCTTTGTGAGAAGCCCATAGAGGTTCGCCTGAGCCCTTGGTGTGATGGTCAGCGTGATCATCGTTGCCCCCTTCTGTTACCTGCAGCAGGCTGGATTACCTCGGCATCGCCAACAGCATAGCGTCAAGCAGACGCTTCTCCTCGGAGTCGCGCGGGTAGAGGGCGGAGAGGGCGTTGGCGAGGCGCTCGGAGGCGGGGCCACGGTCGCGCTCGGCGGCGAGCAACGCGCGCAGCCCGTTGGCGCGGCCCACGCTCTGCCCCAGAATCGCGGCATCCCTGTTGCAGGTGCTCATGGTCGTCAGTCAGCGCGAAGCAAGTCCCGCACTCTGTCCACGAAGTCCTTGAGGCTGCGCTCAGCCTTCCCGGCACGGTAGAGGTCCATCGCCAGCACTAGTTCAGACGCGAACTCAATGCCGCCTAACGGGGTCGGATGCCCTCCTGCTTTGACTGTGTCGGCCAGCAACTTCTTGTAGCGATTGCGATCGCATTTTCTCCTGCCAGGGTTTGGCCGAGCCCCTACCACGGTGAATACCGAATCTGGGTCCGCCAAATACCACCTTTCGATGTGAGGTTCCGGGCAGGCGATCGCAGCCCGGGGCCGCAGAGCTGTCCCAATGCTCTCCTCGATCTCGTTCCTTGCTTGCGCCCAAGGTGAGCAGTTTGCGTCGATGGCCACGACCACGAGATCCGCCCCTTGAGGCATGCCGACCCCGGCCGAACGCTGATAGAGCTTGAGTTCGGAAAGTGCAGACCCATGGCCCCCGCGGGCCGATCGCACCTGCACGGTCACCGTTCTCGACTCTAGGATCGCAAGGCGCAACACAAGCGCCCTGAGGAACTCCTCATGAGCATGGTCCTCAACGAATAGGTCAACAGCGAGGCCTCTACTCATCGATGAAACCCCTCAGAAGTAGGCCCTCGAACAATCCATCTTCGGTTGCTGCCGTCAGCGCTTTCTTGATTTCTATGTCGGAGAACAGTGTGCCGGGTGGGTCGAAGCGCCTCACCAGGCTCGCCTTCCCAGATCGACTGACTGCGAAGAGGCCTGCTGGATTCGGCTCTGATGACGGGGTCCGCAAGAGGCAGTCGCAGAGCAGCGGTGAATGCGTGGTGACGATTACCTGGCGTTGTTGATCTGCGGCGAGTGCCAGCAGGAGCTTTGCGATCAGTTCCAGTCGGCGGGGGTGTACACCGTTTTCCGGTTCCTCGAAAGCGATGAGGGACCCAGCCCAGGGGTTCACCGCGATACAGCACAACGCAAGGACACGTAGGGTACCTTCAGAGACGATTCGTGAGGAGAAGTCGATGCCGTCTTGCTTGATGAGGATGTCGACGTTCGCTCGGCGCTCGTCAAGCTCGACATTTAGGTCGTCGACGGTTGGCACGAGCGCCCGCAGCGTCCGTCGGACGGCGCCAAAGTGCTTAGGTTTCTCCGACTTCAGCCGGAAGAGGAAGGGAGCAATGTCCTCCCCCTGGGCGCCGATATCACTGGCCTCTCTTGGGGGCCGGGCTGACCGCATGGCGACCCGCGGATCCAAGTAGTAGGTGCGCCACCCCGAAAGCTCTCCTCGGCACCGCTCCACAGCCCTATACTCGGCGCCCGCAAGCCTCAGGTCTGAGACGAGGGCGTAGTTGAGGCCGACTTCCTCGCGCCTCGGGTTAGCGGGCTTGCTCTTTCGCCTGATCCTGAGTTGTCCTTCAACTTGCTCGATCTGCGGATTGCCCCTGGGCTCGCCTGTCCGCTTGAGCGTCGCCAGGAACTCATCCCGGACCGAGAGGCTCCCGGCGCGCGGTTGGATGCCCACATCTATCTTGTACAGCAACTGCTCGTTTCCAACCTCCAGATTAGCCTCCAAGTGAAAAGTCGCGTCAGGCTGTTGCAGGAGACCTGTAAGCCCACCTTCTGGGAATGCGAAAGCTTCCTGCGGGTAGCCGCGTATCGGCTCTGTGAGGGCGTCTGCCAGTGTGCGGCTTGAGGCGATCCGCGAGAGCGTCTGAACTGCATCGAGGACGTTGCTCTTCCCCGCTGCATTGGGACCGAAAAGCACTGCAAGGCGGGGGAAGTCGATCGTTACATTCGCAAGAGACTTGAAACCTGTTACCGCGAGTCGTCGAAGCATCGCCTACCCCCTTGGCATCGCCAACAGCATAGCGTCAAGGAGGCGCTTCTCCTCGGAGTCGCGCGGGTAGAGGGCGGAGAGGGCGTTGGCGAGGCGTTCGAATGCGGGGCCGCGGTCGCGCTCGGCGGCGAGCAGCGCGCGCAGCGCGTTGGCGCGGCCGGCGCGCTGCAGCAGCATCGCCGCGTGGACGCGGTCGAGCGTTGTCGCCTCGCGCCTCGCCTGCAGCGCCTCGTCGTCGACCCGGCCAGGTCGGCGGCGGCCACGGAGGCGAGGTGCCTCCTCGTCCTGGAAGAGCCTGAGTTGCACGCCGCCGGCCGGCTGGCTCTCAAGTTCGTCGGCGATCTCGTCGGCGCCCTCGTCCCCGAAGAGCTGCTTCGCCCGCTCGGTCACCGGCAGCAGGCGCACGACGCCCTTCTCGGTCTCGATGATCCGCCGCTCCCACTCGTCGAGGTGGATGCCGAGCGGCTGCGCGAAGCGGCGCGCCACGTCGAAGATCAAGGAGAATCCCCGCTTCTTGGGCCTGGGCGCCTCATCCTCCTCGTCCCCGCCTGCATCTTCGGCTGCCTCCTCCGATTCTTCTCCCTCTGCCCCCGGGCTCGCCCCCCGCTGGGCCCGGCTGCGGGCCCGGGCCGGCCCGCGCGGGCCCGCGCGCCCCCCCCCCCCCCCCCCCCCCCCCCCCCCCCTCCCCGTTGCTCTCCGTGCTCTGCAGCGTCCACAGGAACAACGCGGTGAGCCGCGCGTCCTCCTCGAGCCCTGCGCCCCGTCCCTCGGCGCCCAGCACCTGCTCGAGAGCAGTGCGTGCCACGGTCTCCCAGACGTAGGCGAGATAGCCCCGCTTGTGCGGCTCCTTCGCCTCCGGGTCGCCGCCGAGCGGGATCTCGCGGTCCTCGGCGTCGACGACCTTCGCGTACCGGCTGTAGATCTCCAACGCCGGCCCGATGCATGCAAACACGAGATCCGCCCCGCGGATGCCCTCACTCTCGAGCCGCTCCATCCACTCACGGACACGCTTTGGCAGCTCGCGGGCGACGCTCTGCCAGTCGCCGACGGTGTCGTCGGTGCGCGGGCGACACACGAGGTGGACGCTCCCCATTAGCGACGCCGTGCCACGTGCATTAGTACGCTGCGCCATCTCAGTTGCGATCGGCCACGATGCGCTGACGACGAATCCGCCTGCGACCAAGCCTGTGAGCAGAGCCTCCCAGCCATCGGTCGACTTGTGGGCGAAGACGACGCACGCTATGCCGTCGTCCGCAAGCGTGCTTCGACCAACTCGTGCGGCTTGCGAGAACTTGTGTTCAAAGAAGGCAGGTGTCTTGGCATTGCCTCCTTCGTCTGTCTGGTTCTGGTTCCAGACGCATTCCTCGACTTTAGGGCCCAACGGGTTCGCCGGCCTGTAGGGGTCAGCCAGTTGGAGTCCTGGAAGAGCTCGTCTCAACCAGACCAGGAAGAAATCTGCAAGATCGGCGTAGGGGACGGCGTCGTAGTACGGGGGATCTGTGAACCACACCCCGGCCGAAGCGTTGGGTAACACGGTCTTGCCAGCGTCGGCCTGGTGCACCTGCGCGAGAGGTTCGAACGCTCCAGCCTTCTCTACGACCCCTATGACCCAGTCCACAGCTCCATCCCAGCCGCCGGTCGCGTCCGAGAACGGCGTCGCTTCCGCGAAGTCCCATACCATCGGGATCTTCTGACCGTTGAATGCTCCCTCGACCTTCTCGCCACTCTGGTGCCACCGGCAGAGGGATGTCCACGCGTTCGCGACGCGGCCTATCGCGAGGGCGAGAGTCTCTTTGGCCCTCCCTGATGATGAGTCCGAAACGTGGCGAGCGAAGGTGGTCAGTGCCTGAAGCTGGCGCCGGGAATACAGGTCCGAGAAGGTCTTCATCCCGAATCGGGTGACCGCAGAGAGCCCGCGCGCGTTGGGCGAAGGCCTGACTGGGTTGATCTCCTCCGTGGGCGACTCGATGTCATGCGCTTGAATCGAGCGCACACAGCCCACGTAGTCTCGTGCATTGGGGAGGCGGTAGGTACGCCCGGTCGTCTCCTCCGAGGTCGTAACCACCGCCAATAGTCTCGCCCCGCCAACGCGGTTTCCCCTTGTGTCGAACCGCGGAGATGAGCCACCGCCCTCCATACAGAGTTGCGCACGGACGCGCTGACCGCTGAGGACGGACGAGCACGCAGGACACCGCGCTTTCCCGCTGGTAGCGAAGCCCTCTGCAACGTCAGCTTCCCTCGCAGGGGCGAATACTTCGAACTGGATCTGAGGTGGCCGGCCCTTTGGCCGTTCCACCTGGTGCCGTAACGCTCGCCTGCGGTGCGGTTTCTTGCACAGCCACAACGACCGGACGAGTGGAATTTCCGCACCGCAGTTGGGCGCCTCGCAGCGCACCGTCCGCGCCCACAGGTAGGCGATCGGTCGCGCGCCGTCGGTGTCGGGCGGGTAGAGCTCCGCCAGCTCCTTCTCCGCCGCCTCCTTGATTTCCTTGCCGGCGCGGCGCAGCTCCTCCGCGAGCTTCGGCCCGTGGCGCGGAATGTCCTCGAGCATCACCTTGAGGATCAGGCACGCCACCGGGTTCAGGTCCGACGCGAACGCCTCGCACCCGAGCCGCAGCGCCTCCAGCGGGATCGACCCGCCGCCGGCGAACGGGTCCACCACCAGCGGTGTCTCTTCCGGGTGCGCCGCCTTCACCAACCCGCGCCCGACCTCGAGGTAGCTCGCACCGCCTGCGTTGTCCCAGTTCGCGAAGTCCCCGATGAACTGGAGCACAACCTGCCGCAGCCCCTCGTCCGACGCGATCTGCGTGGTCCACCGCTCCGGCCGCCCACGCAACGCGAGCAGCAGCCGCCGCGCCTGCTTCTTGAACTCACCAGGGCAGTGCTCGTCGCACGGGTCCGGCAGCAGCAACCCGAGCAACACCGCCCGGCACGCCGCCAACGGTCGCCGCGCCCACCACAGGTGCAGCGTCGACGGATGCCCATGCCGGATCGACTTCTCCCGCGCCGAGTGTCTCGACACCGCCGCAATCGGAAAATCCACCTCGATCAGCCGCTTGCATTCACGAGGGATCATGTGCGCGCCTGGCGTTCTTGAAGTGAAAGGGCGTCATGTTCCTCATGGAGTGCTTCAAGGCTTGGGATCGCTTTGCGCGCCACAGCCAGGAACTCGGGATCCACGAGTGACTCATAGGCAACGTCTTTGAAAATCAACCGGACTTCCATTGCCTTCACGAGGCTGTCGGCTGTGCCAAAAGCAGCAGCGATGTCGTCTCTCAGCTTCTTCAGGAGAAAATCACCCGGCGGATGCGGGCCGTGGAACTTGGTGAACTCGGCAGGTGGGGAGTCCTTCACGGCAGGGAGGAGCGCAGCAGCCAACTCATGTTGGCTCACCTTCATTTGCTCGTCCAAGGCAGCTTTGACTCCCTTTGCAAATGTCTCGACCTCAGCGCGCAGGTCGCCAACGACGGTTTCAAGGGTCGCCTTGTTTGCGCGAAGGACGACGCTGCCGTAGCCCCTGAGCTGGATGAGGTATTTCCGGTCGATGTCGCGTCGCCGGTCAAGCAGGGAACGTTCGCTGATGATCCGGTCGGCGACCTTGACCTCGAGCTTTCCCCGCTGGACGAGATCGTAATGGGCGTGGAATTGGCGCTCGACTTCCTTGTTCCTGGTTAGGCCCACGAGCGAACTCGGGATTGGGACCTTCCTCCGCGAGATAAAGCAGCCGGTCATCTCCAACTCAACAAACTGGAACCGCGTGGTGAACACTCGGACACGCCGCGCCAGGTCGAATTTGACTGGTGGTGCCACTTCGAGATCCTGCCTCACGGCGTCTACGGTCTGCGGGCTCAACGGGGCTGTTCCGATCGACTGAGCCCCCTCCGGCCCGAGCCCCAACTCTGCCGCCACGTCACCGGGCACACCAGTCAGGAGAATCGCGTTGGGGCGGCCGGGATCGGCGGCTTCTACCTCAATGAGAAGCGGCGTCGGGGCGTACACCATGGTTGCGCCGTCTGCAACGAGGACACCAATCCGCACGCCGGGCTGTTGGTCGAGGCCCCTAGGCATGAACCTGGCGGCATCGCTCAGCGCCTGGAGACCATCGAAGGTGCCGTACCCCAAGCGCATCACCTCGGCATCCGGGTCAAGAATCACCTGCACACGCTCCGTCCCGAGCCGCTGCCACGCCCGCACCAGCGCCGCCGCGACTGGATCCGAAACCCCCGGGGAGACGAACAAGACGCGTTGCTGCGCATGATCGATTAGGCCTGCCAGCCTGTTGTCATCAACGTTCGTTATCGCGTTATTCAGCACTCACGCCTCCCACTCGGACCGCAGCCTCCGCCAGCACGCCTGGGGTTCCCACCCACCATCGCTGGCCTGACTCTCCAAAAAGCCTGGCGCCTTCGGCGATCATCATGGCGACCCAGGGCCATTCACTGACCCCGTTACCTCGTACCCCACCTTGCACAAGGCCACGCCGAGATTCGAGGCCCTGATTGAGCGCACATGATCGACGAGGTTGATAAGGCTGAAGAGAAAGAGGCACGACGCAAGCGTTCCCGCTCGGTCGGTCGGGATCGCGTAGACAAAGCGCGCGTTGCCAAGGACGTCATCCACGGATACTGCCGGCCACCGATCGCCAATGAGCCTTGCGGTCTCCTTCCTGTACCAATCGTGCCGCCGAAGGAGTTGTGCTGAGACGCTCGCCTGCGAGAAAAGGTGACTCAAGGTCGCTGACGACTTCAGCCTCTTGACGCACACGAAATCGCCCGCAGGGGAAAGAAGATCGCACACCTCGATCCTGTCACGAGTTTTCGGGAAATGTAGGAGGCCTCGGTCAAGGAGGAGCCACCCCTTTTCTGAGGCGACCCGCGCGTTGTATGAGGCTTCAACCTCACCAGGATGAATCGGCGGCAGGCTGAGGGTACTCGTGAGATCCTCGATCTGTGCCACCTCAGCCCGCACCTCTTCAACAAAATCAGTCTTTGCGCGAAACCACTGTCCCAGGGAGAAGAGAAAAACACCATCTGCGAGATCTACCTCGCAGACCAGGTAGTCTCTAAGCGGGCGGCGTCGAGTGACCGGCTCCTCCTGGCCACCGAGGCCGACGACCCAGATGTTGTCAGAAGTCCAGTCCAGCTCAGGATATGAGTCCATGAATCTGTAGGCAGCTTCGAGCGAGACCTCGTCAACGTCGACGTGCTTGTAGTGACCGCTGAGGCGGAAGACGGCCAGCTTCTCGGGGTCGGGGATCTCAGGGTAGGCAATCGCCAGTTGGTTCGGAGAGCGCTCAGCCAGTCGTTGCCGCAGGGTCGCCTCCAACTGAGGAAGAAACGGGTCCCCCTTCCGAAGTGGACGAAGGAAGTCAATGAAAGCGAAACTCTGTCTATAGGTCTCCGACAGGTAGAGCGCGAGAAGCTGACCACACTTGGTACCCAACTGTGCGAGGCCGCAGTCACAGCTGACGGAGAGCGAGTCCGACCCAGAGACGCTCCGCGCGACCGAGTCGTCAACGGGTTTACCGGAGATGAACCTGACCCAGTCAAGATTGACATTGATGTCGAACGTCGAGACTGGGCTGCCCACGTTGACATGGGTCCTGCGTTGACGCGTTACGAGGTCTATATTCCTGGTGTCGACCGTCCGGATGCCATGTTGATCGAGTGCGTTCAGGCTGGTCCGCAGGCCGAACGCGGGCTCCAGCTTCGTTCGGTCGAGAGTGTTGAATCCATAGCCGAAGGTCAGAGCGAAGACCCGCCCTTGCGCCTTCAGGAGAAGCACAAATGAAGAAAACTCGTTGTGGAGGTTGAGATGAGACAGGCTATAGCCAGTTGAAAGGAACTCGACCCAACGGGGTGGTTTGACACGTCGCGGCTGCACGAAGGCCCTGACCTCGAAAGGCAGGGGCTGCGACGGTTGGAGTTCTTGAAAGGCGTCCTCACCCGAAAGGTGCCTGGGGAGAATCAGGCCATTGAGCTCCGTGACGTCATCGCGGAAGAGGTAAATGGACAACTTCATGATCTGGGTCTCTCCTTGCCCCCGTAGTTCTGCACCAGGACTGCTGACCTGCAAGCCGTCCTCATGGCAGTTGGATGCCAATGAGCGACGCAGCGGACTTGAGGATCTCGTAAGCCGGCTGCAAGCTGGCGAGCGTCTGAATGGAGCTTGCCACGCCCGCGAGTGCCCCACTGACCTTGATTGGATTGGGCTGCTCCTTATTCACTTCATCGGCGAGTTCGCTAACGACTTCAATGATCTGGCTCGTCTGACCCTCGGTCGACTGCGAGACTAGTTCCCGGACCTGGTCTAAAGCGCCAAGGATGGCGGCACGGTGTTCGGCGATATGCTGGACCGCGACCTGGGCGTGCTCACCGGTTACGACGAGTCCAATCGGCGAGTAGAAATTGTAGGTTGTCGACCTTGCGAGGCCACCGGAGTTAGCCCCAGCACGTTTCCTCCAGCCAGCGAACAGAGCTATCTCCGCGTCGACAGACGCCAAAGCAGCGTCGAGCTCGGGGCGAAGCCCTGGCAGTGATCCCGGCTGACCTTGAAGTGACGACCCGTAAAACTCTTCCAGGGTCTTGTACTCGTCTTCGACGAAGAGATGAACTACTGCCTCAAGATCCCCCGCTGACGGCTGCTCGCTGGGCTGTGCGAGCAGTTCGTAGGCGCGGTGTACATCCTGCCACGCGAGGTTCGCGAGGACTCGTAGTTCATCCGAACATAAGCGAAGTATGCCTTGAACGACGACAGACCCGTGACCCATCCCGTGAGCCTCGGCCTTGTTCATAAGGGCTGCTCTGGACCACGCGAGAGCCTGCCGCCGCTCACGGCGACGGGCGGTGAATAGTGCCTTGGCGCGATCGACGATTTCCTGTTCAAGAGCCATTAGGCCTCCGTCGAGGGGCGCTGTGCCGGTAGGCGGGGACCCTACTGCTGCGGGTCATCGCCTTGGCCATACCTACCCTCTTCTTCCTTCACACGCACCGCGGAGGCCATCGCGTCCACCGCGAGCCAGTAGTGCTGCACCTTGACGACCTCGTGCCAGGGGAAGCGCGTCGGGTCCAGGTTCGGGTCCTGGGCCTTCGGCGTGTCGTTGTAGTTGGCGACGACCGCCGCAGTCTTCGACACCACCGCAATCGGAAAACCACCTCGATCAGCCGCTTGCACTCACGGGGGATCACGACCCCTCCACCTTGCCGGCGTCACGCACACTGTCGCTCTTGATCGGACCTGTGTCCCACTTGTAGTCAGACCACATCCGATCGGCTTCCGCTGGCGGCGAGACGAGATACTCGGCCGCAGTTGTCGCGGTGCGCCCAAAGACGGTGTGATACGAGACTCGGAGCTCCACGACGATTCGCTGGGGCTCATCGATTGGCACCCGGACGCTCAACCCAGCATCCTGGCGGGGCACAATGATCCCACCGATCTGGCTGATGAACGTCGGGCCAGTGGTCTGATAACGCCTCGCGGTGAGCGTCGCAACGACGCCGAGGGCGGGTGTCTTGCCCACATTCCTTACGGTGGACGAGAGGTCGAATGCCCCGAGGACGGCGCCGCCTTCGGCGGACCGCTTGATAATGAGGTCGCTGACCTCGAGCCAGGGATGCTGCTGCAGCGCCGTGTCACGCGAGCTCGCGATGCGCAACTTGCGCGTCTCAGCCGTGTAGAGGTATACGGCGACAAGAGTCGCCATCAAGACAGCCAGTTGAAGCGCATCAGAGGTCCTCGGCTGGTGTTCAAGTAGAATGTGGAGGACTCCGGCGGCCAAGCCGAAAAGTACAGTAACCGGTAGCATCCAGTTTTCGATCAGCCATCGCTGTGCACGTCGCCGCGTCTCGGCTATCGTCACGCAGGACTCCCTATGACCCGAGCAGTCTGTTCATCTCGGCGGACAGCAGCGCTCGCCGTGCGGTCAGGAAGTCGGCGAAGCGATCGAGAGCCCAAAGGCGTCTGTCCATCGGTACGCACTGCGCCTCGAGCCGCCCAGGGTCGTGCTCCGCAATTTCCGCGAGATACGCCGCGGGCTCCTTGGCGAGGATGCGGCGGTTCGCCTTCTGGCCGAGGAACGCGAGGTTCGCCATCTCGTCGCGCTCGTAGCGGTCCACGCCCGCCGCGGTAAGCAGCTTCTTGGGGAAGATATGGTGGTATTCGATGTCCTGGTCGCGGTTGAAGTTGTCGCGGCGGATCTTGATGCCTGTGAACCAGTCGACGGCATCATTGGACGTTGCCGCGAGGAACGACAGAAAGAACAGTGGGCTGGACGCGCCTGCTCGCGCGAGATCGTCCGGGGCGACCTCCGGCTTCCCGCGCAGGTCGGTCAGCGCGCGGTTGTGCAGCGCTTCGACCCCGGAGCTGTCGGCACCCAGTGTCGCAAGGTCCTGGTCGAGGATCGTCTCGGTGGAGCCGCTGTAACGCTGGAAGGCGTTAGCGATCAGGAACCAGCGACGAAGGGCACGCCCCTCGGCGCCGGACAGGTGCGTGCGATTGCCGAGAACGGCGACCAGCGGCAGCAGTGTCATGTGCGACGGCAATAGCTCGGAGCCGGGAATGCCGACGTTCCCTTCGACGAAATCGAGCGCGCTGCGCAGCCCCCGTTCAGTGCGCTTCCAGTCGCGGTCGAGGCCGGCGGCCGGGCGCTGCCAGTACGCCTTTAGGTCGCGGAAGCGGCTCTGGCCGGTGCCCACGACGACCAGCGCCCGCATCAGGAAGCGCGTGTCGATGTCGAAACCCCGCTCAAGGCAGGCATCCTCGAGCTTTTCGAAGTCGCCCACAACCTTGCCGGGTAGCTTCCACGCGAGGCGTGCGAGCGCAAGCTCCGCTTCACGGAGGCGGGTGCCAGCCGAGTTGACCCGGATGAAGATCTCGGTGACGACCTCGAGGTCGTCCTCCTTGACGATCTCGATAGGGAACTTGTACTGACGGATCGCGTGCAGCCGCTTGAGGCGATCGTGGATCTGGTTGCGGGCAGGCCTGTCGGCGATGTCGATGACTCCGGCCTCGACGAGGCGGTCGAGCACATCGAGCTCGGAGGCGCTGCCGCTCATCAGCTCTGTGGTGTCGATCCATCGCGGGTCGGCGGCGGAGCGGTTCGAGTGCGGCTCGAACGTCTCGGCGAAGACGTTGAAGAGCACGCGCTCGTCCCGCGGCAGGTCGGGATCGAACACCCGGGCGAGGGAGGTCAAACGCTGCTGGCCGTCAAGTACGATCTTCGGGCGGAAGTCGGGCTTGTTGGGCGCGGCGAGGCCGGCCTTGAGACCGCGCATCTCGACGGCAAGTGCGGTGTCCCAGAGCAGCAGCGTGCCGACCGGAAAGCCACGGTAGATCGAGTCGAGCAGCTTCGCGATCTGCGGCTTGCGCCAGACGTAGTCGCGCTGGATCTCGGGTATGCCGATCTCACCGGTCTTCACGTCCGAGATCAGGTCCTCAACCTTCAGGGGGTGCCCGATCACGATCTAGCTCCCGTAGTCACCCTCCCAACACCCCCGGTAGCCTGGGCCCATTCGCTGTGGAAGGCGATAAGTCGATTGAAAATATGATCGCGTAACTTAACAATATGATCGCGATCATATATTTGGAGCGCGTTCATACCAAACTCCCTTCTTCACACCATGCGCCAGGAGCTTACCTGCCCTGGTCAGGCGGGCGAGAAGCCTCGTGGCTTGTTGCGGGCCGACTTGGCACAGCTCCATGACCTCGCTTCGCTTGATCCTGCGGTGCTTCTCCGCGTACTGGAGGATCATCTGCTCCTGCTGGAGCGGCTCGAAGCCACGTCTGCGGACGTAGGCGGCTTTCTCGCCGAGGCGGCGGTAAGTCGCGGCGGAGAGGTGGTATACGCGACCCTTCTTCTCGCCGCGCGCTTCGACGAGGCCGTCCTCGACCAGACGCTCAAGGGATCGGTGGGCTTCGGGCTCCGGCCGCTGCGACAAGAGTGCGGCCTCCGCAGTGGATAGGGAGCGTTGCCGCCACATCCCGTCGAGGATCAGCAGCTCGAGGAAGCTCAGCAGCCGACCCCCCTGGGACTCCTCGACCAGCAGGCGAACGAACGCGAGGCTTGCCGTCCCGCCGGGCAGTTCGACAGCGACCTCGGCCGGAGTGCTGCGTCCATAGCTGGGCGCCGGGCGCCCGTTGCGGAGCTGCTCCTCGAAAATGGTGTCGATGCCACGTCCGGTGCGTTCGACGATGCCGGCCCGCTTGAAGGCGTCGGCGAGCAGAGGGTTTCGCGGCCGCGGACCGGCGACGAGGAAGTTGGCGAGACCGATACCCTCCGGGAACCCGCCGGGATTGCTGATCGTGATGCGGTCAACCTGCCACTGCACGTGGGCGGCGCCGAGCCGCGTGTAGTCGCGGTGCACGAGCGCGTTGGCGAGCGCCTCGCGAAAGGCCACCGGCGAATAGTCCGGCACGCCGACTCGGAGCATGCCGACCATCAACTCCTCCTCGCGATTGCGGGCGCGCAAGCGCGTCCCGAACTCCTCGACCGTCCGCACGAGCGGCCAGCGGAGGAAGTCGTTCACCTCGATCTTTCGGCCGGACAGGATCTGGAACGCGGTCTCGTGGGTGGGCAGGAGGCGGCGCAGGCTCTCCTCGCGGCCGAAGAGCAGGAGCGCGAGGACGCGGATCGTCTCCGCCGTTGCACCCCCGGTGACGGCACCGAGCGCCTTGGCAAGCTCGAGGTCCGGGAGATCGAGCAGGCTGCGGTCACCACGGCCCGTCTCGCGGATCGACCGGCGGAACCGCTCGAACTCGAGAGGGTCGAGATCCGACCAGGAGGCGTCCGCGACCGTGAGGGCCGAGTAGTCGAGAGCGCCGCGATCGGCCTGGAGCGACTGCATCTCGTGGAAGAACATAGGCAGGCACTCGGGCTGGCCCTGGTGCCCGATCGCGCGGCGGTAGTACGAGCCATCGGACGTCGCCACAGGGGTGCGCGCAGGAGGCACCTCGATCGCGAGGACCTCGACGTCGCCTGTGCGGACAAGCTCGACGCGGCATGAGAGGGACGGACGCGTTCGCGACGCGATGAGCGCTTGCACGCGGCGCGGGTCCGTGATCCCGGCTTCGTGGCGAGGCCGCGCGCCGGTCAACCGGCCGTCGTCCTCCACGCCGACGAGAAGCCAGCCCACATCGGTGCCCTGGCGATTGGCGAGGCACACCACCGCCTCCACGAGGTCGCCATCGGTGAGGCGCTTCTTGTCTTCACCCTTGAATTCGACCTCTAGGGTCTCGCCGGCGTCGACCAGCGTGCGGAGCGCCTCCGGGGTCATGGTGGGTCACCGTGCCCGGCGCCGCTCTCGCGGACGCGCGGCGGGCTGGTCATTGCGTCCACCTCGAGCCAGTAGTGCTGCACCTTGACGACCTCGTGCCAGGGAAAGCGCGCGGGGTCCCTGATTGGCTCCTGCAGGCTGGGCGTGTCGTTGCAGTTGGTGACGACGTAGAGCCAGTAGCAGTCGCGCCGATCCTCGGCGACGCGGCGCTCGTTGGGCGTGAGCAGGATCGTGCCGCTGGGGGCGCCGATGCCCTTGACCTCGATCAGGCGCAGCTCGCCGCCATTCAGGTCGAGGCTGGTCAGATCGTAGCCGAGGTTCTTCTCGTGAACGTCGAAGACCTGCCGGCCGAGCGCCCGCTCGTGTTCCATGGCGACGCGCATGGCGGTGGCCTCAGTCTCGGGATTCTGGCGGAGGCGCGTGACCTCGGGTGCGCAGCGCTCGGGGTGGGGGAGGACAAGGACGCTGGTGAGCCGTTCGACCGCCTGGATCGTGAGTGACCGCTGCTGGTCGAGCTCGTGCCGGCGGCGCTCGCGGCGGGCGCTGACCTCGGCGTGCCGTGTCTCGGCCTGGGCGAGTCGGCCCTCAGCGCCCTGCACGCCCTGGTCGATCTCGATCTGGGCGCGGCCGATCTCGTCGTCCGCCTTCTGAAGCAACTCGGTGAGGGACATCTCGACATGAGTTGCGACGCGGTCCAGCTCGGCGACGCGCTCGGCGCAAACCTCGTCAAGGAAAGGCTGCAGCGCCTGAGCGTGCAGCCAGGCAGTTGCGTCTTCGGACACGGCAACGGCCGGGAGTGCCGCGGGTGCCGGCGCCGGCGAGAGGTTGCCGAGGGCGCCGGCGTCGGCCAGACTGTGCTCGCCGCGCTCGTCGATCGCCACGGCGAAAAGCCGCTCGTGAACGACCTGTCCCATCCCGTCGACGACCCGCGCCCGGTAGAAGTCGATGCGCGCCGGCTGCTCGTGCTCGAGCGAGTAGAAGCACGCACCCCGAGCGAACACGGCGCGCCCGCGGTCGACGATCTCGCGCCGCAGGGCCTCGAAGAGCGGGTGCCCCGGAGTCACCCACTCGAGGGTGTTCGACTGCGCCGTCTCGCGGTCGGCCGAACAGCGCGGGTAGCGGGCGGCGATCGGCAGCAGCCTCCAGTCGGGATCCTGCTCGTGGCGCTTGAGGGCCGCCGGCGTGCGCCCGGGCTCGAACGTATGCTGCAGGGCCGGGATGGTCCGGAACGGCAACTTGACGGCCGCCGCAGCCTCGCCGAGGAAGCGCGCGATGGTCTCCGGCACGACGCGGCGTTCCTGAGCGCGGGCGCGGCGCTCGATGAGCATCTCGAGGTTGAGCTTCTTGGCCGCCAGACCCTCGAGGGCGTTCTGGCAGATGGCGCGGAACTGCCCCTCGTCGACGTCGCGCAGGAGGCGCTCTTCGAGGTCGGCCTCGCCGAGCTTGCCGGCGTAATAGTCGCGCAGGACGCGCTCGACGTGCGCCGCGGGGAGCACCTCGCCGATGACGTTGAAGACCGCATCGTCGTCGAGCGCGTTGCGGATCTCCTGGAGCTTCTCGAGGAGGCGGCAGAGCACACGACCTTCGATTGTGTTGGTCGCGACGAAGTTGAAGATCAGGCAGTCATGGGCCTGGCCGTAGCGGTGGATGCGGCCCATCCGCTGCTCGAGCCGGTTGGGGTTCCACGGGATGTCGTAGTTGAAGAGGATATGGCAACACTGCAGGTTGATGCCTTCGCCGGCCGCCTCGGTGGCGACGAGGATCTGGATCGCTCCCTCCCAGAACTGCTGCTCGGCGTGGAGGCGGGTCCCCGGCTCGTCCCGCGAGCCGGCCTTCATGCCGCCGTGAATGGTGCCGACACGGAACCCCCAGGACTTCAGGCTGTCGACCAGGTAGTCGAGCGTGTCCTTGAACTCGGTGAAGAGCAGTAGGCGCCGGTCGGGGTGGTCGAAGAACCCTTCGGTCTGGAGCAAACCCTTGAGGCGTGACCTCTTCGCCTCTGCGCCGGACTCCTCGACGGCGAGCGCCTGCGCCGCCAGTTGCCGCAGTTCGCCGATCTCCTCGCGAACCTGGTCGGCGTTGCGGGCGAGCGAGATGGCCTCGAGGACGCGCTCGAGGCGGTCGCGCTCGGCCTCGTCCATCTCCTCCAGCTCCTCCGGATCGGGGAGGGTGGGAGGGGCCTGGTCGGCCAGCTCGTGCGCGTGTTTCAGGCCGTCCTCGAGTCGCCGCGCGCGATTCTCCATCGAGTGGCGTACCGCGTGCGCGCTCGAGCACAGGCGGCGCTGGTAGAGGGACATCAGGAAGCCGACGGCGCGCGCCCGGCGGTCTTCTCCGTCCGCGGCGGCGCGGGCGCTCTGCCGCTTGACGAACGACGTGACGGCGCGATACAGCGCGTCTTCGGCGCCGTCGATCTTGAAGTCGGCGGTGTTCGGGATGCGCAGGGTGAAGATCTTGCGCGCCTGCCAGCTTCCGTCGGCCTGGCGCTCTGGGAAGTAGACCATCGCCTCCTTGGTGCGCCGCAGGTAGAACGGCGCGGCGCGGCGCTCCATCGCGGTGCGGATCGATTTGACGTCGGCGTAGACGTCACGGTCGAGGAGCTGTAGGAAGAGCGTGAAGTTGTCGGGGTCGCCCTTGTGGGGCGTGGCCGTCAACAGGAGGATGTGGTCGGTGGAGTCGCGCAGCAGCTCGCCGAGGGCGTAGCGCGCCGTCTTGCGCGACGGCGGCGTCCACGACATGCGGTGCGCCTCGTCGACGATGACGAGGTCCCAGTGGACCTGACGCAGGCCCGGCAAGACGTCCTCGCGCTTGGCGAGGTCGAGGGACGTGACGACTTGCCGCTGCTCGTACCACTGGTTGACGCCGAACTGCTCGCGGATGTCGCCGCCCTTCATCACCAGGAACTTCTCGTCGAACTTCTCCTTCATCTCCCGCTGCCACTGGAACGCGAGGTTCGCCGGGCACACGATCAGGACTCGGTCTGCGAGGCCCCGCAGCTTAAGTTCGCGGATGAGTAGCCCGGCCATGATGGTCTTGCCGGCGCCGGCGTCGTCGGCGAGCAGGAAGCGGACGCGGGGGAGTTTGAGGAGATAGTCGTACACCGCCGAGAGCTGATGCGGCAGCGGATCGACTCGCGACATCGAAAGGCCGAAGTAGGGGTCGAACTCGTACGCGATACCGAGCGAGTAGGCGGTGAGGGCGAGGCGCAGGAGGTGGCCGTCGCCATCGAAACATGCCAACTGCTCGGTAATCGCGATCTTGCCGAGGTCGGCCTCGCGGAGGGTCACGCTGCGGAAGCGCTCGGTGCGCGTGCCGACGACGCCAAGCTGCCAGACGCCGCCTGCCTGCGGATGCACAAGCACGACCTTCACAGGCTCGTCAAAGAACGGGCCCTGGAGAATCTGTCCTACGTGGATACGATCCCCCGCTTGGACCATTCCCATCGCTCCCAACCGCGTCAGGCAGGCCAGCCCTCCGCGTCATCCTCCGAGCAGCGTGGCCGACTTTCGCCATCGTAGGCGCGAGACCGCGAGCCTGCAAGAAGGCCAGGCTCACTCTCGCCCCGGATGCGGCACGCTACATGCCGCATGCGAGACCGTAGACTCGGGGCGTATCACGGTCCACGGCCCACGCCTTTGGTTCGGTCTTCTGCCTCAGTTGATCCTGCGCTCGTCGTCGTCGTCGCGGACGACGCGCAGGCCGCGCTTCTTCGCCAGGCGCTTGAAGCGGCGGTCGGCGCGTTCGGTGCGCCAGCGCGCCCACCACGAGGAGAGGCGGTCGAGCGGGCTGCGGCGCGAGGCGGCGGTCACCGTGGCGGCGGTGGCGGCGCAGATGCCGGCGAAGCCGGCGAGGTCGCGGGTGGAGAGGAAGCCGACGAAGCCGAACAGGATCCCCAGCCAGACGAACCAGCCGGCGCGCAGCGGGAGGACGAAGAAGAGCAGGATCGTCGCCTCGCGGTTGGCGACGGCGAAGGCGGCGATCAGCACGACCATCAGGATGCGCTGCCCCTGCATGAGCTGGAACGGCAGCCCGAGGCCGTCCGGGGCGATCGCGCCGGCGGCGAGCCGGACGGCGACGGCGGCGAGCGAGGCGGCGAGGGCGCCGATCGCGATCAGACGCCAGAAGCCGCGCCGGCCGAAGCGGCGGCGCAGGTCGGTGCCGAACCAGTAGAGGATGAACAGCTCGAGCAGGAACCACACGCTCGGCGGGCCGTAGCCGGCGAAGGCGTAGGTGGCGAGCTGCCACACCCAGCCGGCCTGCCACACCGCGGGGGACAGGCGCATGAGCGCGGGCACGACGGCGGTGGCGGCGAAGAACTGCAGCGTCCAGGTGGCGAAGAGCACGCCGAGCAGGGCGGCGAGGTCGCGCGGCGGGGCGCCGGGGAGCACCGCCGACGGCCCGGCGTGGGTGGGGCGGCCGTAGACCATGGCGGGGCCAGTCTAGCGCGGGCTAGTGCAGCGTGCCGGAGGCGTTGAGCGCGAACGGCGCGATCTCGGCGCGGAAGGTGTCGCCGCCGTCGGTGACGAGCAGGTAGCTGCCGTGCATCGAGCCGTACGGGGTCGCCAGCGGGCAGAAGCTGGTGTACTCGAACGTCTCGCCGGGGGCGAGCACCGGCTTCTCGCCGACCACGCCCTCGCCGCGCACGCGCTCGACGCGTCCCTCGCCGTCGGTGATCAGCCACTCGCGGGAGACGAGCTGGACGGTCTCGTCGCCCTCGTTGGAGACGCGCACGTGGTAGGCGAAGAAGTACTCGGGGACCGACGGGTTGGAGCGGCCGGGGACGAACTCGCTGGCCACCTCGACGCGGATCGAGCGGGTCACCGCCTGGGAGAGCGCCGGGTCGCCGGCGCGGCGCGGGACGGGAGGGTTCGTGCTCACGTCACGGCGAACGGGCCGGAGGGTGAGGGAGATTCCCGGCCGTGCGCCGCCGCTGTGCTATAACGACGGCATGTCGGATCGCAAGTACCGGCACAGCGGCTACCAGGACGGTGGCGGCTACGAGGAGCGCCGCAAGGAGCGCCCGGCGACGCCGCGTCCCAAGCCCGGCCCGGAGCAGGGGCCGCGCGGGCGCGGGCTCGGCGCGCCGACGGAGACGGTGTTCCGCTGCCGGGTGTGCGGGGCGAAGCAGCCGGTGGTCGCGGTGCTGGCGCTCGACGCAATGTGCGGCAACTGTGGCCAGGACCTGCGCACCTGCTCCAACTGCGTGCACTTCGACACCTCGCGCCCGAGCGAGTGCCGCAAGGACCCGCCGCTGCGCATCTCGAGCAAGACGCGGCGCAACCGCTGCGAGCTGTTCACGCCGAACACGGTGCAGGAGTTCGCCCAGGACAAGCCGCCGGGCAACGACCCGCGCGCGGCGTTCGACGCGCTGTTCAAGAAGAAGTAGCGCCTCCCCGCCCGTGTCCGAGCGCCCGACGGTTCAGCCGACCGATCCAGACACCACCCTGATCGACACCGCCGAGGGGCCGATCGCGGTCGCCGAGGAAGGCCCGCCGGGTGCCGCCGCGGTGCTGTGCGTGCACGGCATCCCCGGCTCCGCGCGCGACTTCCGTTACCTGGCGCCGCCGCTCGCGACGCGGATGCGCGTGGTGCGCGCCGAGATGCCCGGCTTCGGCGGCTCGCCGCTCGGCGCCGTGGCGAGTGTCGCCGGCTGGGGGCGGGTGCTGCTCGCGGTGGCGGAGGCGATGCGCCTCGACCGCGTGGTGCTGCTCGGCCACTCGTTCGGCGGCGGCGCGGTGGTGCAGGCGGCGCGCCGTGGCGGCCGGCGCGTGGTCGCCGTGGTGGGACTCGCGTCGATGGGGGCGCGGCGGCACGCCGCGTTCGCGATGCCGCCGCTCGCGTACCGCTGGATCGCCCTGGGCATGCGCGTGCCGCCGGTGCGGCCGCTGCTGCTGCCGATCATGCGCCACGGGTACGAGAAGGTGGGCGTGCAGCCGCCGCCCGCGGGCGAGTGGCGGACCGCCGCGCGCCACCTCGATCTGCTCGGCAGCGTGAGCTTCGCGGACCAGGCGCGCGCCGCGGCGGAGATCTCGGCGCCGGCGCTGCTCTTCCAGGCCGCCGACGACCACGTTGTCCAGCCGGCGATCGCGGGCGACCTCGCCGCGCGCCTGCGCGACGCCCGCCTCGTCGAGTTCCCCGACGGCGGCCACCACCTGATCAAGACGCGGCCGGTCGAGATCGCCGTGGAGATCCTCGGGCGTTTCGCGAGCGAGTGACCGAGCACCGTTGTCCGTTGTTGGTTGTCCGTTGTCGGTCAGCAAGGGCGACGACGGGGTCAGGGGTCCGGGGTCCGGGAACGAAAGGACAGGGGAGAGGGAGGAGGGAAGAGGGGTGAGGAAAGAAGGCAACCGGGTCAGGGGTCAGGGAAGGAACGTCAGTGGGCGGAACTTCCCGCCCCGCGACTTTCTCCACACGCCGTCATCCTGAGGGAGCCGCGGAGCGGCGACCGAAGGACCTCCTCGCGTTCGAGGATGGACCGGCTCGTGCCCACAGGCTCCCGATGCGCCGGGATTCGTCGTCGCTTTCGGGCTTCGGTTGCGGGGGGCTCCGCGCCGATCCTCCCTCCCACCCGGCGCTCGTGGCCCCCCGCGCCCCCACTCTCGCCACACGCCGTCATCCTGAGGCCCGAAGGGCCGAAGGATCCCGTCGCACCTGGAGCGCGCTCCATCACAGTCCCCTCTCCCCTTGCCTTCCGGTCTACGGATCACTGCCCACGCCACTGCCTTTCGTCGCGGGCAGCGAATCGAGCTCTCCGGGCGCGCCGTTGTGAGGAAGAGGGGCGCTCGACCTGGGGGCGCGCGGCCTTGACACCTGCGCCTTCAGAATCGAGACTCTGTTCGGAGTTCGAATACCAACAGGCGGCTGAGGTGGGGGCAGCGCCACGGACCGTCCGGAGGCGCCGGACGGCGACGAGGGAGGCGTCCATGAAGAGTCGTCCTGGAGTGATCGGCGTCGTTTTCGTGTGTCTCTTCGTGGTCGGACCGGCAGTGCCCGTGTTCGCCCAGTGGGAGGCACGATCCCTGGGCGCGACCCCTCTGCCCAACGACCCGTACACGCCGCCGGCGTGCACGGGGACGTACTTCCTGGACGTGACGTGTTCGAGCCCGTTCGACGCGTGGATCGAGCAGTTTGTTCGGGACGGAATCACCGCCGGGTGCGGCGGCGGCAACTACTGCCCGGACGGCACCGTCACGCGCGCGCAAGTGGCGGTGCTCATCGAGAAGGCGATGCAGGGGACCGCGAGCTGGACCCCGGCGAACACGACGCCCGACCTCGCCCGCGTTGCGACGCTCAACTGGTGGGGGGGACGGTACTTCGGGGGCTCGTACGGGTTCAACGACCCGTGGGGTGTGGCCTTCGACGGCACGCACATCTGGGTCACCAACTATGATGCGGACTCCGTCACCGAGATCAACGCGTCGAACGGAGCCTGGGTGCAGACGCTCTCCGGCGGCTCGTACGGGTTCAACCACCCGTGTGGCATCGCTTTCGACGGCACGCACATCTGGGTCGCCAATCACTACGGGCACTCGGTCACCAAGATCAACGCGTCGAACGGGAGCTGGGTGCAGACCCTTT
>JBFMCD010000091.1:0-71879 GCA_040754885.1 Acidobacteriota bacterium
TCCCGCGGCCGTGGATCAGCCGCACCTCGCGCAGGCCGGCGGCGTACGCCGCAGCGAGATACTCGGCGACCACCGAGGGGATGTCCCTCGGCGCGAAGGTGTGCAGGTCGAGACTGGCCTCGACCGGGACCTCGACGGGCGCGTCGCCTTCATCGCGCATCGCGCCCTCGCCCGCCTGTGCGACGGCCGAGAAGCCACACGCCCAGGCACGCTTCGAGAAGCAGCCCGGCGCGAAGGCCCTGCTCCCATGCGGGGGCTTCGGTGGCGACCAGCAGGATCGCCATCGCCACGGCCAGCAGACCCATGCCGATCGTCACCCACGGCACGGCATCGGCGGGCAGCGCCCCGCCGCGACGACTCCAGAGGAGAATCGCGGCGATCGCAGCCGCCCCCGCGAGCAACACCGGAGGGGTGAGGAACACGAACACGCCACCACCATAGGCCGGGGCCGGCGGGCCGGCAAGGCCGGGGAGTCCACCACATGGCAGCCCTGACAGTCTCCGTCGTGGTACCCGTGTACAACGAAGAGGCGACCGTGACGACGTTGCTCGACCGCGTCTCCCGCGCGCCGTTCCCGGCGGGTGTCGCCGACGTGGAGCTGGTAGTGGTGGACGACTGCTCGCGCGACCGGACGCCCGAGCTGCTCGCCGCGTACCGGCCCCCTGAGGACGCCTCGCGCCCATGCCGGCTCAGCCTGACCCGCCACGAGGTCAACCAGGGCAAGGCCGCCGCCCTGCGCACCGGGTTCGCCGCGGCGAGCGGAGACGTGCTCGTGATCCAGGACGCGGATCTCGAGTACGACCCCGGGGACTACCCGGCGCTGCTCGGCCCGATCCTGGCCGGCCAGGCGGATGTCGTGTTCGGCAGCCGCTTCCTCTCCGGCCCTCACCGGGTGCTGTTCTTCTGGCACTACGTCGGCAACCGGCTCCTGACCACGCTGTCGAACATGCTCACCGACCTCAACCTCTCCGACATGGAGACGTGCTACAAGGTGTTCACCAGACAGGTCGCCCAGGGGCTGCACCTGGTCTCCAGTCGGTTCGGCTTCGAACCGGAGTTCACCGCCAGGGTCGCCCGTCTCGGCGTGCGCATCTACGAGGTGCCGATCTCCTACCACGGCCGCACCTACGCCGAGGGGAAGAAGATCGGCTGGAAGGACGGCTTCGAGGCGATCTGGTGCATCCTCAAGTACAACCTCTGGTCGCGGTGAGGCAGGGGGTCGCCCGGCGCGGCGACCCTGGAGGGTAGCGTGAGCACCGAAGTTCCGGCGGGTCGCGACGAGCCGTACGGTGCGGAGTCCGGACGGAACTGGGCAGGAACCGCGCGCATTGTCGTCGGCAACGCCATTCCGGTGGCCGGTGTGTGGTTCCTCGGCTGGCGGGCCCTGTCTCCCATCTTCTTCTACTGGCTCGACGGCCTGCTCGCGGTGTGGGGCCTCGGTGTAGTGGCCCTCGTCGTCACGTCCCGGGAGGATCCGCGGCTCCTCGGTGCAGCCGGCGCCACGCATCGGCTGCAGTGGGGCGCGGCGCTCGCGCTCGTGTGGGTGATCCTCGCCATCCCCTCGGCCATCGCCGCGGCTCTGGTCCTCGACTGGGTGGATCTCGGCCTCGGGGCATTGCTCGCCGAGGTGTTCGCCACCACCAGCGCGTGGGTGTCGCTCGCGATCGCCGTCGTCGTGCACGCCGGGCAGGTCGCCGGCGAGCTTCGCTGGCGGCCGGACCGGACACTCGCCGCCACCGGCGAGGCACGGGCGAACTTCTTCATCCACAGAACGCTCGTCCTCGGGATCCTGGCCGGGTGGGCCGGAGGTGGGTCGGCCCGACCGTGGGCGCTGTCCGTGTACGTGTTGGCGGTCGCCGCGTTGTTCACGTACACGCAGCTCCACCCAGAACGCTATCTCCACCTGATCGGATTCCGGAAGCTGGCGGGGCGGGACCAGGCCGGAAGCGGTCGCGGGAGGAAGAGCGCGCGTCGTGCGGGCGGGGCCGGGGCGGCCGAGGCCGGGAAGGAGGTCAGCGGCCGGCCGCGCTGAACAGACGGGTCCAGGCGTCGAGCAGCGCCCTCGCCTCATCGGTTCCCTCTCGCGGCGTCCAGGCGGCGAAGTCCTTGTCGGCGATCGGCCGGTACGGGCCCGGCTTGATCTCGAACATCACCGTGTCGGGCCGGAGAGCGAGGACCGTGTGCCACGCGCCGGCGGGGAATTCGACCGCTCGAGCGCCGCCGCGGCGGAGCGTCGCATGCTCGATGACCGCCCCCGCGTCGTCGAAGGACAGAGCGCCGGCCTCGCCCTCGAGGAGCAGGAACACCTCCCAGCGGGGAAGGTCGTGGCGGTGAGGTCTCACGTAGGATCCGGGCTGAAGGACGTTGACGAAGCGCTGCACGGGATCGTCGAGCGACCGGTGCAGGTTGTGGTTGGCGCGGCCCCTGGCCAGGGATCGGGACCGACCGACGGCAGCCGCGATGTCGTCTCCGCCGAGCAGGCGCAGCGACACGGCGCTCAGCCCGGGTACTTCCCGAGGATGTAGTCGTTGAGCATGCGAATGACGAACTCCTGGTCCTGGGAACTCTTGCGCACGAGGTCGCCGATCGAGACGACGCCGATCACTCGGCCGCGGTCGACGACCGGCAGGTGCCGGCAACGGCGCTCGGTCATGATCGCCATCGCCTCGCCGGTGCCTGTCGTCGGTTCGACGCACGCGACCTCCGGGGTCATCACCTCGCCGACCGTCGTCGCAGCCGGGTCCTTCCCCGCCAGGATCACGCGGTTCATCAGATCGCGCTCCGAGAAGATCCCGGCGCAGCTCAGGCTGTCGCACACCAGCACGGCCCCTACCCTGCGTTCACACATCAGCTCGACGGCCTGCCTGACCGTGGCGTCGGGCGCGACCTGGATCACTTCGCGCCCCTTGTCGCTGAGGATGGTTTCGATGGTGTCCATGTTTTCCCCCCGTGTCGAGCGCCGTGTGAACGAGACTAACACGAGTCCTCGGAGGCGGAGAAGAACGCCGTCACGCGGTCCCGGAGGTCGGCCGAGCGCAGCGTTCCCGGATCGCCGTCGGTCCACTCGCGGGGCAGCAGCGAGAAATACGGATCGCGCAGGAACCTCCGACACACCAGGACGATCACGCCGCGATCCTCGGCCGAACGGATCAGGCGGCCGGCCGCCTGCACCACCCGGGTCATGCCGGGGATGAGGTAGGCGTACTCGAAGCCGAGCCCGAACCGGTCGGCGAAGTGCTCGCGGAGGAGTTCGCGCTCCGGCCCGACCTGGGGCAGGGCGGGCGAGACCACGACGACCTGCGAGAGCATTTCGCCGGGATAGTCCACGCCCTCGGCGAAGACCCCGCCGAGAACGCCGAGCAGCATCACCGGGTCGTGGTTGGCGCGCAGCCTGCCGAGCACGGCGCGGCGGGCGGCCTCGCTGTCGTCGAAGCGCTGCACCTCGACGCGGTGCCCGGGGACGTGGAGGCGGTCCGCGACCTCGCGGAGGAAGGCGTAGGAGGGGAAGAGCACGAGCGAGTTGCGGCCCGACGGGGCGAGCTCGGCGACGACCTCCGCGATCCGGCCGTAGGCGCGCGAGCGGAAGCGGTACGAGGTGTCGACGTCGTCCACAGCCACGATCAGTCGGTTCTCGGCGGGGAACGGCGAGGGGAGCGACAGCGTGTCCGTTCGGTCGCCGTCGAAGCCGAGCAGGTCTCGGTAGAACTCGAACGGTTCCAACGTAGCGGACATCGCCACCGCGCCGGCGCAGCGACCGAGCACCGCGCCGATCCAACTGGAGGCGTCGAGGCAGAACAGACGCACCTGTTCGTCTCCATCGGCGGTCCGCTCGGCGAGCGGCACCAGCTCCGCGCGTTCCTGCTCGAGAAGATCGACCAGGCGCGCAAGGGAGAGCAGCACCTCCACCACCGGGTCGTCGGACAGCCACAGCTCGACGGTCCGCTTGAAGTTGAAGTACGGCGCGATCAGGGCGTCGAGTTGGAGACGAACCTCGGCGAGGGCGCGCGGGTCGAGGCCGATGCGCTGCACCCCGGGTCCGGGCGGCAGGCCCTCGTCCACCGCCTTCGCCACCAGCGCGTCGAGGTCCCCGAGCACGTGCCCGAGGTCGCGGCACACCTTCTGCCGGTAGCCGGCCAGCAGCTCGGTGGCCCGGCGGATCGCGCCCCGTCCGAGGCGGGGGGAGAAGTACTCGCGCGCGCGGTCGACCAGGTTGTGCGCCTCGTCGATGATCAGGTAACAGTCCTCGAGCCAGCCCTCCTCGGCCGCGCCGAACAACGAGATCGCCGGGTCGAAGACGTAGTTGTAGTCGCACACCACCGCCGAGCACTCGCGCATCAGTTCGAGCGACACCTCGAAGGGGCACACCCGGGCCGCGTCGGCGACATCGAAGGTGCGCTGCGGATCGAGGTGGTCGGCGCGCGCGAGCAGCGCCGGGACGACGCCGCGCTCGGCAAGCTTGAGGCCGTAGTCCGCGGCGTGTTCGCAATACTCCTCGTGGCAGATCACCTCCCGGTTGGCGCACATCCTCGCCTTGGCGCGGATCTGTATCGAGCGCCAGCCGCCCCGCTCCATGCGCTGCAGCGTCTCCACCGCGAGCTGCTGCTGCAGCGTCTTGGCGGTGAGAAACACGACGCGTCTGCCGGTGCCGAGCGCGAGCTTCACCGCGGGGTAAAGGGCCGCCGCGGTCTTGCCCACTCCGGTGGGCGCGGAGAGGAGCAGGTGGCGCCCGGCCTCGAGCGACGCGAGCACGGCGCCGATCACCTCGTCCTGCACGGGGCGCGGCGCGTCGAAGGGGAAGGTCAGCGTCTCGGCAGCCCGGCGCCATGCGGCGCGCACGCGCTCGCGCTCCCGCTCCGCGGCGACCAGCGCGTGCAGGCGGCCGCGCAGGAAGGCGTGCACCTCGCGCGGCGACCACGGCACCTCCTCGACGCGCTCGTCGGCGCCGCCGAGGTCGACCAGGCGGAGGCGGGCGGTCGCCGCGCCGTCGGGGAAGAGGCACGCGGCGTAGATGCGCACCTGCCAGCGGTGGCGCTCGAGCCGCTCCTGGGCGAACAACGCGTGCAGGTCGGTGCGGAAGTGGAGGGTCTTGATCTCCTCGACCGCGGGGCGTCCGGAGGCGTCGCGCCCGACCCCGTCGGCCCGGCCGACCACCCGCAGCGACCACCCGTCGAGGGCGAAGGCGACGTCCACCGCCACCTCTGGCGTGTAGCCGGGGTCCTCGGCGCGCAGGCGCGCCTGCACGATGCGGTGCAGCTCGGCGCCCACGGTCAGCCTGGCCAGCCCTTCGCCGGTGCCGCCCACCGACCTGCGCAGCGGGTCGAGCAGGAGGTCGTGGACGGAACAGGTGAGCGTCCGCGCGGCGAGGTCGATTCTCGCGGCCATCGGCCGGGATTCTACGCGGTGACGGAGCGGGTGGCCGGATACACTCCGCGCGGGAGGTGCGCGTGGACCACGACCGGCTCGAGCGCCAGATCGACTTCCTCCTCGAGATCGACGGTTTGAAGGAGGTCGTGCGAAGGACGTACCTGGTCTCGGGCAGGCGACGTGAGAACTCGGCGGAGCACTCCTGGCACCTGGCCATCGCCGCCATGCTCCTCGCCGAGCACGCCGCCGAGCCGGTGGACGTCGCGCGCGTGGCGGCGATGGTGCTGGTGCACGACGTGGTGGAGATCGACGCCGGCGACACCTTCGTCTACGACACCGAGGCGTCGGCGGGCAAGGCGGATCGCGAGCGCGCCGCCGCCGGCCGACTGTTTGGCCTGCTGCCGGCCGATCAAGGAAGCACCTTGCGCGCGCTGTGGGACGAATTCGAGGCGCGCTCGACCCCCGAGGCGCGCTTCGCGCAGGCGCTCGACCGGCTGCTCCCCGTCCTCCACAACATCCACACCGCCGGTCGCGCGTGGCGGGAGAACGGCATCACCGCCGACCGCGTGCTGGAGCGCAACGGCCACATCGCCGAGGGTTCGCCGATTCTGTGGCAGGCAGTGCGACGCCTCGTCGAGCGGGCGGTCTCGCGCGGGGAGGTCGAGCCGGGGAGCGGCGAGGCGCGGTGAGGGGGCCGGACTCGGCGGCGTTGACACGCCGCGCGCTCCATGTTCGCATGGGCGGGCAATGGCCGGCAGGACGGACGAGCGGGCGGTGACGGCTGTCGTCGTGGCGCGCGGAGCGCGGGCGGCGGAGGATGAAGTCCTCTCGCGGGTGCTCGGCCTTCTCGACGCCGCGCGTGGCGAGCCGGCGCTGCTGGGAAAGCCCGTCGTGGTCGTCGTGCCGTCGCGCGGCCTGCGGCGACATCTCGCCGCTTCGCTCGTGGCCGCCTCCGGTAGGTCTCTGGCAGGCGTCCGGCTCGTCACACTCCACGGTCTCGCCCTCGAGATCGTGGAACGGGCGGGCGAGCGGCCGCAAGGCGGCGCGGCGCTGTTCCCGGTTCTGGTCCGGCGCGCCGCGCGTCGCCTCGATCCGCTGCGCTCCGCGCTCGAACCGCTCAAGGACGGTTACGCCGTGCTTTCCGGGACCGTCAGAGACCTCCTCGACGCCGGGTTCACCGAGGTGCACGCCGAGTTCCTCGACGAGCGGCTCGACGAGTTCACTTCGTCCGACCCGTCGGTCGAGCGCGCCCGGGCCGTCGTCCGGGTGGCCGCCGAGGTCGCGGCCGCGGTCGGCGAAGGCGCCATCGGGAGGTCGTCGGCGCTCATCGCGCGCGCATGCGATCTGCTCCGCGCCCGCTCGGACGACGTGTTGCCGGCGCGAGCCGTGATCGTGCACGGATTCGCCGAGGCGACCGGAGTGGCGAGCGACCTGATCGAGGCGGCGCTGCGCTCGTGCGGGGGCACGGCGGTGATCGACGAGCCGCCGGATCCTGTCGACCCGGCCATGCCCGACGTCGGCGTCGCCTTCGCCGCCAGGCTCCGCGAACGGCTCGAGAAGGTGGGGGGCGCGTCGATGCCGTCGGTCCGGGCGGCGAGCGGGGCGGAGAGGGTCGAGCTGTTCCGGGCGCCCGGGGCGTTCGCCGAGGCGCGCGAGGTCGTGGAACGGGTGCGCCGCCTGCTCGAAGGCGGCGCGCGTCCAGAGGGCATAGGCATCGTCGCGCGCGACCTCGCCGGGCGGGAGATCCCGCTGCACCAGCACCTCGAGCGTCTGGCGGTGCCCTACTCGTGCGAGGGCGGCGCCGGTCTGGCCGGACCGGCCAGCCGGCGGGCGAGCGCGCTCGCCGCGCTGCTCGCGGCGGGACCGGACGCCGCCACCGGCGCGTGGTTCGCTGCGACCGGGGATGGCGGTCCCCGCGCGCTCGACGTGCGCCTCGCCGCGCGCATCGCGGGGCTGACGACGCTCGGTGCGTTCGCGGCGCTCGACGTCGCGGCGCTGGTCGGCGACGGGCAGGGGATCGTCCTGCCGGTCGCGCGCGCGGTGGAAGCGGTGGACGACGAGGGGAACGTCGGCCCGTCGAGCCGCCGCTTCGTGACCTCGGGCGCGATCGAACGGGTCGTTCGCGGCGCGAACTCCTGGCTGGACGCGTGGCGGGCGCTGCCCGCGCGAGGGCCCGCGCAGGCGCTACTCGGCGCCGTCAGGAGGCTGGCGATGGCCGCTCTGCCTCCCGGCGAAGCCGCGGGCCGTCGAGACGCCGAGGAAGTGCTCGATGACCTGGTGGCCGACGCCGAGGGCACGATCGAACTCGAGCGCGACGAGGCTCTCGCCGCGGCCGCCGAGGCGCTGCGCCACGCAGGGCGCACGCCCGCCGGCGGGAGCGGAGCCGGGGTCCAGGTCCTCGGCGTCGTCGAGGCGCGCGGCCGGACGTTCGATCACCTCTTTCTCGTCGGCCTCAACCGTGATGTCTTCCCGCGTGTCGTCCGCGAGGACCCCTTGCTGCCGGATCGCCTCCGCCAGGCGCTGGCCGAGCTACTGCCCGACCTTCCGCTCAAGCGGACCGGTTTCGACGAGGAGCGCTACCTCTTCGCCCAGGCGCTCGGGGCGGCGAGGCACGCCACGCTGTCGTGGCTCGAGTGCGATGACGACGGCCGCGAGACGCCGCCGTCGCCGCTGGTCGAGCGCCTGCTGCTCGCACGCTCCGAAGAGCCGGATCCGGTCGCCGACCAGTACTCGCGGGAGCGGGCGGAGACGGCCGCCTCACCCCGCCCGGCGCACGAGCACCTGGTGCTCGCCGGCCTGTACAGCGGCAGGCGCCGCTTCGGGGACGTGCTGCCGGCGGCGCTCGCCGCCGCCGGGGTGAAGAACGCGGAAACCGTCGGCCTCGCGCGTCGCGCCGTGCTCGACGAACACGATCCGGACCGGCGCACCGAGAGTGGTCGCGCGCGCGACCTCACGCTTGGACCGTACTTCGGCTTCGTCGGGGCCTCGTCCGGTCCACGGCCGGGTCCCGGTGGGGGCGATGTCGCCGTCACGACGCTCCAGGACGTGGCGGCGTGTCCCTGGCAGACTTTCCTGCGGCGCCTCCTTCGCCTCGAAGCGCCGCCCGAACCCAGCGCAGCGCTGCCGGCGGCGGACAGGGGCCTGATCGGCAGCACGGTCCACAGGGTGCTCGAAGTCCTGGTCGGCAGGGGGCAGAAGGCTGGCGCCGGGGAGGTCGCCGAGGTGCTCGGCCGCGCCACCAGGGCGATCGAGTGGCCGGATCCAGACGACCTCGAGGTGCTGATCCTCGAGGCCGCGAGCGACGTCCTCCACTCCGAGGGCGTGCGGCTTCCAGGGCTGGCACGGGCCCTCGCCGCCGGCGCCCGGGCGCTCGTCGAGGTCGCACGATCGATCGACCTGGACGCGGAGGCGGGCGGTGTGCTCGGCGCCGAGGTCGTCGGTCGGGCGACGGTCGCCGACGGGACAGGCGGGCACCGTCCGATAGCTTTCCGCGCCGATCGCGCCGAGGTCAGAGGCGGCCGGTTGCGGCTGGTGGACTTCAAGACGGGTGCGCCGCGCTCGGGCGCGCGAGCCGAGAAGGGGAAGCGGGACGCGACGGTGGGTCGGGTCGCGTCCGGAGAGTGGCTGCAGGCCCCCGCCTACACGCGAGCGTCGGGGAGCGTCCCGGTCGACGGGGTGTACCTGTTCCTGGCGCCGGGACTGGAGGACGCGCAGCGGGCCTGGGCGATCGAGGCCGGCGACGCCGAGATCGGGGTGGTCTTCGACGCGGCGACCGCGACGTTGCTTTCGGCGTGGGACGCCGGGGCGTTCGTGCCGCGGTTGGCGGACAGCAGCGGGCGGAAGGAACCGACCCGGTGCGCCTGGTGTCCGGTGCGTCCGGCGTGCCTTGCCGGGGACAGCGGTGCGCGCCGGCGGCTGGTCGGTTGGGCGGCCGCCGCCGAACCGGGGCGACTCGGCGAGGCCGAGCGTGCGGCGCTCGGTGTGTGGGGCATCGGCCGCGCCACACGCGAGGGGGAGTCGTGAGCGGCGGGGGTGACGTCCGGCTGGAGACCGAGGACCGGCTCGCACGGGTCGCGGCACAGACCGTCTTCGACGTTCCGGTGGTTCTCGAGGCCGGAGCGGGAACAGGAAAGACGACCGCACTTGTCGGGAGAGTCGTCGCGTGGGCTCTCGGGGGGGGGTGGGAGAGGGCCGAGGTCGAAGAGAGGGAGCTTCGCCGGCGGGTCGGGCGCTCGGGTCCGCCCGACTCGCAGCGGGTGGCGGCGCGGGTGCTCGACGGCACGGTGGCCATAACCTTCACGGATGCGGCGTCGGCCGAGATGGCGTCCCGTATCGGCACGGCGTTGCGGGAACTCGCGAGCGGCCGGCTGCCATCAGGTGTGCTGGAGGACGGGCTGGTGTCCGATGCGGCGACGCGGCAATCGCGCGCCCGCGCCCTTCTCACCGCGCTCGACCACCTGCGCGTCAGCACCATTCACGCGTTCTGCCGGCGACTCCTGGCGGTCAATCCGCTCGAGGCCGGTCTTCACCCCGCGTTCCGCGTGGACCCCGACGAGCGTCTGATCGAGTCCGTGGTGGAGTCCGTTGTCGAGGAGCGTTACCGGGAAGCCCTGGGCGGGACCGGCGACCCGGACGTGCTCAGACTGGCGGCCGCTGGGTTCGGTCCGGACACGATCGTTACCTCGATCATGGAACTGGCGCGCACCGGTGTTCCCGCGTCGGTCCTCGGCGGAGACGAGCAGTGGGAGCGCGGGGTCGCCGGCCTCCTCGCGGAGCTGGGCGTTGCCGCGACCGGAGTCGCCGAACTGGTCGGCGGGCGTTCGGAAGGGTCGCGGAGGATCGACAAGGCTGTCGAGACCGCCGAGGCGTGCAGGACGGTCGGGGAGACGATCGCCT
Organism: Acidobacteriota bacterium; assembly: GCA_040754885.1. Lineage (GTDB taxonomy): Bacteria > Acidobacteriota > Thermoanaerobaculia > Thermoanaerobaculales > Thermoanaerobaculaceae > JBFMCD01. The sequence continues at coordinate 10,261 of JBFMCD010000091.1, forward strand.
CCGGTCCGTGCTCGCTCGAGGACGCTCAGGGGGCGATGCGGTCGTGGCGCGCGGACGGGGTTCTGGAGCGCCTCGGGAAGTGGAAGAAAGGCACGTTCACCCAGAGCGAGTCGGAGGCGTTCGGTCCTGACCTCGGACGACTGGCCGAGTTGGCAGGTGCGGCCCGCGACGCGGCGATGCACGTGGGGCGACTCGACGCGGAGCTCTTCGCGTCGGGATCGCGCGTCGTCGGAGCCTGGCTCGAGGAGACGCGGGCGAGGTTGGCGAGGGAGGGCGTGTGCGGATTCGGCGCCCTTCTGCTCGGCTGCCGCGACCTGCTCGTGTCGGACCCGGGGGTCGCCGCGCGCGAGCGACGCGGTATTCGGCAGCTGCTCATCGACGAATTCCAGGACACCGACGCCGTTCAGTGCGAGATTGTCGCGGCGCTCGGTCTGGACGGGCCGGCTGAGGACCGGCCCGGGCTGTTCCTGGTCGGCGACCCCAAGCAGTCGATCTACGGTTGGCGCCAGGCCGACCTCGCCGCGTACCAGTCGTTCGTGGAGCGGGTCCTCGGCGCGGGCGGCCTGGTCCACCGGCTGTCGGTCAACTTCCGCTCGGTCGCCGCGATCCTCGACGAAGTCGAACAGGCGGTCCGGCCGGTGATGGTGTCCGTGCCGGGAGTGCAGCCGCCGTTCGAGCCACTCCTCGTCGGGCCGCCGCTTCGGGGCGAGAGGGGGTTCGAGTCCGGGGGGCGTGCCCCGGTGGAGTACTGGATCACGCCGGCGCGCGGAACCCAGGACCAGGACGGGGTGGTCGGGGACCTCGAGCCTCGTGCCGTCGCCGCCGACATCCGCGACCTTCACGACAGCCACGGCGTCGCATGGGGCGACGTCGCCATGCTGATGCGTTCGACCGGCGACCTCGACGCCTACCTCCACGCCTTGCGCGAGGCCGCCGTGCCCTACGTCGTGGAGCGCGATCGCTCGTACTACCGCCGCCGGGAGGTGATCGACGCGAGCGCGCTGATTCGCGCGGTCATCGATCCGCTCGACCACCTCGCCCTGCTCACCTGGATCCGTTCCGCGGCGGTGGGAGTGCCGGACGCCGCCCTGCTGCCGCTTTGGCGGCGTCGCTTCCCTGAGTTGATGACCGGGCTCCGGGATGGGGATCCCGACTCGGTCGCCGAGATCTCGGCAGTGATCGTCGCGGCGGCAGCGGCGACGCCGTCGGTTCCCGGACTCGAGGGGATCGAGGGCTGGGAAGCCAGCCTGATCGCGGCGGTGGAGACCCTGGCTCGCCTGCGTGCCTCGTTCTCCTCCGACCCGACTCCGGTCTTCGTCGAGCGGTTGCGCACGTGGACGCTCCTCGAGGCCACGGAGGCGGCGAGGGTCCTCGGCCGGTACCGCGTCGCCAACCTCGATCGCCTCTTCCGCACCCTGCTCGAGGAGATCGATCGCCTGGGGGGCGACCCGGAAGCGATCCTGGCGGCACTGCGTCGGGCCGTCGCGGAGCGTCGCGAGGAAGAAGAGGGGAGGCTTCGCGAGCAGGTGACCGAGGCCGTGCGGGTGATGACGATCCACAAGGCCAAGGGGCTGGACTTCGACCATGTCTATCTCGTCAACGCCGACAGGACCTTGCTCGACGAGCGCCTGCCCGACACCGGGGCGGCGCCGTGCGGCGGCGTCTGGCAGACGGTCATCCTCGGCGCTCCCTCGCCTGGCTGGCGGGACGTGACGGCTCGGCGCCGCCGTGTCGCGGCGGCGGAGCTGGTCCGCACTCTGTACGTCGCTCTGACACGGGCCAAGCGGCGGCTGGTGGTCGCGGGCAGATGGGACCGCGCATTGAGCGGTGCCGACGCTCCCTCTCACCTGGCGTTGCTGGCCCGGCGGGAAGCTGGCGTGCCCGCGGTGCTCGCGCTTGCCGCCCCGCTGCAGGGGCACGGCGCGCGCTGGGTGCCGCTCGGAGCCCAACCCGGCGGACGCGACGCCCGGATCGCCGCGGGCGACGCGTTCGACGTTGCGGACCGCGCGAGGGCGGAGAGGGACGCGCGAGCGTTGGAGGCCGCAGCGCTCGTTGCCCGGCGGCGCATGGCCAGGCCATACACGGGCGCCGCTTCGAGCGAGGCGCACCGCCTGCTTCGGGAGGGCCTCGCCGACTCACTGGAAGCTGGCGGTTCCGCACTCCGCGCCCGGGTCTCGTCGGCCGCGATGGAGGCGGCGACCGAGGCGGGAACCGCGGTCCACGCCCTGCTCGAAGGGCTCCAGTTCGGCGACGACGTGGTCGCGCGAATCGCCTCGTGGCGAGCTGTGCTGGCTCGAACCCTGCGAGGTCGCCCCGAAGCGCTGCGGCGGGCGCGTGAACTCGTCGGCCGCTTGCTGGACGCGCCCTGGCCCGCTCGGTTCACGGCGCTGGCCGGCACGGTGCTGGCCCGCGAGCTGCCGGTGATCCTGCCGCCTTCGGCGGACGAAGGGCCGGCGGGAGCGGTGGTCGGCGCCGTGGACCTGCTCTATCGCGACCCCGCGACCGGCGGACTCGTCGTCGCCGACTACAAGACCGACCGGGTCGAGGGAGAGGCACTGACGGAGAGGGCGGCGGCGTACCGGCCGCAGCTCGAGGCCTACGCCCGGGCCGTCGAACAGGCGCTCGGTCTCGACGCGCCGCCGGCCATGGAACTGTGGTTCCTCCACGCCGGTGTGATCCTGAGGCTGACCGGCTGAGCGACGGAACTGCGCAGCGCGCGAGGCCGGCGAACGGCCACGCCGACGGCTGTTGGCGTGAGAATCACGGTCCACAGCCCACGGTCTACGTCTTCCGCCCATCCCTGTGGGCCGAATCGCGATCGGAGCGCATACATTGGGCGCCGGAGTGGCGTTATTCGTGTCCCGCCATCACGCGCCACGCGACCAGGCGGTCGTTCATCGCCCGGATTCGCCGGCACAGGATGGTGCACAGCAGGGTGAGGAACTGGCGGGCCGCGTCGGGATCCATCTCCAGCACTTCCTCGAGCCGCTGCCGGTCGACGGTGAACACCGTGCACCCCTCGGTGTGAGCGCGAGCGTCGGCGCTTCGCGCCTGCTCGTCGATGAGCGACATCTCGCCGAACACCTCGCCGCGGCCGAGAATGGTCAGGGCTTCCTCGCCCATTCCGGGAAGCCGCCGTGAGATGCGCACTTGTCCCTCCATGACGATGTACAGCGTGTCGCCGGGCTCGCCCTCGGCGAAGATCAAGGCCTCGGGGGGGAAGCGTTCCTCCCGGGAGTAGCTGGCCAGGAGTCTCAGCTCGGAGGCGGACAGACCCTGTTCGCGGAGGATGTCGAGCTTCACGGAGGGGTCCACGGTCACGCGTTCGCCGGGCTGGCCGCTCGACGTCCGTCTCGGCACGGCGCCGGGGGTGATGATCTCGGTCATGGCCGCGTTGGCCGACCGCACCTTGGCCGACAGGGAGTGCCAGAACGCCCAGAGCAGCGCGACGCCGAGGTCCTCGCTGCGGGTGGCGAGCTGGTCGAGGTCGCGAGCGGCGAGGCGGAGCACGGCGCCGCCGTCCACCCCGACCAGCGTGGTCGAGCGCGGCTTGCGATCGAGGAACGAGATCTCTCCGGCGATGTCGCCCAGTGAAAGGGCGGACAGAACCTGGGTGCCGAGCGGTGTCCGGCGGCACGCGTGGAGCTTGCCCTCGACGAGGATCAGCACGTCCCTCTCGTCCTGGCCCTCTCGCGTCAGGATCTGCGCGTGGCGGAACGTCTCGCGCTTGCCGGTCTGCGCCAGTTCCAGCAACTGGGGGTCGGAGAGGTGGCGGAAGGCGCGAAACCGGCGCAATTCGAGCGCGACCTTGAGCAGGTCGTCGCGGACCGTGGACGGCGCGATGCGGCGGGGCGTGCGGGGCTCTGCCAACGCCAGGGTGGAGAACAGACGGGCCCGGGTCAACGCGACCTGCTCGCAGGCGCGCTGCAGCGCGGCGGCCCGTTGGCGGTGCAGCTCGGCGAGGTCCTCCCGGGTGTACTTGCACAGCGCGCCGAGTGTGTCCACGCGCCGCCGCGCCGCCGCCTCTTCCGCCTCGCCCAGACCCTGGGAGAGGAGCAAGGCGTCCACGGCATGGCGCAGCGCCTCCTGGTACTCCTCGAGTTCGAGCGCGACGCGCGCCGCCTCGATCGCCAGCTTGCGGTCGAGCGGGTTGAGCCGGCGCGCCTGGACGAACTCCTCGAGTGCGGCGCGCAGGTCGCGGCGTCGCAGGTGCAGGTAGCCGGCGCCGGCGTAGGCCAGGTAGTGGAACGGCGCGCGCAGCTTGCCGAGGTCGAACATCTCCTGCGCGCGCCCCAGCTCACCGCGAACCTCGAACACCCGGGCCATGCCGACGGCGTGCGAGGCCTCGAGGTTGTGCCGCTTGTGTTCGCGTTCGGTGTCCTCGCCGCCGGCGCCGCGACGCAGCGCCGCCGCCCGCTGGCGCAACTCCTCTCCGCGCGGTGTGAGCGCGGCGGCGATGTCGTAGAGGTCCGCCGCGAACGCACGCTGTCCGGCCTTCTCCAGCTTCTCGGCGACCTCCGAGATGCGCTGGGCGAAGACCGGGTGAGGCTGCACCTCGCTGGCGCTCATGCTGCGCTGTCCACCTAAGGAATAGGTTAGGCTGCGCTTATGAAAGTGTCAAACCCGTTCGGGCCCGCGCCGAGCCGGTTTCCAGCCGGCGAGGTGACGCGATGCAGGGCCTGCCCGCGGCTGGTCCGTTGGCGGGAAGGGGCGGCGGAGCGCGTCCCGCCTCGTTTCGCCGCCTGGGTCGAGTGCAGGGGGTTCTGGGCCAGGCCGCTGCCTGCGTTCGGCGACCCGAGGGCGGTCCTTGCCGTCGTCGGCCTGGCGCCGGCGGCGCAGGGAGGCAACCGGACCGGGAGGATGTTCACCGGCGATCGTTCCGGCGAGTTCCTCTACGCGGCGCTGCACCGCGCCGGCCTGGCGAGCCGGCCGGTGAGCGAAGCGCCGGACGACGGGCTGCGGCTGCGCGGCGTGCTGATCACGGCGGCGGTGCGCTGCGCCCCGCCGCAGAACCGTCCCACGCCCGAGGAGGCCGCTCGCTGTCGTCCGTTCCTCCGCAGCGACCTGGCGTCGCTCGACCGAGTGCGCGTCGTGCTGGCGCTCGGACGCTTCGCCCACGACGCCGTGGTCGCGCTCGTCGGGCCACCGGACGGCGGACCGCGGATCCCGGCGTTCGGTCACGGCGCCGAGCACCTCCTTCCCGGCAACGTCAGGCTCGTCGACTCCTATCACGTGTCGCAACGCAACACCCAAACGGGGCTGCTCACGACGGAGGCGTTCGACGCCGTGCTGCGCCGCTGCCGCGAGCTCGCGGCGGGGTAGGATGGTGCCGCGGGAAACCGCGGGAGAAGGCGCCATGGTCCAGGCAGAGGGCAGGGAGTTCCCGTTCGAGGGTCCGGAGGTGATCCGGCCCGAACTGCTCGAGACGTTCCCCTTCGAGTACCCGGAGCGCGACGCCGACGTGGTGATCGTGACCGACGAGTGGAACTGCGTGTGCCCGTACTCCGGGCTGCCCGACTTCGGGACGCTGACGGTCCGCTACGTGCCCGACCGGCTCTGCCTGGAACTGAAGTCCTTGAAGTACTACTTGACAACGTTCCGGACCGTCGGGGTCTACCAGGAGCACGCCGCCAACCGGCTCCTGCAGGATCTGGTCGCCGCCTGCCGGCCACGGCGGATGGAGGTCAGCCTCGACTACCGCCTGCGCGGCGGCATCCACACGGTGGTCGCGGTGAGGCATCCGTAGCCGTTCCGGGATTTCGGTTGGTTCCTTTGTGCCCCGGTCGCTCCGAAACCACGGGGGCGGTGCTCCGTGGGCCGTGTGCCGGGAGCGGCGAACGGCCAGCTGCTACGCGGCACCAGAATTCATTTTCCCCGATGGCGGTGGACGAGGATCCACTCGCCGTCGTCGCGCCGCTCGAAGACGTCGCTCGACCATCCCTGGCGTCTGTGGCGCGTTCCCTGGTCGTTCCACACCTTGGTGAAACGGTACGAGGCGACGGCGCTCGCGCCGTAGACGCGCACGACGAGATCCTCGATCACCGACTCGCGCACCGCGCCCTTGCGCGAACGCAGCTGGCGCATCGGTTCGAGGAAGGCGAAGGCGCCGGAGATCCGGGCGTCGTCCTCGACCAGTGTGAAGGAGTGGGCTAGACGGATGCCGACAGCGTCGGCATCGAGCATGAGCTCGCCGAGCCGGAGCTCCTCGACGAGCGACGCCACGGCGAGTTCCGGGACGGCCGGAGCAGGTTCCGCGGGAGGGGTGGCGAGGAGGACGGCGAGGAAGGCGGCGCTGGAGAAGGGTGTCATGCGCCGGATTCTATCGCTCCGTGGCGGGAGGGTGTCGCGCGGCCCTGATCAGATTCCCGGACCGAGTTGCGATTAGCGCGTTCTGGATTGACATGTGAAAGTTCGTGTATGATCCAGCCCAGCGAATTCAGCCGGCCGGCACGGCGGCCGCGCGTCAGGGTGGAGACCGGGGGAACGCCTTTTTGGAGCCGTCGCAACGGGCGACGGAGGCACGGTACATGAGGTCAAGGAGGAGGAGGCCCAGGGTATGGAAAGCGCGACGCAACTGATCCTACTGGTCATCGGGTTCTCGGTGTTCGGGCTGCTGGTTGCGGGCTACCTGGCCCGGTGGGTGCTCAGGCACTCCACCGGCAGCGAGGCGATGCAGAAGATCTCGAACGCGATCAAGGAGGGGGCGGAGGCGTTCCTGCGCCGGCAGAACCGCACCATCATCCTGCTGGCGGCGGTGTTCGCGGCCGTGCTGTTCATCGGCTACGGCTTCGTCAGGAGCCACCGCGAGTTCGACCCGGTGGGCAGTTCGCTGGCCCTGGCCACCTGGATCACCCTGTCGTTCGTCTTCGGCGCGGTGTCCTCCGTGATCGCGGGATACGTCGGGATGTGGGTGTCCATCCGCTCGAACATCCGCACCGCGACGGCGGCGCTCTCGAGCCTGAACGTGGCGTTGCGCATCGCGCTGCGCGGCGGCGCCGTGTCGGGCCTCCTCGTGGTGGCGATGTCGCTGCTCGGCGTCGCAGGCCTGTACGCCCTGGTCAGCGCCGTCGGCGGCGTGGAACCGGTCAAGATCCCGCTGCTCATCGTCGGCTACGGCTTCGGCGCCTCGTTCGTGGCGCTGTTCGCCCAGCTCGGCGGCGGCATCTACACCAAGGCCGCGGACGTCGGCGCGGACCTGGTCGGCAAGGTCGAGGCGGGCATCCCCGAGGACGACCCGCGCAACCCGGCGGTCATCGCGGACCTGGTCGGCGACAACGTCGGCGACTGCGCCGGCCGCGGCGCCGACTTGTTCGAGTCGACGGCGGCGGAGAACATCGGCGCGATGATCCTCGGCGCGTCGCTCGCGGCGGCGGCCGACAAGGCCGGCATGGGATTCTCGGCCGGTGTCGTCGGCGTGATGATGTTCCCGCTCATCGCCCGCGCCTTCGGGATCGTCGCCTCGATCATCGGCATCCTGTGGGTGCGGATGGACAAGGAAGAAAAGATGGACCCGATGGAGGCGCTCAACCGCGGGTACTACGTCGCGGTCGTGCTGGCGATGGCCGCTTTCGGTGGAGCCACGTACTGGCTTCTCAACTCGCCGGCCGCGCCCGACGCCTGGTGGCACTTCTTCCTGTGCGGCATCCTCGGCGTGCTGACCTCGGTGGCGTTCGTCTACATCACGCAGTACTACACGGAGTACAAGTTCCGCCCGGTGCAGTCGATAGCCGAGGCCTCCAAGACCGGTCCGGCGACGAACATCATCGCCGGGATCGGCGTCGGCCTCGAGTGCACGTGGATGCCGGCCCTGGTGATGGGCGCGGCGCTGCTCGGCTCCTACTACCTGGGCCAGACTTCGGGCCTGCCGCACGCCGGGCTGTTCGGCACCGCGGTCGCGACGATGGGCATGCTCGCGACGGCGGCGTACATCCTGGCAATGGACACCTTCGGGCCGATCACCGACAACGCCGGCGGCATCGTCGAGATGTCCGAGCAGCCGGAGGAGATCCGCAAGAAGACCGACCGGCTCGACGCGGTGGGCAACACCACGAAGGCGCTGACCAAGGGGTACGCGGTCGGTTCGGCGGCGCTCGCGGCGTTCCTGCTCTTCCAGGCGTACATGGACGAGGTCGCGCAGTATGCCGGCCAGGAGATGCACGCCGTGAACCTGGCCAACCCGGTGGTGTTCGTCGGCGGCCTGCTCGGCGCGGCGCTCGTGTTCCTGTTCTCGGCCATGGCCATCCGCGCGGTCGGCTCGGCCGCCCAGGCGATCATCGAAGAAGTGCGCCGGCAGTACGCCAAGCTCCCCCGACTCAACGACATCATCCAGTTCCCGGCGGACTTCAAGCCTGACTACGGCGCGTGCGTCGACATCGTCACCAAGTCCGCGCTGCGCAAGATGGTCGCCCCCGGTCTGTTGGTGGTGCTGACACCGATCGGCGTCGGCCTGATCTTCAGGGTGTTCATCACCGAGACCAACAAGTTGATCTCGGCCGAGGCGGTGGCCGGCCTGCTGATGGTCGGGACCATCGTCGGCATTCTGATGGCCCTGTTCCTCAACAACGGCGGCGGCGCCTGGGACAACGCCAAGAAGTACATCGAGTCGGGCGCCCACGGAGGCAAGTACCTGACCGTGGACGGCAAGAAGGTGAAGAACCCGACGCACGGTGCGGCGGTCGTCGGCGACACCGTCGGCGATCCCTTCAAGGACACCGCCGGACCGTCGCTGCACGTGCTGATCAAGTTGCTCTCGACGATCACGCTGGTGCTGGCGCCGCTGTTCATCTGAATCGTGGCGCCGAAGGCGCCCTGCCGAGCGAGGAATTCGGCGCGCAGGAGGCCTACGGCAGGCAGTTGGAAGAGCGACCCGAGGGGCGGAGCGATCCGCCCCTCGGTCTTTGTCAGGGGACAGGGGACAGCGTGCTCCGGGGGCTACTCCGGCGCGCGTTCCCGGCTTCCCGTCCCCGTGGTCAGGCTCTCGAGACGAGCGCGAAGCTCGGGCTCGATCGCCACGGACCTGCCGGTCGCGTAGTCGAACATCACCTGCACCGTCTCGGCCTCGGCGGCGAGTCGCCCGGACGCCTCGATGCGATAGGCCAGCGTGAAGCTGGTGGCGCCGATGCGGGACACGCGCAGGCGCACGATGACCTCGTCGCCGAAGTGGATCGGAGAGCGGTAGTCGATGGAGACGCGGGCGAGGATGAAGGGGAAATCCCGGGCGTGCTCCACCGCGCCCAGGCGCTCCCGCCACACCCGCACCCTGGCGATCTCGAGGTAAGAGACGGTCACGGCGTTGTTGACGTGGTTCATCGCGTCGATGTCGGAAAAGCGCACCTCGATCGGCGAGGCGAACGGGAAGGGGTCGGCGGCTGCCGGCTGCATGGTCATCGTCGAGGTCCTTTCAGCGGTACCCGCGCACCCGGTGTCCCAGAATCCGGCGCAGGTCCGGGATGCGCGCGGTGACTTCGCGGCGGCCGGCGGCGATCGCGACCTCGGCGCGCTCGAACTCCGACCAGTGGATGTCCTTCACGGCCGGCTCGAGAACGACATCCGCGCCGCCCAGCAAGCGCTGGCGGAGGGCGTGATGCGTGATCACTCCGGCGCGCAGGAGCGCGCGCGGGATGCCGATGTCCTCCGGCCGCTCCGGCCCCGGCATCTCGCCGGCGTCGACCGCCACCACCGGACCGCAGAGGAGCCCGTGTGCCTGCTCCACGGGGACGTCAGCGACGACACCGCCGTCGACCAGGAAGCGGGCACCGACGCGCCGGGGCGGCAGTACACCGGGGATCGCGCTCGACGCGGCGACGAGCTCGCGGAGCGGGCCGCTGCGCAGCGCCACCGGCACGCCGGTGAAGAAATCCGTGACGACCGCCGCGAACGGCAGCCTGAGGGATTCCGCGGGGACGTCGGGAAGCAGGAAGGCGATGCTGCGGTCGAACTCCTCCTCGGCGACGAGGGAGTGGCGGTTGAGGGCGAGCGCGAGAGCGGTGCCCTTGCGCAGACGCCGCCCGAACTGGAGGATCAGGCTGTCGCGGGCCGACACGTCGTCGCCGAGTCGCGTGTCGGGGAGGGAGGCGGGAAGCAGCCCCGAGGCCATGAATTCCCGCCAGCGGGCGATCGCTGCCTCGGCTCCTCCGAGGGCGAGCCACATGGCGCCGGCCACCGCTCCGGCACTGGTGCCGGCAACCGCAGCGACCGGGAGCCCGGCCTCCTCGATGGCGGCAAGCACGCCGAGATGGGCGATGCCGCGAGCGCCCCCGCCCCCCAGGGCGAGCACCAGTCCGTTCCGGGGCTTCCGCCGCCACGGCCGCCAAGTCCACGCCATCCTCTCTATGTTAGCGGGCAGGCGGAGGTTTACCATGTAGCCGGGAGGTCCTCGATGCGACGTTGCGTCCTCTACCGTCTCGCGACGCTCGCGGCGCTGTGCTGGGCGGTGGCCGCCACGGCCGTGACGGTCGACCCTCAATCGGTCCTCGTCGCTCAGCCGGACGGCACACAGCTTCGTGTGCGGCCGGTGGGCGACGAGTTCAACCTCTTCTGGGAGCTGCCTTCCGGGGTGACCGTGGTGAGGGACGCCGACGGGTACTGGCGTGTGGCTGAACTCGACCGGGACGGGCGGCTGGTCGCGGCCGTCGAGCGAGCGGACCGCGTCGGCGCGCAGTCGGCCAGGCGCGCCGTGCCCCATCTCAGGCCGACGCGCGTCGGCACCGGCAAGGGCGAGCGCGCTCCGGTCCCCCTCGGGGCACGGTCGGAGAGGATTCGCAGCCTCGGTGCCCGGTCCGTGAACCAGCCGGTCATCGTGATCCTCGTCCAGTTCACCGATCGAGCGCCGATTTCGGCGACGTCCGGTTCGTTCCAGCAGGCCTTCTTCGGCACCCCGCGCTCGGTGGCCGCGTACTTCACCGACGTCACCTTCGGGAAGCTGCAGATGTCGCCTGCCGCCGACACCCACGGCGCCAACGGGGACGGCGTGGTGGGGTGGCTCTCGCTCGACATGGCGCACCCCAACCGCGGCATCTCCGGCTCGGACGACGCGACCGAGCAGGAGAAGAACCAGTCGGGGCACGACATCCGAGTGGCCGTCAAGCGAGCGATCGAAGCCGCCGACCCGTACGTCGACTTCGACGACTACGACACGGATCACGACGGCGGCCTATCGCGTGACGAACTGACCGTCGTGGTGATCACGGCCGGCTACGAGTCCTCCTACGGCGGGTACAAGACAGCCTACACTCCGGCCAACTGGGGCCACCGGTGGGCGCTGGGGTTCTCCGACGAGATCGGATACGTCGACGCGGCACGGGCCGACGGCGTGCGCGTCGGCGACTACCGCGACAACGGTGGGTACGCCTCGTTCGGCGAGTGGATGCAGTCGAGCGCCAGCAACGGCCACCGCTCGAGCATCGGCGTCATGGTCCACGAGCTCGGTCACGACACGCTGGGACTGCCGGACCTTTACGACACCGACTCGTCCTCGGAGGGGGTCGGGGCGTGGTGCCTGATGAGCGCCGGATCGTGGGGAAGCGACGGCACCGCCGGGCAGTGGTCTGGGGACGTGCCGGTCGCCCTCTCGGCGTGGCCGAAGGTGGTCACCGACATACTCAGGCCGACCGACCTGCACGGGAGCGGCTCGCGCACGGCTGCTCCCTCGGCGCTCACACCATCGCTGTTCCGCGTCGGCGCCGGCGTCGACAACGAGTACTTCCTGGTCGAGTACCGCAGTCCGGTCGGCTGGGATGCCGGCCTGAAGAGGTGGGACAGCGCGTTCCAGTCCGGCGGGGGCCTGGCCGTGTGGCACGTCGACGACTACGCCGGGACGAATGAGGACGAAGCGCACAAGCGCGTGGACCTCGAGGAGGCCTGGGGGACCCAGACTCTGGACACCGAGGGAGGGGACCAGGGCAAGCGCCAGATGCTCTTCTTCAGCCCGCAGGTGACACGGTTCGCCGACGACACGACGCCGAGCGCCGCCCGCTACGATCTGGCGTCGACCGGTGTCCAGATCGGGCCTGTCGGCGAGGCACTCGGAGGCGGGATCGAGTTCGGCTACTCGGTCCCGAACGCGGTCGGGCACCCGGCGGACGACTGCACGAGCGCGTTCGCCGTCCCGCTGCGCCCGGGGGAACAGCGCCAGCTCTCCGAGCCGTTGGTGCAGGCCACGGGCGGGGATACGCCGCCGCTGTGCGCTCCGCTGTCGAACACGGCGTGGTACCGGGTGAGGGCGGGAAGGACCGGGAAGCTGTCGGTCGAGAGCGCCGGTTTCGACACCGTCGCCGCGGTGCTGCGCGGGGTGTGCGGGGCATTGTCCGTGGCCGGATGCAACGACGATGTCGACAGCACCGGCCGGTCCCGGATCACCGGCGTGGCGGTGGCGCGAGGCGACGAGGTCTTCGTGGTCATCGGGCGGTACGGTTCCGGGCGCGGTGTCGAGGCGGCGCTAAGCGGGTGGATCGCCCTGGCGCCGGCGGATCCGCTGACCGTGGGGCTGGAAGCGGGGCCCGGCCCTTCGTGTCCGGCGTGGAGCGCGGTGGTCACGGTGGCGGGCGCGGCGGGCCAGCTCGACGGGTTGCCGGCGGGGGCGTTCCACGTCTACCTGGACGAGAGGGAGATCGAGGCCTTCACGCTGAGCGCCGCCGGAGGCGGACGCTACGCGCTCGGCGCCGATCTGTCCGGCGCGCCCGCGGGCCAGCGGTTGCTCCGGATCGAGGTGGACAGCGCCACGGCTGCGGGTCAGGTCGAGTCCTCGATCTCCTGCCCGGGGACGGTCCGCCGCCGCGTTAACCGGCGCTGAGCGCCTTCACTCCGAGACGCGGACCGGCGTGCCGACGGGCTCGCGCAGCGTGGGTTTCGCCGGAACCAGGAACTGCGTCGCGAACGCACGCGGTCCGAGCTCCTCTCCTGTGGCGCGGACGACGAACTCCCGCCACGGCAGGCTGGCGCCGGGCGCGAAGACGCGCTCCTTGAGGAACGAGCCCACCCTCCGATCGCCGACGTAGACCACGGAGTCGGACGGCACGCCGGGGAACAGTTCCCTGACGATCGCGGCGTGCAACTGCGATGCGAAGAGTTCGCCGAGCTCGTAGTTGTGGTAGTACACCGGCGCGGTGACGAGGTGGATCTTGCTCGCCCAGGCACCCGCCGGCGCCTCCGCCGGCCGGCGAAGCCCCTGGTAACCCTCGACGAGGCTCCACCACACGGCGTCGAGGTCCTGGCGCGGATCCGCGTACAGTTCCCTCTCGAAGCGGAGCATGACCTGGCACCAGCGTGAGAAGACCAGCGCCTGCAGGCGGGTCCGCTCGTGCATTGGGCCGGCCAGTCGCGCCGCTCCGACGTCGTCGACGAGTCCTGCGCCCCGGTAGAAGGCGGCGTTCGACGCCAGACGGCCGAGCAGCATCGCGACGCCCTCGGTGGCGAAGAGGTGAGCGTCTGTGCGCAGGAAATTGGGGAGGTCGCGGCGCGTGTGGTAGCTGTACGAGCCGTGGCCCAGCTCGTGCAGGATGGTGTCGAACCAGCGCTGGTTGGGCTGCAGGTTGAGGAGGATGCGCACGTCGCCCTGCCGGTCGATGTCGGTGGAGAACGCGTGAGGGTTCTTGCCGGGTCGTTCGTGGAGGTCGGAGCGGGAGAGGATCGGCGCCACGTCCAGTCCGATGCCGGCGAAGAACGAGGAGGCGAGCGCGGCCAGGTCGCGTCCGGTCAGTGGCGCGTCGACGTCGGCCTCCGAGAGGTTGGGCGCCTCCTGGAAGAACCGGTCTCCGTAGTCCCAGGGCATGAGGGCGTCGGCCTCGATGCCGGCGCGGGCGGCCATGACCGCGTCGATGCGTTCGCGGGCATCGGCGTACGGCCGCCTCGTGAGCCGGTCGAGTTCGTCGAACAGCCCGAAGAGCCAGCGCTCGTCCTGCTCGGCGAGGGCGAGCTGCAGCGCGTAGTGGTCGCGGAAACCGAGCGCGACCGCGGCACGGTTGCGCAGGGCGGCGATCTCGCGCACCTCCTGCGCCAGTTCCGCGCCCACCTGCCTGGACGCCAGCCAGTGCGCCTTGCGCTGCGACCGGTCGCGGGACGACGCGAGGACGTCCTCGATGCGGTTGTCCGTGACCTCCACGCCGTCGACCCTGGCGCGGAACGTCGAGAAGCGCTGTTCGATGCGCGAGGCGCGCGCGGTCAACTCGGCGAGCATCGCGGGGTCGATCTGGCGGCCGAGGAAGGCGAGGAAAAGGCGCTCGAGCTGCCTCTTCTCGAGCGGCTCCACGATGGCGCCGGACTCGCGAATGCTCTTGAGAAACGCGAACGTGCCGCGATCCGAAAACGCGGTCTCGAGCTTGAGCTGCGCGTCGGCCTGGCGGCGGTAGGCCTCGCCACTGCCGGTGGTGGCGGCTTCCCAGTAGGCGAGGTTGGCCTGCCTCTCGAGCGGGGCGATGCGCTGCTCGAACTCCCTGAGGAAAGTCCTGAAACGACGCGGCATGTCGTTCGCCTCCTGGGCCGCGGAGGAGGGTGTCGAGGCGGCCAGCGCGATCGTCACCATCATCAGGGCCTTCATGGCGTCTCCCATCGCGGCGCGAGTATAGACACGCCCCGGAACGGAGTCTCTCCCGCCGTCGTAGAATCAGTGCGGCCCCGCCGCGGGGCCGCCGAGAAAGGAGTCACGGATGAGGAAGAGACTCGCTGTAGTGGCGGTCGTCGCCCTCGTCGCCGCCGCCTCCGCCGTCGCGCAGCAGGTCCAGGTCCGGGAAGAGACGCTCCCGAACGGGATGAGGCTGCTGCTCGTCGAGCGGCACGATACGCCGACGGTGGCGTGCGGGTGGGTCGCGAGGGTCGGGTCGGTCAACGAGTGGCCCGGCGTGACCGGAATCTCGCACCTGTTCGAACACATGATGTTCAAGGGCACCGAGGTGATCGGCACCCGGGACTTCGCCAGGGACACCAAGATCCGCGCCAGGCAGGACGCGGTGCGCGCCGAGATGGAGAAGGAGTTCGCGCTCCTCCGCGAGCGGCTTCGCCGCGGGGAGATAGGCGGGAACATCTACGACGCCGCGAACCAGACGCCTCGACTGGCGCAGCTCAAGGCCGATCTCGAGAAGCTGTACGCTGCGGAGAAGGAACTGATCGTCAAGGACGAGCTGGACCAGATCTACACCGCGGCCGGCGCCTCGGGTCTGAACGCCGGCACGAGCGAGGACTGGACGCTGTACTTCATCACCGTTCCCGCGAACAAGGTCGAGCTGTGGTTCTGGATGGAGTCGGACCGGCTGCTCAACCCGGTGTTCCGCGAGTTCTACTCCGAGCGTGACGTGGTCCGCGAGGAGCGCAGGATGGCCATCGAGTCGACGCCGACCGGCAAGTTCGAGGAGACGTTCGAGGCGATGTTCTGGCAGGCCTCGCCGTACTCTCACCCGGTGGTCGGCTGGCCGTCCGACATCGAGTCGATCACCCGGGCGCAGGCCCAGGACTACTTCGGGATGTTCTACGCGCCGAACAACCTGACCGCTGTCGTGGTCGGGGACTTCGACCCCGCCAGGATCCTGGCGCTCGCGCAGCGCTACTTCGGCCGTATCCCGCGCGGCGCGAAGGAGCCTCCGGCGATGATTTCAGAGGAGGTTCCTCAGGTCGCCGAGAAGCGGTTCCTCGCCGAGGCGGACACCAACCCCGAGGTACAGATCCGCTTCCACGCCGTGCCGTGGGGGCACAAGGACTCGTACGCGATGCAACTGATCGGCGACCTCCTCAGCCGGCGCACCGGCAGGCTGTACACGGCGCTGGTCGAAGGCGCGGAGGTCGCGGTCGGCGAGCCCGACGCCTACCTCCGCCCGATGAAGTACGAGGGGTTCTTCGAGGTCGGAGCCGAGGTCAAGGAAGGCCGCAGCCCCGGGGACGTCGAGGCGGCGCTGCTCGCCGAGCTCGAGCGACTGGGCAAGGAGCCCGTTTCGGAGCGCGAGCTGCAGAAGGTCAAGAACCAGGAGCTGGCCAACTCGTACCGGCGCCTGCAGTCCAACTTCTACTTGCTCCTGCAGCTGCTCATCTACGACGCGAACGGCGACTGGAAGTACATCAACGAGGCTCCGGCGCGGCTTCAGGCGGTGACGGCGGCCGACATCCAGCGCGTGGCCGCGAAGATGTACGTCAAGGAGAACCGCAACGTGGCGATCTACACGCGCAAGGCCGGCGGTGGCGCCGAGGATCCCGAGGTCGCCGCCCTGCCCGAGCGCCTGCGCGGGATGGTCAGACAGCAGCTCTCCGAGTTCGAGAAGGAGAGCGACCCGGCGAAGTTGCAGGAGGCCCTGGTCCAACTGGAGCAGACGGCCGGACAGGCGCCGCCACAGTTCAAGCCGGCTCTGGACCTGTTGAAGAAGCGGCTCCAGGAGCGGATCGACGAGCTGTCGGCACCGGAAGGAGGGGAGTGAGATGCGCGCGATGCCAACCATGGGCATGGCCCTGGCCGCGTTGGCGGTCGGTGCCGCGGCCTCGGCGGCCGACATCCCGCCTCGTCCTGAGCAGCTCTCGTACGCCGAACTGAAGTACGACGTCCCGGACGCGGAAACGATGCGCGTGCAGCTCGCCAACGGCGTGCCCGTGTACGTCGCCGAGGACAGGGTGCTGCCGCTCATCACGGTCCAGGTGATGTTCCGCGGCGGGAGGTACATGGAACCCGCGGGCAAGGGGGGGCTCGCAGGCCTCACCTCGACGGTATGGCGAACCGGAGGCGCGGGGGCGCTGGATCCCAAGGCGCTCGACGAGGAACTCGACTTCCTCGCCGCCCAGCTCTCGACCAACATCGGCGGGACGAGCGGAATGGTGACCCTGAACCTGCTCGCCAAGGACATCGACCGCGGGCTGGCGCTGCTGATGGATGTCCTGCGGGAGCCCAGGTTCGACGAGGCGAGGCTGGCCAAGGCCAAGGAGGACCTGCTCGCCGAAATGAAGCGGCGCAACGACGACACCCAGACGATCGAGGCGCGCGAGTGGGACCGCCTGATCTACGGCGACGGGTATTGGGTCAACAGGCTCGCGACCAGGGCCTCGGTCGACGGCATCACCCGCGACGACCTCGTCGCCTTCCATCGGCAGGTGATCAACCCCGCCAACTTCGTCGTCGCGGTGGCCGGGGACTTCGAGCGCAAGGCGATGGTGGCCAGGCTCGACGCGACCCTGGGCAATTGGGCCGCAACCGGGCCGAAGGCCCCTGCCGTTCCGCTTCCGAGCGCCGGCGCCAAGCCCGGCGTGTACCTGGTCAACAAGCCGGACGTCAACCAGGGGCGCGTTTCGATCGGCCATCTGGGGGTGATGCGACCGGTTTCCGACGAGTTCGCCCTCGGAATCGCAAACGACGTCCTGGGGGGAGGCGGATTCACGGCGTGGATGATGTCGAAGATTCGCTCGGACGAGGGGCTCGCGTACTCGGCGTACTCCGAGTTCCCGACCGGGGAGTTCTACCCGTCGGCCTTCCGCGCCTACTTCCAGTCGAAGTCCGCGACATGCGCCCGTGCGACGCAACTCACCCGGGAGCTGATCGGCAAGATCCGCGCGGAAGGGATCACCGAGAAGGAGCTGTCGACGAGCAAGGGCTCGTTCATCGAGACGTTCCCGAGGACGTTCGAGACCAGGCTGCGGACGGCCTCCCGGTTCGCGCGCGACGAGTTGATCGGTCTACCGCACGCCTACTGGACGGAGTACCGGAAGAACTTCGCGGCGGTCGATCGGCGAGCGGTGCAGGCGGCGGCCAGCTCGCGCATGAAGCCGGACCAGCTCGTCGTTCTGGTCGTCGGCAACGTGGACGAGATCCTCAAGGGCAGCCCCGATCACCCGGACGCGAAGTTCGAGGCGTTCGGGCCGCTCGTTCGCGTGCCGCTGCGCGACCCGATGACGCTCGAGCCCATCGCGGGCGAGGCCGCGCAGTAGACTTTCTGCCCGCCCGGCGAGTGGGAGGGGGCGGCGCCGATCACGGGGCCCCGCGCCACCGCGGCGCGGGGCCTTTCCTTCGGAGTGCGGGAAACGTACTCTCGACCTCGTCGGTGGGGGTGGTGTGTACGGAGGTGATGAGCGTGACCGAGGTCGTGATCCACAAGCTGTCCGGAACCAAAAAGGCCCTCGACGCCTGCGTTCTGGTCGAGCGCCTCTTCCTCAGGGGCAAGAGGGTCGCCGTGTGCTTCTCCGACGCCGGACGGGCGGCGATGTTCGACGCCTATCTGTGGACGTTCGCCCAGCACTCGTTCGTGCCGCACTCGCTGTGGAGCAGCTCAGGGGATATGGAGGACGCGGTGGCGCTGATCTCGGGCCCGCCGGCGCGGCCGAACGGCGCGGACGCTCTCGTGGTCGCAGACCGGCTGGCGGACCCGGCCACTGCGACCGGTTTCGCCGAGATTCACGACCTGGTCGCCTCGGGGCCGGAGGACGAAGGCAAGGCCGAGAGCTGGCGGGCCGCGGGGTTCGAGGTGCGCGAGGTGACCGGAGTCTCGCGCGGAGAGAGGTCTTAGTCCTCGTCCGCGCGGCGGCGACCGAGGTAGGGCTGGACGAGTGTGTGCTGCGACCGGTTCCAGCGGGACAGCGCCATCGCGGCTTCGGCGTACTCCGACGGCGTGATCGTGCGCGCGAGCTCCGGATACCGGCCCGGCCGAGCGGCGAAGTGGTGCGGCCGGTACTGGCACATCAGCGAGACCGTGACCGCCGGAGACAGCGCCTCGGCGAGCCAGCGCAGGCTCTCCTCGATTCCCGCCAGGCGGCGCGGCAGGATGAGCAGCCTGACCAGGAGGCCCCGGCGGAGCGCGCCTTCGCCGTCGAGGTCCCAGCCGTCGCCGACCTGGCGGAACATCTCGGCGATCGCGGCTCGCGCCACCGCTGGATAGTCCGGGGCGCGGGAGCAGAGCCTGCCGTGGTCGTCGTCGGAGTACTTGAGGTCCGGCATGTAGACGTCCACGATTCCGTCGAGCAGCCGGAGCACGGCCACCGAGTCGTAGGCGTTCGTGTTGTAGACAATTGGAACGCGCAGCCCGCGGGCGGCGGCGATCGCCAGGGCGCCCACCAGCTGCGGCGCCTGGTGCGTCGGCGACACCCAGTTGACGTTGTGGCAGCCGTCGGCCTGCAGTCCGAGCATGACCTCGGCCAGTTCATCGAGACTGGATGCGTGACCGATGAAGTCTCGCGGACGCTGCGAGATGTCGGCGTTCTGGCAGAACACGCAGCGGAGATTGCAGTTGGCCAGGAAGACCGTTCCGGAGCCGCGAGTGCCCGAAATCGGAGGCTCCTCGCCGTGGTGCGGGCCCCACGAGGCGACGACCGGCAGGTCCGTAGTGGCGCAGCGACCGAGCTCCGCGCGCCGGTCGACGGCGCACGCGGAGGGACAGAGGGAACAGGAGCGCAGCAACTCGTACAGAGCGTTGACGCGCAAGGGCAACTCACCTGTCTCGAGCAGCGTGAGGTAGGAGGGTCGCGGGTCGCGTGCGTTCCCGCCGCTCACGGCACCAACACCAGCGCCCCGTCCGCCTGCGAGTGCTTGATCCGGCCGAGCGCGGTGTTCGCGTCGCCGAGCGGCAGGGCCTCGGCTGTCGTGCGGATCGGGATCGCCGCCGCCAGCTCGAGGAGGTCGCGCGCATCCTGACGGGTGGCGTTGGCCACGGAGGTGAGCCGCCTCTCGGAGTAGACCAGGGAGTAGGGCATCGACGGCACGTCGCTCATCGTCACGCCGGCGCACACCACGACGCCGCCGGGGGCGACGAGGTCGAGCGCATGCGGCACCTGCTCGCCGGCCGGAGAGAAGATCACCGCCCGATCGAGCGTGCAAGGCGGACGTTCTTCGGGCGAACCCGCCCAGCTCGCCCCGAGTGCGAGGGCGTGCCGCCTGTGGCGCTCGGCCCGGCTGAACACCGCCACCTCGCACCCGGCGTGGCGCGCGATCTGGATCGCCACGTGGGCCGACGCCCCGAAGCCGAACATGCCGAGCACTCCGCCCTCGGGTGCCCCCGCGAGGCGGAGAGCACGGAGGCCGATCACCCCCGCGCACAGGAGCGGCGCGGCCTGGACTGCGGGAAGCTCCGCGGGGAGGGGATAGACGAAGTCGGCGAGCGCGAGAGCGCGCTCGGCGTAGCCGCCGTCGCGGTGCAGGCCGGTGAACGTCGCGCGGGGGCACAGGTTCTCGCGCCCGCTCCGGCAGTAGCGGCACTCGCCGCAGGCGCCGGCCAGCCAGGCCACGCCGACCCTGGCTCCGACCAGGCCGGGCTCGACCCCGGGACCGATGTCGGTCACCCTTCCGACGATCTGGTGACCCGGAACGAGCGGGAGGGAGCGCAACGGAAGCTCGCCCTCGACCGTGTGCAGGTCGGTACGGCATACGCCGCACGCCTCGACGGCGATGGAGAGCTCCCCCTGTCCCGGAGAGGGAATGGGAAGTTCGAGACCTGCCAGCGGCTCGAACTCGATCGGTGCCGGTCGACTCAGGACCATGGCGCGCATCGACGTCGTCCCTCCATTCTCATTCTAGGCGTCCGAACCGACGCGGCGTGATAGAATCCACCGCCCCGCGTCAGGCGGAGGCTGGAGGCTTCCATGCGTTTCTGCACGTGGCTTGGGACGGCGGCGCTGGCCGTGTGCATCGCCGCCTCGGCCGGCGCCCAGCAGGCGAGCCCGGCACCTCAGGCGGACCCCGGTCCGGCCAGGATCGCGTTCGTCAACGTCAAGGCGGCCCTGCTCCTCACCGACGAGGGGAAGGCCCGGATCAAGGAACTCCAGGACTGGATCAAGCCACGCCAGGACGAACTCGAGCGTCTGGGCAGGGAGATCAGCGATCTGCGCAACGAGGCCGCGTCGAGGCGCGGAGTGGCGAGCGAGGAAGCTCTCGCCGAATTGAACAAGCGACTGGTCGCCAAGCAGCGCGAGGCGGAGGACAAGCAGCGCTCGGCGCAGCGGGACATCGACGAGAGGCAGACCCGCGTCCTTGGAGAGATGGGCAAGCACCTCCAGGAGGTGGTCACGAGCTACGCGGATCAGAACCGCTTCACGGCGGTCTTCGTGATCGACCCCGAGACCACCACCATCGCGTACCTGGCCAACTCCGCCGACATCACGGCCGCCGTCGTCAAGCTCTACAACCAGCGCTTCCCGTGGCCGCGCCCTGCCGCGCCGGCCGCCAAGTGAAGTCGCGGAACCGACCGGGAGTGCCATCGTGGCCCGACGCCTGACCCGCAAGCAGATCAAGAAGGACGAGTTCGTCACCGTCATCGACCGCGCCACGCACTGGCTCGGGCAGAACTGGCGTCAGGCCGCGATCGGGCTGGGCGGTGCGGTGTTGGTGGGGCTCGTGTACTGGGGCGTCACGGCGTTTCTCGCGTCGCGCTCGACGAGCGCGGGCGAGGGGCTCGGCCGCGCCCTGGAGACGTACAACGCGCCGGTCGGAGCGGCCGCTCCGGCCGACGCGAAGATCAAGTTCGCAACCGAGACGGAGCGCACCCGCGCGGCGGAGGAGGGGTTCAAGCGGATCGCCTCCCGCTACTGGCTGACTCCGCAGGCGCGCATGGCCAAGCTCTACCTCGCGCGAATCGCCGCCGACCGCGGCGACGTGGCGGCGGCCCGTAGGCAGCTCGAGGCGCTGGCCGCGAAGCGCACCGACGAGCCGGTCGTGCGGATGGCGATGCTCGACCTCGTGCGGTTGCGCGCCGCGGCCGGGGAAGGGGAGCAGGTGGCCAAGGAACTCGAGGCGATGGCCGCCGGCACCGACCCCAGACTGCCCGCCGATCTGGCGCTGCGCGAGCTGGCTCGGGTCTGGGAACGCGCCGGCAAGCCGGAGCAGGCGGGGAAGGCTCTGCGCCGGCTGGTCGACGAGCACTCCGACTCGCCGTTCGCGGCCGAGGCGCGGCAACAACTCGCGGCGAACAGCTGACGACGTGAGCTTCGTCGAGTCCATCGCCCGCAAGCGCGACGGCGGCGAGTTGTCGGCCGCGGAGATTCGAGCGATGGTCGCGGGCGCCACCGACGGGTCGATCCCCGACGAGCAGCTCGCCGCCATGTTGATGGCGATCTGCATCCGCGGCGCGACCGCCGGCGAGACCCGGGCGCTGGTCGAGGCGATGCGCGATTCCGGCGCGGTCTGGAATCTCGGCCGAACCTACCCGGAGGCCGTGGACAAGCACTCCACGGGAGGAGTCGGCGACACCGTGTCGCTGGTGTTCGCGCCGCTCGTCGCCTCGTGCGGCGTTCCCGTGGCGATGATGGCCGGGGCCGGACTCGGGCACACTCAAGGAACGCTCGACAAGCTCTCCGCCATGCCCGGCTTCGAGCCGGCGCTGTCTCTCGTTTCGGCGCGCGAGCGGCTCGACCGGTGCGGCGTGTGTTTCGCCGCTCAGAGCGAGGAGATCGCGCCGGCCGACCGCAGGCTGTACGCGCTGCGCGACGTGACCGGCACGGTCCCGTCCCTGCCGCTGATCGTCGCCTCGATCATGTCGAAAAAACTGGCCGTGGGAGCGGCGCGCCTGGTGCTCGACGTCAAGTGGGGGAGGGGCGCCTTCTGCAAGAGCGTCCACGAGGCTGAGCGCTTGGCGGAGGGTCTGAGCGGGGCCGGCCGCGACGCCGGTGTCGCCGTTGCCGTCGTGGTCTCTGACATGAACGAGCCGCTCGGAAATCGCCTGGGTACGGCGTGCGAGGTGAGAGCCGCGCTCGACGTGCTGGAGGGGCGCGGAGACGCACGTCTGCGCGACCTGACACTCGCTCTCGCGGTGGAGGTGCTCGCACTCGACGGCGGAGACCGGGGCCGGGCGGAGCGGGAACTGCGCGAAGCGCTCGAGCGCGGCCGGGCGCGGGCGAAGTGGGACGAGATCGTGCGGGCGCACGGTGGAGATCCCGACCCCGCGCGCCTCGCCGTCGCACGCGAGCGCGTCGTCGTCGCGGCGCCCTCGACCGGCTTCGTGAACGACGTCGATGGAGAAGCGCTGGGGTGGACAGCGGTCGCGCTCGGCGCCGGTCGCCGCTGTCTCGGGGATACCGTCGACACCTCGGCCGGGGTCGTCGTTCACGCACGGATCGGGGATCGCGTGGAGGCCGGGGCGCCGCTCGCGACGCTCGAGCTCGGCGCACGCGGCGTGGACGCGGAGGCTTTGTGCGGGCGGGTTCGCGGCGCCTTCGGCATCGCCGAGGCCGCGCCACGGCCCCGTCCGCTGATCGCCAGCCGTCACGAGGGGTGAGCCGTGCTCTACCGCCTCGACGGCGTGGCGGTGGCCTTCGCCGGCCGCACGGTCCTGCGCGACGTGACGTTGCAGCACAACCCCGGCGAGAAGCTGATCCTCCTCGGGCGCAACGGCAGCGGCAAGACGACGCTGCTGCGCGTGATCGCCGGGCTGCAGGACGCGGACGGAGGCACGGTGTCGCGGGCGAAAGGGCTGACCGTCGCCCGTCTCGAGCAGCTGCTCGAGGGAGCCGACGACCAGACCGTCCTCGACTTCTGTCTCGAAGCGTTCGCCGAAGTGGTGGCGATCGAGCGCGAGATGGCCGCGCACGAGCAGGGAACGGGCGAAGGTCCGGACGCCGCGGCACGCTTCCACCAGCTCCATGAGTCGTACGAGCGACTCGACGGCTACCGCGTCCGTCCGCGAGTCGAGACGGCGATCGACGCGATCGGGCTTGGTCGTGCGTACCACCCACGCAGGCTGGGAACGCTGTCGGGGGGGGAGAGGACGCGTGCCGCGCTGGTGCGCGCGCTGCTCGCTCCCTCCGACCTCCTGCTTCTCGACGAGCCTACCAACCACCTCGACCTGATCGGGGTGGAGTTCCTCGCCGGCGAGCTGGCCAGGCGCGAGGGCGGTCTGCTCCTGGTCAGTCACGACCGCGAGGTCGTGGATCGTGTCGGCGGGGAGATACTCGAACTGCACGGCGGTCGCCTCGAACGCTACCCGTCCGGCTACGCGCGCTACCGGAGGGAGCGACAGGTCAGACGCGACCAGCAGCGCCGCGAGTACGAGTTGCAGCGGCAGGAGATCCTCCGCCAGGAGGAGTTCATCAGGCGCAACATCGCCGGCCAGAACACGCGACAGGCGCAGGCGCGGCAGAAGCTACTCGACCGGGTCGAGCGACTCGAACCGCCCGAGCCCGACGCGCAGGCGACCCGGTTGCGCTGGCCGGAGGCCGGCCGCAGCGGCGACCGCGTCCTGGAAGCGGAGGACATCGCCGTCGGCTACGAGCGCCCGATGTTGCGCGGAGTGAGCTTCGTCCTGCGCCGTCGCGAGCGGCTGGCCATCGTCGGGCGCAATGGGGCCGGGAAGTCCACGCTGTTGCGCTGCCTGGCCGGCGAACAGCCGCCGCTCGACGGGCGCATCGTGCTCGGTCGGGGAGTGGTTCCCGGGATCTTCGACCAGGACCACGCCGACCTGCCGCCCGGGGCCGACGCTCTCGGCATCCTGCTCGAGGCGCGCCCGGACTGGGCCCCGGCCGACGCCCGGGCCTGGGCGGGACGCTTCGGCTTCTCGGGCGAACGGGCCGAGGCGGCCACCCGGACGATGTCGGGAGGGGAACGCGCGCGCCTGTCCCTGGCCCGGCTGATCGCCGGCGGTCCCAACCTGATGCTGCTCGACGAGCCGACCAACCACCTCGACACGCCGACCTGCGAGGCCCTCGAGGAGGCGCTCGAGCAGTTCCCAGGGGCGCTCGTGCTGGTCAGCCACGACCGCCGTCTGGTCGAGCGTGTCGCCACCCGGGTGCTGCTCCTCGACGGGGGCGCGACCGACCAGCTCGGAACCGTTGCCGAAGCGTTCTCGCGCATCGGTCTGGCCGCCCAGCCGGCGCGACCCCGCGAAGAGGAGAGGGGGACGGCGACGCGGCGCAGCGCGGCCGAGGAGGAGCGCAGGAGGCTGCGGCGCGACGCCGCGAAGGCGAGACTCGCCGCCGACGCGCTGCTCGCGGAGCTGGAGGCCGCCGAGGCGCGCGGCAGGGAGATCGAGGAGTTGCTGTGCCGGCGCGAGGTGTTCAGCGACCCCGCGCGCGCCCGGAGCCTGGCCGCCGAGGCCGAGGATCTGCGCGAGTCGGTGGGGGTGCTCACCGACGACTGGGCCGCCGCCGAGGAGGACGCCGAGGCGCTGGAGCGGGCCCTGGCGGCGCTCGCCGAGCAGTGACGCGGAGCGTCGCTCGTCGAGGTCCGATGTGACGTACCGCGCGGGGCTGAACCTTCACTAGTGTACTTGTGTAGTACATTCGGCGCGATTCTGGCCCTTTTCCGTATCTATTGTCAGTGGCAGGGGAACTGGCATGAAAGTCGCAAAGCCCAGCTTGATCGCTGGCCCTGCTTGGGCCGAGACCAACGGCGATCGGAACGAATTCGGCCGGTTGGGGAACCGGCCGCTGAGGAGGGAGACATGAGGAAACTGGTACTCGGCATGCTGCTCCTCGCCCTTGCCGCCACGCCGGTGCTGGCGCAGAGCGACTCCGACACGGTGCTGGTGACTGCCGCCGTCACTGGCGTCATCAACTTCGACATCGCCGCCGGAGCCGTCGATTTCCAGGCTGTCGACGCCGCGTGCGTGAGCGCGCTTAACGGCAAGACATGCGCCGCAGGCGACGGATTCGCGACCTGGGAGTACGACAACGCGACGACGTGGACCCTCGACATCGCACCCCGGCGGGCCGCCCAGATCGAGACCGGGGCATCGTCGGTGTCAGGTGGGTCTCTGGTTCTCGGAGATCTGGATGTCAGAATCGAGGCGGCGACGGTCGGCGGAGTTGGCACGGGCACGAGCCAGGGCTGGGTGGACATCGCGGCATCGGGCAACGACGTCTACACGGGTATGGCCAACGTCGGTGCCGGCACGAACCACCGCGCGACCGGGGATCTCGACTTCCAGCTCATCGTTGAGGACACGGACGCGGTCGGAGTCACGACGTTCACCGTGCAGCTGACGGCTTCGACCGTCTAGGCCCGCGGTGGGTGCGACCGGGGGAACCGCCGCGGTCCTCTGGCCTCGACGCCAATGACCTTTCGACTCACTTCGCTGCCGCTCCTGGCCGGGCTCCTGCTCGGCCCAGGAGCGGTGCCTGTCTCGGCGGCGCCTCCGTCGGCGCGCGTCGAGCGGGTGGAACGCACGGCTGGCCCCGCTCACGTCCCCGCGCCGTCCGCGCGGGCGCCGCGCAGGACTCTGCGCGGCGGGCGCGCAGCGGCGGTGGGCACGCCGGTGCTGGCCGTCGAGTCGACACAGGTCGACTTCGCCGGCGCCGTCCCGGGCGATGAGGTTCTCGCGCCCGGGGCGATCGTGGCCAGGGTCAGTTCGCCCGGTCCCTACCGCGTGGTCGTCGAACACCGCGGGTGGAGCGCCGGGTTGGGGGGCGCGACGCCCCCGGCGGGGCGGCTGTCGTGGCGCTCGCGGGCCGGGTCGTTCATGCCTTTCGTCCCGGGAACCCCCGCGATTGTCGCCAGCGGCGGCGCCACTCGTCCCGGAGGCGACCTGGTCGTCATCGACCTGCGCCTCGCGCCGACCGACACCGACCCGACCGGCTCGTGGACGGCCTCGCTCGGCATCCGCGTCGAGCCCTGGTAAGCTGGACCACGACGTGAGCGGCGGGAGAACGGTCGTGCGGCTGGCGTGGGCGCTGTCCGCTTTGACGGCGTGGGCGGTGCCCGCCGCCGGGCAGATCGGCATCACCATCTCGCCTTCGCGCGTCGAGGCGGCGGTCAAGCCCGGCGCGGCCTTCACCGAGACGCTCTCGCTCCAGAATCGAAGTCCGAATGCGCTCGAGGTGCGCATCGAGTTGGTCGACTTCGACGTCGACGAGGGAAACAAGGTGATCGAGCAGCCTCCCGGGACCGGGGCCTCGACGCTGGTGCCGTACCTGCGCGTCTCTCCGCTGCGCGCGGCGGTAGGGCCGGGCCAGCGCGCCTTCTTCCGCGTCTCCGCGTCCCTGCCGGAGGGGGCAACGCAGCGCCGCGCGATGCTCTTCTTCGTCTCGACGCCGCAACTCGGCGAGCGCGAGGGGACGCGTGTCCTGGTCGTGCCGCGCCTCGGCGTGCCGATCTACCTCGAAGACAACGCGGAGAAGCCCGCGCGACCCGAGGTGCTGCGCGCGGAGTTGGGCAGGGTATCCGAGGGCGACGGGATCGAACTGCGCCTCGACATGCGCAACCCCGGCGGCCGGAACCTCAAGGTGCTGGGGACGCTGAGGGTGCGTGAGGCCGCGTCGGGTTTCGACGAAGTGTACCGGCTCAACGAGGGTGCCGAGCCGATCCTCCCCGGCAAGCTGCGGGTGTGGACGCCGCGCTTCGGCCCCGTACCCGGAGGTGGGCTATCGGCACGGCTGCAGCTGACGGCGGGAGTCGAGACCGTCCACGAGGCCGAGTTCACGCTGCCGCCTCGGCCCTAGCGGCGATCGCCTTCCTCGGAGTGCGGCTGGCCGCCGGTCAGACCGGGCCCGATACGGCGCCGACGCCAGGCACGTTCAACTTCTGGTTCTCCAGCCGCAGCGCCCTGACGCCCGTCTCGGGCTCGAGCACGCGAGGTTCGTTCCGCGTCTTCGGCAGCCAGACACTCGCCTCGGGGCCGACGTTGACCCTGTCCTTCGCCGACGGTTTCCCGTTCACCACCTGGCAGGGATTCGTGGAGGTGAGCGATCTGCCTTTCTCCTCCCGTGGGGCGACGCTCACCGCCGGCGACGTCCTGGTGCAGTCTTCCGCTCCGGCCGGCCTCGACATCCCCGGACGGGAGGCCAGCTTCCTGCTCACCGGGGTGTCGCTGAGCGTCGGTGCCGAAGAGTCGCACCTGCACCTCGCCGCCGGGCGCGCGAAGTACTTCTCGGCGCCCGGAAGCGATCGTGACGCGCCGGAGCCCGGTGTGCTCGCCGTGCGGCACGAAGGGCGGTACCGCTGGGGGTGGCTGGACCTCTCGGTGACCGGCCTGGAGGACGCCTTGAACGTCGAGTCCGGCGAGGAGATGGGCGACGTCGCCGTGGCAACCGTTGGAGCGAGGCGCAGACTCGGGGGAAGAATGGTGGGTTTCGTCGAGGGACTCGGCGCCAGCTCCTCGGCTCTCGCGGTGCGGACGGGCGTGCAGGGGGAAGCCGCTGCGCTCGATTTTTGCGCTTCCGCCTACCACTTCGGCTCGGAGTTCCCCTACCTGTATCCCTTGTTCCGGCCGGGGGAGAGTGGGGTGGACGCCTCGGCGGTGTGGCGTGCCGCGGAGGCCACCACGGTCACGGGCTCCCTGAACTGGTACGAGCAGTCGATCGAGCGGCACCGCAGGGACGTGCGGGGCACGCTCGGCATCTCTCACCGCCTCGGCTCGAATCGGCCGTTCTTTTCGTTGACCTACGGCCGGAACGAGACGATCTGGGAGGCGATCAGCATCGCGCCCGGGATCGAGAACCCTCACCGCCTTTCGCTGACCACCGGCTGGTCGACCCAGTTCGAGCTGGTCCAGCTCTCCGCCGAACACCTGTGGGGCGGGGAGCGCGCGCTGAGCCAGATCTGGTTGGTGGCCAGGCGGGTGGTTGGGCCCTCGCTGATCGTCAACGCGTCGGCGGTCGCCGAGCGCCGGGAGTCCAACGGTGTCAGCGCCGAGGTGACGGCCGATTTTCCCTTGCGCGGGCGCTACTCGGCGATCACGGGTGTGGGTGGGGTGTGGCGAGAGGGTCAAGCCGGCGACCTCGTGGACGCTTACGCGATCGGGGGCATCCGCCGGGAACTGGCGGGCAGGGGTCTGTACCTGCAGCTGCGTGGCCAGTGGGCTTTCGCCGTCGGATCAGCGCGCGCGAACGTGGCGCGCAGCGAGGTGATCGTCGACCTCGGATACGCGCTGGGCTGGAGGCGCCTCGAACAGGTGATGTCGGCGCTCGGGATCTCGCCACCCGGTGTTGCGGTGGGGACGGTGGAGGGGCTGGTCACCCGGGGCGACCAGCCGGCAGCAGGGGTGCGCGTTCTGGTCAACGACGACCGGCGCACGACCACCGGACGCGACGGCCGCTACCGGATCAGGGGCGTCCCTGTGGGTGCTGCCTCGGTCACGCTCGACTCCGGAACGCTGCGGCCGCGCGAGGCCGGCGTTGGGGGTTCGAGTCGTCTGCTCGAGGTCGCCGCCGGCGGCATCAACCGGGCCGACTTCCAACTTTCGGTGTTCAGCTATTTCCAGGGAGCGGTGGTTCGTTGCGAGGGCGATCGGGTCCTGCCGGTCGCCGGCGCGGTCGTGCGCCTCGTGTCATCGACAGCCGAGTTGGCGGCGACGACCAGCGGCAGCGGCGGGTTCGTCTTCGACGAGGTGCCTCCCGGCGTTTACGCGTTCGCGATCGACGTATCCGGCGTGGTCCCGCCGCTTCCAGCAGTCGAGGTGCCGCTGCAGGAGATCGACCTGACCGAAGACCGAGCGGGTTTCGTTGTCCGCCTCGAATGCCCCTGAGAGGGCGGGCCGTGACGACGCGAAGTGCGTTCGATTTGCGGACAAACCGAACGCGCCGCGATGGACGGTCGATAAACCGATATGTGACAGCAGATAAGAGATGACGGGCCGGGACTCGCCTGGGGGCGTGTCCGGAAAGCGGTCATTCTCGCGGGACGGGTAGCTGCGGGACGTTCATCGCAAGCAATTGATAATAATGATGTTGATGTGATATCGCGGGTGTGGCACCGCTCTCGCTCTGGCCAGGCAGCGGGAGCGGACGATGCGAGCAAGGGCACTGGTCCTGGCACTGACGGCGGCGGCAATCACGACATCGGAGACGTGGGGGGAGACCTCCGCGTCGTTGTCGGTCGGCGCGAGGGTAGTGCCGGTTGTCGCAGTGCAGACCGCTTCGCTCGAAATCGACAGCACCCTGGAACTCGACTCCGCCGCCGGGCCTTCGCTCGAAACGCGAGCGGTGCGGGGCTTGAAGGCCACCCACAACGCATCCGTCCAGCGGGCGGAGCGTCAGGCAATCAACGCGGCATGTGATGGCGCCGGCGTGACCGGTTCCCCGGCGGAGGGGCGCGTCGTGTGCCGCCCCCACGTCCTGGTCACGATCGCGAGCCTCTGAGCGTTCCTCCCACTCCCTCTCCTCTCTCTCGGGGGACCACGATGCCGTGGTCCCGCAGTTTTTCGTAGAGGGTGGAACGCGCGACGCCGAGGAGGACGGCGGCCCGGGAGACGTTCCCTCCGCAGGCGCCCAGAACCTCCCTGATGTGCGCCGCCTCGACTTCGGCGAGCGTCTGCAGCCGCTCCGCGTCCGTCCGCCGGCGCAGGTCGACCGAGAGGTGCTCCACGCCGAGCACCTCGCCGGTGGCGAGGATCATGGCGCGCTCGACGACGTTGCGCAGCTCGCGAACGTTCCCCGGCCACGCGTAGGCGGTGAGCACCTGCCCGGCCCGCTCCGAGATCCTGGACACCCGCCGGCCGAGGACCGGATTGAGCTCGGCCACGAACGACATGGCGATCTCGAGGGTGTCCTCCGAGCGCGAACGCAGCGGGGGGAGGTCGATCCGGAACACGTTGAGGCGGTAGTAGAGGTCGGCGCGGAAGCGGCCGGAGTCGACCGCCGCCTTCAGATCCTGCTGTGAGGCGACGACCACCCGGACGTCCACGGTGGTCTCCCGAACGCCGCCGAGCCGGCGGAATCGACGATCCTCCAGCGCCTTGAGCAGCTTGCTCTGCACCGCAAGGTCCATCTCGGCGATCTCGTCGAGGAAGAGGGTGCCGTGGTTGGCCACCTCGAGCAACCCCATCTTCGCGTCGCGCGCGTCCGTGAAGGCGCCGCGCTCGTGGCCGAACAGCTCGGACTCGAGGAGCTGCGCCGGCAGTGCGGCACAGTTCAGGTCGAGGAACGGTCCATTGGAGCGGCGCGAGAGACCGTGGATGAGCTGGGCGAGCATCCCCTTGCCGGAGCCGGACTCGCCGATCAACACGACCGAGGAGTCGGTGACGGCGACGCGCGCCGCGAGATCGAGGGCGCGCCGCATCGCCTGGCTGGAACCGACGGGGACCTTCGCGCCGCGGCGGCCCAGTTCCGCGAGGGCGGTGACGGCCCGGCGGCGCTGGCGTCCCTCCGCCAGGGATCGATTCACGGCGGCGAGAACGGTGGAGCTGTCGGCCGGCTTGACGAGGAAGTTGTCCGCCCCGCGCTTCATCGCCTCGACGACGGTCTCGATCGCGCCGCGTCCGGTGAGAACGACCACGGGTACCAGGTCGTCGATCGCCCGCATCTCCGGAATGAGATCCTGGCCGTCTCGATCGGGCAGACCGAGGTCGAGAAGCACGGCGTCGACCGCGCTGGCCCGCAGCAGGTCGAGGGCGCGGGCGCCCGCGCTCGCCTCGATCACGACGTGGCCGCCGGCGCGGAGCAAGTCGGCGAGCGCAGCCCGCACCTCCTCCTCGTCCTCGACCAGGAGCACCGTGCCGGAGATCGCTTCCATGGCCATGCATCCTAGACAAGCGCGGAGACAAAACGAAGCCCCGCGGCGTAGTACGCCGCGGGGCGGGGTGCTCACGGCTTGTCCTGAGGCCTACAGCACGGCCTCGAGCGGGGTCATCTCGGCGGAGCGAATCGCCACCGCCTTGGCGGTCACGCCGGGCAGCACGCGGTAGGCGAAGTGAATGGCGGACAGGACCTTGTTGTGGTAGAAGGCGGCCTCGCCGTCGTCCGCCAACAGCGCCTGCATCGCCTTCTTGTCGTCGGTCTTGACGCCCTTCGCACTGGCGATGGCGGCCAGCTTCTCGCGTGCGATGACCGCCTGCTCGAGCAGGAAGTGGGCGCCCAGGACATCGCCGATCATGTCGAGGAACGGCACGCAGTTGAGCATGACGATCATCGGCGCGTCGGGCCGCTTGCCGAGCGCCTTCGAGATGTCCTCGATCTGCTTGAGCGCGGCCGCCAAAATCCACGCCGGCTCCATGAACTGCTTGTCGCCCTTGAGCTTCTTGAACGTGCCCTCGGCCATGCCGAGGAGGTCGCGGATCGGCTTGCCGCCCTTGGCGGGCAGCTTGCGGGCGACGAAGTCGAGCGCCTGGATGCCGTTCGTGCCCTCGTAGATCGAGGCTATCTTGGCGTCGCGCAGGTACTGCTCGGCGGGGTACTCGGTGGTGTAGCCGTAGCCGCCGTACACCTGCAGGCACCACTCGGCGACGCGGAAGCCCCAGTCGGAGGCCCACGCCTTGCACACCGGCGTCAACACCTCGACGTATGAGTGGTAGCGCTCCGACTCCTCGCCGGTGGTGGCGCGGCTCATGTCGATGAAGTACGAGGTCTGCATCAGAAGGGCGCGCATCGCCTGCACGTACGCGCCGGAGGTGAAGAGCATGCGCCGGACGTCGGGGTGTTCGACGATCGGGACCTGGGGGGCGTCGTGGTCCTTGAACCTCGTCCAGTGCCGGCCCTGCAGACGCGTCTTGGCGTAGTCGAGCGCCGCCTGGTGCGCCGCCGAGGCGAGCGCAGCTCCCTGCAGTCCGACCTCGATCCGCGCCGGATTCATCATGTGGAACATCAGCTTCATGCCCTGGTGCTCGTCGCCGAGCAGGAAGCCCTCGCAGGCGTCCTTGGCGCCGAAGACGAGCACGCAGGTGGGCGAGCCGTGGATGCCGAGCTTATGCTCGATCTTCTCGCAAGTGACGTCGTTGAACTCGCCGAGCGAGCCGTCGGGATTGACCCTGAACTTGGGCACGATGAAGAGCGACAGGCCGGAGGTGCCGTCGGGAGCGCCCGGCGTGCGGGCGAGCACCGCGTGTACGACGTTCTCGGTCATGTCCTGATCGCCGGAGGTGATGAAGATCTTCTCGCCCTGGATCAGGTAGCGACCGGTCGGTTGCTTGACCGCCCGGCACGTGGAAGCGCCGACGTCCGACCCTGCCTGCGACTCGGTCAGGCACATCGTGCCGGCCCACTGGCCGGTGTACATGCGCTCGCAGAACAGCGCGCGCATCTCGTCGGTGCCGAACTTCTCGACCAGGTAGGAGGCGCCGCGGGTGAGGAGTGCGGTGAGCGACAGCGACATGTTGGCGCCGAAGAAGAACTCGTTGATGCCGGTCCCGAATACCTCGGGCAGGCCCATGCCGCCGAACGCAGGGTTGTTGATGCAGCCGATCCAACCGCCCTCGCAGATCTTCTGGTACACAGGGTGGAACGACGGCGGCATCTTGACCTGGCCGCCCTCGAGTTTGACACCGATCCGGTCGCCGTCGGCGTTGGTCGGCGCGAGTTGCTCCTCGGCCAGCTTGTAGGCCTCGTCGAGCACCATCTCCACGGAGTCCTTCTCCCACTGGGAGAAGAGCTCCCGACTGAGCAGTCCCTCGGTCGGCAGCCACTCGAAGAGCTGGAACTTCACGTCCCTCAGATCGCCCTTGTACCCCACGTTGCCCTCCTTTCTCTCCTCGCGAACGCGCGCTAAATGAACGCTCATTCATTTTGAACCCGGCCGCCGGCGAATGCAAGGGGCCTTGAGCAAGGGGTGAGCGAGCGGGGGGCGCAAGGGCGGCGCGTTCGGCTCCCTGATCCCTGTCCCCCGACCCCGGGCACCCGTCGGGGTGGGGGATAATGCCGGCGGAGGTGGGCATGGCGGCACGGGCGGTGGTGACCGGAGGGGCCGGATTCCTCGGTTCGCATCTGTGCGAGCGGTTGCTCGAGGAGGGGATGGAGGTGGTGTGCATCGACAACCTGCTGACCGGCTCGCTGGTCAACGTCGAGCACCTCTTCGGACGGAGCGGCTTCACCTTCGAGAAGTACGACGTGACGAACTACATCCACGTCCCGGGAACGGTCGACTACGTCCTCCACTTCGCCTCGCCCGCGTCGCCGATCGACTATCTGGAGCTGCCGATTCAGACCCTGAAGGTCGGTTCCCTGGGCACTCACAAGGCGCTCGGACTGGCCAAGGCGAAGGGCGCCAGGTTCCTGCTCGCCTCGACCTCCGAGGTGTACGGCGATCCGCTGCTCCATCCGCAACAGGAGGAGTACTGGGGGAACGTCAACCCGGTCGGACCGCGCGGCGTGTACGACGAGGCCAAGCGGTTCGCCGAGGCCATGACCATGGCGTACCACCGCTTCCACGGGGTCGACACCCGGATCGTGCGCATCTTCAACACCTACGGCCCGCGCATGAGGGCGCGCGACGGGCGAGTCGTCCCGGCCTTCATCTGCCAGGCGTTGGCCGGCGAGCCGATGACGGTGTTCGGGGACGGTTCACAGACGCGCTCGTTCTGCTTCGTCGACGACCTCATCGACGGGATCGTGCGCCTACTCTTCTCCGAGGTCGCCGATCCGGTCAACATCGGCAACCCCGCCGAGATGACCGTGCGGCGCTTCGCCGAGACGATCCGGGCCCTGACCGGAAGCAACTCACCGGTCGTCTTCAGCGAGTTGCCGGTCGATGATCCGAAGGTGCGTCAGCCCGACATCACACTGGCCTTCACCCGCCTGGGGTGGCGCCCGAGGGTGCCGCTCGAAGCTGGCCTGATCCGGACCATCGACTACTTCCGCTCGGTGGTCGGGTGCGCGCCGCGCGCTTGAGTCAGTCACGCCCGGATCGCGGCTTTGCGGGCGGCCGTCGCGCTGTCAGGGCGCGGGTTCCGCGCCGTCCGACGTCGCCGGCATCAACGCGAGCCTGAGCGCGTCTGCGCCGCTGCCGAGCAACTGCACGCGCAGTTGGCGCCGCGGGCCGGGCGGGAGGTCGGCAAGGTCGCGCTGGTTCTCGCGCGGCAGCGCCACTTCGCGAATCCCCGCGCGCAGCGCGGCGAGGACCTTCTCTTTGATGCCGCCGACCGGCAGGACCTCGCCGCGCAACGTGATCTCTCCGGTCATCGCGAGGTCGTGGCGGACCGGGCGGGAACTGGCGGCCGAGGCCATCGCGGTCAACAGGGTCACACCGGCCGACGGTCCGTCCTTCGGTATCGCCCCGGCCGGAACGTGAACGTGGAGGGAGTGCGAGTCGAGGAAGTCCGCCGGAATCCCGAGCGACGCGGCGTTCGCTCGCAGGAAGGAGAGCGCCGCTTGAGCCGACTCCTTCATCACCTCGCCGAGATGGCCGGTGAGACGAAGCTCGCCCTTGCCGGGGAGGGTCAACGCCTCGACGTGGAGAATATCGCCGCCCACGGGCGTCCAGGCTAGGCCGGTCGCGACGCCGATGCGCGGTTGCGCGAGCTGTTCCTCGGGCAGGAAGCGCACCGGCCCGAGGAGTTTCTCGACGAGCCGCGGCGTGACCACCGACGGCGCGCGTTTGCCCTCGGCCACCTTGACCGCCAGCTTGCGGCACACCGAGCCGATTTCCCGCTCGAGGTTGCGCAGCCCTGCCTCGCGCGTGTAGCGATTGAGCAGGTGGCGCAACCCGGCGTCGGTGAACCGCACCCTCCCGCCTTCCAGGCCGTTCTCGTGGAGCTGCTTCGGCACGAGGTGTCGGCGGGCGATCTCGAGCTTTTCCTCCTCGGTGTAGCCGGAGAGGTTGATCACTTCCATGCGGTCGAGGAAGGCGGGGTGGATCGTCTCGGTGACGTTGGCGGTGGCGATGAACATCACCCGCGAGAGGTCGTACGAGACATCCAGGTAGTGGTCGCGGAACGAGTTGTTCTGCTCGGGATCGAGGACCTCGAGGAGCGCAGCCTGCGGGTCGCCGCGGAAGTCGTGCCCGACCTTGTCGATCTCGTCGAGGACGAAGACCGGGTTCGAGGTGCCTGCCTGGTTGATCCCCTGCAGGATGCGCCCGGGCAGGGCGCCCACGTAGGTCCGGCGGTGACCGCGGATCTCCGCCTCGTCGTGGACCCCCCCGAGGGACAGCCGCTGGTACTTGCGCCCGAGGGCGCGGGCTATCGACTTGCCGAGCGACGTCTTTCCGACTCCGGGCGGGCCGACGAAACACAGAATCGGACCTTTCGAATCGGGTCTCAGCTTGCGGACGGCGAGGAACTCGAGGATCCGCTGCTTGATCTTCTCGAGATCGAAGTGATCCTCGTCGAGCACGCGGCGGGCGTTGTCGAGGTCGAGATTGTCCTGCGTCAGCGTGTTCCACGGCAGGCCGGTGAGCCAGTCGAGGTAGGTGCGGATGACCGACGCTTCCGCCGACTCGGAGTTGGTCGAGCGCAGCCGCTTGAGCTGCTTCTCGCCCTCGCGCCGCGCCTCGTCAGGGAGCTGCTTCTCCTCGATCAGCGCGTGGTAGCGCTCGATCTCCTGGTCGACGTCGTCGGACTCCCCCAGTTCCTTCTGGATCTGCTTGAGCTGCTGGCGGAGCAGGTACTCGCGGTGCGACTTGTCCATCTCTCCCTGCACGCGGCTGGAGATCTGCTTCTGTACTTCGAGCAGGGCGATCTCATGCTGGAGCAGGTCGTTGACGATGGAGAGTCGCTCCTTGACGTCGATCGTCTCGAGGACCCGCTGAGCCTCGTCGACCTTGAGCGAGAGGTTGGAGGCGACGAGGTCGGCGAGACGAGCGCCGTCCTCGAGCGAGGTCGCGATGAGCATCACCTCCGGAGAAATGGACTTGCCGAGCTCGACGACGCGCTCGAGGTTGCCCCGCACGGTGCGGACGAACGCTTCGAGTTCGAGACCCGCCGATTCCCTCGGTGGATCTTCAAGGCGGGTGATGCGAGCCTTGAGAAACGGCTCCTCCTGCATGAAGTAGTCGACGCGAGCGCGCGCCAGACCCTGCACGAGAATCCTGATACGGTTGTCCGGCAGCTTGATCATCCGCATGATCCCGGCCACCGTGCCGATCTGGTGGAGATCGCCGGCGGCCGGCTCCTCCTGGCTGGGGTCCTTCTGGGCGAGGAGCAGGAGAAGGCGATTCTCGGCCAGTGCCTGGTCGACGGCGGCGACGGAACGGTCCCGGCCCACCGACAGCGGCACCATGACGAAGGGGAACAGCACGGCCTCCTTCAGCGCCATCGCCGGCAGGACATCGGGGATGCTGACCGCGTCCTCGCGGGTTTCGTCCGGAACGTGGTTCGGTTCGCTCATGGCTCCTCGTTGCTCAGGTCGATGATGTGTACCGTGTGCGGCCGGTCGGACCGGCGGGGCATCGTCACTTCGAGCACCCCCGAGCGCAGCGCGGCGACGGTTGACGACGGGTCCACGGCGCCCGGGAGCGCGATCTCTATGGCGAACGGGCCGAAGCCGCGCTCCATTCTGTGATAGCGGCGCTCCGCGCTCAGACGGGCATCCGGACGCTTGTTTCCCGAGATGTGAAGCTCGCGTTCCCGAACCACGATCTGGAGATCCTCGCCCGCCAACCCGGGCAGGTCGAGGCGCGCGACGTAGCGGTCCTCGGCCTCGACGACATCCACCGCCGGCGACCAGCCGGAAGCCGGCTGCACGGGTGACGCCAGGTCGCCCAGCAACTGGTCGATGTGACGCTGGAGAGCCTCGATTTCCCAACCCGAAGGCAATCGCCGTCTCACGAATCGGCTCCTCGCTCGCGCTTCAAACGCTGCAGGAGGTCGAAGAACTCCTCGACGTCCTCGAACCGCCGGTAAACGCTGGCGAACCTCACGTACGCCACCTGGTCCAGTTCGCGCAGGCGGCGCATGAGGATCTTGCCGATGTCCCCGGACCGGATCTCCCGCTCGTCGCTGCGGTTGATCGCGGCCTCGACGGCGTCGGCGGCTTCCTCGAGCTGGCGGAGGCCGACGGCGCGCTTCTCGCACGCGCGGAGCAGCCCGGCCAGGACCTTCTGACGGTCGTACGGCTCCCGGCGCCCGTCCCTCTTGATGACGAACGAGGGCATTTCCTCGACCCGCTCGTAGGTGGTGAAGCGCCGCGCGCAGGCGAGGCATTCCCTCCGGCGCCGAACCTGGCCCCCGTCCGCGAGTTCGCGCGAGTCGACGACGCGATCCTCGGGGTGGCCGCAGAAAGGGCAGCGCACGTCACCTCTCCGCGCTGACGTTCTCGCCGGGCAACCCGCGCAGTCGGCCGAGCGACTGCCCGATGACGGCCACGAACGCGAGGCCGAGGATCGTGATCGGGACGAAACACACGGCGTGGTGGATCAGGGCGAACCCGGTGGCGGTCGCGACATCGACGCCGACCAGACGGGCGAGCGTGAACTGGATGGCGGCGTGGAACCCGCCCACCCCGCCGGGAGTGGGGACCGCGAGGCCCAGCCCGCTGACGATCATCACGACCGCGGAGGCGGGCACGGAAAGCGGCAACCCGAAGGCGCGTGCGAGGGCCGTCACCTGGACCACCGAGAGGCTCCACACGGCGAGACTCCAGAGGAACAAGACGGCCAGACTGCCCGGCGAGCGCACCGCCTCGAGGCCGTCGAGCACGTGGTGGCCGAAGCGCTCGGCGCGCTCGCGGAACCTGCGCGGCAGCACGCCGACGAACAGACCGACGGCGCGTTCGCGCCTGCGTAACAGGAGGACGACGACCGCCGTGAACACGACGAGGCCGGCGCCGGAGAAGAGCGCCGCGTCGCGCAGCATCGGCAGCGCCTCGGAGGCGAGGTCGCCGCGCGCGAGCGGAACGGCGGCGCCGAACATGAGCAGAATGGTGGCCAGGTCGGCGAGCCTCTCGGTGAGGACCGAGGCCATCGTCCCGGCCGCCGACAGGCCGGTGCGCGCGCTGAGCAGCAGCGGGCGGATCACCTCGCCGGCGCGTGCCGGGAGGACCGAGGACGCGGCGAACCCGGCAGCCGTGCAGCCGAGCAGATCGGAGGTCCGCGGCGAACCGAGCGGCTTGAGGATCACGCGCCAGCGCAGCGCTCGAAGCGAGTACGAGCCGAGCGACGCGGCGATCGCGGCCGTCAGCCAGAGCGGGTGGATCCGGGCCAGCGTGGTCGCCACGTCCGCCATCGGCACGCGTGAAAGGAAGTAGACGAGCAGCGCTCCGGCGAGCGCCAGACTCGCGACGAGTTTCCACCACGGCGCGCCACTTGGTCCTTGCACCGCGCAAGGTTAGTATCGTCCGGTCATGGCGGCAACTCCGACCCTGGGAATCGCGGCGTCTCGTACGTGCGCGGAACACGTTCCGAACCCAGGGCATCCGGAGCGTCCCGAGCGGATGGCGGCCGCGCTGGCCGGAGCCGCTCTGGAGGGTAGCGTCGCGCTCGCGGTCGATGCGGACAGTTCTCGCGTCGAGGGAGCGATCGCGAGGGTTCACGACCCTCGCCAGGTCGCGAGACTGAGAGCCGCGGCCGCCAGCGCTCCTCGGCTCTTCGATTGCGACGACAACCCGGTGAGCGCGGGGACCGCGTCGGCGGCCGAGGCGGCGGTGGCCAGCGTGCTCGCCGCAGTGGACGCACTGGTTTCCGGTGTGACGCGGATCACGTGGTCGCCGGTCCGTCCGCCCGGACATCACGCACTCCGTGATCGGGCGATGGGGTTTTGCTTCTTCAACAACGTGGCGGTCGCCGCGGAAGAGCTGCTCGCACGCGGCGTGTGCCCCCTGGCGATCGTCGACTTCGACGTCCACCACGGCAACGGAACGCAGGAGCACTTCTGGCGCCGCGACGACGTGTTCTTCTTCTCGGTGCACCAGTATCCCTTCTACCCGGGCTCAGGCGCCGGGGACGAAATCGGCGAGGGCCGCGGCAGGGGATACACGAGAAACACGCCAGTTGCCGCGGCTTCCGGGGACG
The DNA here is from genome assembly GCA_040754885.1 of Acidobacteriota bacterium. Lineage (GTDB taxonomy): Bacteria > Acidobacteriota > Thermoanaerobaculia > Thermoanaerobaculales > Thermoanaerobaculaceae > JBFMCD01. Next base: position 49,724 of record JBFMCD010000091.1, read on the forward strand.
ATACCTTCGAGGATGCAATCGCTGCGGGGCTCGACGAAGTCCTCGACGCGATGAAGCCCGCGTGCTGGCTGGTTTCCGCGGGCTTCGATGCCCACGAGGCCGATCCGCTCGGCGGACTCAGGGTGACAGAAGCCGGATTCGCGGCGGCAGGCCGCTTGTTGCGTCAAGCGAGCCAGGGAAGCCCGATTCTCTCTGTCTTGGAGGGAGGCTATGACCCGGAAGCGCTGCGCCGATCAGTGAGATCCTTCCTAGAGGAGGTCACTCACATCGGTACCCCTTGACTTTTCGGCCATCGGCCTCTATGTTGCCAGCAAAGAGGCACCAGTGACCCACGAACGACCGGGAGGCCTGGCGATGCGGAAAACCTTGCAGAGCCTAGTTGTCGTCGCAGTGTGCATGCTCGCCGTCAGCGTCGCGTTTGGCGGCAGCCTCAACAAGCGCGGCACCGCGGCCGTCGCTCAACAGTCCATCTTCGGCATCGATACTCCCACCGACGGGGCGACGGTGTTCGGAATCGTGGACGTCAGGGGATGGGTCCGCGACGCGCGCGGGGTCTCCCGGGTGACGCTGCTGGTCGACGGCGTGGCCGTGCACGACGCCGACATCAACCAGCCGCGCACGGACGTGAGGCGGAAGTACCCTTCGTTCGAGGGGGCGGAGTTCCCCTACGACGAGGGTTTCGCGACCTCGTTCCTGGCCGCGAACTACCTCGACGGGCCGCACACCGTGGCGATCGAGGTTCACTACGGAACCGACGAGACCGCCGTGCTCGGGCCGATTGACGTGATAGTCGACAACGGCGGCAACCAGGCGCCGTTCGGCGCGCTCGACTCTCCGCGCGACCCCGCCCTGGTCGGAGTGGAGGAGATCGTCTCGGGCGTGTGGCCGGTGACCGGCTGGGCGATCGACGACGAGGCGATCCGCACGACGACCGCGCCCGACGGCAAGCCGCGGGCCGACATCGAGGTGCTGATCGACGGGCGCGTGGTCGGCCAGGCGATCTACTGGATCCCGAGGCCGGACGTCGCCTTCGCGCACCCGGACGTCGCCGCGGCGTTCCTGTCCGGGTGGCAAATGAACCTCGACACGGCGCAGTACGCCAACGGCCGCCACGAGCTTGTCGTGCGGGCCTGGGACGCCGACGGGCTGCTCGGCGAGATCGGTTCCCGCTCCGTCTGGATCGACAACAACTACGCGACGCTCGAGCCCTTCGGGCGCATCGACTGGCCGATGCCCAACGGCCACCTATTCTCGACGAGCTGCTACTTTCCCGGTGCGATCTCAGGAATCGAGTACGACCCGTCGAACCACATCGACTGGGTGTCCGGCTGGGTGGTGGACCAGAACGACAACGCGCGCTACGAGGGAATCAAGTACGTCGAGCTCCTGCTCGACGGCGCGGTGATCAAGTCCACCGCGACCGACTGCTTCTACCTGCAGCGCTTCTATCAGGACGTCAACTGCTACGGCAAGGACCGTCCGGATGTGCTCTACCAGTACCCGCAGTTCGGCGCCGACGCGAAGCAGTCGGGGTTCTTCTTCGCAGTGGACACCGACTACCTGCTCTCGCGCGGCTTCCACCGCGGGCTCCACTACCTGGCGATCAGGGTGGGAACGCAAGACCCGACGCGCCCGGCGGTGATCGTCGACCAGATCCCGGTGATCATCGACTGCAACGACGAGGGTGACGACCCCTCGTTCGGCGAGCTGGAAACGCCGGCGCTGATGCAGGACATCCGCAACACGCAGCTGATCAAGGGCTGGGTAATCGACTACAACTCGGTCCGGCAGCTCAACTTCTACGTGGACGGAATCCTCGACGGGTCGCTCGTCGCGGCGCCGGGGGTGAAGATCAATCTCCTGCGGCTGGACGTGGAGGCCAGGTACCCGTGGCTGCCGTACCCGTACTCGCGCCACAACGGCTTCGAGTACAGCCTGGACACCAGCAAGTACACCGACGGTGTTCATCAGCTCGTCATCGAGTCGATCGACTTCGCGGACTTCCACAACTTCTGGGTGCAGCGACCGTTGGTGTTCAACAACGCGAACTGACTGCGCAAGTGAGAGACACGGCCGCCCCGGTTCGCTGGGGCGGCCGTTCGCTACGGCGCCTCCTCGTCCTTCCCGGCTGCCGTCGGATTCCTTCACAGAGCGATTGCGGCTGCGCTAGCATGGCGGCGCAGCGGAGGGATCGATGCGCGCACTGCTGTTCTCGGCACACGGCGGCCCGGAGGTTCTAAAAGTAGGGGAGATACCGAGTCCCGAACCAGCTCCCGGTCACGTAGTCGTCGGGGTCCGATCGGCCGCTCTCAACCATCTCGACCTCTTCGTCCTGAGCGGACTTCCGGGCGTCACGTTGACGCTTCCGCACGTGGGCGGCGCCGACGGCGCCGGCACCGTGGCGGCGGTGGGGAGCGACGTGCGCGAGTGGTCCGTCGGGGACGAGGTGGTGTTCAACCCGGGGTTGTGGTGCGGCGAGTGCGAGTACTGCAGGCGGGGCGATGAATCGCTGTGCGCCAAGTACCGGATCCTCGGGGAACACGCCAACGGTACCTTCGCGGAGTATGTGGCCGTACCCACGGCAGCTCTGGCTCGGAAGCCCGGGCATCTGTCGTGGAACGAGGCGGCGGCGTTTCCGCTCACCTTTCTGACGGCGTGGCGCATGCTCACGACCAGGGCGGGTCTGAAGTCGGGAGAGTCGGTCCTCATCCACGGCATCGGGGGCGGGGTTGCCCTGGCCGCCCTGGCGATCGCCAAGCGACTCGGGGCCAGGGTCCTGGTCACGTCCTCGAGCGAGGACAAGCTCGCCCGGGCCCGCGACCTCGGAGCCGACGACACGATCAACTACCGTTCGAACGACGTCGCCAAGTCGATCCGTTCGCTGACCGGCAGGCGTGGGGTGGATGTGGTCGTCGAGACGACCGGGGAGCGGACCTGGATGAGTTCGCTGCGCAGCGCGTCCAGGGGCGGCCGGATCGTGACCTGCGGGGCGACCACCGGGCCGAATCCGACCGAGGAGATTCGCCTCGTCTTCTGGAACCAGCTCTCGATCCTGGGATCGACGATGGGCAGCCTCGCGGACTGGCACGCGCTGATCGCATCCGCCGTCGACTGGGGACTCAGACCGGTCGTTGATTCGGTGTGGCCCCTCTCCGATGGCCGGCGTGCGTTCGAGCGGATGGCGGCCGGCGAGCAGTTCGGCAAGATCGTGCTGTCCGTTGCCGGCGGCGGGGAACGGAACGGCGCGTGAGAGGCGCGTCGGGCGCGAGACCCGAGCCGCGCGTCGTACCCCGCCCCGAGCACAGAATCTCGCGGGCCTCGATCTCCCGCAACGCGCTGAAGGTCATGTACCGGCTGCACGGGGCCGGATTCCTCGGCTACATGGTCGGGGGCGCCGTGCGCGACCTGCTCCTCGGCCGCGCGCCCAAGGACTTCGACGTCGCGACGAACGCGCGCCCGCAGCAGGTCCGCCAACTGTTCCGCAACGCGCGTCTGATCGGCCGGCGCTTCCGCCTCGCGCTCGTCACCTTCGCGGACGAGATCGTCGAAGTCGCCACATTCAGGCGTTCGCCCGAGCCGCCCGATCACCTCGAGGCGGAGGCGACGGAGCCCCTCGCTCCGGTGGCCGAGGCGGACGAGTACGGCACCCCGGAGGAAGACGCGTGGCGCCGGGACTTCACGGTTAACGGACTCTTCTACAACGTCGCCGACTTCTCCGTGATCGACCACGTCGGCGGACTCGCCGACCTGGAAGCGGGCGTGATCCGCACGATCGGCGATCCGCCGGTGCGGTTCACGGAGGATCCTGTGCGGATGATGCGCGCCGTCGAGTACTCGGCGCGGCTGGGCTTCGCGATCGAGGAGCCGACGGCCGAGGCGATCGCCGAGATGCAGCCGGAGATCCGGCGCGCCGCCCCGGCCCGCATCGCCTACGAGCTGCTCGAGAGCCTGGAGGGGGGCCACTCGGAAGCGATCTTCCGCGGGTTGGAACTGCACGGGCTCCTGGAGCACGTTGTTCCCGAGGCACGCGTTGGGCTGGTCGGCGGCCGGGACGCCCTGCTTTTCCGGCTGCTTCGAGCAGCCGACCGCGCCGTCAACCAGGGCGTGGAGAAGGCGGCGCCGGAAGCCGCCATCGGTTCGCTGTTCCTGCCCTCGTTCCTCCGTGCCGTGGGTGTGGGGGAGGGGGCTCCGGTGCCGGAGAAGGAGGCTGCGGCGATGCTCCGCGAGCACCTCGACCCTCCCGCGCTCCGGCTCGCCCTGTCGAACCACCGTGCCCACCTGCTCCGACACGCGTACGCGATGCTTCCACGCCTGACGGCTCCGCCCCGGTCGAGCAAGGTCGTCATCCGATCGGCGCGCCACGAGGCCTTCGCCACCGCCTGGCAGCTCGTCCGTTACCTGGCGGAGGCCACGGGCGGGCACGTGGAGGCGATCGCCTCCTGGAGAGGTGCGCTGGAGCGGTTGAGCCACGGCCAGGCGCCGGTGGAGGAGGGCCCGAGCGGCGGGCAGGGGCGCCGACCCGCGCGCCGCCGCCGGCGTGGGCGACGGAAGCCGATCACGGCTCCGGCCGGAGCGACGAGTCCATGAACGCGAGGGTCGCCGCACGCGCGCGCCGTCTGCGGGAGGAGATCCGGCGGCATGAGCGCCTCTACTACGTGCTGGCGCGACCACAAATCAGTGATCGGGATTTCGACCTCTTGATGGAGGAATTGCGGGCTCTCGAGGAGAAGTACCCGGAGGCGCTCACGGTCGATTCCCCGACCCAGCGGGTGGGGGGCGAGCCGGTCGAGGGCCTGCCGCAGCGGCGGCACGCGTCGCCGATGCTCTCGCTCGACAACTCGTACAACGAAGGAGAGCTCGAGCAGTGGCTGGGCCGGGCGACGAGAGCGCTCGGGCGCGCCCCCGCGGGGCTGGTCGCCGAGCTCAAGATCGACGGCGTTTCGCTCTCGCTCGTCTACGAGGGCGGCATCCTGACCGGCGCGGTGACCCGGGGAAACGGAGAGGTGGGAGACGAGGTCACCGCCAACGCCAGGACGGTCCGGACCGTGCCCCTGAGCCTGCCGGCTCCGCTCCCGCTGGTCGAGGTCCGGGGCGAGGTGTACATGCCGCGCGACGTCCTGGAGGAGATCAACCGACGGCGGCGCGAGGAGGGCGAGGAGCCCTTCGCCAACCCGAGGAACTCGACCGCCGGTGCGATCCGGTTGCTCGACTCGCGGGAGTGCGCCCGCAGGAAGTTGTCGTACTTCGCCTACCAGGTGGCGCGTGTCGAGGGCACGGCGTTCCGATCTCACTCGGGAGCGCTGGAAGCGCTGCAGGAGTGGGGTTTCCAGGTCAACCCGGGCTGGCGGCGCTGCACCGACCTGTCGGAGGTCCACGCGTTCATCGCGGAGTGGGGGGCGAAGCGGGCGTCGCTGCCGTTCGACATCGACGGCGTGGTGGTCAAGGTGGACGATGTCGCGGAGCAGGAGGTCCTCGGAGCGACCAGCAAGTTCCCGCGCTGGGCGATCGCCTACAAGTACCCGCCCGAGGGCGAGCGGACACGGGTCGTCGGCATCACCGTGCAGATCGGACGAACCGGGGCCCTGACGCCGGTCGCGAGCCTGGAGCCTGTCCGCCTGGCCGGGAGCGTGATCTCCAGGGCAACGCTGCACAACGCGGACGAGGTCGCACGCCTGGACGTCAGGGTCGGCGACACCGTGTGGATCGCGAAGGGCGGCGACGTCATCCCGAAGGTGGTGGCCGTCGACTGCGCCGAGCGGCCGGAAGGCGCGCGACCCTTCGCCATGCCCGCGGCGTGCCCGGCCTGCGGCACGGACGTGGTTCGCGAGCCGGGCGAGGTCGTCGTGCGCTGCCCGAATCGCCGCTGTCCGGCGGTGCAGCGGCAGCGTCTCCGCCACTTCGTCTCGCGCGCCGGGATGGACGTCGAAGGTCTGGGCGCCCGGCTGATCGACCAGCTCCTCGAGGCCGGCCTGATCACTGACTCGGCCTCGCTGTGGGATCTCGACCCGGTCCGCCTCACCGAACTGCCCGGGTGGGGCGAGAGGTCGGCGGCGAACCTGCTCGTCGAACTCGAGGACGCGCGACGGAGGCCCCTGCACCGGCTGCTCTCCGCGCTCGGCGTGCGGCACGTCGGCGAGCGCGCAGCCAAGCTCCTCGCAGCCCGGTTCGGTTCCATCGAGGCTCTCGCCGAAGCCGGCGAGGACGTGGTGCAGCTGGTCGAGGGCATCGGCCCGGTCATCGCTGCGAGCGTCGCGGCCTACTTTCGGGAGGAGGAGAATCGCCGCCTCGTCGCGAGGCTGCGCGAGCGGGGGGTCGATCCCCGCGAACGTGCCGAAGGAGACGACGCCGGGCGGACCGGACCGCTCGCCGGCGCGGTGTTCGTGCTCACCGGGACGCTCTCCCGGCCTCGAGAGCAGGTGGCTGGGTTGCTCGAGGGCGCCGGGGCGCGGGTCGTCGATTCCGTCTCGCGCCGGACAAGCTACGTCGTGGCCGGGCAACAGGCGGGCTCGAAGCTGGCCAAGGCCGCGGCGCTCGGGGTGGTCGTGCTCGACGAGGACGCGCTCCGGCAGATGCTCGAGGAGAAGGGAGTCCCGTGGTGACGACGGCTCGCGTGCTGCTGGTGGACGACGACGAGGGATCGCGCACCGCCATGGCGATGGCGCTGCGGCGTGTCGGGTTGGAAGTGATCGAGTCCGATGGGGGCGAGGAGGCGTTGCGCGTCCTCAACGCGGAGGGATCGCTCGACGCCCTGATCACCGACGTCCGCATGCCGGGTATGGACGGTCACGAACTGCTTTCGCGCAGCAAGTCGTTGCGCCCCGAGTTGCCGGTTCTCCTGGTCACGGCGTTCGGGGACGTGGACGGCGCGGTGCGGGCGCTGCAGGCGGGAGCGGACGACTACCTGACCAAGCCGGTGAACCTGCTCGAGTTGCGCAAGCGCGTCGAGGCGCAGGTCGACCGGCGAGCGCTCTCGGAGGAGCGCCGCGAACTCAGGGAGCGGCTGCACCACTTGGTCGGGTTCGACAACATCATCGGTCGCTCCGCGGCGATGAGGCAGGTGCTCGAACGGGTCCAGATCGTGGCCCCGGCCCCATCGACGGTCCTCATCGTCGGCGAGTCCGGGACGGGAAAGGAGCTGATCGCGAACGCGATTCACGAGATGTCCCCGCGCGCGTCGAGCAGTTTCGTGGCGCTGAACTGCGGCGCCATCCCGGGGGAGATCCTCGAGGCGGAGCTGTTCGGACACGAGCGGGGAGCGTTCACCGGTGCGCACCAGCGCAGGATCGGCAAGATCGAGGCCGCCAGCGGGGGCACGCTGTTTCTCGACGAGATCTCCGAACTCTCCGCCGACCTTCAGGTAAAGCTGCTGCGCGTTCTCGAGGAGAGGCGGATCACGCGCGTCGGGGGGAACGACGAAATCGCCGTGGACTTCCGCCTCCTCGCCGCCACGAACCGCGATCTCGAGCGCGAGGTCGCCGGCGGCCGGTTCCGCCAGGACCTGTACTTCCGACTGCGCGTGGTGCCCATAATCCTGCCGCCGCTGCGCCAGCGACCAGAAGACATCCCGCTGCTGGTCGAACACTTCGTCCGTCGTTTCAACCGTGAGCTCGGCCGCCAGATCACCGGCGTGTCGCCGGCGTTGATGGCGCGCATGCGCGAACTGCCTTGGCCGGGCAACGTGCGCGAGCTGCGCAACGTCGTCGAGAACCTCGCCCTCTTCGCCCGCGGAACCGAACTCGGGTTGGAGGATCTGCCGGTTGAGTACGCCGGTCCGGTGAACGTCGCCGCGCGCCCAGAGGAGCCGACCGGGCCTTGGTCGCCCAGGACGATCGCCGATCTCGAGCGCGACGCGATCATCCAGACCCTGTCGTACACCGGGGGCCACCGGGCGCGCGCCGCGCAGTTGCTGGGAATCGGCCTGCGGACGCTGCAGCGGAAGCTGAAGGAGTACGGAATGGCCGGCCCGGCCGGAGAGTAGAATACCGTCAGGGAGCGCTCATGGAACTGCCGACCAAGGTGATGGTGTACAGTCAGATTCTCGGGCTCAACGGCACCCAGGGCACCCTCGTCGCGATCCGTCCGGATGGGTGCTACGAACTGCGCCTGGTCAGCCAGGGCAAGCCGCACATGGTGCTGTTGCCGGTGGCGCAGACCGGCCTGGTATTGGCCGAGCCGGAACTCGAGATCCCTCCCGAAGGCGAAATCGAGCGCTGAACGGAGTTTACTCGCGCGCGGTTCGGAACCCCGCATCGGCGAGGATTCGCTCGTGGTCGAAGGCGAGTTCGAGGCCGGACAGGTCGTCGAACCACGCCGCCGCCGCCGCGTCGTCCCCTCCCGTGATCGCCTCGGAGGTCGGAGCGCACAGGTAGGCGGCGGAGACGGTCGGGCCGCGGGGGTCGCGTCGAGGGGTCGAGTAGACGCCGAGGAGCGCGGACACCCGGACGTCGAGCCCGGTCTCCTCGAGCGCCTCGCGCGCGCACGCGGCCTCGCAGGTTTCGTCCGGATCGACGAAGCCGCCGGGCAAAGCCCAGCAGCCCTCGAACGGCGGCTTGCCCCGTCGGATCAGCACCACGCCGCGCACCGGGTCGGTGATCACGGCGTCGACTGTGAGCAGCGGCGTGACGGGCCTCGTCATTGGGTGTCCTCCTCACCTCGTCCTGCGGCAGGCAGTCGCGTGGCGGCGTTCGCGGCCGCGCGGATCTTGCCGAACAGGGATGATGTCGCGACGCCCGGTCGATCCGGGTCGACCCAGGTCAAGGTCTCGTCGGACTCCCGTACGCCGGGGTACGCGCGGCACAGGTAGACGGCGACCTCGATCCGACGGTGGGTGATCGAGTGGCGGACCCGACCGGCCTGTCTCGGGGCGGAGAGGCCCAGCGCGGCGGCGATGTTCCGTGCTGTGCGCGGGCCCTCGCGTCGCCCGGCGACGGGGCGGAACGGCGGTAGCCAGAGGCCGGCCAAGGGCCCGCCTTCCGCGACCCGCTGGAGCAGGACTCTGCCTCTCTCGTCGCGTACCCACAGGGCGGCCCACCGGTGCGCTTCCGCCCTCCTGCTTCTCTGCGGGAGGGGAACGGCCTCGGGGACGCCGTTCGCGTGCGCGGCGCAGACCGGGCGAAGCGGGCAGTCCGCGCAGCGCGGCGCGGCGGGCGTGCACACCCGAGCCCCCAGCTCCATGAGCGCCTCGAACACCTCCGGCGTGCCGGACTCACGGTACGCCTGGCGACCGAGACGACTTCCCGCCGTGAGGATCGCGCGGCTGCCGAGCGCGAGGCGCAGGCCGCGGACCCTGCACGCCACGCGGGAGACGTTGCCGTCGACCGGTGGTTCGGCGCCACCGAATGCGAACGCCGAGACAGCCGCGGCGGTGTAGTCGCCGATCCCCGGCAGGCGGCGAAGCGCCGCGACCTCGCACGGCCAGCCGCCGATTTCGAGAACGGCACGGGACGCCGCGTGGAGTAGGCGCGCACGTCGGTAATAGCCCAGCCCCGACCAGGCTTCGAGGACTTCATCGAGCTGTGCGGCTCCGAGTACCTGGAGAGTCGGGAATCGATGCAAGAACTCGCCGTATGAGGTGAGGACTCGCTCGACCTGGGTCTGCTGGAGCATGACCTCAGACACGAGCACGCGGTAGGGATCGCGAGGGAAGGGCCCGCGCCAGGGAAGTGGTCTGCCCGAGGCACGAAACCACCTGAGCAGGGGGCGGCCGATGCCGGATCTCACGGCCGGAGTCTACCCTGGAGGAGAACGCCGCCCGAGCGGCTACAATGCGGCCGTGGCGGACGGTAGCGGCGAATCGTGCAGCGCGTGCGGCGGGAGCGGCTGGCGGATCGAGAGCCGGGACGGCCACGAAGTGGCCGTGCAGTGCGCCTGCCGCTCTTCCCGCCAGCGCGGCGCGCTGGTGCGGGCGGCAGGGATCCCGGCCCGCTACGCGCACTGCACGATCGACGGGTTCGAGATCTGGGAGCCTGGTGATCCGACTCTCGTGCAGGCCCGGAGGAGGACACGCGAGTTCGTCGACGCGTGGGCCAAACGCCCGCCCGAACGGGGCCTCCTGTTCATGGGAGCGGTAGGCTGCGGGAAGACGCATCTCGCGGTCGCCTCGCTCCACGAGTTGGTCCGGACGCGAGGGCTGCGCGGCGTCTACGCCAACTTCATCGAGTTGGTCCAGGCGCTGCAGCTCAGCTTCGACGGCGGGGGACGCAGCCGCGACGAGATCCTCACTCCGGTCATCGAGGCGGATCTGCTCGTGCTCGACGAGTTGGGCGCGGGCAAGATGACGCCCTGGGTCCAGGACCTGCTCTACTTCGTCATCAACTCGAGGTACATGACGAAGCGGGTGACGCTGTGCACCACGAATTTCAGCGATTTCGCCCCAAGCGGCGACGAACGGCTGCGCACGGTCGAGACGCTCTCCGACCGCATCGGCGCCGCGCTGCGCTCGCGACTGCACGAGATGTGCGACCTGATCGACATCCGCTGCGGAGATTTTCGGGCGCGCCGGGGCAGGAGGTCCGGTTGAGGGCTCGTCGGCTCGGGTCGCTCGCCTTGCTGGCGGGCGCCGCCGCGATCCTCGGGTGCCGGACGGCGCCGCCGCCCCTTCCGCCGGAGCCGATCCCCGCGGCGCCGAGGCCAACGCCGACGGCGACCGCGACACCGCGAGTCGAGGAGCGTGCTCCCGCCCCCGCGGTCGCGCAACCCGTTCAGCCGCTGGTTCGCGTCCTCGTCGCGGCGCCGGCGCAGGCGTTTCCCGAACCGGGCCGCCGGTACACGTTGTCGGGTGGGGGCGTTGTCGCTCAGGTACGTGGCCCGATCGAGGTCGTCGCCAATCGACAGCGCACCGTGCTGCAGGTCGGAGCGTTCCGCGAGGCCGGGCACGCCGTAACACTGGTCGATCGCCTGCGCGCCGGCGGAGTCGAGACGATCTCGCGTTCCGGCGTGGGCCTGGTGAGGGTCGTCGCAGTCGGTAGGACCGACGAGGGCGAGGAGGCGCTGAGGAAACGGCTCGCTTCCCTGGGTATCACGGAAGCCGTCCGCACGGTCGCCCCGGAGTCGCCCGAGGTGACGCTGCGTTGCGAGGGCGGGAAGGACTTCCGTGCGGTGCAGGTCGAGGTGATCCCCATGGATCCCGAACCCGTCAGGGTCGGGGCGAAGAGGCTGCGCGGACGGTTCGTCGTGCGCTCGGGCAGTTCCGGCGTCAGCCTGATCAACGTCGTGGAGCTGGAGACGTACCTGCGCGGCGTGGTGCCGGCGGAGATGGGGCCGCGGACGTTTGGCGCGATCGAGGCGCTCAAGGCTCAAGCGGTCGCCGCGCGGACGTACGCGGTCGCTCACCTCGGCGACCACGAAGCGGAGGGTTACGACCTTTGCGACAGCGAGGCGTGCCAGGTCTACGGCGGGGTCGATCTCGAACACCCGCTCAGCGACGCGGCGGTGTCGGAGACGGAGGGCGAGGTCGTCGCCCACGCCGGCCGCCCGATCGATGCCATGTATCACTCGACGTGCGCCGGACACACCGAGGACGCGGCGGCGGTGTTTCCCGGGCACCTGGCGACGTACCTGAAAGGGGTACCGTGTCGCGGGGAGGCGCGCGTCGAACTCAACGCGGACGCTCCCTCCGGGCCGTGGGTGGACGGGACCGAGCGTCTGGCGCTGGTCGCCGAGGAATTCGCCAGGGTGTTAGCGGTGGAGCCGGATGCGGCGTTGCTCGCGGCACGTCTCGGGGGAGGTACGCCCGGCCGCGGGCTCGCCGGCCTGGCGCGCGCTTTCCCCCTCGAGGGAGTCGCTCCGCTGCTCCGGCGGGACTCGCTCACGGAGGCCGGCGTGATGGAACTTCTGAGGATCTTCCAGATGCCGCTGCCCGAGGCAGGGGACGGGACGTCGAGGCGCAGGTGGGAGCTCGCGGGGGTGTTGCGGCTGGCGCAGCTCGACGGCGCCGTCGTGAACGTCGGCGGGCGGGTCGTCGCCGGCGAGAAGGCGCCGCTGCTCATCGCCGAGCGGACCGGTTACACCTTCGTCGGGTCCGCCGCTTCCCTGGAGCGCCGCGGCGAACGGGTACGGCGGGGAGCGGTGCGCGCTGCGACAGGCTCCCCGGCGAGTGGCTGGTTTCTCGGCGAGCGGCTCGTCGCCGTCGAGGTGGAACCGCTGGACGAAGCCGACGCGCGTTCGGCGTGGGTGTCGTGGGTGCGGGAGATGCCGCTCGCCGAGATGAGCCGGAGACTGGGTGTGGGGGGGATGCGGTCGGTTGACGTGACGCGCAGAGGGGTTTCGGGTCGGGCACTGTCGGTGAGCGTCACGGGTACCGACGGAAGCAAGACCATGGACGCGTACAGGTTCAGGAGGAGTCTCGACCTGCCGGACACCCTGTTCACCGTCACGCTCCGAAGCACGCCGTCCGGTACCGTCGCCCGGTTCCTCGGGCGTGGATGGGGCCACGGAGTTGGCATGTGCCAGAACGGCGCGTACGGCCTGGCGTTGGGGGGGGCCGGCTACCGGGAGATCCTGGGCGCTTACTACACGGGAGTGGAAGTGACGCGCTGGAGTGCTGAGCTGGGAGGGAAGCGATGAGTACGGCGGTCCACGAGAACATCGAGGAGATCCGTGAGATGGTCCGGGCGTTCGGCCGCGACGAGATCGCGCCGCACGCCAGGGAGTGGGACGAGCGGGCGCACTTCCCGAGCGAGGTATTCCGCAGACTCGGCGAACTCGGCGTGCTCGGCGTGCTGGTGCCCGAGGAGCTGGGCGGCGCAGGGCTGTCGTACCGCCACTACGTGGCGATCCTCGAGGAACTGGGCGCGGTCGAGGGAGGGCTCGGACTGTCCGTGGCCGCGCACAACTCCCTGTGCACCAACCACGTTTTACTCTTCGGCAGCGAGGAGCAGAAGCGGGCCTGGCTGCCGAGGCTGGCGAAGGGTGAGGCGATCGGGGCGTGGGGCCTGACGGAACCCGAGGCTGGCTCCGACGCCGGCGGGACGAGGACGACCGCGCGTCGCGACGGAGAGTCGTGGATCCTCAACGGGGCGAAAAACTTCATCACTCACGCCTCGGTCGGGCAGGTGGCGGTGGTGATGGCGCGCAGCTCGCCGGGCACCGACCACCGCGGCATCTCGGCCTTCCTCGTCCCCCTCGACACGCCTGGCGTGTCGGCCGGAAGGAAGGAGGACAAGGTCGGGATGCGCGTCTCCGACACCGCCTCGCTCGTTCTCGAGGACTGCCGGCTGGGGGCGGGCGCGATGGTCGGGCGCGAGGGCGACGGTTTCCATCAGGCGATGAAGGTCCTCGACGGCGGCAGGATTTCTATCGCGGCGCTGGCGGTGGGAATCGCGCGTGGCGCTCTCGACGCCGCGGTCGCGTACGCCACGCAGCGCAGGCAATTCGGTCGGCTGATCGGTGAGTTCCAGGGGATCCGGTTCAAGCTCGCCGACATGGCGACGCAGCTCGACGCCGCCAGATTGCTCACCGAACGTGCGGCGGACCTCAAAGATCTCGGGAACGAAACGACCAGGGAATCGTCCGAGGCCAAGCTCTTCGCCTCCGAGGTGGCGGTGCGCGTCGCCGAGGAGGCAGTGCAGATCCTCGGCGGGTACGGCTACACGAAGGACTACCCGGTCGAGAAGTTCTGGCGCGACGCCAAGTTGTGCACCATCGGCGAGGGAACCAGCGAGATCCAGCGCCTCGTCATCGCCCGCGAAGTCCTCGGGAGGTAGACTGGCCCCGTGGTCGATCCAGCCGCGGTGGCGGCCGGCGACATCCGCGCCCTGGCGCGTGCCCTCACCCTGGTGGAACGAGGGGGAGCGGACGCGGAGGCGTTGCTCGCTGGGCTGCGCGGGGGCGCCGCACGACATCGGACGCTGGGGATAACCGGGGCGCCCGGGGTGGGGAAGAGCACGCTGGCTCAGGCCCTCGGGCTGCTGCTCGTTGGGGCGGGCAGAAAGGTCGGCGTGGTCGCAATCGACCCTTCCAGCCCGTTCTCGGGCGGCGCGCTGCTCGGAGATCGGGTGAGGATGCCGGAACTCGTGGAAAGGGGCGGTTTCGTGCGGTCGATGGCGACGCGAGGGGCGCTGGGTGGGGTGACGGCGGCGACCGCTGATGCCCTCGACGTGCTCGGTGCGGCCGGATTCGAGGACATTCTCGTCGAGACGGTCGGGGTCGGTCAGGACGAGGTCGACGTCTCGGGGTTGGTCGACACGGTTGTCGTGGTGACGGTCGCGGGGCTGGGCGACGACGTTCAGGCCGCGAAGGCCGGGCTCTTCGAGGTCGCGAATGTCTTCGCGGTCAACAAGGCGGACCGGGGCGGGGCCGAAGGCGAAGTGGCCGCGCTCGAGGCGATGCTCGACCTGGCTCCGCCGGGGGCATGGCGCCCGCCGGTGGTGCCTGTGTCGGCGGCGGACGGGTCGGGAGTCGAGCGTCTCCTCGACGCGGTCGACGGACACGGTCGGTTTCTCGCGTCGGACGGCAGGCGCGACCTCCTGCGGCGCCAGCGAGCGCTTCGCCGGCTGGAGCGCCTGGTCTCCTCGATGCTCTGGCAGCGGGTCGAGGCGCGACCGGGTCGTCTCGCGGCCGCGGTAGCGGCGGTCGCCGTGGGCAACGCGGACCCGTACGAGCAAGCGCGCGGGCTGGTCCACGCGGTCCTGTCGGAGGAGCGATGAGGGTGCTCGATCACGTCGGCATCGCCGTGCGCAGCATCGAAGAGCGGTCAAGGGTCTACCGTGCCCTTGGGATGGACGTTGCGGCCGTCGAGGACGTGCCCGGCCAGAAGGTCAGGGTGGCGTTCCTGCCCCTGGAAGGAACACGGCTGGAGCTGATCGAACCGACGGATCCGTCCTCGCCGATCGCGGGATTCCTGGAAAAGCGGGGGGAGGGGGTCCACCATCTCTGCTTCCAAGTCGACGATGTCCGGGCCGCGATGGCGCGCCTTTCCGAGCACGGTATGCAATTGCTCGCGCGAGAGCCGGTCGTGGGCGCGGACGGCGCGTTGGTCTGCTTCGTGCACCCCAGATCGGCCGGTGGCGTGCTGATCGAGCTCTCCCAGCCGGCGGCGGACGCGGCGCCGTGAACGCCGGCGATCTGGTCGTGATCCACTGTGGCGGGCCTCGGGAGAAGTTCTGGGGTGTGCTGCTCGCTCTCGCTCCGGCCGGAGCGACGGCACGAGTCGTGCCCCTGGAGGCGTTCGAGGACTGGTTGCGCCAGTGCGCTTCGCGGGGACCGCAACTGCTGGGACCGGTGACCGTTTTCCTTCCGGCTCACCGCATCGAGAGGATCGAACTGGACGAGACCGCGGGTGTCGCCGAGGGGCTGGGCAGCCGATTCGAGCGGGTGACCGGCCAGGACCCGCGGGCCGAACTCTCTGCGGGCTCGGCGTCGGGCGACGAGAATTGACACGGTACTCCGCTCCCCGACGGGGGAGGCATGACGTGTCGGCGACGAGTCAGAACCGGTATCGGACGCCACCGAACGCGGCGTCGAAGTCGCGGCCGTCGGCCTGGTAGCGGTCATAGTCTACGAAGACGCCGAGGCCCAGCGGCAGGTTGAGACGGAACCCGACGCCGTACGACGGATCGCTCGACGAGGTGTCCACCGAGGCGCCCGTCCAGTCAGGACCCGCGGTGA
The DNA here is from genome assembly GCA_040754885.1 of Acidobacteriota bacterium. GTDB lineage: Bacteria > Acidobacteriota > Thermoanaerobaculia > Thermoanaerobaculales > Thermoanaerobaculaceae > JBFMCD01. Next base: position 65,330 of record JBFMCD010000091.1, read on the forward strand.
CGATCATCCGCTCCTCCTGGTCCCAGAACAGAACTCCGGCGCGAGCGTAGAGCGAGAACAGACCGAGGGGCACCGTCCCGACTACCGAGGCGTTGGCGCCGCGCAGACGCAGTCGGTAGATGGTTCCCGCGGCGCTGTCCACTCCCACGGCTCCCGCGTGGACGCCGAGGTCGACCAGGGCCCCCTCGACGGCGAGAAAGGGGAAGAAGTGGTAGGCGACCCATGCCTTCTTGGCGGTCTGATCGTCGTCGAGAATGCCGGAGTCGAGACGCGCGACTCCGAGCGCGGCGCCGATCGAGAAGTCCCCGGCGAACGCCGGGTGGGCGCAGAGGAACAGGATCGCGATGGCGAGGACGGTCGAGAGTCTGGGCCGCATCGGTCTCTCCCTGGAGCGGGCGTGCAGCCTGGATGCTACGACGCGCCGCCCGGTGAGTCAAAGACGGTCCGGCGAGTGCCGCCGCCGGAAACCGCCTCAACGCTCGCCGCGGCGCCTGAGGTACTCGACGTGCGAGGCCAGCCCGCGCACGACCGCGATGTCCCGCCTGGTCGGCACGGCCCGGCCGATCAGGCGCCGGATTTGCAGCATCGTTCGCGCCGGGTTGACACGGTCGAGGAACCCCGTGACGAGGAGCACCTCCTGCAGTTGACGCATCGCCGCCTCGAAATCGGTCGGTGGCGCCGGCAGGTCGAGGGGATCCTCCGGAGTTGCGAGGTCCGACCCGCCGTCCGCAAGCGAGGCAAGCAGAACCGCGACCGCCTGGGCGAGGTTGAAGACGGGAAACTCGGGGTTCGAGGGGATGGTGCACAGGAGTGCGCAGCGATGCAACTCCTCCCTGGTCAGCCCGCTGCGTTCAGGGCCGAAGACCACGCCCAGTCGCCCGGTGCGGGCGGCCGCCGCGCGCTCGCGCACCTGAGCCGGCGTGAGGAGGCCGCGGGGATCGCGGTCGCGTCCGGACGTGGTCGCCACGGCAAGGTCGCAGTCGGCGAGAGCGGCCTCGAGATCGGCCACCACGACGATTTCCAGGACCGATTCGGCGCCCATCGCCATCTGGACGAAGCTCTCGTCCTCGAGGTCGCAGATCGGGTCGACCAGCACGAGGCGCGTGGCGCCGAAGTTGGCGGACACCCTGGCGGCCGATCCCACGTTGCCCGCGTAGTGCGGCCGAACCAGCACCGGGGTGACGATCACGGCCTGATCCGGGCCGTTGTCGCACCCTCGATTGACTCGGCCGGGAACACCGGTCCGGGCGACCTAACGACGGCAGACGCGATCACGGCCGGAGTTTTTGGCGTCGTACAGGGCGTCGTCGGCGCGCCGGAGGGCATCGTCGAGGGTCTCCCTGGTCAGCTGCGCCTCGGTCACGCCGATCGAGACGGAGAAACGGACCGTTTGCCTGCCCGCAGGAACCGCGGTACCGGAGGCCTGCGCGCGGAGTCGTTCGGCCACCGACACGGCGCCGTCGATGTCGACCTCGGGAAGGAGCGCCACGAACTCCTCCCCTCCGTAGCGACCGAGGATGTCCTCGGCCCGGAGGATCCGGCGACACGCGGCGACGAGCAGCCGCAGGACGTCATCTCCGACGGAATGACCGTGGGCGTCGTTGATCCGCTTGAAACGGTCGACGTCGAGCATCAGAAGGGAGAGGCTGCGCCGATGGCGGCGGGCGCGGCGCCACTCGGTCTCGGCCTGCTCGAAGAACGCCCTGCGGTTTCGTGCCCCGGTGAGGTAGTCGGTCGCCGCGAGGCGCTTGAACTCGTCTTCGAGGCGCTTGCGGTCGGTGATGTCGCGCACGACGCTCTGGACGTCGATGCCGTCGGCGGACGGGGCGACTCCGGAGACGACCTCGCACACCATGATCTGGCCGTTCTCGCGGCGGATGCGGAACTCGGTCGGTCCCCCCGGCAGGCCGGTCGACGTCACACGCTGCAAGCGCTCGGCGGCCAGCTCCCGGTCCTCCGGAACGATGTACTCGAAGATCGAACGGCCCGTCGTGCTGTCCGGACTGCTGGCGCCGACCAGGGCAGCGGCGGCGGGGTTCATGTAGATCAGCTTCCCGTTGCGGTGCAGGACGATGCCGTCGGGAGAGAGCTCGACCAGGCTCCGGTGCCTGGCCTCGCTGGACGCCAGCGCGCCCTCGGCTCGGGCCCGCGCCGCGACCTCCTGGCGAAGATCGTGACTGACCGACTTCTCCGCCTCGAGGGCGGCGAACTGGAGCCGGGCGGAGCGGCGCATCACGCGAGCGGCGAAGCCACCGAGCAAGTTGACGAGCACCACGTAGAGGGCAACCAGGAGGAGGTCTGATGCGGTCGACGGCAACCAGGCCCAGGCCACGATGAGAAAGCCGACGCTCTGGAAACCGGCGACAAGTGCGATTGCCAAGAGGGGATTGGGCAGGAACAGGTAGAAGACGAGGACGATCACGACCGCCGTCAGAGCATGGAAGCGCGGGTCGCCGCCGGTGATCGCCACGATGGCGCATGTGCCCGCCACGACGATCGCGGCCGCCGCGAAGACGATCCTGTCCAATCGTTCCGGACGAAAAGGAGTGCGGGAAACGAAGTGCGCTGTGAGTCCGAGCGTGCCGACGACGATCGCGCGCAGCGCGAAGAGCAGCCACAGACGGGCATCACCGCCGTGCAGAACCAGGTCGATACCCGCGCCGAGGGCGTACGCGCCGGCACAGGCCAGCGAAACGAAGCGGATGGAGCGGGTCTCCGACTCCCACGATTCGAGTCGGAACGTGCGCTCCTCTTCGGGCGCCTCGAACTCGCCGGTCAGGGAAGAAAGTCCCGGGAATCGCTCCGGGCCGCCGCGGAGTGGCGGAACCGATCCGGATGAAGTGGCGGTGTCTCTCACGCTCCCCGAACCTCCGGACCGGAGGTTCCAGGACCGGTTTCAGCCCTGTCGGAGAATCCTGCAGATACCACGGCCCATCATCCTAGCACCGCGCCCTCCGTGCGGGCGGTGCCCTCACTTCCCGCGAGGTTCGGAGGAGGACCCCAGGCCTGCGAGGTTCTGCAGAGCCAGCAAGCGCGCGTAGATGCCGCCCCTGGCCGCCAGCTCCCCCGGTGCGCCGATCTCCGCGATCGCTCCGCCTTCGAGCACCACGACCCGGTCGCACAGCTCGGCGGCGGCCAGGCGATGCGTGGCGATGACGAGCGTGGTGCGCGGCAGGGCGGAAAGCACCGCCCGTTCGGTCTCGGTGTCGACCGCGGACAGGCAGTCGTCCAACAGGAGCAGTCCGGGTCGCGTGATCAGCGCCCGCGCGATGGCGACACGCTGGCGCTGGCCTCCGGAGAGCGTCACACCCCTTTCGCCGACGACGGTTTCGACGCCGTTGGGCAGGCGCTCGAGGTCCGGCCGAAGCCCGGCGTCGACGGCCGCCTGCACGACCTCCCCCTCCGATGCCTCCGGGTTCGCCAGGGCAATGTTGTCTCTCAAGGTCGCGGAGAACAGGAAACTACCCTGCGGGACCAGCGCGACACGTCCGCGGAGGTCCCCGAGTCGGAAATCCAGGATGTCGACGCCATCGACGAAGACGGTGCCCCGATCCGGCTCGAGGAGGCGGGGAATCAGGGAAAGGAGGGTGGACTTCCCGCTGGCGATCTCACCGACGATCGCCAGCCGCTGTCCGGGTCCCACCTGGAGCGAGACCTCGCGAAGGGCGGGCTCGCTCGAACTCGGGAAGGTGAAGGACAGACGGCGCAGTTCGAGCGATGCCGGGCCCTCGTGGGGCCTCGACGGTTCCGGTGCGGCGGCAGGTTCGTCGAGCGGAGGTTGGCCGAACAGCTCCTCGATACGCGACATCGAAGCCGCGCCGCGCTGCACCAGGTTGGCGACCCAGCCGACGGCGATCATCGGCCAGATCATCCGCACCAGGTAGAGGTTGAACTCGACGAACTGCCCGAGCGTCATGCTGCCGGTGCGCACGGCGTTGCCTCCGACGCCCAGGACCGTGACGAACGACAGCCCGATGAGGAACTGCAGGGAAGGCTGGAAGAGAGCCGAGACCCTGATCAGGCGAGCACTGCGTTCGACGTAGTCGCGGCTGCGGGTGGCCATCTCGGCGATCTCGGTCGCCTCGCAGGTGTAGGCGCGCAACACGCGAAGGCCCACCAGGTGCTCCTGCAGGCGGGTCGTGTAGCGAGATAGCGCATCCTGCGTCTGGCCCCAGCGGGAGTGGATCACCCCTCCGAACGCCCGCGTCGCTCCGGCGACCAGTGGGACGGCGAGCAGGGCCAGCCCGGTCAGCGTCGGGTCGATGGCGAGCATGAATGTCGTCGCGACGATCATCACCGTGACGGTGTTGATCGCGTACATCAGCGCGGGGCCGACGGCCATGCGCACCGCGCCGACATCGCTCGTTGCCCGGGTCAGGAGGTCGCCGACGCGTTCGCGCATGTAGAAGGCCGGCGGCAGTCTGAGCAGGTGCGCGTACAGGTCGGTGCGCAGGCGGTGCTCGATGTGGCGGGACACGCCGACCAGCAATCTGCGCTGGGTGAAGAGAAACAGCCCTGAGCCCGCCGTCACGGCCAGGATCAGGATGGCGTAGCGGAAGATCGAGCCGAGTGGAGCCCCGCCGGCGAGGCCGTCGACCGCCCGCCGGACGAGCCCCGGGGCCTGGAGGGCGATGAGGGCCGACGCCACGACGCTGGCGGCTCCGAGTATGGTCGCACTCGGCTTTTCGCGGTAGTAGGAGAGGATGCGGCGGAAGATCCGGAGGCGACCCATCGGCTCAGCTTACAGCGTCCGAGGTCCTGGAATTCCGGAGCCGGCTGCTCGCCGTGGCACAATGCGCGAGTGGGAGAACGCGGTTCCTACCTGCTCGGGGGGGCGATAGGACTGTCGCTCTGGCCGTGGAGGGCGACGGTACGCATCGAGTCGAGGGGCAGGCACCGCCTCGGCGCGCCGGCGTGTCTGGCGTTCTGGCACGGCCGCACCATCGGGCTGTTGATGGACTTCCTGGGTTGCGGCGCCGTGGCGATGGCGAGTCGGTCGAGCGACGGTGCCCTGGCGGCGGGCGCTTTGGCGGCGGCCGGTGTCAGGACGGCGCGCGGCTCGAGTCGCAAGGGCGGCGGGGAAGCCCTGGTCGAGATGGAGGAGATCGTCAGGGCGGGCTCTCCCTTCGCCGCGCTCACGGTGGACGGCCCGAGGGGACCGTGGCGAGTGGTCAAGCCCGGGATCGTGGTGCTGGCGCGGCGTCTCGGCGTGCCCGTGATCCCGGGGACGTTCTCCTGCCGCGGGTCGAGACTGCTGCGGTCGTGGGATCGGATGGTCATTCCCCGCCCGTTCACGCGCCTGGTCACGGTGTACGGCGAGCCGATCCCGGCGGACGAGCTGCCGGATCGGATCGAGGACGCGTGCGACCTGATCGGCCGCCGGCTTGACGAGCTCACGTCGGAGATCGATCGTGAGGTGGCGGGGCGCGAGTTGTGGACAGGCGCCTGAAGAACGGGTGCGTGGCGCTTGCCGCCGCGCCGTTGCTGTTCGCCGTGGCGCCGATCGCGGCGCTCGCCCGGCGTGCCGCTGTCCGCAGGAGAGGGACGTCGGTCCTCGCCCGAGTGTCGCGCACGACAACGGCGGGCGTTCCCGGAGTCGCGACGCTGGTCGGCGTACCTTGGTCGCGGTTGAACGAGGTCTCTGAGGCGATGGCGCGCGCGGCCGCCGAAGTCGCCGCCACCATCGATTCCCACATTGGTGTGGCGACCGGTCGCGACGGCGAGGAACCGGCCCTCTTCACGTTGGCGCCGCGGCGGGATCTCATCGCCGATCGCTTCCGGCGGGACATGCGTGCAGGTCCCGCCCACGCGGCGCCCTCGCTCTGGCTGGCTCTGTTCCGAGGTACCTTCCTGGCGGGTGTCATAGACCCTTACGCGCCCGCAGAGTTGACGGGGCGTTGCGCCGCTCGGCTGGTGGCGGACGAGCGCTGCAGGTTCGCCGCCGCTGTTCGGCGTCGCGACGCCGTGGAGGAGGTCGAATTTCAGGTCGAGGTCTACGGCTCGGCGGAAGATGTCCGCGAGTTCCTGCGCGCGTCGCGGGTCGAACTGTCGGGACTGCCGGGTTGGGAGAGCAGGAGGAACGCGCCGCCCCCGAGGCCGAGGGCGAGATTGAAGGCCAGACTCCACGAGTGAGTCGCGAAGCCGGCTGCGAGGGACTCGGAGGGTGGCACGCCGGCGATCGCGAGCGCCACGGCCCAGCCCCCCTCGAGCGAGCCGAAGTTGGCGCCGGCGTTGAACGGGAGGGCGACACCCGCGGCGGCGCCGAGCACGCCGGCGAGGACGGTTCCGACCGGCCATCGCACCCCCATGCCCGAGAGCAGGATCGCCGTCACCCCCCAGATCGCGACCCAGGTCGTGAGCGAGCACACCGCGGCCGCGGCCACGGCGAGGGGCCGCCGCGCCACCTCGCGCAGTTCCGTTCGGGTCCGCAGCGCGGCGCGCGCGGCGCGGCGCCTCCACCGCCCCGCCACCCTCCAGCGACGGGCGATGGTCCCCAGCTCGCGGCGCAGAAGCAGAAACAGCCCGGCAGCGATGAGCAGCGGCGCGACGA
>JBFMCD010000092.1:0-139996 GCA_040754885.1 Acidobacteriota bacterium
GTCCGCTGCCGGCTGCGCAGGGTGGAGGGGTGGGGGGCTCCACGCCGCGTGTGGCAGGACGAAGGCCGCGCCGGCGGCCGGGGGCGGGTGAGCGGCGCACGCGGGAGGCCGGGGGGTAGGCGTGCGCCGCGAGCGCGCCCCGCACACCCCATGCCCTGCCGGAGGCAGGGCGCTTCGTCCTGCCACCATGCGACCGCTCCACGGTCGACGTGGAAGTGGTATCAGACGGCCTCGAGGAATCGTCGCCCGGCCTCGCGGCCCGCCGCGATGACCTCTTCGATCCTGCCGTAGTCGGCCCAGTGAACGTGGTTGACCCTCGGGGCGATGATCGCGTCGGCCTCGGCCAGCGTCCTCTGCCGGAGCGCCCGCCACCCCATCGCCGCAGCGCGAAACATCGCCCGCGGGAGGCGATCGCGGTCGGGGTCCCCCGCGGGAAGCGCCTCGCTCACCTCGACCGCCACGACCGGTCCGCCCAGCTCCCTCGCAGCCGCGACGGGGATCTCCGCGACCGCGCCGCCGTCCTGTAGACGCCGTCCGCCGACCGCGAGCGGCGCCACCAGGCCGGGCATCGCAGAGCTGGCTGCGACGGCGTGACGCAGCGATCCCTCGCGCAGCCTGACTTCGTCGCCCGTTGACGCGTCGGTGGCGACGACCGTCAAGGGCCGACCGAGCTTCGAGAGTTCGATGTCCGGCAGGAAGAAGCCGACGCCGTCGATCATCTCCGCGGTGGTCATCTGGTGCCTGTGGATCAGCATCGGCACCATCGCGGTCAACGCCAGCGCGCGTCGCACCTTGCCCCGCAGCCCCGGGCCGGAAGCCATCGCCAGCGGGTCGGGGCGCTTCCTGGCCCGGTCGGACCGGCAGAACTCCCGCACGCGCTCGATCGCGCCGGTGCTGCCGGCGGCGAGCCACAGCGCACCCATGAGCGCGCCCGAACTTGTGCCGGCGAGCGCGCGAATCTCGACGCCGGCCGCAGACAGCTCGGCGAGGACCCCGAGATGCGCCACGCCGCGCATCCCTCCGCCTCCGAGGGCCACGACGACCCCACGGTCGAGCGAGATCACGGCTGGGCCTGCTCGCGGACGCGCAGCCTGTCGAGGTTGAGGACGATCGCCTCGAGGACGCCCTCCGCCACCCGCAACGCCTTGTCCGAGACGTGGTCGAGGTCCTCGGTGATCCCGCGCGGGTCGATGTCGCCGATCCTGTCCCCGGCCTCGACCGGTACCCCGTCCCTCTGCAGGCCCCGGATCACGCCGCCGATCCGGGCGACGACCGGGTACTCCGAGTCCACCGGCACACCCTTGTACAGATCCTCACGGGCGAAGAGCAGCACCACCAATCCGACCTTCTCACCCTGCTCGACGCGGTCACCGATTTCGTGCCCGGTGCGGAAGATCCCCGGCCTCTGGGCCTTGAGCACGCGCTCCTGACTGAAGCCCATGATGTCGGCCGGGGGCGCGGGCTCGAGGGACTCGCCGTCGAGCAGGACCCGGCCGAGGAGCGGCCCGCGGACCGTCTCGACGACCGCATGACAGTCCCTCCCGGCCTGGTACCCGGGCCCCAGCGCCACCACCAGCGGCGCCAACTCGGTGGTCAATCCCCAGTTCGCCCTGAGCATGGTCGCCTCGACGAAGACATCAGGGGGCCACGAGGCGAGCGCCTGCGCGAGGGGCAGGGTAGTGATGGCCACGTCGCCCAGTTGGTGGACGAGGTCCACCTCCGAGAGCAGCATCACCGACCTGGCCGTCACGCCCTCGACGGTCTTGCCGTGATCGAACACCGCCTCCGAGAAGCACACGTTGCGGCGGACCGCCTTGGGGAACGGTTTCTCCACGAGCAGGATGCGCCCCATCCCCTGCGCGGCGAGATGCGCGGCCACGGCGCTCCCGAGCTCGCCGGCGCCCCGGACGAGCACGCGAAGCTGGCCGACCCTCTCCATCAACGCACCGCCACGACCTCGATTTCGACCTCCGCTCCGCGCGGGAGGGCCGTGACCTGCACCGCGGACCGGGCCGGGCGGTGTTCGCCGAAGAACTCGGCGTACACCTCGTTGAGCTCAACGAAGTGGCCCATGTCGGTCAGGAAGACCGTCGCCTTCACGACACGGTCCCTGCTCGAGCCGGCGGCGCGCAGGACCGCCTCGACGTTCGCGAGGACCTGCCGGACGCGGTTGGTGAAAGGACCGGAGACCATCTCCCCGGTCGCCGCGTCGAGGGGAACCTGACCGGAGACGAACACCAGGTCCCCGGCTATCAAGGCCTGACTGTACGGGCCGATGGCCCGTGGAGCGTCGGCGGTGGCCACGCCCTGGAGCTTCTCGCTCATGGTTCCTCCGGGTCGGGAGCGAACTCCCAAATCTCCGGAAGGTTACGGAAGCGCTCGGCAAAGTCAAGGCCGAAACCGACCACGAAGCGGTCCTCGATCTCCTCGCCGATGAACCGCACCGGCACCTCGCGCTTGCGCCGCGACGGCTTCGACAGCAGCGCCACGACCTGAACCGAGCGGGGATGGCGGGCCTCGACCAGAGCGATCACGTCCGCGAGCGTCAGCCCGGTGTCGACGATGTCCTCGATCAGGTACACGTCCTTTCCACCGATGTCCACGGTCAGGTCCTTGAGCAGGGTGACCGTCCCCGACGACTCCGTCGTCGCCCCGTACGAGGAGACCTGCAGGAAGTCGATCACCACCGACCGCGGGAGCCTGAGCGTCAGCGCGGTGAAAAAGTAGATGGCGCCCTTGAGGATGCACACGAACACCGGGTCCTTGCCCTCGAGGTCGGCGCCGACTCTCGCCGCCAGCGAGCCGATGACCGCGTCCAGTCGCTCACTGTCCAGAACCTTCTGCCTGAGCACGCTGCACCTCCGTTTGACGAAACGGTTCGCGGCTCGCTAGACTGCTCGAAATATGGCCGCCGTCACGCTCCACGACCTCAATCAGCGCTATGTCCGACTCTCGGACCGCTGCCGGTCTCAGTGGACCTTCTACCAGCTTCTGCAGGGGCTATTCAAGCACCTCCGCGGCCTGGAGAGCCCGGTGTCCATCGACTTCCCGGCGCTGTTCGGCAAACTGCGCGAGATCGGCGCCGACCTCGGCCACCCGGAAACCCAGCGAACGGAGAAGGCGATCGCGCTCCTCGGCGCGCAACTCGACGGTCACGCCCGTTCCCTGCTCGACGCCGACACGCTGATCGCTCCATCCGACCTGCGCCGCTTCTTCGACAGGCTGCGCAATCAGGACGAGCGCGTCCTCCTGGCGATCATCAAGTTCTACCTCGACGGGGGCGGCGACGCCGAGGATCAGCTCGACAAGCTCGACCTGCTCTTCACGCGGCTCGCCGAGATCCCCCGCGAGGACGGCACCAGCCTCGTCCGCGAGAGGCACGAAATCGAGCGGATCGTCCAGCCGCTGGTGTTGAACCGCTCGGTGGCTGCGACCCCCGATCACGAGGTCGAGATCCTCCTCAACGCCGTGTCTGACCTCAAGGCCGAGGCGCTCGGCTGTCGGTCGTTCGGTGACCTGGTCGGCGGGGGCGTTCTGGACCGGTTCCGCACCCTCAAGCGCCGCCTGAGCGTGGCCCTGCTCCACCCCCGCCTCCTGCCGGCGGTGGTCGAAACGACGATCGCCATCAAGAACCGCTTCCGCGAACTCTGGGAGGAGGAAGAGGCGCAGATCCTCGACGACACCAACCGGGTCATGGAGCTGCAGCGACAACTCGAGAACCACCCCGAGATGCTCACTGGAGCCCTCCGCGACGCCTTCGAGACATTCGCGGCCGCGCGCCTTCGCTTCGATCAGGGACGCCAGGACGACAACCTCCGCCGCGAAACGGTCGTCGAACTCCGCCGGACCCTCAACCTGATCCTCGAGCAGTTCGACCTCGGCCAGGCCTCGGCTCCCGAGGCCGTGGTGGCCGTCGAACCCCCGGGCCTGTTCGAGGAGGAGGAGGACGACGAGTCCGCGCCGAGCACGGACCTTCGCGTTCCGGCCATCGAGACCCGGATTCCCGTCGACCCTCTGCTCGCCGAGTACGCGAGCAAGATCTCCTTCGCGGTCGAGCTGGCCGGCCTCGACCGGCCGGCTCACGAGGCCGTCCACTCCAACGAACTCGCCTCGCTCCGCCTCGAACCCTGGGAGGTGGAGGCGTGCCGGCGGTCGCTGACCGGGAACGTGCGCGTCGGGACGCTGCTCGCCGAACGGGACAGGCTGCTGCTCGACGCGGCCGCGTTGCGCGTGAGAATGGACGAGGAAGCGCGCGAAATCGACCGGCTCCAAAGGCGCGGTTCCGATCGTCTGGGCGATGTGCTGGAGCGCGCCACGCAGTCCCTTCAGCGCGCCACCGAACTCGAGCGCCGCTTCCAGTGGTTCATCGACGACGCCCTGTATCGGGGCGACACGAAGCCCCTCGAGGGACTTTACCGGTCGAGGTTTCGCCTGCTGCGCGCGCACTCCGGGCTGTGGCTGATCCACAATGAGCGTGGCGGCGTCTCCCCCTACTGACGCGCCCCTCCACCTGCGGCTCGGGGACGACGTGTACCCGCTCGGGCGGCCGCGCGCGGTGATCGGTCGGAGCAGATCGTGTGAGATCCGCCTGAAGGAGGACACCGTCTCGCGACTCCACGCCGCCTTCGTCTGGCGCGGCCCGAACCTGGTTCTCGAGGACCTCGGCTCCTCCAACGGCACCTTCGTCAACGGACAGCGCATCACCGGGCCGCAGGTCGTGACCGCCAACGACGCAATCCGCTTCGGGTCGCTGCGCGCGACGATCGAGGCCGTCCACGGGTCCGAACCCCAGGCGGTGCCCTTCCCCACCCCCGACCGGGTGGCCGACTACACGATCGGGGTGATCGTGGGGACTCCCGCCGGGGTGTTCCACAGACTGCTCGCGGTCGCGGTCGATGTCGTGCTTTTCGCCGTCGGTTCGGCGATCCCGTTCGCGCCGCTCCTCGGGGCGTTCATCGCGGAGCGCCATCTGCTCGCGCCCGAAGTCGTCGCGCCCTCCCTCAACACGAAGGCAGTCATCGCCGGAGGGTGCGCCGCGCTGTGGGTCCTGTACTCGTGGTACTACGTGATTCACGGATGGGCCCGGCGGGGAGGCACACCGGGCCTTCGCCTGTGCGGACTCCGCCTCCAGGACTGGCGTCAGACGATCCCGATCGGCTACCCGCGGGCGCTGCTCCGTGTCGTCGCGCTCGGCGTCACGGCGGCCACCTTCGGCCTGGGCTTCCTGGTCGCCGCCTTCCGTCGCGATCGGCGCACGCTCCACGACCTGCTCGCGGGCACCTCCGTCGTACGCAGGGCTCGTCCCCTTGGTGTCGCCGGCACCACCGCGTAGAATCCACGCGTGGGCGAACTCCTCCAGGCTTTCGGTCAGACCGGCTGGGTCGGACGGGCCGTCCTTGCCGTCCTGGCCGGGTTCTCATTGGCGTCGTGGACCTTGATGGTCGCCAAACTCCGCCAGCTGCGCCGGGCCGAGCGCGCGAACGTCGCCTTCCTGGCCGAGTTCCGCAAGGCGACCCGGCTCGCCGACGTCCAGGCGGCGGCGGAGCGGAACGCGGAGGCGCCGGTCGCGGGGATGTTCCGCGCCGGATATCTGGAGTTGGAGGCCCAAGTCCGGGTGCTGCAGCGCTCGGGGTTGGGCTCGGCCGGGCAGATCAAGAGCCTGGCGGGTATCGAGCGGGCGTTGCAGAGGGCGATCGGCATCGAGAGCGCCAAGTTGCAGCGCTTCCTGCCCTTCCTCGCGACCACCGCTTCCGGCACACCGTTCATCGGGTTGTTCGGCACCGTGTGGGGAATCATGAACACCTTCAAGGCGATCGCCGTCGCCGGTTCGACTTCGATCGTCACGGTCGCGCCGGGCATCGCCGAGGCCCTGATCAACACCGCGGCGGGCCTGGCCGCCGCGATCCCGGCGGTCATCGCCTACAACGGCTTTCTCGGCGCCCTGCGCCGCCAGCGCGGATTGATGGAGGACTTTCTCCTCGAGTTCCTCAACCTCACCGAGCGGACCTTCACGTGATTCGCGTCCCTGCCCGGCCGGCACGAATTCGGTAGGCCGATGAGCTTCCGCACCGGCGACGAGTTCGAGAGCATTGCGGAGATCAACATCACGCCGCTGGTCGATGTGATGCTCGTCCTCCTCGTGATCTTCATCATCACGTCGCCGCTGCTCGTCCAGGGACTCAACGTCGAGCTGCCCAGGGAACAGGCGCCCGCCCTGGCGCAGGATTCGCGCGAACCCATCGTCCTCACGCTGACGCGCGAACGCCTCATCCTCCTCGGCGACCAACCCGTCCACGCCACGCTCCTCGCCGAGCGCCTCGGCCCGATGGTCGCGGGCGGGCCGCGCCCGGTGTACCTGAAGGGCGACCGCGACCTCCCCTACGGCTTCGTCGTCCAGGTTCTCGCGGCCCTCAACCGCATGGGCATCGAGGAGATCGGGATGATCACGGCGCCGCCCGAGGCGAGATGATCGACCAGGTCTCGGAGGAACTGGAACGGCGCGCACGGGAGCCCTGGCCGTGGCGCTCCTCTCTGGCCGTCGCTCTCGTGCTGCACGCCACGGTCGCATTCATGGCCGTATTCGCTCCCTCCCCCCGACACACGTCCCTGAGGATGCCCTCGGTCCAGGTTCGGATCGGCGTCCGCTTGCCTCCCGCGAAACAACCCGCGGCCGGACCGCGTGCGGACGCTCGACCCTCCGCGCCGCGACCCGATCCGCGCCCGGCATCGGCGGCGACGAAGAAGACCGCTGCGCAGTCCCCCGCTCCCGCCAGGGCGAGGGCGGCGGGAAGGAGAGCGGCCGGCCCGGAACCGCCGCCGGCGACGTCGGGAGGTGATGCGGCTCCGCCGACCGGGTCGCCGGGCGCCGCCGCGGTCTCCGGAACCGGTGGACTGCGCGCCGGACCCGCCGGCGAGGACTTCCCCTACGCGTACTACCTCGAGAGGTTGCTGGCGATCATCGAGGGAGCGTGGTTCCGGCCCCCGGCACCGGACGGCACCCGGTGTCGCGTGCTGTGCCGCATCGATCGGTCGGGGCGGATCCTCGACGCGGGCATCGAACAGCCGAGCGCCGTACCGGCCTTCGACCGCGCCGCGCTGCGCGCGGTGTACGCCGGTGCGCCTTACCCGCCGCTGCCTCAGGGCTTCGGCAGCTCATCGCTCACCCTTCACCTGGAGTTCGGACCGTGACACGACGACTCCTCTCCGCCGCCGCACTCGCCGCCATCGCGGCTCTCTCCAGCCCCACCGCCGCCCAGGAGGAAGTCTATCTCCAGGTCACCAGTCCGGGGTTGAAACGCGTCGTGATCGCGGTTCCCGACCCGCCCGCCAGAATCGGGGTGGATCCCCGCGGCGCCGGCGACTTCCTCTCGGCGCTCCGCGCCGACCTCCAATCCACGGCAGTGGTCGGCCTCCTCGAGGAGGAAAGGGCGAAACTGGTGGAGGTCGACCCCGCCAGCCCGGTGCTGACGCGGCAGCGCTGGCGCGCCGTCGGGGCGCAGTTTCTCCTCGAAACCGGCCTGACCGGAGCCGGGGCGCAACTGGTCGCGGACACGCGTGTCTGGGATCTCGCCTCCGGCGAGGTGGCCTACTCCCGTCGCCTCCAGGGGCCGGCGACACTCGCCGCCACGATGGCGCACACCCTGGCGAACGAGGTCGTTCGACTGTTCACAGGCCGTCCCGGCCCCTTCCTCTCGCGCATCGCCTTCATCTCCGACCGCTCGGGCGCCAAGGAAGTCTGGGTAATGCGCTGGGACGGGAGTGAGGCCCAGCAGATCACCAGCCACCGTTCGATCGCGCTCTCGCCCACATGGTCGAGCGGCGGCCAGTGGCTGGCGTTCACCAGCTTCCTGCGCGGCGCGCCGCAGCTCTTCCTGCTCCGCCCGACGGAGGGGTATCTCAAGCCCATCTCGGCCCTCCCCGGGGTCAATTCGTCCCCGGCGTTTTCCCCGGACGGCCGGCTGGTCGCGTTCGCCAGCGGGCCGGACGGCAACACCGACATCTTCGTCGTGGCGCGGGACGGCGGCACGCCCACGCGTCTGACCGCGGGGCGTTCGATCGAGACCCAGCCCGCCTGGTCCCCGAGCGGCAGGCAGATCGCGTTCACCTCGACGGCCTCGGGCAACCCCCAGATCTGGTTGATGGACGCGGAGGGGAGCAACCTGCGCCGGCTCACCTTCCAGGCGCAGTTCGCCGACGAGGCCGCGTGGTCACCCGACGGCGTACGGGTGGCGTTCACCACTCTCATTGAGAGGAAGTTCCAGATCGGGATCCTCGACCTGCGCTCCGGAGAGCAGAGCGTCGTCGCCGGACCGGGCAACAACGAGTCGCCGTGCTGGTCTCCAGACGGGACCATGTTGGCATTCGTGTCCGACCGCTCCGGCACGAAGCAGATCTTCCTCACCGACCCTGTCGGCGTGCCCCGGCAGATCACCGCCGCGGGCAACAACGCGCAACCGTCCTGGGTCACGCAACTGCAGTGAGCCGGACTTGAGGGCGGACGAGGCCTCGTGTACAGTGAAGTCCCCGAAGGGAGGCGCGAAATCATGCCGATGACGAGAGTGCTCGTGGTCAGTGTCTGCGCCGCCGCGCTGTTTTTCGCACCCGGGTGTTCGCGACCGAAACCGGTCGTCGCCCCGGAAGTGCCGGTGGCCCCGCAGGAAGAGACCGCGCCCGAACCGATCCCCGCGACCGGCGGCACCGCGCAGGTCGAGCCCGAGCCGACGATCGCGCCCGCGCAGGTTCCGGAGGCGGGCATCGAGGGCGGGGAACTCCCCACCGACCTCGCCGAGCTGAACAAGGCCGGTTTCCTGAAGAACGCCTTCTTCGACACCAACAAGGCCGACCTTCGCGACGACGCACGCGACGCGCTGGCGGCGAACGCCGCCTGGCTGAAGACGCATCCGACGGTGCGCATCTCGATCGAGGGGCACTGCGACGAGCGCAACACCGGCGAGTTCAACCTCGCCCTCGGCTGGCGGCGCGCGAACTCGACCAAGGCCTACCTGGTCTCGCTCGGCATCGGCGCGGAGCGGATCTCCACCATCTCCTACGGCGAGGAGAAGCCCTTCTCGACCTGCCACGAGGAGCGTTGCTGGTCGGAGAACCGGCGCGCCCACGTCGTGATCGTCGGGCGCTGAGGAGAGGACCATGAGAGCAACCTCGATCGTGGTGCTGGCGCTCGCCGCCACCGCATGCGTCTCGACCGGCGACATCGACCTGCTCCACCGCGAGATCACCGACGTCTCCAGGCAGGTCGAGGAGCTCGGCCGCCAATCCTCGGGCAAGGACGACGTCAAGGCGATCAGCCAGAAGATGGCCGACGCCAACGCCCAGGTGCTCAAGTCGAACGCCGACATCCAGCTCGAACTCCAGCAGCTGCGCGACCAGATCGAATCGCTGCAGGCCAACCTCGAGGTGACCAACCAGCGTCTCGAGGCCCTGTCGAACGAGCTGGCCGCGACGCGTGATCGCCTGTCCGCGCCGGTCGGCACGAGCGACCCCACCGCCGCGGGTCTGGCCTCCGGCGCGGGCGTCGGGGCAGCCGGAACGGCGACCGCACAGCGCGCCTCCGAGCCGGCGCAGCTCTACGGCGCCGCGTACGAGGATTACCTGCGCGCCAATTTCGACCTGGCCATCCAGGGGTTCAGCGAGTACGCCCGGCGCTACCCCGGAACCGATCTGGCGGACAACGCGCTGTACTGGGTCGGAGAGTGCCACTACTCGAAGCGCCAGTTCAAGGAAGCCATCGCCGCGTTCACCGACCTGCTCAACACCTACAAGACGTCGGACAAGGCCGCGGCCGCCCTGCTCAAGAAGGGGCTGGCCTTTCTCGAGCTCCAGGACCGGTCGCAGGCGGTGATCAACCTGCAGTACGTGCTCTACGAGCATCCCGGCTCGAAAGAGGCCGAACTGGCACGGGCGAAGCTGGCATCTCTCGGAGTTAGGGTAGAATAGGGCGCCGAGGGACGGGCGGGCGCGATGCCCGCCCTCCTCGACTCACGAGTTCGAAGGAGCAGTCATGGCGAAGAGAATCAAGTCTGGCCTCAAGCGGCGCCGTCAGGACGAGGTGCGCCGTCTCAGGAACCGCGCCGTCCGCACCAGGGTGCGTAACGCGATCCGGGACCTGCGCTCGGCGATCACGACGGGCGACCAGTCCAAGGTGAAGGAACTCCTGCCGCACACCGTGTCGGTCATCGATGTCGGCGTGCGCAAGGGCGTCGTCCACAGGAACACCGCGGCGCGCTACAAGTCGCAGTTGTCATCGCAGGTCAACACCGTCCTCAAGGCCGCCGCCAAGTAGCGCGCGGCCAAGGGCCACAACGCCCGGAAGGCGCGTTCCGCACGAGGCAGGTCCAGATGCCCTTCCCCACCGAACCGTTCCCGTCCCGGCCGCTGCTCGAGAGCGCGCTGATCAAGCGGGGGAAGGTACGCGACGTCTACGCCGCCGGCCCCGACCTGTTGCTCGTCGTAGCGACCGACAGGATCAGCGCCTTCGACGTGGTGCTCTCCCCCGGGATTCCCGGCAAGGGTGTCGTGCTCAACCGGCTGTCAAACTTCTGGTTCGAGCGCCTGAGCGGCGTGGTGCGCCACCACCTCGTGGCGACCGAGCGTGCCGACTTCCCCCCGCCCTTCGACACGCTTCCCGGTCTCGAGGGGCGGGCGTGCCTGGCCCGCAACGTGCGCATCGTCCCCGTGGAGTGCGTCGTCCGCGGGTACCTGATCGGTTCGGGCTGGAAGGAGTACCGGGCGAGCGGCGCCGTGTGCGGGCTGGAGCTCCCGTCCGGGCTGCGCGTGGCCGACAGACTCCCGGTCCCCATCTTCACTCCCTCGACCAAGGCGGAGGTCGGGCACGACGAGAACATCAGCTTCGACGAGGTCGTCCGGCTGGTCGGCGGCCGGCTTGCCGAGCGCCTGCGCGACCTCTCGCTCGCCCTCTACGCCCGGGCGGCCGCCCACGCCGAGGAGCGCGGCGTGATCATCGCCGACACCAAGTTCGAGTTCGGCCTCGACGCCGCGGGAGAGCTGGTCTGGGCGGACGAAGCCCTCACCCCCGACTCGTCGCGATTCTGGCCGTCCTCCGACTACCGTCCGGGGGTCAACCCGCCCTCGTTCGACAAGCAGTTTGTGCGCGACTACCTCGAGGCGTCGGGGTGGAACAAGCAGCCGCCCGCTCCCGCGCTCCCGGCCGAGGTCGTCGCCGGTACCCAGGCCCGCTACGCCGAAGCCTACCGCCTGCTCACCGGCACCGAACTGCAGTTCCCCGTCTGACCAGCGCGTCTCGATCAACCTCTTGACGTGTGCCTGCGAGACTCCTACGATTCCTGTCGCAGGTTCCTCAATTCATCCGAGCCGCCGGTGTCCGGCGGTGGGTCGTTCGGTGGACGTTCCCAGGGACGGGCGTGTCCGTCCTGAGTGTTCGTTGCGGAGGGCCCATGCGAAGATCTGCGATGTTCTGGATCAGTTCCGGACTCATGGTCGTGGCCGTTGGCCTCGCCGCCGACGGCCCAGCCGTCTTCGAGGATCCCCAGGGTCGCTTCATAATCGACCTGCCGGAAGGCTGGGCGGTCAAGCCCCCCGGAGAGGGGGTCTTGAAAAACGATCTGATCACCGAGTTCGACACCGGCGGCAAGACACTCACCCTGGCGTTCAACCCGGGCGTCGCCGATCCGGACAGGCTGATCAGGCACTGCGCGAATCAGTTCAAGTTCCTCCAGGTCGAGTTCGACGGCCCGGTCTCCAAGATGGCCGTCAACGGCCACGACTCACGTTGGGGCGTCCTGAAGACCCCCCTCGACCCCGGAATGGTGGTGTTCTGCGGGAGCCTCGCGTTCGAGCCTGACGGAATCTACGTCTTCTCCGTCGTCAGGGTCGACGATCTGCCCGCGCACAGGGACAAGATCGAATCGGCGTTCAGGAGCCTCAGGCTTCAAGGAGAGTCGGTCGGTGAGACGTCCGAGATCACGGAGGTCGCGCCGCCGCCGGCACCGCGTGCCACCACCGCCGAATGGACGTGCGACGCCATCAGCATGACGCTCGCGGCCGGCTGGATCGACAAGCCCATTCCTCGCGGATTCGAGAAGGAAGTGAAGGGTTGGTTTGCGAACGAGGCGCTGGACGGCGTCACCGGATTCGTCGTCCACTACAAGGGCCTCGGGATGACCATGGGCAAGGCGTTCGACGCGGGAATGAAGTCCTTGACGATCCCGACTCCGTCGCTCCAGCCGGTCGAGGCGGAGGAAGCCGTCCTGGGCGGCAACAAGGCCAACGTCGCCGTCCTTCGTGGTCCGGTCGCGGGCGCGGGAGGCGAGGTTCAGGTAGCCGGCGTGGTCGTGACGATCAAGGCACGCAAGGGATTCGTCAACGTCATCGTGATGGGGCCGGCAGGGTACCAGGCCGACCTCAAGGCGCAGGCGAAGGAGATGGCCGGGACCATCCGATGAGCGTCTCGTCTCCGCACGCGCCCGATCGGCTCCTCGCGGCCGCGCTCACCGTGTTCGGCCTCGCCTCCGTCGCGCACGCGGAGACGCGCGAGCTGTATCCCAACACGCCGGACGAGACGATCGTCAGGCGGGCCGGAGGGCAGGCCAAGGCGCTGTGGGCGATACCCGTCGGCCCCGCTCTCGTCGAGGACATGCAGCGGCTCGCGCCGGACCGCCTCCTCGTACTCCTGCGCAAGGACTTCCCGCGACTGCCCAACCTCGACGCAATGCTCGTGGACACGGCGAAGGGAACCGTGGTGTGGCGGTTCGCGAGGGACACGTTCGAAGGCGAATTCGACACCTTGCTCGCCCTCCAGGATCTCTTCCTGTTCCGGGTCAATGAAAAGACAGGCGCATCCCTGCTCTCCATCGACCCTCGGACCGGCACGCAGAAATGGGCGGTGTCGAGGGCCGGCGAACGCGTCACCTTCATCCCCCACCCGGCCGCCGGTATCGCGATCGCGGTCAATCCCGGTTCGGCGTCGGTCGAGCTTTCCGCGATCGACCTCGACACCGGGAAGCCGGCGTGGAGTCGCGTCGTGGGCGCGACAGACGCGGCCAGACTTCCCCTGCCGCTCCCGATCGGCGAGGATATCTTCACGTTCTTCGCCGGGCTGGAGCGGGTCTCGGGTCGCGACGGCAAGGTCCTCTTCCACCGCCCCGAGATCCCCTTCGGACCCGACTCGCCGCCCCCGCAGATCGAAGGGACGACGCTCTGGGCCGTGGCCTCCGGAGGCCGCCTGACGGCGGTCGCCACCGCGACCGGCGAGCCCGTGCACACCCTGCCCCCGATCGCCTTGAGGGTCTGCACGAACATCTTCCCGCTCGGCCCGCGCGTGTACGTTCGCGGCCTCTCCGAGGCCGGGCTTCCGGCGATCGCGGCCGTCGACCCGGCGGCCGGACGAACGCTGTGGACGCACGAAAGTCCCGACGTCAGCGTGAGCAACTTGATCGAGTATCAGGATCTGCTCTTCGGCGGCACGCCATCGTCGATCGTGGGGGTCAGGATCGCGGACGGCAAACCCACGTTCTCCGTCCGGGTCACAACCACGGGCAGAACGTTCCCCGTCCGGCTCCGATTGGTCGGCGACCGAATCGTGTGGATCGGCGAGCTCATGGTCGCCGGCTACGACGCCGCGACCGGGCGGCTGGCCTTCAAGCACGGGATGACGCCCGGCGCCGAGGAGCTACACCTCAACGGGCTCGACGCCGCTGGCCCCAGCCTGACTCATACGCTCGGCGAGGCACGCGGTGTCCCCGGCGCCTCCAACGAGGCCGGCAGGCGCACGAGCCTCGCTTTCGCCGAGTCGATGCGCTTCCAGAACCTCTCCAACAGTTACCACTCGCAGTATCTCGGCCAGATCTCGCGTGGGGACTCCATCGGGGCGTCGGTGAGCTCGTTGAAGGCGGGCTTCGCGCGGCAGGAGGCGGCGTTCCAGGAGGTCATGGGCGTCTCGATGCTCATTACCAACCTCGCGATGCTCTACCGCCAGATGGTCTTCGCGCGGTCTATCGAGACCTTCGTCGAGCGGCAGATCCTCTTCCGTCGGTCGATCCTCGCCTCGTACTCCCGGGCCGAGGCCGCGGAGTTCGTCCACCGTCCCCACCTGGCGTTCAAGGATGCGACCGATGAGTTCCTGGCCCTCTCGGTCGTCAACCTCCGGACCGGCAAGAGGGCGGACACCCCCGTTTCCCCCAGGTACTTGAGCTACGGCCTCTGGCAGGTCGTGGACTTCGACAATGACGTCGGGTACCACTGTCACGTCGGCCTCGACCCCTCGCGTTACACCCTGAGCGAGGCGAGGATCTACTACCCGTACACGAAGGCCAAGACGGTCAACACGTTCCTCATCGCCCAGCCGATCAAGGTGCCACGCTGACGGCCGATCCACGCGGGCACCATCCGGCCTCCGCCGGGTGCCGGAGGTGCTCCGCGTACGCACGCTGACGGGCGGGTTCGCGGTGACGCCGGCCGCCGCCGGTTCCGCCGCGGGCGAAGCGGACGACGGGCACCCCCCCTCCCTTCTGATATACTTCGCGGACCTTGTGCGACGGGAGGTCGCAGAATGGCATCCAAGTTGTTCTCCAGCGACAAGATCCGAAACGTGGCCGTGGTCGGGCACTCGTCCACCGGGAAGACCACCCTGATCTCCACGATCCTGTTCAACGCCAAGGACGTAAACCGGCTGGGCAAGGTCGACAAGGGTACGGCGATCACCGACTTCGACGATGAGGCGATCGAGCGGAAGATCACCATCGGCGCCGCCGTCGCGCACGCCCACCACCGGGACTGCAAGATCAACCTCGTCGACACCCCTGGCTACGCGATCTTCACCACCGAGGCCGTCCAGGGGCTGCGCGTGAGCGAGGCCGCGCTGATGACGGTCTCGGCCGTCGCCGGGCCGGAGGTGCAGACGGAGAAGGTCTGGAAGGTGTGCGCCGCCAGCGGCACGCCGGTCATGTTCGCGGTGAACCTGATGGACCGCGAGCGCGCGTCGGCCTCCCGGACGGTGCAGCAACTGCAGAAGAAGTTCGGTCGCGAGGTGGTGCCGGTCCAACTGGCCATCGGCGAGGAGCACGGGTTCGCCGGGGTCGTCGACCTGGTCCGGATGAAGGCCTGGCAGTTCCCATCCGACGAGAGCGGCACGGCCTCCGGCGTGCCGGTCCCGGCGCAACTGCAGGCCGACGCCGAGGCCGCGCGCGGCGCGCTCATCGAGATGGTCGCCGAGCAGGACGAGGCGCTCCTCGAGAAGTTCTTCTCCGAGGGGACGCTGGCCGACGACGAAGTGATCGCGGGCCTGACCAAGGCCGTCGCCGCGCGGCGGATCTTCCCCGTCCTGTACTGCTCCGGCGGGCGCAACCAGGCGGTGCAGCCGTTGATGGACGCCATCTGCGACCTCGTGCCGGCGCCGACGCAGATCACGCTGGCGGCGCGGAACGTCGCCGGAGACGAGGTCGCCGTCACCCCCGACCCGAACGGGGCGGCGCTGGCCTATGTGTTCAAGACCCTCAGCGACCCCTACGCCGGTCGGATCACGCTGATGCGTGTCTTCTCCGGCTCGGTCGTCTCCGACACCGCGTACCACAACCGTCAGCGCGACGCCTCGGAGCGCCTCGGACCGGTCAACTGGATGCAGGGGAAGGACCTGGTCGCGGTGGAGAAGCTCGTGGCCGGGGACATCGGCGCGGTCGCCAAGCTCAAGGAGACCAGGACCGGCGACACGCTGACGACCAAGGACGGACCTCTGGTGGTCCCTCCGGTCGCGATTCCAGAGGCGGCGATCTCATTCGCCATCACCGCCAAGGCCAAGGGCGACGAGGACAAGATCGCTCAGGGACTGGCAAAACTGCAGGACGAGGACCCGACCCTGCACATCGGCCGGGACCCGCAGACCAAGGAGCAGCTCGTCGCCGGCGCCGGTCAGCTCCACGTCGAGATCGCCGTAGCCCGCCTGCGCAAGCGCTACAAGGTCGAGGTCACCCTTCACCCGCCCAAGGTCCCCTACCGCGAGACGATCACCAAGGCGGTCGAGATCACGTCGCGGCACAAGAAGCAGACAGGCGGCCACGGCCAGTTCGCCGAGGCGAAGATCCGCATGGAGCCGCAGTCCCGCGGCGGCGGCTACGAGTTCGTGGACAAGATCTTCGGCGGCTCGATCTCGCAGAACTACCGGCCTTCCGTCGACAAGGGAATCCAGGCAGCGGCGCTCGCCGGTCCGCTCTCGGGCAACCCTGTCGTCGACTTCCGCATCCTGCTGATCGACGGCAAGGAACACGACGTCGACTCCTCGGACATGGCGTTCCAGATCTGCGGGCGCAAGGCGTTCCGCGAGGCGGTCAAGCTCGCGGCCCCGACGATCCTCGAGCCGGTGATGCAGGTCGAGATCACGGCCCCGGACGAGTTCCTCGGCGACATCATGGGCGACCTGAACTCCAGGCGTGGGCGGGTCCAGGGGATGGAGCCCGGCGACGGCCAGACAGCGGTGAAGGCCCAGGTCCCGCTCGCGGAGATGCTCACCTACTCGCAGACCCTGCGCTCCATCACCGGCGGGCGCGGGGACTTCCACATGGAGTACTCGCACTACGACGAGGTGCCGAGGCAGATCCAGGAGAAAATCATCGCCGCCTCGGGAAAGACCACCGAGGAGGAGGAGGAGTAGCGGGTCGGGCGCACGGACGGAGCCCAAACCGGTCCGGCGCCCCGGAAGGGCTTGACAAGGCTGGAAATCCGTGTAGGCTAGTCGTTGTGGTAGGTGTCGAAGCGCGCAGCACAACTCGAATGTGAGTTGAAACGCCGCCCCGGCTCGCGACCGGGCGGCTTTTTCTGTTTGGCCGGGCGCTCCCGGCGGGAACAAGGTGGCGCCTTGAAACGCCGCCGAAGAGGAGACGCAGTATGGCGCAGGGAACTGTCAAGTGGTTCAACGACACCAAGGGTTTCGGCTTCATCACCCAGGAGGGTGGAGAGGACGTGTTCGTCCACTACACCGCGATTCAGGGTGACGGCTTCCGCACTCTCAAGGAGGGCGCGCGCGTCGAGTTCGACATCGTCCGCGGGCCCAAGGGGCTGCAGGCCGCCAACGTCCGCATGGTCTGAGCCGGCACGGCCGAAAAGAGAGAGGCGGCGCGCCTGCGCCGCCTCTTTCGCTTTCCGCCCGGCCGACGCGGCGCGCGCCTCGCTAGCGTCCCGCCTGTCTCTCCCCCGCCTTCACGGGGATCGGCAAACTGATCGTTCCGCGCGGTTCCCCGTAGTAGGGCCGATAGCCGAGGTCGAGCGAGCCGATCGGCTTTTTCTGCAGGAGTTGTTCGAGACCGACGATCGCCTCCTCCCGCGAGGCGAAGGCCATCTCGTGGTGCCGCGACATGACGATCGCCTCCTTCGGGCACGCGTCGACGCAGAGGCCGCAGTAGACGCACCGGAGCAGGTCGATGGTGAACACACCGGGTCGCTTCTCCCACTCGACGGAGGCTGACGACGGATCCTCCTCCGCTTCGATGTGGATGCAGTCGGCCGGGCACGCGGTTTCGCACATGTAGCACGCCACGCAGCGCGGCGAGCCGTCCTCGCGGGTGAGCAGGATGTGGCGACCGCGCAGGCGCTCCGAGTACTCCCGCTTGACCTCCGGCCACTCCACGGTCACGGTGTACGAGCGGCGGAACAGATTTCCCAGGAAGTGGCGCAGGGTCACACCGAGCCCCTTGACCACCTCGACCAGGTAGAGACGTTGCAACAGCCCCATCGGTTCGGGTCGGCAGACGATCGTGTCGTTCATCGGTCGAGCTCCCCGGCGATGACGTTCAGACTGCCGAGGATGGCCACCGCGTCCGGAATCATGTGCCCGACCAGCATGTGCGGGTAGGCCTGGAAGATGGCGAAGCACGGCGGACGCACCTTGAGGCGGTACGGCCGGCCGCCGCCGTCGGAGATCGCGTAGAAGCCGAGCTCGCCGTTGGCGCCCTCGGTGTAGCCGTAGACCTCGCCGGTCGGCACCTTCATCCCTTCCATCACCCACTTGAAGTGCCAGATCAACGACTCCATCTCGGTGTAGACCTTCTCCTTCGGGGGCAGGGCGACGCGGTGGTCGGAGGTGATCACCGGTCCGGGGGGCAGGTCCGCGATCGCCTGCTCGATGAGGCGGAGAGACTGCCTGATCTCCTCGACACGAACCAGGTAACGTGCGTAGGTGTCCCCCTCGCTGGCGACGGGGACCTTGAAATCGAGCTGGTCGTAGCCGATGTACGGGCGGTCCTTGCGCACGTCGTAGGGGACGCCGCAGGCGCGCAAGCACGGACCCGTCCAACCCCAGTCGAGCGCCTCCTCGGCGCTCAACCTGCCCACGCCCTCGGTGCGCTGGCGGAAGATCCGGTTCGCGGTGATCAGGCGCTCCATGTCGTCGACCAGCTTGGGGATGCGCCCGAGCAGCCAACGCACGGCGTCGACGAAGTCGTGAGGAACGTCGTTGGCGAGGCCGCCGATGCGCACGTACGAGACGGTCAGGCGCGCGCCGCTGCACGCCTCGAGCACCGAGTAGATTTCCTCGCGGGCCTCGTACATGTACAGGAAGGGCGTCATGGCGCCGATGTCGTTGAGGTTGGCGCCGATGTCGACGATGTGATCCATGATCCTGGAGAGCTCGGAGAGGATGAGGCGGACGCGCTGCGCCCTCGGCGGCGCCTCGAGGCCGAGCAATTGCTCGACGGCGAGCGCGTAACCGACGCCGTTCATCATCGAGGAGCAGTAGTTGAGCCGGTCGGTGTAGGGGATCACCTGGTTCCAGGTGTGCGACTCCGACATCTTCTCGAAACAGCGGTGCAGGTAGCCGATCTCCGCCTCGGCCTGCGTGATGATCTCGCCGTCCAGCCTCAACGTGGTGCGCAGCGTACCGTGCGTCGCCGGGTGCGAGGGGCCCAGGTTGATCACCTGGGTCTCGAAGTGGTCCTCGTCCTCCGACCGATCCGCCGCCCAGGCGGGCATGTCCTGCTCACCCTCGCGGAGCAGCCAGCGCTGGCCCGGGTCGTAGTCCTTGCGCAGGGCGTGTCCCTGGAACGACGGGTGGCAGAGGATGCGCTTGAGGTTGGGGTGGCCGGCGAAACGGATCCCCATCAGGTCGAACGCCTCGCGCTCGAACCAGTCCGCCGCCTTCCAGACGGAGTACACCGACGGGACGACCGCGTCGCTCTCGGGCACCGGCACCTTCAGGCGCATGCGGGAGCGGTGCACCGGCGAGTAGAGGTGATAGACGGCCTCGAATCGATCGGCGCGCCCCGGGTAGTCGACGCCGCACACGTCGGCGAGCAACGTGAATCTCGCTGCCGGGTCGTTCTTGAGGAAGCGGGCAAGATCGGGCAGGACCTTTCGATCGACGCGCAGCGTCGGCATGTCGCCACCGGGCTGTTCGGCCACGCCCGAACCCTCGGGGTACGCGAGTCGGATCGCCGCCAGGGTCTCTTCAGCAGTCGCCATCGCCGCTCACTCCCTCGCCGCGGCTTTGGCCTTCGCCGCCGCTCGCTGGTAGTGCGTCTCGCCGCTCGCGATCATCTCCTGCAGCCGGACGACGCCCTGGAGCAGCGCCTCCGGAGTCGGCGGGCAACCGGGCACGTAGACGTCGACCGGGATGAACTCGTCGATCCCCTGCACCACGTGGTAGGCGCGGTAGAACCCACCCGTGCACGCGCACGCGCCCATGGAAATCACGTACTTGGGTTCGGCCATCTGCTCGTAGATGCGCACCATGACCGGGGCCATCTTGTCCGTCACGGTGCCGGCGACGATCATCAGGTCGGATTGTCTCGGCGAGAAGCGCACCACTTCCGCGCCGAAGCGGGACAGGTCGTAGTGCGACATCATCACCGACATGAACTCGATCGCGCAGCACGCCGTTCCGAAGGGGAAGGGCCACAAGCTGTTCTTGCGCGCCGCGTCGATCAGCTTCTCGAGTCGAGTGGTGACGAACACCTGACTGCCGTCGGGTTGTCGCGGACCTGCCGCGACGGGCAGTTCCACACGCCTGTCTTCGCGCTGCGTCATCCCGGCCTCCCGCATCACTTCCGAAAACCGACGTCGCCGGCGACCTGTTCCCCCTCGCCGCGAGCATTATACGGACTTTCACAAGCACTTTCAGGAGGCGGTCCTCGGTCGCATCGACGTCAGCCCGCGGGGGATGCCGGGCAGAACTTCCCGAGCACGGCGCGGACATAGGCTCGGGTCTCCAGATACGGCGGGATCCCGCCCGCCCGCTCGACGGTGGTCGCGCCTGAGTTGTACGCGGCCAGCGCCAGGGTGAGTTTACCGAACCGGTCGAGCATCGCTCGCAGATGGCGGGCCCCTGCCAGGAGGTTTGCGCGAGGCTCGTGCGGGTCGACCACTCCCTGCTCCAACCACACCGCGGGCATGAGCTGCATCAGGCCCCGGGCGCCGACGCGGGAGATCGCGCGCGGGTTCGATGCGGATTCGGCCTCCACGATCGCGGCGACCAACCAGGGGTGCAGGTTCGCCGCTCGGCTCGCGGCGACGATCTCCGCGGAGAACGGCACCGTCGCCGGCAGGGCCTCGTCCTCGAACTCCGCCCGGCACGGCGGGGCCGCGATCGCGGCCGGCTCCGGCTCGACCGCGTCCTCGATGACCCGCTCCAGCCTGGCCAGCGGGACCTCGATCGCGCCGCCCCCCTCGACTTCCAGCCGGATTCGCGAGTCGTCGAGCAGCCGCGTCCCGCTCACCTGAAGAGTCCGCCCGTCGACGAACACCGCCAGGTACTGCGCGCTCGCCGCCGGCGCCCACATCCCGCAGGCGATCAGCAGCATCCCGATCGAGAGCCGCGCGACGACGCACCTCGACCGTGGTCGGCCCGACCCCGAGGCCGGGGAGCGCGCGGGTTCGGGCGCAGGCATGCGAAGCCGCCCCGAGCCCCTCATGCCCGGGGGTGCGCCGCGTCGTAGAGCTGGCGCAGGCGCTCGCGTGTGACGTGCGTGTAGATTTCGGTGGTCGAGATGTCGGCGTGGCCGAGCATCGCCTGGACCGCGCGCAGGTCGGCTCCCCGTTCCAGGAGGTGGGTGGCGAACGAGTGGCGCAGGACGTGTGGCGAGAGCGTCGAGGTGATCCCTGCCCGCCGACCGTAGCGCTTGATCAACGTCCAGAAGTTCTGCCGGCTCATGCCACGCCCGCGCAGGGAGATGAACAGTGAATCGTCCGCTCCGAGCGCTCGCCCCTCGCCGCTTCTGCCGAGGTACCGCTCGAGCCAGCTCCGCGCCTGCGAGCCGAGGGGCACGATCCGCTCCTTGTCCCCTTTTCCCACCACGCGCAGGTACCCCGGGTCGAGCCTGAGCTGCGGCAGGCGCAGGCCGACCAGCTCCGAGACACGCAGGCCGGTCGCGTAGAGCGTCTCGAGCATGGCGCGGTCTCGCAGCCCGAGCGGCCGATCGACCTCCGGCGCGGCGAGCAGGCGGTCGACCTCGTCGGCAGTCAGGTAGCGCGGGAGCGCGCGGATCAGCCTG
Organism: Acidobacteriota bacterium; assembly: GCA_040754885.1. Classification (GTDB taxonomy): domain Bacteria; phylum Acidobacteriota; class Thermoanaerobaculia; order Thermoanaerobaculales; family Thermoanaerobaculaceae; genus JBFMCD01. The sequence continues at coordinate 21,468 of JBFMCD010000092.1, forward strand.
GGCGTCTCGAGCTCGAGCGTGGGGTCGTGGCGCACCGCGCCGGTTTCGAGAAGGTAGCGGTAGAAGCCGCGCAGGGCCGCGAGGGCCCGCGCGGCGGATCGCGCGGACAGTCCACGGCCGCGCAGCGCGCTGAGGTAGCGGCGGAGCGCCGCGCGGTCGCATCCCTCCGCGGCGGTGTCGTGTTGCGCCAGCCACGCGCCGAACGCTTCCAGGTCGCTCCGATACGCGGCGGCGGAGTTCGCCGACAGACCTCTCTCGACCAGCAGCACCGCCAGATAGTCGGGGAGCAGCCTGCGGAAGAACTCCGTGTCGGATCTCGCGCGCGCCACGACCGGATTGTATGCGAGCGGGCGGCGCCGCCCGCTCGGTGTCACTCTCCCGTCGTCGCCGGGATGAAGACCGCGTCGTTGGTCACGTTGTCGACCATCGACGCGTAAGCGTAGAACTTGCCGCCGCTGGTCGTCGTCCGCGCCGTCACGTACGCGCCGCTGACCACCCCTCCGGTGACCTCTTCGAAGGCCCTGTCGAACTGGCGGAACTCGTACGGCAGCAGTTCGACGAGCGTGGTCCCGATTCGTATGCCGTTGGCCGCGATGAACTTGAGCTCAACCGAGATCGGCCCTGGGCTGGCGTTGACCAGGCCGATGTTGGTGCGGAAGGAAACCGCGAGCCCGGGGTCGTGGAACAGGCCGATCATCCGCCCGACCTGGCCGTACGCGATCGCCCGGTAACGCGGCTGACCCGGCACGAACTGCCCGAACGTCCCCGCAGCCGCCTGGTTGAACGTCCGGCTCGTCGCCATCACGTTGCCCTCGACCGGGATGATGCGGATGGCGGCCTTGCCGGTGAATCCGAACACGTCGAGCAGCACGTCGCCGTAGTGGGCGCTCTGGCCGGGACTGAGCGAGAAGAGCACCTGTTCGCCGTCGGCGTTGGCCTCGGCGTGGCGCAGGATCTTGAGGTAGTAGCGCGCGATCCGCGTGCCCTGATTGTGCACGTCGACGTCGGTTCGCCACACCGAGTCGTTGTAGCCGGGCGAGTGCGCTCCGCTCACGACGTAGATGTCGTGTTCGTCTTCCGATGCCGTCACCGTGACCTGCGTCGCGCCGGACACCTCGGTTCCGCCGAGGAGGCCCGAGGCCGTCACGGTGAAGACACCCGGACCGGCGTAGATGTGCTCGATGGTGTCGCAGCCGCCGAACAGGGTGCACGAGGACTGGAAGGCGATTCGGCCGCTCCCACCGTCGCCGAAGAGGACGTCGACGAAGTCCTGTTCCGAGGCGACTTTGGGGTTGATGCGGAACACGACCGTGACCCCCGCGGACACCGGACTGTGGTCCGGAGTGATCGTGAGACCGTCACCCGAGGCGTCGGGAGCCGTCACGAATCCAGCTACGGTCGCCAGGAGCAGGACGGCAGGCAGCGAGCGCATGGGACCTCCCTCGTCACCACCCCGCCGCCGCGCCCGGCGGGGGGCCCGGGACGCGCACAGTATAGGATCCCCGGCCCGCCCGCGTCCCGACCCGGGTGTGGCGAGGCTCACACGGACGCGGCCGGTCGGCGCCGGCCGACGGGCCAAGGCCGACGGTGCTCCCGGCTAGAGCAGGTCGGAGGTGGAGAAGAAGAAGCCGATCTCGATCGCGGCGTTCTCCGGCGAGTCGCTGCCGTGGATCGCGTTGCGCTCGATGTTGGTTCCGAACTGAGCGCGGATCGTGCCCTTCTCGGCCTTGGTCGAGTCCGTCGCGCCCATGACCTTGCGCAGGTGCTCGACCGCGCTGTCGCGCTCGAGCGCCATCACCCATACCGGCCCGGAGGTCATGAACTCGACCAGCGAACGGTAGAACGGCCGCTCCCGGTGCACCGCGTAGAAGCCTTCGGCCTGCTCGACCGAGAGGCGGAGGCGCCGAGCGCCCAGGATCTCGAAGCCCTCCTGCTCGAGCCTCGACACGATCGCGCCGCAGTTGCGCCGCGCGACGGTATCGGGCTTGAGAATGGTGAATGTCCTCTGCTTCATGGTCGGAAATCTCCCTTCGGCCGCGACGACGGCCGCGGTGTGACGAGGCCCGCGCGCACGCGGCACCCGCACCGTCACTCCGCCCCCCGAGCACCTCCGCGGCAGCTCGCCGGCTCGGTGCCGGACAACAGCGAGATTGCGCTCACGCCCTGCCCAGGGCGCGCGCCATGGTGATGCCGATGTCGGCGGGCGAGACGGCGACGTGGATCCCGGCCGCGACGAGCGCCTCCATCTTCTCCCTGGCGGTGCCCTTGCCTCCCGAGATGATCGCGCCGGCGTGCCCCATGCGCCGCCCCGGAGGTGCGGTCTGCCCGGCGATGAACGCGACCACCGGCTTCTTCATGTGGGCCTTCACCCAGGCCGCGGCGTCCTCCTCGGCGGTGCCGCCGATCTCCCCGATCATCACAACTCCCTCGGTCGTGCGATCCTTGCTGAACGCCTGCAGCACGTCCACGAAGTTCGTCCCTGGAACCGGGTCGCCGCCGATCCCGATGCACGTCGACTGACCGAAGCCGAGCTTGGTCAACTGGTCGACCGCCTCGTAGGTCAGCGTTCCGGAGCGCGAGACGACGCCGATCGTGCCCGGAGTGTGGATGTGCGCCGGCATGATCCCCAACTTGGCCTTGCCCGGTGAGATGATCCCCGGGCAGTTCGGTCCGATCAGCCGGGCGCCCGTGGACGCCATCCGCTCGCGCACCAGCACCTCGTCGCGCGCCGGAATCCCCTCGGTGATGCACACGATCAGTTCGATGCCGGCGTCGGCCGCTTCGAGCACGGCATCCGCGGCCAGCAGCGGAGGCACGAAGATCAGCGACGCGTTGCACCCTGTCGCCGTCCTGGCCTCCGCCACCGTGTTGAACACCGGCACGCCGTCGACCGCGGTGCCGCCCTTGCCCGGGGTCACACCGCCGACGATCTTCGTGCCGTACTCTCTGCACTTGGCCGCGTGAAACTGACCTTCCTTGCCGGTCAGTCCCTGCACGACCACCTTGGTCTTCTTGTCGACCCAGATCGCCATGGCCCCCTCCCCTACCGCACCGCGGCGACGACCTTCGCCGCCGCCTCCGCCATCGTCGCCGCCGGCTGCAGGCGCAGCCCGGACTCGGCGAGGATCCGCCGCCCCTCTTCCACGTTCGTGCCCTCGAGTCTGACCACGATCGGCACGGCGACGTTGAGGTTCTTCGCCGCTGCGACAACCCCGGCGGCCAGCATGTCGCAGCGGACGATGCCGCCGAAGATGTTGATCAGCACGGCCTTGACGGCGGGATCTGAGAGCAGGATGCGGAACGCCTGCTCGACCCGCTCCTGACTCGCGCCGCCGCCGACGTCGAGGAAGTTGGCCGGTGCGCCGCCGTGGTGCTTGATGATGTCCATGGTCGCCATCGCCAGGCCGGCGCCGTTGACCATGCACCCGATCGAGCCGTCGAGCTTGATGTAGTTGAGGTCGAACTTCGAGGCCTCGACCTCGAACGGGTCCTCCTCTTCGAGGTCGCGCATCTCGGCGATCTCGGGGTGGCGCGAGAGCGCGTTGTCGTCGAAGTTCATCTTGGCGTCGAGCGCCAGGACGTCCCCCTGTCCCGTGATCAGCAGCGGGTTGATCTCGGCCAGCGACGCGTCGGTCTCGTTGTAGGCGCGCGCGAGCGCGGTCACGAAGCCGAGGAACTTCTTCAGTGTCGCCCCGTGCAGATCGAGCGCGAAGCCGAGCTTGCGGGCCTGGAAGGCCTGCATGCCGCTCACCGGGTCGAAGTGCTCCTTGAGGATCGCCTCGGGGTGCTCGGCCGCGACCTCCTCGATCTCCATCCCGCCGAACTTGGAGGCCATCATCACCGGCAGGCCCGCCGCCCGGTCGAGGACGACGCCGAGGTAGAGTTCGCGCGCGATGTCGAGCGCTTCCTCGACCAGCACCTTGTTGACGATCTTTCCCTCGGGGCCGGTCTGCTTGGAGATCAGTGTCATGCCGAGGATCTGGGACGCGGCCTGCACCGCTTCTTCCGGGCTCTTGGCCAGCTTGACGCCTCCCGCCTTGCCCCGCCCTCCGGCGTGGACCTGCGCCTTGACCACCGCCCGGCCCCCGAACTCGCGGGCGACGGCGTCCGCATCGGCCGGAGACGTGATCACCCTGCCGCGAGGAATCGCCACCCCGTAGCGCGCCAGTATCTGCTTCGCCTGATATTCGTGGACCTTCATCGGACCCCTCCCTCCGCCGATCCGGGGATGCCCGGGTCCGCGTATTGTGCACATCTTCACGAATCGGCGCAACGCGCGGCCGACCGAGGCTCGACCCGCTCAGAGCGGCCCGGGGGCCCGCGCCAGGCGGTGAAGCTCCTCGTCGCTCAGGACGTGGTCGGCGCCCTTGGCGAATCGCAGGATGCGCGCGATCGCCTCGTCGGACGCCGGATAGCCGTGCAGGCGCAGCCAGAATCTGATGTTCGACACGCCCGACAGCGGCCCGACCTCGACCTGCTGACGACGGGCCAGCCACGCCGCAGGCACCGCCGAATAGACCGAGTCGAGCAACTCGCCGTCGTTCCGCTCGAGCGCCTTGAGCATGGCCGCGGCGTGAACCCCGGTGGCGGTTGAGAAGGCATCGCGCCCGACGAAAGGCTGTCCGGCCGGGATCTCGACACCGAGCATGCAGCTGGCCAGCGTCGCGTAGTCCATCAGTCGCCCGAGGTTCGCCTTCGACCACTCGAACATGCGGGCGTTGACGAGAAGCTGTTCCATCGGGGCGTTGCCGACGCGCTCGCCGATCCCGAGCGCGGTTCCGTGCAGTCGCCCGGCACCCGCCGAGGCCGCGGCCAGTGCGCACGCCACGGCGAGCCCGCGGTCGTTGTGCCCGTGCCAGTCGATTCCCACGTCCCGAGCACCGGTGTCGCTCAACGCACCGAGGAGAAAGGCCGTGAGCCGCTGCGCGCCGAGCGGCGTCGCGAACCCTACCGTGTCCGCGATACACACCCGGGTCGCGCCGGCGCGCACGGCCTCGAGGTAGAGGCGGCGGACGTCGTCGGGCCGGGAGCGCGTGGTGTCCTCGGTAACGAACAGGACGCGAAGGCCGTGCGCGACCGCCCAGGCCACAGAGCGAGCGACGACTCTCAACTGGTCGTCGAGACGCCAGCCCTCGGCAGCCCGGCGCAGCGGCGAGGAGCCGATGAACAGTCCGACTTCGATCGTCAGTCCGGCGCTCTCGGCCACCGCGTGCACCGCCTCGAGGTCCTCGATCCGCGTGCGCGCGGCGCACTGCGCCTGCAGAAGCAGTCGCGCCGCGGCGATCCCGCGGCAAATCGACGCGACCTCGGAGCGCGCCTTGCTTCCGGCGCCCGGGAAGCCGACGTTGGCCGCGTCGACGCCCAGCCCGCCGAGCAGGTGCAGGAACTCGAGCCGCTCCTCGACCGTGGGAAGCCTGGACGACGGAGACTGCAGACCCTCGCGCAGCGTCTCGTCGCAGAAGGACACCGTCCGCCGCCCGCTTTCGCGCTCGGCCGCGCCCCAGTCGTAGACCAACGACTCGGTCGAATCGGGCCCCGCCGGCCCGGCCTCCCGGCTCACCAACGGCCCCCGCGACCGAGGCACGGGAACACGCTCACCACCTCACCGCCTCCCGCGCTCCGCCTCGTGTGCCAGGTGGAGCAGTTCGTCGTCGCTCAGCGGCCGATTCGACCTCTTTGCCGCCGCAAGGATCGCCGCAACCGTTCGAGCGCCGACCGCGAACCCGTGGTCGGCCAGCCAGAGTCGCACGTTGGAGGCTCCCGACTGCGGTCCGACCTCGACGACCTGCGCGCGGCCCAGCCACGACGCCGGCAGCGACGAGTACACCAGGTCGACCAGACTCTCGTCCTCGGCCGCGCGAGCCTTGGCGATCGCCGCCGCGTGCACGCCAGTGGTGGTGCGGAAGGCGTCCCGACCGACCACCGGAGCCTCGAACGGGATCGGCACGCCGAGGATGCGCGCCGCGCAGGCGGCGTAGCCCGGCAGGGCGCGGATGTCCCGGTCCACCCAGCCCTCGAGCGCGGCGTTGGCGATCACCTGTTCCATGGGCGGGTTCCCGACCCGCTCCCCCACCCCGAGAGCCGTGGCGTGGATCCGCGACGCCCCGGCCCACGCCGCCGTCAACGCGTTGGCCACGGCAAGTCCGCGATCGTTGTGCCCGTGCCAGTCAAGGCCGATCTCGCGCCTGCCCCACTCTCCGAGCACCCGTTGCACGAAGCGGATCACCCTGATCACGGTCAGCGGCGTGGCGTGCCCGGCAGTGTCGGCGACGCACAGACGTCGAGCCCCGTTTTCCGCCGCGGCCGAGAGCACACGCCGCAGTGTGTCCGGGTGCGAGCGGGTCGTGTCCTCGGTGACGAACACCACGGGCGCCGAGTGCCTGACGGCCAGAGCGACGGCCGATTCGGTACGGCGCACGAGATCGTCGACCGACCACCCCTCGACCCGACAGCGGATCGGAGAAGCCCCGAGAAACAGGGCGATCTCGATCGGCGCTCCGATCCGCTGTTGGATCGCCAGCACCGCCTCGATGTCCGCGGCCACCGTGCGCGCCGCGCAGTTCGGGCGAATCGCCAGCTGCTCCGCGACGATCGCTCGGCACAGCGACTCCGCATCCGCCGCGGCACGCGCCCCGGACCCGGGCATACCGACGTCGGCCGAGCCGATGCCCGCGCGGACCATGTGGCGCACCAGTTCGAGCTGCTCGTCCACCGGAGGAATCCTCACCGATGGACTCTGCACTCCGTCGCGGAGCGTCTCGTCGTCGAACTCGAGGGCTCGCCGCTGCGGCACGCCGCCCGGCCGCTCACGGTTCCAGTCGAACACCAGGTCACTGGGCACAACAGCCCCGACGGAGGATTCAGCGACCGGGAAACCGCGGCGGACGCTTCTCGAGGAAGGCGGCCACGCCCTCCTTGACGTCCCCGCTGGCGAAACACCGGCCGAATTGCCGGGCCTCGACCTCGAGACCCTCGACGAGCGACCGGCCGGCCCCCGCTGCCACGGCCCCGAGACAGAGCGCGACGGCGACGGGCGAGACCTTCAAGATCTCCTCGGCGAGCCCCTGCGCCGTCGCGCGCAGCTCGCCACCCTCGACGACACGGTTGACCAGACCCCAGTCGAGAGCGGTGGCGGCGTCGATCATCCCGCCCGACAGCAGGACCTCGAGCGCCCTTCCGGGCCCGACGAGACGGGGCAGGCGCTGCGTGCCCCCGTACCCCGGAATCAGGCCGAGCTTCACCTCCGGCTGGCCGAACTTCGCCGTAGCGGCGGCCACGCGAAGGTGGCACGCCATCGCCAGTTCGCACCCGCCTCCGAGCGCGAAGCCGTTGACGGCAGCGATCACGGGCTTTCCCAGCCCCTCGATCGCGGAGAAGACCCCTTGACCTCGCACCGACAGCTCGCGCGCCTCCGCCTCCGCCAGACCCGAGAACTCCCCGATGTCGGCGCCGGCGACGAAGGCCTTCTCTCCCGCGCCGGTGAGCACCACGGCCCGCACCTCGGGCTCGCCGCCCGCCGCCGCGAACGCGCGCTCCAGGTCATCGACGACGCGACGGTTGAGGGCGTTGAGTTTGTCCGGGCGGTTGACCGTCAACCAGCGGACACCGTTGACGTCCTCCTGCAGCAGGTTCTCGTACGTCATCGTCCGCCTCCCACTCGTCGCACCGAGCGCCCCGGGAGTCTAGCACTTGACACGATCACCGCCCCGCTTCACGCTCCCGGGAGAGACGCGTCGTATGGCGACCCGCTTCGCTCCCGAGATCACCATCGAGGACCTGGTCCGGCTGGAGCCGAGGGCGGCCGCCGTGCTCCGCCGCTTCGGGATCATCTGCCTTCAGTGCGGCGAGCCCGCGTGGGGCACGCTCCGCGACCTCGCCGCCGACAAGGGCATCACCGACCTGGGGCCGCTCCTGGAGGCCCTCGAGACGCTGAACTCGCCGGCCCGATCGGAACCCGTCGACGGACCGGGTTCGCCAGGGGCGTGAGGGCAAGCAACCGCGCGACGAGGCGGCCCGTATAATCTCCCCGTGAACCTCGCAAGGCTCGCCATGCTCGTGGTCCTCGCCGGCTGCGCCTCGACTCCGCAGAAAACGATGTACCTCACCTTGCAAGAGTGGCAAGAGGCCCTCCGGAGTCGCGGCGTCGATGCGGCGAGCGTACCGTTCCCCCTGTCGGTCACCGAGGAGATGCGCGTCGAGGCGCGGCGCATCGCGGGACCGGGGTCGCCCCCGGAACAGCTCGCCCGGCTCCAACAGTCGCTCTTCAACCCCGAGTGGTTCCCCTTCCAGTACGAGAACCGGTCCACGCTGACGTCCGCCGAGGCGTTCTATCGAAGGCAGGGTAACTGCCTGTCCTTCACGAACATGTTCGTCGCGCTCGGGCGTTCGCTCGGCGCGCCGCTGACCACCGGGATGGTGACCAGGGTGCGGGGCTCGGAACGGGAGGGCGACCTCATCGTCGTCAACACCCACGTCATCGCCGTCCTGACCTACGCCGGCGGCTCGACGTTCTACGACTTCGACGTCTCCCGCGACAAGCGACCGAGCGCCGTCAAGCTGCTCGACGACCTCTGGATCACCGCACTCTTCCTCAACAACAAGGGCGCCGATGAATTGCGCGCCGGACGGCCCGACATCGCCCTGCTGCAGTTCCAGAACGCCGTGAAGCTGGCCCCGGAGTTCGCCGGAGCCTGGGGCAATTTGGGCGTCACCCAGCGGCGGCTGGGGGACGTCAGCGCGGCGTTCGCGGCGTACGAGCGGGCGCTTGCCCTCGAACCCGACAATCCAACCGTCCTGACCAACGTCGCCGCGATCTACCGCTCGCTGGGCAAGGACATGGAAGCCGACAGGGCGCTGACCGCGGGCAGCCTGTCCCGCGCCTCACCGCACGTGCTGATCGTCCGCGGAGACCTCGAACTGGCGCGCGGACGGCCCGACGTGGCGCTCCAGCTCTACAACCGCGCCCGGCGAGCCAATCCGGAACTGGTCGAGGCCTGGGTCGCGAAGGCCAAAGCACAGTTGGCTCTCGGCAAGAGGAGCGCCGCCCGCCGCAGCCTCGTCCGCGCCATCACGCTGTCGCCCCAGGACCCGACCGCACTCGCCCTGCTCGCCGGCATGGGCTCGGGGGCCTGAGCCGCCACGCCCCGCGTCCGGCGATCCCCACAGTGGTACTCTGACGGCGGCGCAAGATGCCGCCGTCCTCCCGGGAGAGCACGATGAAGTCCAGGCGGTTCAACAGACACACCGCGAGCCCCGACCGGGGCGTGGCACCGAAGTCCCTGTTCAAGCGGGTCGAACGAACGCTCGACACGATCGAGCACGGCGACGACGTGATCGGCACCATCCGCAACGTCGCGTCGTTCATGACCGCGAACTTCCGCGACGACCTCGGCATCCTCGGCGGCCGCATCTACCGCCTCAACGAGGACGAGTACGAGCTGGTGCACGTCTTCGGCTCCGCCGAGGGAGTGCCCCTCGGCGCCCACGTCCCGCGCAGCTATCACGCCGTCGAGGTCCTCCTCGACTCCGGACTCGTGGTCATGGACCGCAACGCCCCCGGCCTCGACCCCGGGATCGAGGCCCAGCTCGGCACCCGCGAGCGCTTCGCCGCGGTGTCGATAGCGGACGGGGATTTCCTCATCTCCTTCGACCTGGCCACGGAGACCAGTCCGCACGAAGACTTGCGCGCCTCGTTGAACATCGTGCGGCTGGCGATCAACCAGAAGCTGCGCCAGGAACGCTTCGAGGAGATTCTCGAGGACGCGCGCAGGATCCAGTCCTCGATCCTCCCGAAGCGGACGCCGCGCTACAACGGCTTCGACATCGCCGGCGATTCGCGACCGGCGGAGGTCGTCGGCGGCGACTTCTTCGACTACATTCCCATCACCCCCGAGATGTTCGACCTGGCGGTCGCCGACGCGTCCGGCCACGGCCTGCCGGCGGCGCTGCAGGTGCGCGACGTGTACATGGGTCTGCGCATGGGACTGACGAGGGACTTCAAGGTCTCGCGCACGGTCGAGCGGCTGAACTCCCTGATCAACAGGTCGAAGATGGCCTCGAAGTTCGTCTCGCTCTTCGTCGGGGAACTCGAGACCAGCGGCAACCTGATCTACGTCAACGCCGGGCACGTTCCGCCGTTCATCCTGCACGCCGCCGGCCCCCTGGAACTGCTCCGTGAGGGAGGCATGGTTCTCGGGCCCTCGCCCGACGCGACCTACCTGAGGGGTTTCGCCCACCTCGCGCCGGGGGACCTCATGGTCCTCTACACCGACGGGATCACCGAGTGCCACCACCATCGGACCGGCGAGGAGTTCGGCCTGGCGCGGCTGCAGCGGCTTGCGAAACGGCACGCCGCGCGCAGCGCCGAGGAGATCGTCCAGGCGGTCTTCTCCGCGGTGTCGTCGTTCGCGGGCACCTCGACTCCGGAGGACGACCAGACCGTGGTCGTCATCCGCCACCCTGCCGACCGCGAGCACGAGTGACCCCTCCCGCCGCTCCTGGCTATACTCGCCGCCATGAGCCAGTTTTCCGCCTCTGAGTTCTTCGACCTGGCCCGGTTCGCGCACCCGTCGCTGTTCGAGGGCGGCGGTCCGGTCTGGACCGCGCTCGGCGAGTCGCTCGACCGGTTCTTCGAGTCCTGGGTGTCGTGGCGGATCGAGTCGGAGATCCCGGCCGGCGTTCACGTGCTGTCCGGCCCGGTGTCCATCGCGGCGGGCTGCGCCATCGAACCGGGCGCCGTCCTGCGCGGCCCCCTCGTGGTCGGGCCGGGGTGCGAGGTCCGGACCGGGGCCTATCTGCGCGGTGGCGTCGTGCTCGGCGCCGGTTGCGTCGTCGGCGCCCACAGCGAGGTGAAGCGCGCGATCCTGCTCGACAAGGCGCACGCGCCGCACCAGAACTACGTCGGCGACAGCATCCTCGGCGCGGGGGTCAACCTGGGCGCGGGGACGATCCTGTCCAACGTCAAGAACATCGGGCTCGAGGTGACGTTCCAGCACGACCACGAGCTGGTCCACACCGGCCGGCGCAAGTTCGGCGCGATCCTCGGCGACGGTTGCCGGACCGGGTGCAACACCGTGCTCAACCCGGGGTGCCTTCTCGGTCCCGGCTGCGTGACCTACCCCGGCGTCACCCTCCGTTCGGGCTTCTACCCGGCCGGGACGGTGATCAAGCTGCGCCAGGTCCAGCAGACGATCACCCTTCGTGACGCCTCGCGCGGCTGATGGCACGACCCTTGCTCGGGATTTCGTCGGGAGTGTCTGGAGGCCCGAGATGAAGTCGCCAACGCGCTCGCTGCTGCTTGCCGCACTGCTGACGGTCCCGGTTCTGGCCTCGGCTGCGGACGACCTGACCTCGCTGAGCTACATCTCGTACCTCGAACGCTACGCCACGATCCGGCCCGCGAGCGGCGAAGAGAGCTACGACGCCGTCGTGAACATGCCGGTTCTCGCCGGCGACCGGCTGGAGACCGCCCGCGGCGCCCGCCTCGAGGTCCAGCTCTCCGACGGCTGCACCCTGTGGGTCGACGAGTTCACCACCGTCGACTTCGACGCCCTGGCGTACTCCCGCGACACGAGCGACACGCGGACCGCGATCTTCCTCAACGAGGAGGGCAACCTGGCGATCGAGATCCCCTCCACGGCGCTCGGCTCGGGCACGGTCCGGCTCGACACTCCTGCCGGCACGCTGTTCCTGTCCCGCCCGGGTCTGTTCCGCGTGTCCACCCTCGACGGTGCGCTGGAGGTCGCCGCTCACCAGGGGCTCGCCGAGCTTCCCTCGGGTCTCGGATCGGCCCTGCTCAGAGGCGGTCAACAGGCGCGGATCGATGACGAAGGCGAGATCGACACCTTCACCCTCGCCGAGGACGGCGACGACTTCTGGGCCTGGGTCCTGGAGCGGCGCGCTCCACAGGCGTCCGGCGAGACCTCCGCGTACGTCGACCGTCGCGACGCATCCCGCGCCTATGTCCTCGACAGCTACGGCGACTGGATCTACGTCCCGACCGTGTCGTCCTACATGTGGCGGCCCCATGTGCCACTGACCTGGGTCCCGTACTCCAGCGGCCGTTGGGTGTGGACGCCGGTGGGGTGGACGTGGATACCGTTCGAACCGTGGGGCTGGTACCCGTTCCACTACGGATCGTGGTACTGGGACGTGTCGGTCGGCTGGGTGTGGGGGTACGACCCGGTGTGGGGTCCCGCGTGGGTGCACTGGATCCACTACCCCGGGTACATCGGGTGGTGCCCGCGCGGATACTACGACTGGCACTACGGCCACCACCCGCGCGGCGGTCCCGGCCACGGAAACCGACCGGGGTTCCCCGAGCGCTGGCGCTCCACCGCGTTCGACTTCTCCGGCCATGTCCGCCTGGGCAGGGTCGATCAGCGGCCGTGGACGATGGTCCCCACCGAGCACTTCACGAGTTCGCGCATCGAGCGCGTTCGGATCGATCCAGGCCGGCTCATCCGCGGCGGCGAGGACGGTCGGACCGGAGTCGTGCGCTCCGGGCCTCTGCGCACCGAACGACCGGGGAGCTCGGGAATCGCGAGCGTGATCGAGCCGGCGTTCGATTCCGTCGGCCACGGCAGGGTCCGTGACCTTTCCGGCGTGCTCGGGCGAAGCGCGGACGGCCGGGACGGGGAAGGAGCGCAACTGCGGCCGACCAGGACCGGTGAAATGGTCGGGCGGGTCCCCGGATCGGACACCGGGCGATCGGCTTCGGAGCGCGCGCACGGCACCACGCGGACCCTGGTCAGACCCAGCCTCGAGGAGTCCCGCCCGTCGGCATCCGAAGGCTCCTCTCGAGGAGAAGCCCCGTCCGGCTCCTCCGTCCGCCGAGGAACCGTCGACACCCGCTCCGGGGTCGGGTCACGCGGGAACCGCGGAAGCGACGCCGCGCCTCCCCCGACGCGCGGAACGACTCGCGGCACGAGCACGACAGCGCCGAGTTCCGGCCCCACGTCGGGGACGGAAAAATCGGCGCCCCGCTCGCAGGTGCGTTCGTCGAGCCCGAGCGGCAAACCGAGCGCCGACACCCCCTCCCGTTCCCCGTCGAGCTCCGTCAGGAGCGCGCCGCCGTCGGCGCCTTCGCGCCCTGACCCGCCCAAGCGGCAGACGACCTCGTATCAGGGCCGACAGGAGCTGGCCGAGCGCCTCGCTCGTGCCCACCCCCGAGCCACCGCGAGCCGCGGGGCGACCGTGGCCCGTCGGAACGCTTCCGCCGTGGCCACCCGCGAGCGCGCGGTCTCCCGGGCGGAACCGACGGCGCGGCCGGTCCGGACTTCGCAGGCGGTCGGAGCGGGCAGGTCGCCGGCGGCGAGCCGCAGCGTCGCCGCGCCGCGAAACCACGCCACGGCTGCGTCCCGCACGTCGGCGCCGTCCCGGACGGTGTCGCCGCCCACGTCGCGTTCTTCGCCGTCTACGCCATCAAGCGCCGGCTCGCGGTCTGGAAACCCGTCGTCCGCATCATCCGGAAAGCCGCGGTCGCGTTGACCCACCTCCAGCGGGCGCCGACGGGACGAGCCTCTAGAGCCACCGTCTGAGCCAGTGTTCGAGCGTCAGGAGGGTGTACACGGCCCGCGCGGCCCTGACCCGGTCGCTCCTCCATTCCCAGTTCCGCCACACCTCGACGGCCTTGCCACGGAGAAAGCGCCGGATCTCCGCCTGGGGATCCTGGAGCACCGTCCGGACCTCCCCACTCCACTCCCCGGCCAGCCAGCGCCGCAGCGGGACCTCGAATCCACGCTTGCGCCCCAGCCTGACGGCCTCCGGCAGCATCCCCTGCGCGGCCCGGCGCAGGACCGCCTTGGTTCGCCAGCCTCGCAAGAGGATCGACGGGTCGAACCTGGCCGCACGCTCCAGGAGCAGGTGGTCGAGCCACGGCGAGCGGGCCTCGAGCCCGACCGCCATCGTCGCCCGGTCCATCTTCACGAGCAGGTCGCCGGGAAGGAAGAACTCGAACTCGAACAGGCGCGTGGCATTCACGGAGTCCAGCCCCGAAGCTCGTTCGAGAAGAGCGGCGAGCGGCGGGCAAACGGGCGGTCCTCCTCCGGTCAGCTCGGCGACTTCGGCGGCAGAGAACTTGATCGGGCCCCAGGACAGATACCCTTGTCCGCCCCGCGCGCCGAGGCCGGCGCGGAGGCGCTCGCTTCTGCCCGCCCCGATCAGCGGCGCCGCCAGACCCGCGAACGCCGGTCCCCAAACCTGCGCCCCGGGGAGGCCCCCGAGCCGGGCGGCGATGAACCGGCGGTACCCGGCGAAACCCTCGTCGCCGCCGTCTCCGTTCAACACGACGGTGGCGCTCTCCCGCGCCGCCTTGGCCATGAGCACGGTGGGGATCGCAGAGGAGTCGGCGAGAGGCTCGTCGTAGACGTCGGCGAGCCGGGGCAGAAGGTCGAGCCCTTCGCCGGGCCGGATCTCGATCTCCTCCAGTTCGAGGCCGAGCCGGGCCGCCGTCACCCTTGCCAGGCGGGACTCCATCGAGCCCTTGCCGAAGCGCACGTGCATCGAGCGCAGTCCCCTGCCCTCCCGCGCGCACGCCGCCGCCACCATGCCCGAGTCGATTCCGCCGGATAGGAACAGGGCGAGGGGCACGTCGGAGCGAAGGCGCGCCACCGCGGCGGACGCGAGCAGATCCCGGACCTCCTCGACGGCCTGCAGGAAGTCGATGCTCTCGTCGGGAACGAGTTCCAACCGCCAGTAGCGCCGCTGCGTGACTTCGCCGGTGAGCAGGTCCAGCGACAGCCAGTGGGCCGGGGGCAGCTTGTTGACGCCCTGCAGGATGCACTGCCCTTCCGGCACGAAGCCGAAGGCGAGGAACGAGGACAGCGCGTCACGCTCGACGTGAGGCCTGGCCGGCAACGCCGGCCGCAGCGCCTTGAGCTCCGAGGCGAAGACCATCCGCCCGCCCTGCCGGGTCCAGTACAGGGGCTTCTTCCCGACGCGGTCACGGGCGAGGAAGAGCGTCCCCTTGCGCATGTCCACGAGGGCGAGCGCGAACATGCCGCGCAGGCGGCCGAGCATGCCGGCGCCGTACGCCTCCCACAGGTGCACGAGGACCTCGGTGTCCCCCGCCGACGTGAGCCGGTGACCGCCGGCGATCAACTCTTCGCGCAGTTCGGCGTAGTTGTAGATCTCGCCGTTGAGGACGGCGTGGATCTCGCCGGTCTCGTTGCGCACCGGCTGCCCGCCGGTCTCGAGATCGATCACGGCGAGGCGGCGCGCCCCGATCGCCCAGCCCGGGCCGGAGGCATCCGCAGCCGCGTCCGGCCCACGGTGCGCGAGGGCGTCGAGCATCGTACCGAGCACCGCGCGATCCGGCGCGTCGCGGCCACCGGCCAAACCAGCGATCCCGCACATCGGCAGTCGTCCCTCGCCGGACTGTACCGGTTGGCCGGACGTCGGGCAAGGGCGGACTATACTCACCGTTGTGCCGTTGGACATCTCTCGCTGGCTCGCGGAATTCCCGGTGCGGGAACACCTGCTGTACCTGAATCACGCCGCCGTGGCTCCTCTGCCCCGACGCGTCGCCGACGCGATTCGGGCCAGGGTCGCCTCGCAGGAGACGGCAGGGGGCCGCGACGGGGACGAGTGGCGCCAGAGCGAGATCGCGGTGCGCTCGCTGACCGCCCAGCTCACCGGCTGCCGGCCGGAGGACGTCTCGATCGTCCGCTCGACCTCCGAGGGACTGTCCATGGTCGCGCAGGGGATCACCTGGGCCAGGGGCGACGAGGTGCTCGTCGCCGAGGAGGAATTTGCCTCGAACGTCGCTCCATGGCTGGCGCTCGAACCGCTCGGCGTGGCGGTTCGCCGCTTCCCGAACCCGGGCGGCAGGGTCGACGTGGAGCGTGTGGCACCGTTGCTGGCGCCGCCGGTGCGCGTGCTGGCCCTTTCCTGGGTCGCTTTCCAGACCGGCTGGGTCGCGCCGGTCGCGGAACTCGCGGCACTGGCGCGTTCGGCCGGCGTGGCCGTCGTTCTCGACGGCATCCAGGCTCTCGGCGTCCTCCCCGACACCTTCCCCTCGCTCGGCGTCGACGCCCTCGTGGCCGACGGCCACAAGTGGCTGCTCGGCCCCGAGGGACTGGGGGTGATGGTCACGACGCCGCCGTTCCGCGAGCGACTCAAGCCGGTCCTGGCCGGCTGGAGGAACGTGCAGCGCCCCGAGGGCTCGCTGTGCCTGAGGGAGTTTCACCCGTTCTCCGACGGCCGCCGTTTCGAACCCGGCTCACTGCCCAACGTTCTGCTTGCCGGCCTCGCCGCTGCGCTGGACCTGCTCACCGAGGTCGGCCCGGAAGAGATCCACGAGCGCGTCGTCGGGCACGCCCGCACGATCACGCAGTCCTTGCTCGAGGCCTCGTGGACGGTCGGTTCGCCCGGGTCGGCGCACCCGATCGCCGGTATCGTCTCGGCCAAGCACCCGTACCTCCCGGCCAAGGAGGTCGCCCGCAGACTCGCGCAGCGTCACATCGAGGTCTCGGCCCGCGAGGGCTGGGTCCGCTTCTCCCCCCACTTCTACGCGACCGCCGGCGAACTGGAAGCGCTGCGCAAGATCCTCGGGAAGCTCTGAGACGTCGTCGCGTTGCTAGACTGGGGCCATGAGCATCGACCGTTCCGCGGACGTTCTGATACTCGGCGGTGGGCCGGCCGGCAGCACCGCCGCGACGATCCTCGCCCGGGCGGGGATCGAGACGACGATCCTGGAAGGTGAGCGCTTCCCGCGCTTCCACGTCGGCGAGTCGCTCTTGCCGCACACTCTGCCGTTGCTCGACGAACTGGGCGTCCACGACGCGATCCGAGCCCTCCCCCACACCCGGCGCAAGGAGGGGGCCAGCTTCGTCAACCGTGACGGATCCCGTCACGTCGTCTACTGGTTCGACGAGGCCCTCCCTCCGGCCATCCCACACGCCTACCAGGTGCGGCGCGATGAGTTCGATCACGCGTTGCTGGCGAACGCCCGCGCCGCGGGAGTGGAGGTACTCGAGGGCTGGCGCGCCCTCGCTCCGATCCTCGACGGCTCCCGGCTGACCGGCGTGCGTGCGCGCGACGGGGCGGGCGACGAAGTCGTGATCCGCTGCCGTGTCTTCCTCGACGCCAGCGGACAGAACGCGTTCATGGCCAGCCGTCTGGGCTGGCGCTTCCCCTACCCGAGCCATCGCAAGGTCGCGGCCGTGTCGCACTTCGAAGGGGTGTGGCTTCCCGAGGGTCGCGAGAGCGGCAACATCACCATCGCGGTCACCGACGGCGGGTGGTTCTGGCTCATTCCCTTCGCGGACGACACCGTGTCGGTCGGCGCGGTGATGGACGTCGAGCGCTGGCGACGCGAGTCGCACACGCCCGAGTCGATGTTCCGCGCCGCCGCGGACGGAACGCCGGAAGTCGGCAGGCGTCTGGCCGGCGCCAGCCCATTACTCCCCTTCAGCGCGGTGCAGAACTTCTCGTTCCGGGTGATGCGTCTGGCCGGCGACGGCTACTGCCTGATCGGCGACGCCGCCGGTTTCCTCGACCCAATCTTTTCGACGGGCGTCTTCGTCGGCACCACCACCGCGGCCTCGGCGGCGGAGGACGTGATCGACGCCTTGCGCCGGCGCAACCGCGTCGAGTCTCACGACCTGGGGCCGACCGTCTCGCTGACCCGATCCCTGCACCGGGTGTTCTTCTCCTTCATCCGCGCGTACTACGACCCGCATTTCCTGGCGTTCTTCTTCGCGCCGAGCCCGTCTCTGCAGCTCCGACAGGCGGTCGTCTCCTTGCTCGCCGCCGACGTGGTCCGTCCCGGGCGGTGGCGCCGGACGTCGCGCTTCCGCGCGTTGCTCGGGCTGGCGTGGCTGCAGAGGCTCGGCGCGCGCTTCGGCCGCTCGCTGGTACCGCCGCTCGACGCCACCCCGGCCGGTGACGCGTGAGCCCCGCCCCGCGGTGGCGCTGAGATGGGCCTTCGACCCGAGGAAGTGACGCCCGCGCCGCGAGCCGATCGCGCGCTGGCAACGTGGCTGGTCGGCTGGGCGCGCCCGTACTGGCGGCGCATCCTCGGAGCCACGGCACTCGTGCTCACAGGCTCGGGGCTCCAGGTCGTCGGCCCCCTGCTCACCGCGGCGGCGATCGACCTCTACCTCCAGCCGCGTGAGGGGCGCGCCGGTGCCATGGCCGCGGCGCTGCTCCGCGCGTTGCACCTACCGGACCAGGGCGGATGGGGCCTGTTCTCGTTGTCCTTGCTCTACCTCGCGAGCCTGCTCGCTGCCGCGCTCGTGCTCGCGATCCAGGCCCAGACCATGCAGATGACCGGGCAGTTGGTGATGCGCGATCTGCGCGACCGACTGTTCACGCATCTGCAGCGGCTCGACCTGGCGTGGTTCAACCGGACACCGGCGGGCAGGGTCATCACCCGCCTGACCAACGACGTCGAGGCGGTCAACGAGGTGTTCACCTCGGGCCTGGTCGACATCCTGGCCGACGTCGTGCTTCTCGGCGGCATCGTCACGGTCCTGTTCAGCCTCGACTGGCGGCTGGCGCTGGTCACCTTCGCGGTGCTTCCGTTCCTGGTAGTGCTCTCGCTCTGGTTCCGTGGGCGCGCCCGCACCGTGTACCGCGAGGTCAGGACCCGGCTGGCCGCGATCAACACGCACCTGCAGGAACACCTCGCAGGGATGCCCGTCGTGCAGCTCGCCCGGGCCGAGGCCAGGACCGCCGCCGACTTCGTCGCGATCGACGCCGCTCACCGCGACGTCAACGTCAGGGGCATCTTCTACTACGCCGTGTTCTATCCGGCGGTCGAACTGCTCACCAGCGCGGGACTGGCGATGCTGCTCGTGTTCGGGGGAATCTGGACCTACGACGGGACCGTTTCGCTCGGCGTCCTGGTCGCGTTCCTGCAGTACGTCCAGCGGTTCTACCGGCCGATCTCCGACCTCGCGGAAAACTTCAACATCCTCCAGTCGGCGCTCGCGGCGGCGGAGCGGCTGCAGGCGCTTCTCGCGACCGAGCCGGAGGTCGTTCCTCCGGTCAAACCGGCGGCCGCGCCTGTTCGATCCGGCTCGGTGCGCCTCGACGGGGTGTGGTTCGCTTACGAAGAGGAGCACTGGGCGCTGCGCGACGTGACCTTCTCGATCCGACCGGGCGAGCGCGTGGCGGTCGTCGGCCACACCGGCGCCGGGAAGAGCACGCTGGTCAATCTCCTCCTGCGTTTTCACGACGTGCAACGGGGCGCGATCTCCGTCGACGGCGTCGATGTCCGCGACTGGGATCCGACCGCCCTGCGCAGCCGTTTCGCCGTCGTACTGCAGGAGATCGACTGCTTCGCCGGCAGCGTCGGCGCCAACGTCCGGCTCGGTCGCGCCGAGATCAGCGACGAGCGCGCACACTGGGCACTCGGGCAGGTCGGCGCCGCTTCCCTGCTCGACCGGCTGCCGCAAGGGCTGGAGACGCAACTCGGCGAACGCGGCTCCGGGCTGTCGACCGGCGAGCGCCAGCTCGTCTCGTTCGCGCGCGCCCTGGTCGGCGATCCCGAGTTCGTCGTCCTCGACGAGGCCACGGCCTCGGTCGATCCGGCGACCGAGGCGACCATCCAACAGGCGCTTGCACGGCTTCTGGCCGGGAGGACCGCCGTGATCATCGCCCACCGCCTGGCGACCGTCGTCGGCTGCGATCGGGTGCTGGTGTTTCACAACGGGCGCCTGGTCGAGCAGGGCGGTCACGACGAGCTTCTCGCCGGGGGCGGAGTGTACCGGACGCTCTACGAGCTGCAGCTGCTCCGGCCGGCGGCTCACTCCTCTCCGGCCGCCTCCCCACCCACGCCGACCTCGACCACTCCCTCCCTGACCCGAACCGGGTAGGTCGCGGCCGGCGCCGTCGCGGGTGGAGTCAGTACCGCCCCCGAGCGCACGTCGAACTCGACTCCGTGGAGCGGACACTCGACGGCGCAACGGACACCATCGAAGGCCCCGTCGGAGAGTCGCGCACGGGCGTGGGTGGACACGCCGGAAATCGCGGACACTCCGGCCTCGCACTGGAACAGCGCGATCCGGCAGCCGGCGGCTTCGCACTGCAGACTGCTCCCCACCGGGATCTCGTCCAGCGCGCAAAACCGCTGGAAGCCCACCTTGTCCCTCGGCTTCCGCCCCGCGATCACGCCGGCCAAATGCACTCCGGAGCGTCGTTCGCCGGGTTGTTGACCACGAGCGAAACCGGCGTCGCGACCATGGCCCCGGCCGCGTACGGCCGCAGGATCCCGGCCAGCACGGCCGCATCCCGCTGCGTGGGGTCCAACCAGGCGGCATAACTCTCGGGCTCTACGATCGCGGGCATCCGGTCGTGGATGGGCGCGAGCACCTCGTTGGGCGTCGTCGTCACGATCGCGCACGACTCCACGGTTTGCCCGTCCGCCCCGGTCCAGCTCTCCCACAGACCGGCGAAGCCGAACGGACGGCCATCCGCCATCCGGATATGGTGAGGCCGCTTTCGGTCTCCGAGCTTCTGCCACTCGTAGAAGCCATCGGCGACGATCAGGCAGCGCCGCGCGCGGAACGCGGCGCGAAACGCCGGCTTCTCCATCACCGTCTCGGCGCGGGCGTTGATCATGCGCACGCCGAACGACCGGTCCTTGGCCCACGGCGGGATCAGGCCCCAGCGCAGCAGCCCCAGCTCTCGGCCCGCTCGCGCGGCGTCCCGCACGACGGCGACCTGCTGGGACGGAGCGATGTTGTAGCGGGGCGCCAGCTCCGGCACGTCGCCCAGCCCGAACGCCTCCGCGATGATCTGCCCGGGTGTCACCATGGTGAAGCGCCCGCACATGCGTCGATGATACCCGCGCGACGCGGGGGCGTTCACACTTCCCGGACGAACCGGGCGATCGCCTCCGACGTGGCGATGGGGCGCTCGATACTCGGCGTGTGCCCCGCCCCGGGGATGACCGCCAGCGTCGCGCGCGGAAGCAGTTGCGCCATGAGCCGGGCATCCTCGAGCGGAGTCACCGAATCCTCGTCGCCGACCAGCACGAGGGCGGGCACGTCGATTCCCGGAAGGTCGGCCGTGAAGTCCGGGCGGTCGCGCATGCCGGCGAGGCAGCCGATCAGCACGTGGTCCGGCACCTCCGCCGCAAGCGAGGCCAACTCGTCGGCGAAGCGTGGCGCCCGCTCGCGAGTGCTCGGCCCGATCAGCTTCGGAACGAAACTGGCCAGGAATTCCGCGCTGCCCTGGCGGCGAATGTGATCGATGGCGGCGTTCCTCCTCGCGCGAGCCTCTTGCCCGTCACCGCTGGCGCGGGTGCTGACCAGCAGGAGCCCGAGGAGTCTCTCCCGGTGCTCCGCCGCGCACCGCTGCGCGATGTAGCCGCCCATCGAATGTCCGCCGATAACGGCCCTCTCTATCCCGAGCAGGTCGAGAAGCGCGATCACGTCGGTTGTGTAGGAGCGAACGTCGTAGTCTCCGCCTTCCGCGTCCGACTCCCCGAACCCGCGCAGGTCCGGGGTGATCACCCGCGCAACCTGTTCGAGCGCGGGACGGATCGGTCGCCAGATCTCCGACGAGAGCGGGAAACCGTGAATGAGGAGCAACGGCACGCCCTCGCCGTGGTCTTCGACCTCCCAGCCGACGCCGCGGACCTCGACCTTCATGCCACCCCTCCTCGCCCCCTTCCCGGCGCAGTGTAGCGCCGTGTCCCTCGCCCAGGCCCGCTTCCGCGCCGGTGGTAGCATGTCCCGGTGAATGCCCGGGGCACGAGTGCGATCGCCGTCCTCCTCGGAGTGATCGCGGCGACGACCGCCGCCCGGTCCGCTCCCGGCTACGGCGGGAAGATCCTCTCCCCTTCCGGCGGTCAGCTCGTGACGGCCGGAGAGGTTGTCGTGGTTTGCTGGAGCGCGCTCGCGCCCGACGTCGACGAGATGGAGCTGATGCTCTCGCTGGACGGGGGCCGCGCCTATGCGCTGCGTCTCACTCCCCAACTGGATCCTGGACGGCCTTCGTTCCACTGGCTCGTGCCGAACCTCCCCACACAGCACGCGCGGCTTCGGGTCAGGTACGGAAGACACGGCGAGGAGAACGACGCCGAGGCGAGCGGCGTGTTCGGCATCGAAGGCGCCTCCATTCCCGCGGCGGCGGTGCGTTACCACAGCGGCGAATGGTGGACCGGGGCCCATGCGCCGCACGTGGCCGGCGCCCTCGAACCGCACGAGAATCGCGTCCACCGCCCCGGCTCCGGTCGTTCCCTCGCGGATCCGACCGACATCGGTGCGCCCGAGGGACGACCGCGAACGCCTTCCCCGAAGCGCAACGCCCGGGAAACCGTCGAGTCGGAGCCGGCGCCCGAACGGGAGTGCCGGTACCGCTCCTCGCGGCCGCTCGATCTCCCACGGCGAGAATAGGATCGAGGCCTCTCCAGCACCCGCCCGACAGTGCGACGTTCAGTCGGACCCGAGAGGAGTTCGCATGTCCCGATTCCGCTTCGGGGCGGCGCTGCTGTGCTGCCTCGCGTCTCTGCCTGCCCTCGCTTTCGAGGGGAGGCTCATCTCACCCGACGGACGGCCGTTCGCCGGCGCCCGTGTCCAGATCCTGGGCACGGCGGGTTCCACCGTCACCGACGCCGAGGGTCGTTTCTCGCTCAGCCCCGATCCAGAACCACCGTTCGCGCTCCTGGTCAGCCGGTCGGACGGCGTGGCCCTCAGCCCTCTGGCGGTCACTGAGATTCCCCCCGTGGGTGTCCTCGAACTGATCGTCCAGCCGGCACTCGCCGAAACGCTCACGGTCGTTTCCGCGGCGACCGCGGACCTCGAACTGCCGCCGGCTGCCGCATTCACCTTGGTCGGCCGCGCCGACATCGAGCAGCGGAGCCCGCAGCACCTCGCCGACCTCCTCGAGAACACGGCAGGCGCCAGCGGCCTCGAGCGCAGCCACGACGCCGTCCCCGCCATCAGGGGACTGACGGCATCACGGACGCTCATCCTCATCGACGACACCCGCGTCACCGCCGAGCGTCGCGCCGGCGCCTCCGCGACGTTCCTCGACCCCCTCACCACCGACGAGGTGGAGATCCTGCGCGGGCCGGGCACGGTGGCGTACGGTTCGGACGCCTTCGGCGGCGTGATCCGGGCACGAACCCGCATCCCGTCGGCCGGCGATCCGCTCACCCTCAGATACACGCTGATCGGTGCAACCGGCACCGGCGAGGAGGGGTGCGCGGTCGAAGTCGGGGCCTCGCTGCTCGGCGGGGGTTTCCTCGCCGGCATCGGCTACCGGAGCTACGACGACTACGACTCGCCGGAGGGCGAGGTCTTCAACTCGGGGGCGGAATTTCGCTCGCTGCGCCTCGGCTTCCAGCGCGCGCTCGGGGCAGGGAACTTCCGCCTCCTGTGGCGGACCGATCTCGGCCGCGACATCGACAAGTCCGCGATCGACTCGAACGTCACGCGGACATCCTACCCGGAGGAGAACTCACACCGCTTCACGCTGCACTTCGACCGGCCGGGACCCGGGGTGTGGTCCCGCCTGTCGCTCATCGCCTCGTGGGATCGATACCAGGTGCTCACCGAGCGCGACCGGCTTCCGACGACGACGAGCAGCCGCCGGCTGACCAGGGCCGACGTCGACGCTCAGGACTTCGGGCTCCGTGTCGAGGCCGAGCGGGCGGTCGGCCGGGTCCGCCTCATCATCGGCCTCGACACCAGCGGTCGCTTCGGCCTCTCGGCGACAAACACCACGTACTCGTACGGTGCGAGCGGCGCAGTCGCCGAGTCCACGGAGGAAACCTCCATCGACTCCGCGCGCCGGGAGGATCTCGCCGCGTTCGTCGGGGTCAGTCGCTCGTTCGGCCCCGTGGCGACCTCCGCGGGCTTGCGCCTCGACCAGGTATCGTCGAAGAACTCGGGCGGTTACTTCGGGAACCTCAGCACATCGGACTCGGCGCTGTCGGGGTTCGCCGCCGCCACCGTTGGCGTGGGCGGAGGGTTCGAACTCGCCGTCCAGGCGGCGCGCGGATTCCGCGACGCGCTGCTCTCGGACCGCTACTACCGCGGGATCTCCGGGCGCGGCTTCATCACCGGTAACCCGGACCTCGATCCGGAGACCAGCAACCAGTACGATGTCGCGCTGCGCTGGGCCGACGGCCCGTGGCGGGTCGCCCTGTACGGCTTCCACTACCGCCTCGACGGCCTCATAGAGCGTTACAAGTCCGGCTCCGACTACTTCTTCCGCAACCGCGGCGGGGCGCGGCTGACCGGCGCCGAACTGGAGGGCAGCATCGAGCTCCCGCACGGGCTCGTGCTTCAGGGAGGTCTCCAGACCGAAGGAGGAGAAGTCGCCGGGAGTGGAGCGCCGATCGACGGCATCCCGCCCCGTGGGGGCTTCCTCGCGCTCAGGCATCAGGCGGGGCCACGCTGGTGGTGGCTGGCGAGAGCGGCATCGTACGTCGAGGACGACCGACCCGGGCCGACCGAACAACCCCTCCCCGGATACACGGTCTTCGACGCCGGCGCCGGTTTCCGCGTCAGTCAAGCCCTGGAGCTGCAGCTTCTGGGCAGGAACCTCCTCGACCGCGCGTATCGCGATTCGGCCGACGAGGCGTCGGTTCTCGCACCCGGCCGGAGCATCCGGTTGACGCTGCGCGGGCAGATCTGAAGCCGACCCCGCCCGGCCGGTCTACGGTCCGGGCGGGGTATCCCCTCCATTCGGTCACCCCGTCCGGCTCCCGCCCTGCGTGGGGACAGCCGTTGGCCCCGCGGTCCGGGAAATCGAGCACTTGACCTCGAGCCGAGAGGAGTCGACACTGGCGTCGGCAGTACGGCTCCTTGAGCGGTCGAGAACACAATCCGTAGGGGTGCCCGCGCGGTTTCGTGCGCAGCGGGCTGAGATCACACCCTGGGAACCTGATCCGGGTCATGCCGGCGGAGGGAACGGAACGAGCAGCGCTCACGTCACGACTCCTCGCCGGCCGACCCGGCTGGAGGAACGATGCACACGTGGCTTCAGGCGCTGCTCGCAGTCTTCCTGCCCGTCGCGGGCCTCGGAGCGACCATCGACGGCGTCGTGCGCGACGCCGTCAACGGCCGGCCGATTCCCGGAGTCCGGGTGCACATCGTCGAAAGCAGGCAGTCCGCGCGCACCGACGACGGAGGGTCGTTCAGCCTCCCCCACCCCGAAGGGTGGCCGGCGACGATGGTGGTCTCGGCGTCCGGATTCCGGCCGGAACGCGTGGTCCTCGCCGGTCCCCCGTCGGCCACGCTCGACGTGCGTCTCGCCCCCGTCGTCGCCTACGGGGATCGCGTCGAGGTCACGGCAACGCGCGCCCGCGAGGGCGAGGACTCCGCCTCGTTCACCAACGTGCCGCGCGAACGGATCGAGGAGGGGTACTGGGCGCAGGACCCCGCGCTCCTGCTCTCGGAGATCGTGCCCGGCATGTACGCCTACAACGACAACGGCAACGGTGTCGGCTACTCGTACTTTTCGATCAGGGGGTTCGGACAGGCGCGCAGTCGCGTGACCATCAACGGCGCACCGCTCAACGACGCCGAGTCCGGCGAGTTGTTCTTCATCGACCTGGCCGACTTCATGTCCACCGCCGGCGACGTCCAGATCAAACGAGGCGTCTACGGGTTGTCGGGAATCGGCGGCGCCGTCGATCTGTCGACCGCCCCCGCGAGCGTCGAGCCGTCGTTCCAGCTCCACCTCGGCGCCGGCTCGTTCGCCACCCAACGACTGACCGCACGCTACGACTCGGGACTGATCGACGGCACATGGTCCCTGACGGCGCGCTACTCGAAGGTCACGAGCGACGGCTACCGTGACCAATCCTGGGTCGACATGTGGAACGTCCATCTGTCGCTGGCCCGATTGGGGGAACGATCGCAGCTCCGCTTCATCTTCTTCGGCGGACCGGAGCAGACGCATCTGGCCTACGAGGGCATCCCCAGAGACGCGCTCGACGGAGGGCTGACCGGCGACGCCGAGCGCGACCGCCGTTTCAATCCGATCACCTGGCCCGACGAAATCGACACCTTCTTCCAGCCCCACTATCAGATCGTCCACGACCTGTCGTTCGGCCCGCGGACCCAGCTCGCCCAGACGTTCTACCTGTTCCAGGGCGACGGCTACTACGAGCAGTACCGCGCCGACCGCCGGCTGCTCGAGTACGACCTCCCTGCCATCGTCCTCCCCGACGGCACGACCGTGGAACGGTCCGATCTGGTCCGCCGAAGGACCGTCGACGAGTGGGACGCCGGATGGACACCGACGCTCCTCCACCAGGCGGGGTCAGTGTCGCTCTCCGTTGCGGGTGAGGTCAGGATCCACCGCGCTCACCACATCGGCGATGTCCGCTGGGCGCAGTTCTACCCGGACGGCCTCGACCCCAACCACCGCTATTACGACTACCGCGTCGCCAAGGACAGTGCGTCCATCGCCGGCGGAGCACACTGGGCCGCGACCGCCAGACTCACGCTCACCGCGGGGCTGCAGTTCACCCGGCACGTCTACGAAATGTCCGACGATCGCCTGCGTGGCGTGGCGTTCGACGAACGGTACGACTTCGTCCTGCCCCGGGCTGGCGCGGTGATCCGGCTGACCGACGGCGCCGAGGCGTTCCTCGGTGTCGCTCGCGGCATGCGCGAGCCGGCGTTCCGGCAGATCTACGACCCTCAGGACTACTACGGCATTAGGACCTCCCTCGATCCCGAGGACGTCTGGGACTGGGAGGCCGGAGTTTCGATCCGCCGCCCTCGCTGGCGCGTGAGAGCCAACCTCTTCTCGATGCGCTTCGCGAACGAGATCGTCTACGCCGGTGCCCTCGACGACAACGGCGTTCCGGTGTACGGCAACGGCGCCACCTCGCGCCATCGCGGCCTCGAAGCGGACGCCAGCTGGACGCCCTCGACCCGCTTCGGACTGGACGCCTCGCTCGCCCTGTCGCGCAACACCTTCACGAGGTACACCGAGTTCGGATGGGACGGCCAAGAAGCGGTCTACGACGGAAACCGCATCGCGGGCTTCCCCGACGTGCTCGCCTCGGTGACGGCGCGCGGCTGGGCCGGGCGGCTCCGCATGTCGCTGACCCTTCGCCACGTCGGGAAGTTCTTCCTCGACAACAGCGAGGACAACCGCCTCGACCCAGTGGCGAGGGCCGAGGAAGGGTATGTCCCCCTGGTCAACCCGGCGTTCACCATCCTCGACCTCGCCGTGGCGATGCCGCTGTCCAGGGTCCTCTCGGATGCCCTCGGACTCACCGGGCTCGAGCTCCAGGCACGCCTGAACAACGCCCTCGGCGAGACCTTCACGAGCTTCGGCTACGTCGATGGCGGAACGCCGTTGTTCATCCCGGCGGCGGGCAGGAACGTCTACGTGGGTCTGACGCTTGGACTCTGAACGGTCTCACGCGCGACTGTGGTAGGTTGAAGAGCAGAGAACCGGCGACGGCCGTGGGCGCTTCGGCCTGAACCGGGAGGAGGAACCGTGAAGCGGGCTGAGCTCTCCCCCCTGCCCTACCCGGCGGACGCCCTCGAACCCTGGTACGATCGAGCAACCGTCGAGCTGCACCACGGCAAGCACCATGCGGCGTATGTCGCCGGTTTCAACGCGGCGCTCGAGAAGCTCGAGAAGGCACGCGCCGCCGGCGACCACGTCCTGATCAAGCACCTGTGCCGCGAGGTGGCGTTCCACGGCGGGGGCCACATCCTCCACGACACGTTCTGGACCAATCTCTCGCCGAAGGGCGGCGGCACCCCCGAGGGGCCCTTCGCCAGGCGGGTCGCCGGAGCCTTCGGCAGCTTCGCCTCGTTCGACGCCCAGTTCCGCGCAGCGGCGGTCGGCGTCGAGGGGTCGGGCTGGGCGGTGCTCGCCGCCTCGACCGGCGGCGATCTCGCCGTGCTCCAGGTCGAGAAGCATCAGAACCAGGTGCTGCCGGGCTGGACGCCGATCCTCGTACTCGACGTCTGGGAACACGCCTACTACCTCAAGTACCAGAATCGGCGCGCCGACTGGGTCGCGGCCGTGATGGACCACCTGGTCAACTGGGCCGACGTCGTCGGCCGCTTCGAGGCCGCGCGCCGGACCTGACCTGCCGCGGCGGCAACCCGAGCGTGACCCGCGTGCCGGCGTGGTGAATGTCGCCCCGGAGGGGCGATATCCCGGATTCGCGGCGAGCCGGTGGTATTCTCTGATCATGCCCAGGCGAGGGAGTTCCCCCTGGTGAGGAACGTGCAGGAACTCACACTCACCGACCTCCCGCTCGAGAACCTCCTGCGCCACCTGGCGGGGAGACGCGCGACCGGGACGCTCACGGCCGTGACAGCCCGCTTCCGCAAGAAGCTCTTCCTCATCGACGGCACGCTCGCCGGGGTTGCCTCCGACAATCCGCGCGAGATGCTCGGCCACTTCCTGGTCGGCTGGGGGTACATCACCGAGACGCAGCTATCCGAGGCCATGCAGCTCCACGAGCGGATCGGCTCGCCCCTCGGCCGGGTGCTCGAGAGCATCGGGGCAATCGACTCGGTCAGGCTCGAGTCGGCGCTCCGGGCCCAGGCCGAGGAAGCGCTCTATGGACTCTTCCTGGCTCACATCGAGAGCCAGCGAATCCTCGAGAACGTCCTTCCCTCGCTCCGTCCGCTGACGCTCCGACTCGAGCTCGTTCCGCTGGTCGACGAGGGGTTGAGGCGCCGGGCCCGGCTCCGCGAGATACTCGACGAGGTCGGCGACTGGCGCGCCGTTCCCGGCCCCGGCCCCGGCCCGGTCCCGACCGACCTCTCACAGCGCGAGGCGCGCATCGTCGCGGAGATTGACGGGGCACGAGACATCGACTCACTGGCCCTGGCCTGCCACCTCGTCCCGTTCGTCGTGGCCGAGTTGGTGGCGCGCGGCGTGCGCGAGGGCTTCGTTACCGTCCGCGGGAACCACACGCCTCAGGCGCCGACCGGCGACCTGGCTCCAGTCGCCGTCGCGGCCCTCGATGCGGGAGACCTGCGGCGAGCGTGGGACGCGATCGGCCTCCTCAAGGCGAGCGCGTGGGCTGCCGATCACGGCGCCGACATCGCGCGCCTGGAGCGCCGGATGGCCGAGTCGCTCGCCTCAAGGCGGATCTCGCCGGAGCTGATCCCGTTCTTGCGCAGCGTGAAGCTCCCGGGGCTGCTCCTGCCCGGAGAGGCGTTTGTCCTGTCGCGGGTCAACGACCGTTGGAGTCTGAAGGAGATCGGGCGGGTTGCACCGTTTCCGGAGTTCGAGTTCGCGGTGATCGTCGACTCGCTTCTCCGCCAGGGCCTGATCGAACTGAGACCTCCGACCTCGGTCAGGCCCAGCCGCTGACGCGCACCACCCTTTCGCCGTTGCGAGGTTCTAGGCTCGGCTGAACACCGGCCGCGCCGCCTCGCCCCGCTCGAGCTTGCCCAGCCACTCGTGCATCCCTCTCGCCGCCTGCTTCCCCGCGCCCATGGCGAGGATCACGGTCGCCGCGCCGGTGACGATGTCGCCGCCGGCGAACACACCCGGGATCGACGACATCTGGGTCTGCTTGTCGACGACGATGCAACCGTGGCGGTTCAGCTCGAGGCCGGGCGTCGCCTTGGTCGCCAGCGGGTTGGGGCTCTGACCGATCGCCACGACGACCGTGTCCACCGCGATGTCGTACTCGGAACCCGGGATCGGCACCGGGCGGCGCCTGCCGGAGGAGTCCGGCTCTCCCAGCTCCATGCGCTGGATCTTCATGCCCGTGACGAACCCCTCCTGGTTGCCGTAGATCTCGAGGGGCGCCGACAGCCAGCGGAAGTCGATGAACTCCTCCTCGGCCCGCTCCAGCTCCTCCTTGCGCGCGGGCGACTCGGCGCGAGTCCGGCGGTAGACACAGATCACCTGCTCGGCGCCGAGCCGCTTGGAGCAGCGCAGGCAGTCCATCGCCACGTTGCCCGAGCCGATCACCGCCACCCGCTTGCCCAACCTCACGGGCGTGTCCGAGTGCGGAAAATCATAGGCCTTCATGAGGTTGACTCTGGTGAGGAACTCGTTGGCCGAGAGCACGCCGATGTAGTCCTCGCCGGGGATGCCGAGGAACGAGGGCAGCCCGGCGCCGGTGCCGAAAAAAACAGCGTCGTAGCCGTACTCCCAGAACAGGTCCTCGACCGTGGCCGTCTTCCCGACCACGAATCCGGTGCGGATCTCCACGCCCATCTTCTTCAGGTTCTCGACTTCGTAGTCGACGATCGCCTTGGGCAGTCGGAACTCCGGGATGCCGTACACGAGCACGCCGCCGGTCTTGTGCAACGCCTCGAAGATCGTCACCTGGTGGCCGAACCGGGCCAGGTCCGCCGCGCACGCCAGACCGGCCGGGCCGGACCCGATGATCGCGACCTTGTGCCCGGTCGAGGGCGGCACCCTGGGCATCTCAACCTGTCCCGACTCGCGCTCGAGGTCGGCGACGAACCTCTCCAACCGGCCGATCGCGACCGGCGTGTACTTCTTGGTCAGGACGCAGACCACCTCGCACTGGTCCTCTTGCGGGCAGACTCGCCCGCAGATCGCGGGCAGGGTGTTCGTCTCCTTGATCTTGGCGACCGCGTCCTTGAACTTGCCCTGGCGGATCAGGTCGACGAAGGCGGGGATGTCGATCTCGACCGGGCAGCCCTGCACGCACAGGGGCTTCTCGCACTGCAGGCAGCGCTGCGCCTCTTCCATCGCCAGCTGCGCCGAGTAGCCGAGGGCGACTTCGGAGAAGTTGCGCACGCGCTCGTGGGGCTCCTGCTCCGGCATGCCGTGCCGGGGAATCTTCATCCGGTCCTTCTTGGTCAACTCCGGAAGTCCCTGGATCTCTTCAGGCATTCTTCACACCCTCCAGCGCCCAGCACTCGTGCATCTTGACGAAACTCTCGCGAGCGACCTGTTCCTCGGGGAGGTACGTGCGCAGCCGCTTCATGAGCAGATCGAAGTCGACCTGGTGCGCGTCGAACTCCGGTCCGTCCACGCACACGAACTTCGACCGCCCGTCGACGGTCACTCGACACCCGCCGCACATGCCGGTGCCGTCGATCATGATCGAGTTGAGCGAGCACAACGTCGGGATCGGGTACGTGCGCGTCAGGTCCGCGACCGCCTTCATCATGATCGCCGGGCCGATCGCGACCACGTAGTCGGGCTTGCCGCGCTGCTCGATCAGCTCCGCCAGGGCGTGCGTGACCAGCCCCTTCTTGCCGAACGAACCGTCGTCCGTGGTGTAGATCATCCGATCCGAGAACGCGGCCATCTCGTCGCGCAGGATGACCAGCTCTTGCGAGCGTCCGCCGAGGATCGAGATCACCTCGTTCCCGGCTTGCTTGAGGGCGCGCGCGATGGGCAGGAGCGGAGCGATCCCGGCGCCGCCTCCGACGCACACGACGGTTCCCCACTTCTCGATGTGGGTCGCGGCGCCGAGCGGGCCGACGACCGTGAACAGGCTCTGCCCCTCCTCCATCAGGCCCATCTCCATGGTCGTCTTGCCCACCTCCTGCACGACCAGCGTGATGGTCCCCGCTTCCTTGTCCGACCCGGCGATGGTGAGCGGGATCCGCTCTCCCTGTTCCGTCAGCATGATCATCACGAACTGCCCAGGCTGGTGCTTCCTGGCCACCTCGGGAGCGTGGATCAGCCAGCGATGGAACTTCGGGGCGATCAGTTCTTTCTTGAGGATCGTGTACACGACTCCCTCCAGTGCAGGCCAGCGCGCGGGCCACGCGAACCGCCGGTGGCCGCCCCCCGGACCGGCATTCTAGGGAAGCCCACGCCCCCAGGCAAGAGCGCGCACTTCGCAGGTTCCTCTGCGTTCCTGAACCGACGAGCGGGGCGGAAGCCGCCGTCGCTGCGATATGCTGCGGACGTGCCCGACCGGTCTGCACGCCGTGTCGCCTTGCGACCCGCCGAGGGAGTACGGCGGTCGGTCGACTACGCCGCCGAACTGAACGCCGAGCAGCTCGCGGCGGTCATGCACCCGGGCGGCCCCATGTTGGTCCTGGCCGGAGCCGGCACCGGAAAGACACGGGTCGTGGTCTACCGCGTCGCCCGTCTGCTCGAGGACGGCGTCGAACCCGGCCAGCTGCTCCTGCTCACCTTCACCAACCGCGCCGCCCGCGAGATGCTCACCCGCGTCGGCACGCTTCTCGGGAGGGACGCCGGTCGCGTCGCCGGAGGGACGTTTCACTCGGTCGGCAACCGGATCCTGCGGCGGCACGCGGAACTCCTCGGCTACACCCCCGTCTACGGCATCCTCGACCGCGAAGACTGCCGGGACCTGATGGGAACCGCCCTCGCCGACGTCGTCCCCTCCGCGCCCGATCGCAGGCTCCCCGGCGCCGCGGTCCTGGTCGAGCTGTATTCCCTGGTCATCAACACCGGGCAGTCGCTCGAGGCCGCGCTCGCCGATCGCCACCCGCAGTTCGCACGTGAGCAGGAACTCATCCAGACCGTCTTCCGCCGCTACCTGGAGCGCAAGCGCTCGGCGCAGGTCATGGACTACGACGACCTCCTGCTCAACTGGCTGCTGCTGCTGCGCCGGCACGAAGACGTCCGTGTCCAGCTCGCGACGCGGTACCGCCACATCCTGGTCGACGAGTACCAGGACACCAACCGCCTCCAGGCCGACCTCGTCGACTCCATGGTGGGCCCCGGGCGGAACCTGATGGTCGTCGGCGACGACGCGCAGTCGATCTACGCCTTTCGCGGCGCCGAGTTCGCCAACATCCTCACCTTTCCCGAGCGTTACCCTGAGTGCTCGACGTTCCGCCTGGAGACCAACTACCGCTCATTGCCGCCGATCCTCGACCTGGCGAACGCCTCGATCACACACAACCAGAGACAGTTCCCCAAGGCCCTGCGCGCCGTGCGCGAGGGCGGCGAGGTTCCGGTGCTGGCCGCCGCTCCCTCCCCGGAGGCGCAGGCCGCTTTCGTCGCCCAGCAGGTCCTCGAGGTGATCGACCAGGGCGTGCCGCTCGCCGAGGTCGCGGTGCTCTACCGAAACCACGCGCACTCCCTGGAACTCGAGGTGGAACTCGCGCGGCGCAACGTCCCCTACGAGGTCCGCTCCGGACTTCGCTTCTTCGAGCAACGTCACGTCAAGGATCTGCTCGCCCACCTGCGCTTCCTGGCCAACCCGCGCGACGAGGTCGCCTTCTCGCGCATGGCCCGGTTGCGGCCGCGCCTCGGCCAGCGACTCGTCTCGCGGGTCTGGGAGGCGCTATCGGCCTCGGGCGAACCGCTCGCGGCGTTGCAGCGCCTCGACGCAGCAAGCCTCGGGCTGCCCGGAGCCGCGGCCCGCTCGGTGCGCGAACTGGCCGGTCTGCTCGGCCGGCTGGAGCGGCTGCGCGCCCGTCCCGGCGAGATGGTCCGCGAGGTCGTTGCCTCCGGCTACCGGGACCACGTCCGTGCCCAGCTCGACAACGCCGGGGCGCGTCTCGAGGATCTCGAGCAGCTTGCCGTCTTCGCCGACGGCTACGACGGCCTCGATGCCTTCCTCGACGAGGTCACGCTGATGAACGAGCTTTCCGGCGAGGATGTCGCGGTCGAACCGGGCGAGACGGAGCGCGTGACCCTTTCCACCGTGCACCAGGCGAAGGGGCTCGAGTGGCGCGTGGTGTTCGTGATCTGGCTCGCGGAGGGACGGTTCCCTTCCGCCAGAGCCGAGAACATCGAGGAGGAGCGGCGGTTGTTCTACGTGGCGTGCACGCGCGCCAAGGACGAGCTCTTCCTGTGCTACCCGCTCGTCGCTCGCGACCGCTACCGCGTCGACGTCATCACCGAGCCTTCCCGTTTCGTCTCGGAGCTGCCGGAGGCGGTGACGCAGCGCTGGCTGATCCAGGAGCAAGCGAGCCAGGAGGTTCTGCCCGGAGGCGGCCGCTACGCGCTGCCGGACTTTCTCGACGGCGGCGGCGAGGTCAACTGAACGGGCCGAACGCGGTGTACGCCGGAAGACGGCTCAAGCGCCTGCGCACCGCCTCCGGTCGGCGCGACCACTCTCGAACCCGGCTCCGACCTCAGGTGCTCAGAGGCCTGGCCAGGTTGTCGGCGGCGAAGCGCCAGTTGACCAGCCTGTCGAGCAGAGCGGCGACGTAGTCGCCCCGCCGATTCTGGTAGTCGAGGTAATAGGCGTGCTCCCACACGTCGATCGTCAGCAGCGGCGTGACTCCCTGCGTGAGTGGGGTCTCGGCGTTCGCGGTCTTGACGACCTTCAACCCTTTGCCGTCGGAGACCAGCCACGCCCAGCCGCTGCCGAACTGGCCCAACGCCGCCGCCGCCAGCTCCTTCTTCAGAGCCTCGAACGATCCGAACGACGCCTCGATCCTGGCCTTCAGCTCGGCCGGCGGTTCTCCGCCGCCCTCGGGCCCGAGGCTGTTCCAGTAGAAGGCGTGGTTCCACACCTGGGCCGCGTTGTTGAACACCGCGGCGGCCTCGGGCCGTCCCGCGGTCGCCCTGATCACCTTCTCGAGCGGCAGGTCGGCCAGTTCGGAGCCGGCGACCAGCTTGTTGAGGTTGTCGAGGTAGCCCTTGTGGTGCTTGCCGTAGTGAAAACCGATCGTCTTCGCGGAGACGACCGGCTCGAGAGCCGACTCGCCCCAGGGAAGCGGCGACAGAGCATGCGCCGGCGCTCCCGCTCCGGTAACGGTTCCCGTCCCGACGGCGACCGTCGCCGCGGCTGCCACGCCGGCGACGATGACCTCGCGCCTCGACACCTCGGGCGTTTTCCCGGTCTCGTCCTGGTCGCGCATGTTCGTCCTCCCCGCTTGGAGTCTACCAAGCCTCGCCGCCGGGAAACCGGGCGATCGAGGGCACACTCCGGGCGCGAGGACGACTTCCCTCCCCGCTATCCGGGTCACCATGGTCACGGCCGCTTCGCCGTCTCCCGGATCGTGTGCACCAGCCGCAGGATGGGGCCGAGCACCGCCGCGGGCCTGTCCACGTGCACGTTGTGCCCCACCCCCTCGACCAGGACGTGCTCGGCGCCCGGGATCAGGGAGGCCAGACGCTTCTGCAGCTCCATCGCCGCCTCGATGAGTCGCCTCTGGCCGTCCTCCGAGAACCCGGGCGGCAGTCCGAGGCCACGCGACGAGGATGTGATCACGATCAAGGGCACCCGGGGAAGCGGCGCGCTCGAACGCAACTGCGCGCTCGTCATCGGCATGAACTCGCTCTCCGTGCGCGGCTCCGCCACGACGGCGCGGAAAGGCGCCGTCATCGCGTCGTATGTCTCGAGGTCCTTTCCCGAGAGCACCGCCCGCTGGGCGTCGATCGCGTCCTCATGCGTGGACTCCTCGAGGACCATGCCGGCGACCTCCCCTGGGTAGGCCGAGGCGAACAGACGGACGATCCTCCCGCCGTACGAGTGGCCGACCAGGACGTACGGTCCATCCACCTTCACGCCTCGAAGGAGCACGTGCAGGTCCCTCGCCGTCTCGAGGCCGTCCAGGGCCCGCGTCCCGCGCTCGCTCTTCCCGTAACCGGCCCGGTCGTAGGTGACGACCGTGGTGGCTTCGGCGAGACCCGGGACGACGGGGTTCCAGTACTCCTGCGGCGCGCGGAAGCCGCTGACCAGCACCACCGGCGCCACTCCGGTCCCGTACACCCGCGCGTCCAGGCGCCGGCCGCCGACGTCCACGAAGTGCTTGGCCCCGTGGATCGTCAAGGGGGCGAACGTCGGAGCCGGAGGGGGAGGCGGCGGAGGTGGAGGCGCCTGGGCACGCGCCACGGCCATGTCAAACGTCACCAGCGAACAGGCGACAACTGCCGAAGCGAGCATCGTCTTCATTCCTCCACCCCCGGGCTCCGTCACGGCCTCGCGACTTCTACGTCCGACGCGCGATCAGGGTTCGGGCTGCGGGTCCCGGTGGTTCCACGGCGGCTGAATCAGTAGCATCCCATCCAGTGCCACTCCGATGAGCCACCACGCGGCCACACGCACCCGGATCGTCGTGGCCCTCTCGCGAGGGTTTCCCTTGGCGCGGATCGGGGCGAACGTGCCGACCGCGCCGCCGAGAACACCGGGAACTCCAGCCAGGATCACTGCCTCAGCCGCCGGAGTCCCGCCTCACATCCGCTCACGTTCCGAGGTGCGTCGCGAGGCGCTCGTCCCACGCGTCGCGGATCTCGCCCCGGCGGCTCCCCACCTGCGCTGCGGCCCGACCCTGCGCCGCCGGCGCCGCTCGATACCCCGTCAAGGCGCTCGATCGTGCACCGCCTCAGGCGTCCTCAGAGCACACCCCGCCCCGCCGCCCCATGAACTGGCCGCTCCATGTGACCCGGAAGCGGTCTCGCCAAGCGCGACGCGCTATTCTCTTCCCGATGAGCACTCGACATTCGGTGGCCGTGGTCGGGGCGGGGATCACGGGCCTGGTCGCGGCACTGCGCCTCGCCCGGGCCGGCCGCCACGTCGCCGTGTTCGAGCGCTACCCTTACCCAGGCGGGTTGGTCGCGCTCTTCGACGCGGGCGGAGAGCCCCTCGAGTGTTTCTACCACCACCTGTTCACGACCGACACCGACTACCTGGCGCTGGCCGCTGAATTCGGTATGGAGGCGGAGATCGAGTGGCTGCCTTCGCGGATGGGAATGTTCTCGCGCGGTCGATTGTGGGACTTCGGCACCCCCGCATCGCTCCTGCGCTTCCACCCCCTCTCCTGGCCGGCCAAGGTCCGCTTCGCCTTGACCACCCTGTGGCTCAACCGCGTCGCCGACTGGCGGCGCTACGAGCACGTCACCGCCCACGAGTGGATGGTTCGCCACGGCGGCCGACAGGTCTTCGACACGGTGTGGGGTCCGCTCCTCCGCCAGAAGTTCGCCGAGCGCGCCGACGACGTGGCGATGGTGTGGCTGTGGGGCAAGGTCTACCTTCGCGGGCGGTCGCGCTCGGCCTCGGGGCTCGGCGAGCGGCTCGGCTACATGCGCGGGTCGTTCGGCCGGCTCGTCACGGCCCTCGTCGAGGGCTGCCTGGCCGCCGGCGTTCGACTCGAGCTGGCCAGCCCGGTGCGGCGCATGCGGCGCGCCGAGGGCGGGATCGAGATCGAGAGCAGGCACGGGGCGGAGCGCTTCCAGACCGTGCTCTTCACCGCCGCTCCGCGCGAACTGCTCCGCGTCGGCGGCGACGCACTACCCGCCTCGTACCGGGCCCGATTGGCGGACCAGGACGACGCGGCCGCCCTGTGCGCGGTCCTCGAACTGGATCGGCCGTTCACGCCGTACTACTGGATCAACGTCGCCGACCCCACCTTCCCCTTCGGCGGCCTGATGGAACACACCAACTTCATCCCGCCCGAGCGCTATGGCGGCCGCCACATCCTCTACATCTCCAAGTACCTCTTCGAGGATCACCCCTTGTGGAGGAGCCAGGACCGCGAGATCTGGGCCGCCTACCTCCCACACCTGTCCCGGATCAACCCCGGGTTCGACGAGTCGTGGGTGACCGCCCGTCACGTGTTCCGCGCCGCGCATGCCCAGCCGATCGTGCCGGTCGGGTACTCGCAGCGAGTGCCGCCGTTCGAGACGCCGCTGTCGGGCCTCTACCACGCGTGTATGGCCCAGATCTATCCCGAGGACCGCGGCCAGAACTACGCTGTGCGCGAGGGCAACCGGGCCGCCGCCGCACTGCTCGCCCGCACCGCGGATGTCTGACGGTTCCGCGCTCGCGGTCGGTGCGGCTCGGGCGCCCGTCCGGTCGCTGGTGCGAACGACCCGCGGCGTACTCCGGCCGTTGTCTCGAGCGTTCACGGCAGCGGTCGCCGCTGTGCGGGACGCGGCGGCCGCAGCCGGTGATTCAGGTCAGCGTGTGCCGGAGGTGATCATGTCACGAACCTGGCCCGCCCTACTCTCGCTCGCGATCCTCGCGTTCCCGCTTGTCGTGCGCGGCCAGGCCGGAGCCGAACCGGCCGTGACGACTCCGCCCTCCGCCGCCGAGGTGCGGGCGGCGATGGGCATCCCGTCCGCGGGCGACGTGCGCGGGCAGCAGGACACGATCGGGTTCGCCTCGACGCCCGAGCAGATGGCACGGACCTGGGTGCTGTCGGCGACGCCCCCCGAGCCGGAGCGTCTCGGACCCGCGCCGCCAGGGCTCGTGGTCGGCGCGGTGTGTCCGCACGACGACTATCTCTACGCCGGGCGCGCCTACCGCCAGGTGCTGCCTCTCGTCACGGCGAGGACCGTGGTCCTGGTCGGCGTCTTCCACACGTACCGTGCCTTCGGAGCCCACGATCTCGTGGTCTTCGACGGCTACAGGGCCTGGCGTGCGCCGGATGGCGAGGTCGCCGTCTCGTCGCTGCGGGAGGAGGTCCTCTCCCGGCTGCCGGCGGCCGACTGCACCCGCGACAACGCGGCGCACGACCGCGAGCACTCCCTGGAGCCGCTCGTCTACTTCCTCAGGCACGCTCGTGCCGACCTCGAGATCGTCCCGATCATCGTCCCCGCCTCGCCCATCACCCGCCTCGAGGAGTTGGCGCTCCACACGGGTCAGGCCCTGGCCACGGTGATGCGCGAGCGCGGCCTCCGCCTGGGAGAGGACGTCGCCGTCGTCATCTCGTCGGACGCAGTTCACTACGGAGCAGACTTCGCCTTCACGCCGCACGGCGAGGGCGGCGTGGACGCGTACCTGAAGGCGTGCGCGCGGGATCGCGAACTCCTCACCGGCCCGCTCGCCGGCGCACTGTCCCTGGCGAAGGCCCGGGAGTTCAGCGCCGCCTGCGTGGCACCCGAGGATCCGAACGTCTATCGCCTCACCTGGTGCGGGCGATTCTCCATCCCGTTCGGTATGCTCCTGCTCGCCGAAACGGCCCGCGCGCTCGGCCTGACTCCGCCGGTCGGTCACGCGATCAGCTACTCGACGTCGGTAGGGCAGCCGGAACTGGCGCTCCGCGACGTGGGTCTCGGAGAGACGGCTCCAGCCAACCTGTATCACTTCGTCGGTTACCCCGCCGCGGCGTTCACACTCGCGCGATGAACGGCCCGGGCATTACCTGAGAACCTCCTCAAGGAAGGCCCTCATCGCCCGCCAGGAGCGGCGATCGGCGGCCTCGTCGTAGGCTGCGCCCTTCGACGCGTCGCTGCCGGCATCCGCGTGCGTGAAGGAGTGCACCGCGCCACCGTACCAGACCATCTGCCAGTCCACCCTGGCGTCGCGCAGTTCCTGCTGGAACGCCGCGATGTCGGCGGCGGGCACGAACGGATCGTCCGCGCCGTGCAGCACCAGCACCCGGGCCTTGATGTTCCTGCCGTCGGCTGGGCTCGGGGAATCCAGCCCGCCGTGGAAGCTGACCACGCCGGCCACGCCCGCGCCCGACCTCGCGAGCTCGAGCACGGCCGTGCCTCCGAAGCAGTAACCGATCGCCGCCAGGCGCCTCGGGTCGGCCTGGCCCGCGGATCCGAGCGCTTCGAGGCCGGCGGCGACGCGGCCGCGCAGCTTCGTCCTATCCGCCTTGTACGAACCTGCGAGGGCTCCCGCCTCGTTGGCGTTGGCCGGACGGACACCCTTCCCGTAGACGTCCGCGACGAACGCGACGTAGCCCAGCTCGACGAGTTGCCGCGCGCGCATCCGCTCGTAGTCGGTCGGCCCCATCCACTGGTGGACGATCAACACCCCGGGCCGCTGCCCCTTCGCGCCGTCGTCCCAGAACAGCTCGCCCTGGAGGGGGACTTCGCCGTGCCTGTACGCTACGACCTCGCTCCGAATCGCGGCGCCGGAGGTGGAAGCAAGCGCGAAGGCGAGCGCGAACGCAGGGAACAACCTCATCGTGACCTCCCGAGCCTCGACGGCTTCGGTAGGTCACAACCCTGCACAGGTGGCGTTTGTTTCCCCGCCGTCTTTCACGACGCGCCGAGACCGCGAAGCCGATCGGCGGCCGCCGCTCCCACCCTGCCCTGCGGGTCCCGCTTCCTCGCCTCCCGGTACGCCTCGACGGCGGCGGCCTTGCGGTCGAGCTTCTCGAAGGCTCGTCCCCTCGCGTAGGCGACCTCGGCCGATCCCGGCAGGAGCGACTCCGCGGCGTCGAGGTGCGTGATCGCCTCGGCAGGCCTGGGTTCGACGAGCAGCTGTCCGGCGACCAGCCGGCATACGAACACCCTCCCGTCCAGGCGCGCGGCGTCGTCGGCAAGCGCGATCGCGTCCTCCGTCTGCTTGAGCGACAGCATGGCGAGCGAGTGGAGCGTCTTGATGACGCCCGAGTGCGGGGCCGTCCTCGCCGCATCCGCGAACCTCGCTGCGCCCTCCTTCGCCTTCTTCGCACCCAGCAGCCGTTGCCCTTCCGCCGCGAGGTCCCACGCCGCGCGGTCGCGGATCACCCGTTCGAACACCCGGTTGTAACCGGCGATGTCGACGGGTCGATCGCGCACCTCGGGAGTCAGACCCGCCAGTCGCCGTTCGGACGTGGCGAGCCGCTCGGCCGACATCGGGTGCGAGGCGAACATGCGATCGAACAGACTCGGATCCTCCCTCTGTTGCTCGAGGAGCACCCTGTGCGTCTCGACCATCCCGCGCGGCGAGTAACCGGCGGCCACCAGGTAGGCGATACCGAGGTCGTCGCTCTGGCGCTCCTGGTCGCGGGAGTACGTGGCGAGCGCCAATTGCGTGCCGATCATGGCGCCCAGACCGATCAAGGGAGCGGCGTCGTCGTTGGAGGTTCCCGCGTACACCGCGGCCCCGAGCATGATCGCACCCGCCAGAATCTGGCGGTTGTACGCCGCGACCGCGTGCCGAGCCGTGACGTGCCCGATCTCGTGACCGATCACCGCGGCCATGCCGTCCACCGACTCGAGACGGGCCAGCAGGCCGCGAGTAATGCAGATCTTGCCTCCCGGAAGGGCGAAGGCGTTCACACTCGGGTCGTTGATCGCCGTGAACTCGTAGGGAAGCCGCGGCCGGTGGGAGACCGCTGCGAGCGACGAACCTACCCTGCCCACCTCGCGCTGAACCGCCTCGTCGTTGACCGGCCCGAGCGACTGCTGGATGTACGGCTGATAGAGCTGGCTACCCAGTTCCAGCTCCTGGGCCTCGCCCATCAGGTCGAGTTGCGACTTCCCCGTGACCGGGTTGACCGCACACCCGGTCAGCAGCGGTACGAGGACCGTGACGGCCAGGAGGACCCTGCCCATGCTCACCTCCGCTGACTCGTCGATGATAGACCGGACACGCGCTCGTCGGACCCGCCGGCCGTGACCCGGCCGCGTCGAACTCCGGGCGTCCGCTCTCGCGCGCCCGGCCTACGTGGCCCGATGCCACACGGTTCCGTGCGGGGTGTCTTCCAGGACGACACCCCGTTCGACAAGCTCTTGGCGGATCGCGTCGGCGCGGGCGAAGTCGCGCGCCTTCCGCGCCGCGTTGCGCTCGGCGATCAGGGCGTCGATCTCCCCGTCCGTGCTGCCGCGCGCCATCGGAGGCGCCACGCCCAGGACCGCGTCGACCCGGTCGAGCGCGGCGTTCACGCGCGCG
The DNA here is from genome assembly GCA_040754885.1 of Acidobacteriota bacterium. Lineage (GTDB taxonomy): Bacteria > Acidobacteriota > Thermoanaerobaculia > Thermoanaerobaculales > Thermoanaerobaculaceae > JBFMCD01. The sequence goes on from JBFMCD010000092.1 coordinate 62,845, forward strand.
ATCGCCTCCGCCGAGAGCCCGCCACCGTCGAGCGCCTGGTTGACCCTGGTCATGAGCGTGTGAAGCGCCGCCAGTCCCCGGGCCGTGTTCAGATCGTCGGCGAGGGCTGCGTCGAACTCGGCGAAGAACGGGTCGATCTCGCCGGCCGCCAGGGCTCCCTCGCCGGTCGCGGGCGGCGTGTGGGTCAGGCGGCGCTGGGTGTTGGTGATGCGCTGCGTCGCGGCGGCCGCCGCGCGCAGACCGTCGAAGGTGAAGTTGAGCTTCTGCCTGTACGGCACCGAGACGAGCAGATAACGGATTGCCAACGGGTCGTGTCCCAGGGCGACGAGGTCGCGCAGCGTGTAGAAATTCCCCAGCGACTTCGCCATCTTCTGCCCCTCGACAACGAGGTGTTCCGCGTGCAGCCAGGTGCTGACGAACCGCTTTCCCGTCGCCCCCTCGCTCTGGGCGATCTCGTTCTCGTGGTGGGGGAACATGTTGTCCACGCCGCCGGCGTGGATGTCGAAGCTCTCGCCGAGGAGCGCCATGCCCATGGCGGAGCACTCCAGGTGCCAGCCCGGCCTGCCGAGTCCGAGATCCGTCTGCCACGCCGGCTCCCCGGGCTTGGCCGCCTTCCACAGGACGAAGTCGCGGGCGTCCTCCTTCTCGTACTCGTCTGCGTCCACCCTCGCCCCGACCTTCACCTCGTCCGGCCTGATTCCGGACAGCTTGCCGTACTCGGGGAAGGTGGCGATGCGGAAGTAGGTCGAACCGTCCAGGGTATACGTGTGACCGCGCTCGGAGAGCCGCTTGACCAGGGCGACCTGCTGCTCGATGAAGTCGGTGGCGCGCGGGTAGTGTTCGGCGCGTTCCAGGCGCAGGGCGTCGATGTCCTCGAAGAAGATCCGCACGTAGCGGTCGGTGAACTCGCGCAGCGAAAGCCCCTCGGCCGCCGCGCCCTTGATCGTCTTGTCGTCGATGTCCGTCAGGTTCATCACCTGAGTCACGCGCCAGCCTGCCGCCTTGAGCGTCCGGCGGAGCACGTCCTCGAACAGGAACGTACGCAGGTTCCCGATGTGGACCACGTTGTACACCGTCGGCCCGCAGGTGTAGACGCGAGCGTGACCCTCTTCGATGGGCGTGAACCGCTCGAGTCTCCTGGTCAGGGTGTTGTAGAAGCGAATCTCGCGGGACATGCGGCCTCCCTGAGCGATTGTAGTCGGTGGCGGTTCCCTCCTCCGACCCACGGTGCCGTGCCCCGGGACCCCGGCCCGATCGCCCGGCGGCCAGCGCGGTCGCCTACCAGGGCAACGTTGCCGGATCCGCCGGCAGCTCCGCGAGCAACACCTCGACCGCCCGAGCGAGTTGCGTGTCGCGGTCCCTGGCCATGTCCTCGATCGGCGGTTGCTCGACCACGTGGTCGGGCGGACAGCCGTTGAGCTCCATGTTGACGCCGGAGCCGGCGACGTACCAGCCGCGTCCGGGCAGGCGCACGAACGAACCGTCTGTCAGGCCCGCTCCACCCGTCGAGATCACGGCGCCGAACGTCGGCATGCCGACCACGGGCCCCCGTTCGAGCGTCTTGAAGGCCCACGAGAAGATCTCCGCGTTCGAGTAGCTCGCCTCGTCGCAGAGTGTGACCGCCGGCCGCGTCCACGCCGGCAGCGGAAGCCGGTCCTGCGGGTACGCCTTGACACCCGGATCGGCCCCCCGCGGCACCGTCCAGGCGTGCCGCTTGACCGAGAGGATTGCCAGCAGGTAGTCGGTGGTCCAGCCGCCGCCGTTGTTGCGCACGTCGATGAGCAAGCCCTGCCTCCCGTCCGCGGCGGCGAACAGCTCGCGCTGGAACTCCTCAAGTGAGGGCTCGTTCATCCCCTGGATGTGAACGTAGCCGAGCTTCCCGCCCGAGAGCTTCTCGACCATGGCGCGCCGTTCCCGGGTCCACGCGAGGTAGCGCGCGTCGCGCGCGCGGCTCTGCGCCACCGGCGTGGCGACCACGTCGCGTTCCCCCCGTTCGCTCGCGATGCGCAACCGCGTCCGCCGCCCGGCCGTGTCGGCGAGCAGGGCGGAGAAATTGGTGCGCGGCCCGATCTCCTCGCCGTTCACCGCGACAATCCGTTCCCCGACCGCGATGCCGCCTTCGACCCTCGCCGCCGGCGTCCCGGGCAGCACCTCGATCACCCGGACTCCCTTGCCGTCCGGAGCCGGTTCGACCTCCACGCCGACCGCGCCGGTCTGCACTCGGGCTTCGCTCCCTCCAGGCGGCCGGAACCCCATGTGCGAGGCGTTGAGTTCTCCCAGCATCAGGTTCATGACGTCGTCGAAGTCGCGTCGCGAGGACGCTGCCAGCCCGAGCGACCTGTAACGGTCGCGCAGCGCCTGCCAGTTCTCGCCGTGGAAGTGGGGGTCGTAGAAGTTGCGATCCAGCTCGCGCCACGCCTCGTCGAACACCTGCGCGCGCATCGCCGCCCGGTCCACGGCCACCCTCGCGGCGAACGGCGTCGGATCCCCCGCCTTGCCTTCGAGCGTCGCCGCGCCTACCGTGCCCTTGCCGGTCCGATAGAAGACGGTCTTCCCGTCCCTGGAGAACGACACCTGCGACGGGTTCGCCCCGTTCTCGGTCAGTCGCTTGAGTTCCTTCCCGTCCCAACGCACCGCGTAGAGGTCACGCTCGCCCTCCGGCATGGCGACGAACACGATCGTGCGCGAGTCGGGTGTCACAGCGATCGAGGCCTCGTCGCCGGGGAGCGAGGTGAGCGCCGCGGCGCGTTCGTGGATTCCGTCCGCTTCGACGGCGATCGGCTTCGCCGGCAGGCGGACCGCGGACTTCTCTTCCGCTCCCTTGCCTTCCTTCGCGGCCCGCGCATCCGCCGCCATTGCCTCTTCGGCAGTGCCCGGCCCTGCCTTGGCCCCTTCCTTGGATGGCTTCTCGTCCTCGAAGAGCAGCAGCCACTCCTCGCGAGTCCGCTCGTGGTCCGCCCGCGTCAGTGACGCGAACCACACGTCCACGCCGCCGGCGTGGCGCCTCGAGAGCCAATACAGACGCCTGCCGTCCGCCGACCACACAGGACCGACGTCGTCCTGGGGGTGTTGCGACACGTTGACCGCCTGGCCGCCGGCAACCGGCACGATCCAGACGTCGTGGTTGTGCCAGCGATCCTCCCGGGACAGCGCCAGCCAGCGGGAGTCGGGGGCCCAAGCGAACCTGACCGGGCCCCAATGGTCGAGGATCACGCGCGGGTTCGCGCCGTCGGCGCCCGATACCACCAGCGCGCCCTCTCCGCGGGTGAATGCGAGCGATGTCCCGTCGGGCGACGGCACCGGCCAGCGCTCGTCCTCGGGGGTGTCGGTCAGACGGGACTCGACGAAGCCGGAGGCACGGTAGAGCCTGCCGTCCGGGCGCCCGGCGGCGGTCACCGAATGGATGTCGTACTGGCCGTGGCGGTCGCTGGCGTAGTACAGGCGCGTCCCATCGACGCTCCAGGTCAGGTCGCGCTCGCGGGCGACCGTCGAGGTCACCCTCACCGTCGGCGCCTCCGCCACCGAGGCCAGCTCCTTGCTCCGCCGCTGCACGACCCACACGTCGCCCTTGATGATCAGCGCGGCCTGCGCGCCGTCGGGAGACACGGCGACCTCAGAGGCGTCGGCGCGCACCGTCTCGCGCTCGATGGGTGACTCGAGGGCATCGGCAGGGGCGTCGAATGTCACTCTGCGCGGTACGCCCTCGCCCGACGTCGGAACGACCCACACAGCGTCCCACAGCTCGTAGGCGACCAGACTGCCGTCGGCGGACGTTCTCGGTGAGCGAACGTCGCTGCCCTCGTGGCGGGTCAGCTGGAAGGTCGAGCGGCTGCGCACGTCGAGGCGATACAGGTTGCGGTCGCGCCCGCCGCCGTCGCTGCGGTACACCAGCACGTCAGGACCTGCCCACGCGACGCCGTCCTCGTCCCAGTCGGTGCGCGTAATGCGGTCGAGCGAACCGGTCGTCACGTCGAGCAGCCACACATCCCGGTTGGCTGCTCCGCGGTAGTGGCGCCGGTCGGCGGGGCTCCCACCCCGCACCAACGCCAGGCGTCGACCGTCCGGAGACGGTACCGCCTCGAGGGCGAGGAGAGGGAACGCGACGCGCTCGGTTCCTCCCGCCAGAGGAATCCGGTAGATCGCCTGCATCCTGTCCCACGCCTCGTGTCGGCGCGAGAGGAAGACCAGGTCCTCGCCGAGCTGTCCCTGCACCGCGTCCGCCGCTTCGTGGAAGGTCACGCGGCGCGGGACTCCGAGGTCCGAATCGACAACGAAGACGTCGTCCGAACCCTCCCGGTCGGACACGAACGCGAGCTGACCTTCTCGCCCAAGCCAGACCGGGTGATGGTCGTAGCCGGGGTTCGCGGTCAGGCGCCGCGCCCCTCCCCCGCCGACCGGCCCGACCCAAACGTCACCCTGCCAGGAGAAGGCGATCTGGGTGCCGTCCGGCGACGGCGCCGGGTGGCGCGGAAACTCGACCGCCGAAGAAAAGGCCGTCGACGCGACGAACAGGCCAGACAGCGAAGCCAGTGCCACACGCATGTCTACCCCTCCACACACCGTTCGAGATCAGGTCCGGGTCGACTTCAGCGCCCGGCGAGCCGCCTCTCGCCCGAACTGGATGATCGCCGCCGCCACCTCGCCGTTTCGCGACCAGGGCAACGGGTACTCGACACCGAGGTCGGCACCATCCCTCCCCGACCACTCGACCCAGGCCCGGCCATCGGGCGCGAGAACCCGCGAGTCCCGACACAGAAGTTGCGCCCAGGCCTGCGCCCTCACCGCCGCGCCGATCTCATCGCGGCGCTGAGCCAGTTCGAGGAGCGAATCGCCGAGCTCCGGCCGTCGTGCCGGCGGCACCGGGAAGCCGCACACGAGGTCGACCCGGGCGTTCAGCACCTCCTCCGGCAACGACTCGGGCAGCGCCCCCGTCCCGCCCCAGCGGATGGACTCACCTGGCGGCTCCGATTCGCGGCGCGGCGGCCACCCGACCGGAAATCGCGCGGCCGCGTCGAGATTGCCGGCCGCCTCCGCCGCGTGGCCTGCGGTCAGATCGAGCCAGCCGCGCCGGCCGTCGACCATGTCCTCCACCGCGGCCCAGAGCCCCACGCCTCCCCTTCTCGATCGCCCCGGAAGCCCTGCACGCTCAGGCGCGAGGAATTCCGCGAGCCCCTCGTCGGCCAGCCAACCGCCGAGAGCGAGAGCATCGGGCAGGACCAGGACACCTGCCGGGACCGGCAGCGCACGCGCGGCGGCCACGCGCGACTCGAACATTGTCATGCCGGACTCCGCCATCCTCCGCCAGCGGCGCTCGCCCTCGTCGGCCTCGCCGAGGATCGCGAGCGCCGCGACCTGGGCGCCGAGCCCCGCCCCGCACGCCGTCGACCAGCGCACGCCGCGTGCGGCCAACTCCGCGACCACACCGGCGGCGAATCCCGCCTGCACGCCGTCGGCGAGGACGACCAGTGCGCGGGACGATGCGATCCTACGGCGAACCACGGCGGGCGATGCTAGCACGCAGGCTTCCGCCGGGGCGCACCTCGCCCCCGCTCCGAACCGCGCGCGGGCGTTGCCGAGGCGCGGTGTCTCGCCTACGATTCCCGGTTGGAGAGCCGATGACGACGAGATCAGCATCCGAGGCGTTCAGCGCCGACGAGCGGAACCGCCTGGCGCCGCACTTCACCAGTCTCGACGGCCCGGTGTTCGCCCTCGTCAATCTGCCGGACGTGGTCAAGGCCGCGCTGTTCGCGCGGTACTCGCGCTCTCCGAAGAGCCTGCGCCGCCTCTTCCTCGACGAGTTCCTCGATCACGGCACGCAGATAGAGGGCGCGCGGACCGGGTCGGGGCGCGCGGACGAGCTGATGGACCGGGTCTTCCTCGAGTACGGCGACGACTCGGTCGCCCAGCTCGCGGGCGTCCACCTCGCCTGCGAGGGCGTGTCCAACATCGCGACCAAGCTCCTCGAGCGGGGCCGGCTGATGGCCTACCTCGAGCAGTCCACGCGCTACATCCCGTTCACCGACCGCCCGGGCGGACGGTGGCGCTACCTGACCCCCGACGAGATCGCGCGCCGGCCCGCGCTGCGTGCAGCCTTCGAGGCAGCGATGGACGGCTGCTTCGAGACGTACACGGCGCTGATGGAACCGCTGCGCGCCCACCTCGTCGCCGTATTCCCGCGCGAGCCCGGGACTCCCGAGTCGGCTCACCAGCGCGCCGTCAGGGCCCGCGCCCTCGACGTGCTGCGCGGCCTGCTGCCCGCCGCCACGTGTTCGAACGTCGGCATCTTCGGCTCGCCGCAAGCCTACGAGGCTTTGGTCCTTCGCCTCCGTGCCTCGCCGCTCGCCGAGTCCCGCGACCTCGCCGAGCGCATCCTCGCCGAGCTGCGCAAGGTCGTTCCGGCGTTCACCCGGCGTCTCGACCAGGAGGACCGGGGCGGGGTATGGGTCGAGTATCTGCGGGCCACACGCTGCGCCACGGCCGATGTCGCCGCGCACGTACTGGCAGGAGTCACGTCGAAGGCTGCGCCGGAGGTGCGGCTCGTCGACTTCGACCCCGACGGCGAGGACAAGGTGCTCGCGGCCATCCTGTACCGGAACTCGCACCTCGACGACCGGCGACTGCTCGAGGTGGCGCGCGGGCTCGACGCGGATCGGCGCGCGGCGCTGCTCCACGCGTACGTCGGCGAGAGGTCCAACCGCCGTCACAAGCCGGGACGGGCCTTCGAACGATCCTCGTACCGATTCGACATCCTCGCCGACTACGGAGCGTTCCGCGATCTCCAGCGCCACCGCATGCTGACGATCGAGTGGCAGACCCTCTCTCCCGAGCACGGTTACCGCACGCCCGACGAGATCGTGGCGCTGGGCGCCGCCGAGCGCTGGCACGCGGCGATGGCGAGAGCCGCCGACGCGCATCGCCAGGCCGCGGCGGAGGTCGGGCCCCAGGTCGCCGCCTACGCCGTGCCGATGGCCTATCGGCTTCGCTTCGCGCTCGACCTCAACGCCCGCGAGGCCATGCACATGATCGAGCTGCGCACCTCGAAGCAGGGGCACGCGTCGTACCGGCGCGTGTGCCAGGAGATGCACCGGCTGATCGCCGAACACGCCGGCCATCGCGCGCTCGCGGCGGCGATGCGCTTCGTCGACCGCAGCGGCGAAGGCCTGGAGCGCCTTGACGCGGAAATCAGGAGCGAACTCCGCCGCCCTGGAGAGATCTGAGCACGCTCCGTTTCCCTTTCTTCAGTCCACAGGGCAGGGAACCGACACGCGCATTCACCGCGCCACCAGACTCGATTAGAATCGCCACCGTCGAGGAGTCAGATGCCGATCTTCGAGTACCTCTGCCAGAACTGCAACAGGATCTACTCGTTTCTCTCGCTGTCGCTCGCGCCCGGCAGGGAGCCGGTGTGTCCGCGCTGCGGGGCGACCGGCCTCACGCGGGTGCCCTCGACGTTCGCCGTCGGCGGTCCGCGCAAGTCATCCCAGGATCAGCCCAAAGCCAAGCCGGGCGACGACGCCGCCCTCGGTCGGCTCGAGCAGGAAGCGATGCGGATGGCCGGCGAGATCGACGAGAAGGACGCCGAGGATCCACGGACGATGGCCCGGATGATGCGCCGCCTGGCCGAGGCGTCGGGCGAGCCCGTGACGCCGGCGATGAACGAGATGTTCCGGCGCATGGAAGCCGGCGAGGACCCCGAGGCGCTCGAGGAGGAACTCGGGCCGCAGCTCGAAGCGGAACTCGGCGAGGACGGCGAAGGCGGCATGGCCGGGCCGACGCGCGACGAGGGTCTCTACGACCTGTGACCGGCTCCACGCCGGAGCGGTCGAGAGCGACCACGACGCACCGACATCGACTCCCCGCCGTCAGCCCGTTGTGCAGCCGAGCAAGGCGCAGCGCGTGCCCTGCCAACAGTGGGGCGTTTCGTCCCGCCGCGATCCGCACGCCCTGCGGTCGACGCCTCGATGGTGTGGAGGCTCGTCTCGAGGCTAGGCCGGGTCGACGTGCACCATCACCTGCGCCGAGGCGCCCCGGGAGAGGCGGATCGCCTCTGCGGCCGCCTCGGCGAGGTCGTGAGAGCGCTCGAACGAGGCCCGTCGGTCGACGAGCAGGCAGAACTCGAAGAACTGCGTGCCGCCCGACTTGCGCGAGCGGAAGAAGCGGACGCCGCGCACCTCCGGCCCGAGTCCGAGTACGAGGTCGCGGATGCCCTTCTCGACCTCGATCGGCAGGCCCCGGTCGAGCAGTTCGTCGGCGGCGTCGCGCAGGATCCCGGCGGCGCTGACGATGATGTAGACGGCGATCGCGATCGAAGCCACCGGGTCGAGCCACTGCCAGCCGAGGATCCGGTACCCGACCAGGGCGATCGCGGCCACGATGTTGGTCGCGATGTCCGTCACGTAGTGGAACGCGTCCGCCGCGAGGGCGATCGACTGCGTGGCCCGGGCCTCGCGGCGCAGGTAGACGACGAGCACGAGCGAGACCGCGAGCGCCGCGAGGCTCACCGCGACACCCGCCTCAGGGCTGCTGACCGGCTCCGGCCGGACGATCCGCGACATCGCGCGGGCGACCACCCAGAAGCCGCCCATGGCGATGATCACCGCCTGGATCACACCGGACAGCGCCTCCGCCTTGCCGTGCCCGTACGCGTGCTCCTCATCCGAGGGCTTGGCGGCCAGGCGCAGAAAGTAGGTGTTGAGTCCGGAACACGCGACGTCCATCAGCGAGTCCACCGCGGAGGCGAGCACCGCGAGAGAGCCGGTGAGCACGCTCACGGCAAGCTTGGCGAGCGCCAGCGCCGTGGCCGTGACCGTCGCCACGAGCGCGGCCAGCACCTTGCGGCGGCTGTCGGTCACCGCCCCACCCCCGCTGCGGCGTCGAGCATCAACGAACAAGGGGCGCGATCGGGACGCTCTCCCTCCGGGTACCACCCGACGCGCGCCTCGATCGACAGCACGCGCAGATGCTCGGCGCCGAGTGCGCGGGTCTCCACCTCCGCAGGCAGGCGATCGAGTTCGGCCGCCACCGACTCGTGCGCGGCCGCGCCCGCCCGCAGGGCACGCCCGATCACCGCACGGCATCGCCTGAGGAAGTCGGCGAGCGGCTCGTCGAGCCGAGACACGAGGTCGAGCCGCGGGTGGCGGTGCAGCTCCGCCCGCCAGGCGCGAGCGACGGCCACGGCGAGCGCGGTCACCTCGTTCGCGGGCGGAAGCGCCCCCTCGACGCGACGCGCGGGGTCGGGCTCGCCCGGCGCCGCGGCGCGCCGTCCGGGGTCGAACCGGCGCGCCGCCCCTACCTCCACCGAGCCGCCGAGAACCGGGGCGGACCAGTGCAGCCAGACAGGCTCGCGAACGCCCCACTCCGGGACCTCGACGTCCGCACGAGCGGTAATCTCGACGAACGGCAGAAACCTCTCACCCGCCCAGTCGGAGGGCGCCGAGATCGTGCGCGGGGGGGTGATGGCGACCTCCACCACGCACAGCATGTTACACTCTTGCCCCTCCATGGAGGCGTGCGTGAAGCAAGGCGGCACGGAGGAGTGGACCGGTCAGCTCAGCCTGTTCGAGGACGACTCGAAGCGCGAGGCACCGCGCGGTCGCGACGTCGTCGTCTTCGACCTCGAGACCCAGCGCTCCTTCCAGGACGTCGGTGGCCGCAACCAGATGCGCCAGCTGGGCATGTCACTGGGCGTCGTGTACTCCTTCCACGACGACCGCTTCACCTCGTACTTCGAGAGCGACGTGAAGGCCCTGGTCGAAGCGTTGGGTCGAGCCGAACTGGTGGTCGGCTACAACCTCCTCGGCTTCGACTACGAGGTCCTGCGCGGCTACCGGGATGTCGTGCTGGAGGTCCCGCAGACGCTCGACATCATGGTCGAGCTTCAGGGCAAGGTCGGCTTCCGACCCAAGCTCGACTCGGTCGTACAGGCCACTCTCGGAGTCGCGAAGAGCGCCGACGGGCTGCAGGCGCTCGACTGGTGGCGCGAGGGTCGTCTCGACCTGATCGAGCGGTACTGCACCGACGACGTCCGCCTGACCCGCGACCTGTACCTGTTCGGCCGGCGCAATCGCCATGTCCTCGTCTCACGCTACTCGGGCGGTCCGCTCAAGGTCGAGGTCGACTGGTAGCCCCTGCGGGACGGCGCGGGCCGACACCGGAACCCGGCCCCTCGCCATTCGCGGCAGGGCAAAGGCGCCTCAGGTCTTCTTCTTGTGCGCGTGCACGACCGTCACGTCGAACTTCACGGCCTTGCGGTGTTCCTTGCCGTCGTGGCAGCGGTTGCACGTCGCCTGCGTCGGGATGACCAGTCCGTTCGCCACAGCTTTCGCCCGGTCCTTCATGACCTGTATCGACTTGTAGTCGGACCCGGGACCGTGGCATGCCTCGCACTGGACGCCGGTCAACGCCTCGTCGGCGTTCGTCGCGTGGCAGCCCAGGCAGGCGGCCTCGAATTTCATGTCGTTGGCGTTCTTCGCGCTCTCGGTGGCCTTGGCGTGTTTCGTCTCGAGCCACGAGTCGTGCTGGAGCTTGTGGCACATCTTGCACTTGGCGGCACCGATGAAGGTCGGCTCGGCGTCGGACACCCCGACCCACCCGACGACCACCCCGAACACGAAGCCGACCAACAGGATCGTCCTCTTCATGGCGCTCCCCCTTTCGCCCCCCGACGTCAACTGATCCTATCCGCAAGCCGGCGCGCCGTGCAAGCGCCCGAGGAACCGGAATCGCGCTCCCCTGGTCGGCAGTTAACACGGCTGCCGGCGCGATGCAATGGTGCACAATGGCCACCGCGGCGGCAGCCGCGCAGGAGGACGAGTGACGCGACGCATGGCAATCCTGGCACTACTCGCGGCAGCGAGCGCCTTCGGGCAAGGACGGCTCTCGGGCCCGGTCTTCAGCGCCAGCGCGGCGTGGCGGGACCGCGCGCCGGGCCCCGGCGGCAGCGCCGTTCTCGTCGTCACGGTCGACGTGCAGGATGGCTGGCACGTCAACTCGAACGCACCCCTCGAGGACTACCTGATTCCGACCCAGGTCCGGCTCGAGCTTCCGAGCGGGTGGGGCGCACCCACCGCCGAGTACCCGCCGCACCGCCTGGCCGCGTTCGCGTTCAGCGAGGGGCCGGTGGCCGTCCTCGAGGGCCGGTTCGAGGTTTCGGTCACAGTCACGCGTGGGGCGGACGCGACTCCGGTCGCGCGCCTGCAGGGCATGGTCGAGGCGCAGGCGTGCAACGACAGGCTGTGCCTGGCGCCGGCGGAGGTTCCTTTCAGCGTCGAACTCGGCGGGGACGGTGCGGCCGCGGCGCAGACGCAGGCGCCTGTCGCTGACGTTCCTCCATCGTCGCCGGACGTGACGGAGGAGACCGCGGCTCCGCCGGCACCCTCACCCGTCCCGCCGAGCGACGGCCTCTCGGCAACGTTCCTCGCCGGTGGCCTGCTGCTCCAGCTGGCGCTCGTGTTCGTCGCCGGGCTGGCCCTCAACCTGACCCCCTGCGTGTACCCCCTGATCCCGATCACCGTCGGGTTCTTCGCCGCCCAGAAGGGTGCCGGACGATCGAGGACGGTGCTGCTCGCGGTCGCCTATGTCCTGGGCATGAGCGTCACCTACTCGGCGCTCGGCGTTACCGCCGCGCTGACCGGCAAGCTGTTCGGCGCCGCCCTTCAATCTCCCTGGGTCGTGGGCGGAATCGTCGTCATCCTGCTCGCCCTCTCGGCCTCGATGTTCGGCGCCTGGGAGCTCCGGGTGCCCACCTGGGCCACACGGATATCGGGAGGGCGAGCCGGAATCGGCGGTGCGCTCGTCATGGGGCTCGCGGTCGGCCTTGTGGCGGCTCCGTGCATCGGTCCGTTCGTCCTCGGGCTGCTGACCTACGTCGGTCAACAGCAGGATCCCCTGCTCGGCTTCGCGCTCTTCTTCACGCTCTCGCTCGGTCTCGGGCTGCCCTATCTCGTTCTCGGCATCTCGACCAGGGCGCTGGAGAGCCTGCCCAACTCCGGAGCGTGGATGCTCGGCGTGCGTCAGCTGTTCGGCGTCCTCCTCGTCGCCCTCGCCGGGTGGTTCGTCCGTCCGTTCGTGGCCGAGCCGTGGGGCGACCGCCTGTTCGCGGGCCTCCTCGTCCTCGGCGGCCTGTACCTGCTCGTCGTCGCGCGTCCGGGCCACGCGCAGCCCTGGGTGGATCGCGTGATGCGCCTCGCCAGCGCCGCGATCCTCGCGGTCGGACTCCTCGAATTCCCCACCGGGGCCCACCGCGGCGCCGAACTCAGCTGGCAACCGTACGACGAGAACGCGGTGAATGCGGCGATCGCCTCCGGCCAGCCGGTCATCCTGGACTTCTACGCCGACTGGTGCGCGCCGTGCAAGGAACTCGACGAGAGGACGTTCTCCGACGCGCGGGTGGCCCGGGTGCTCGCGTCGTTCGCCCGCTTCAAGGTCGACGTGACCCGCGGCGACGACGCGACCGCCGTGCTTCAGTCACGGTATCGGATCTCGGGCGTTCCGACCATCGCGTTCTTCGCTCGCGGTGAAGAGGTCGGAGGCCTCCGTCTGACCGGATTCGAGCCGCCCGAGCCGTTCCTTCGCCGGCTCGAACGGGTACCGCGGCCCTAGCGATTCAGGCGACGCCTCTAACCTGCGTTCGTTCCGGTGTCCCGCCCTTCCTGCCAGGTAGTGTCGTCCTCGTCGAAGGGCGGCAGGTGGGGTTGGCGGCCGCGCCGCGCGTTCCGGCGCCATGCCCAGAGCGTCGACCACTTGGTGTAGCTGGCGAACGCCTGGAGCAGGCAGAACACCAGCCCGGCGGCGCCGTCCAGCACCCCCAGTTGGACGACGTACATCCTGAAGAAGCGCCACGCCGGCCGGAACGCGACCTCGAGCGCGCTGGTCGAGCGCCCACGCCGCCACTCCTGCGCGGCGCCCCAGATACCGTACGTGACGACTCGGCGGACGTACTCGCCGAAGTCGTCGATCATGAAATGCTGCATGGGCGTTCGCAGCACGGCCGGCGTGCCGCGCGTGACCATGTCGGCGTGCACTCTCTTGTTCGGATAGCGCGCGGCGCCGCGCCTGAAGAGCCGCACGACGCTGTCGTTGCGCCAGCCCGAGAAGCGGATCATCCGATCCATGAAATAGGCGCGTCGCCTGATCACGTAGCTCTCGGCGCGCGGCGCCGCGAGTTCCCGTTCGATCTCCCGTCGCAACGCCACCGGGCACACTTCGTCGGCGTCGAAGATCAGGATCCACTCATGGGCCGTCTGGTCGATCGCCCAGTTCTTCTGCGACGCCGAACCGAAGTAGTCCCGCTCGAGAAAGCGGACCTTGACGTACGAGCGGACGATCTCCGCGGTCCGGTCGATGGAGTGCGAGTCGACGAGCACGATCTCGTCGCACCACAGCAGCGATTCGATGCAGGCCGCGATGTTGCGCTCCTCGTTGAAGGTGGTGATGATCGCCGACACGGGGGGCCGGCTCGGCGCCGTCTCGTCCGAAGAACCCATGTGGATCTCCAGTCCCCGCCCTTCTAGCACGCGGGCGACGATCGCGAAAGGGGTCTCCCCGGCCGGTCGCCGGCGCTTGAGCACGCCCGGGACAGGGGCGTATGGTGGCGCCATGCAGCTCGCTCCGGCCACCATCGCCAGGCTCCTCGCGAACGCACGCCGGGCGCAGGCCAACGCCCACGCGCCCTATTCCGGCTTCCGCGTCGGCGCCGCCGTCCTGGCGGCCGACGGGAGGGTCTTCCAGGGATGCAACGTGGAGAACGCGTCGTTCGGGCTGACGGTGTGTGCCGAGCGCAACGCCGTCGCTGCGGCCGTGGTCGCCGGCGCCCGTCCGGTCGCCGTGGCGATCGTGACGCCCGGCGACCACGTCGGACCGTGCGGCGCGTGCCGGCAGGTGCTGGCCGAGTTCGACCTCGACATGCCCGTCGTCCTCGCCGACCGGAACGGCGACCATCCGGTTGCGACCGCGCTGCGCGAATTGTTGCCCGGGGCGTTCCGTTTCAAGGAGCCGTGATCGGGGCGGGGCGGGCCGTCGCTCGAAGTCCGCTCCCGGACCGCGGGCGAAGGCGGACGGCCGCGGGCGGAAATCGCACCACGCCGGATCCGGCTACGCCGCGCCGCCCTTGCGCCTGCGCAGGTAGCGGTAGTCGGGGACCGCGTATTCCTTGAGCTTGGCGATCAACGCACCGCGGGAGATGCCCAGGATGCGCGCTCCCTTCGACTGGTTGCCGCGCACCCTGCGCATCACGCGGTCGATCAGCGCCTGCTCGACCCGGGGAATCGCCTCCTTGAGGTTGTCGGCGGAGAGCACCGGCAGGAGTTCGGGCGGAATCTCCCCCGTCGCGGTCACGGCGCCAGCGAAGGCGGGCGCCGCGCCGTCGCAGCGCAGCATCTCGCCCTCCGGCGTCGCGGTCACCAGGCGGCTGACCTCACTGACCAGTTCGGTCATTTCCCCGGGGAAGCCCCGCGTCAACAGGACGTTGAGGCAGTCGAGCGTGATCCCCTTGAGCTGCTTCTGCTGTCCGGCCGCGCAACGCCGCATCAGGTGCGCGATCAGCATCGGCAGATCCTCGCGGCGCTCCGAAAGCCTGGGCACCCGCAACATCCTGTGCGAGAAGACGAGGAACAGCGGCGAGGCCAGCCTCCCCTGTTGCACCAACGCCAGGGGATCCTCGTCGCACGTGACCACCCACCGGACGGTGTTGGAGGAGAGCGGCTCGCGCTGCTGGGCGCCGATCACCGCCGCCAGTTCGGACTGCAACGGCAGGCCGAGCGTGTCGATGCCGCGGATCACCAGGACGCCGCCCTTCGCCCTGCCGATCGCGCCACCCGCGTCGGTGCCGAAGGTCGGTCGCCTCGCCGGGCCGAAGAGCTCCTCCCTGAGTGCGTCGAGCGGACCCTCACGCGCCTCGAAGATGGTCACCGACCTCACGCCGAGCGGACCGATCGTGGCCAGGATGCGGGCCACCTCGGTGCGGCCCGTTCCCTTCGCTCCGCACACCAGCACGGGCTCGTGGCCGTGCGCCGCGGCGAGCAACCCGGAGCGGAGAACCTGGGTCGCTTGCGAACTTCCCGGGAGGAGATTCTCGAGGCGGTGACGCGCCTCGAGTTCCCAGCCGGAGAACGTCGCGTCGTCGCGCTCGATGTCCTGCCAGCGCAGGCCGAGCAAGCGAGCGGCCTCGCCGAGAAGTCCCACCCCCTCGTCGGCCAGCATCCCGGCCGGCCTGGCCAACAGCAGAGCGGCGAGGGCTCCCTGGGGACCGATGACCGGAACGACGATGATCTGACCGTCGCGCTGCCCGATCGTCGCGATCCTCGCACCGGGCGAAAGCTCGCCGAGGATCGAGCGCGGGAGTCGCGGCAGTTCCCCTCCCCACACCGAGGCCAGCGCCACGGGTTCGTCCTTCTCCCCGGGCACGACGACCGCGATCTCGGATTCGGGCAGCGTCTCGCGCAGGATCGCGACCACCTGGTTGAGGCGATCGCCGCGCACGTCGCGGAACAGCTCGACCAACCGCTGGCGAGCCTCGCCGAAGCCGGCCGGATCCAGCCGGTAGAGGACCGCGCCTGGAGAGGACACCGGACCTGCCGAGGGTGCCGCCTGATCGTCCCCCGCTGCGGACTCGACCAGGTCCAGGGGGTTACCCTCAAGACCTCGGAACACCAGCGTCAGCCCGCCGAGCCGTAGCTTGTCCCCAGGGTTGAGGACGCCCCTCGACCGTCGCTCGCCGTTGAGCACGACGGTCTGGCGGTCGACGGTCACGAACGTGAACACGTCGTTGTTTCTGTGAATTACGAGGTGTCGCTCACCGACTCCGGGCGCGCGGACCACGACATCGTTACGGCTCGACGATCCGACGGAGACCTGCCCCTTCGCGAGCCGGTAGGTCAACACCGCCCCGTTCTCTGACTCGACCGAGAGCAGGATCATCTCAGGCCCCCTTGTTCAACGTCAAAAAGTGTAACCTAGCTGGACCAACCCGTCAAAGAGCCCCGGCCCGCCCCTCGGCCCGTTCCGACCTTGAGCGAATCGGGCCTCATGGCCCGGACGGACGGCGATTCCGATGCTGGGCCCGGACGAAGTGACCACGTGGCATACACGTACGGCGGCTGTCTCGCCCTTGTGCACGGCTTGACGCCTCTCGCGCAGTGTCGGAGACTCACCCCGTGGGAGCGATCCTCTCGCTGGCGGGTTGCGGACCTCGGCTCGAGGTGGCCTTGAGGCTGCCCGACGCCGCGACATCGGGTCTGGTCGCCCTCGCCGGCCCGACTCCCAGGTCGGAACTGATCGTGGCGGCGATCGACCTCCTCCTCAGGGCGGCTCGAATCTCCCCGCATGACGTCGAGACCGTCGCGGTCACCTGCGGTCCGGGCTCCTTCACCGGAATCAGGGTCGCTCTCGCCACGGCGCAAGGGATCGCCCACGGAGCCGGCGCGCGAATCGCGGCGTTCCCATCGCTTCTGGTCCAGGCCGCGAGGGCCGGAGGCGGGCCGTGCCTCGCGGTGCAGCCGGCGCGCCGTGGCTCGGTGTACGCGCAGGTTTTCGCCCCCGGACACCCCATCCCCAGCGCCCGAGGAGACGTCGAGGTGCGCGCCGTGGCGTCGCTGCTCGAGGCCGAGGCTCCCGTGATGGCGCCGGACGGGCTGGCGCTCGACGAGCGGGTGTCCCGGGCCGCGCCGCGCGTGACGACGTGCGAGGCGCTGGCGACACTGGTAGGCGTCGCGGAAGCGTCACCGCCGGTTCCTCTCTACGTCGACGACGCGCCCGCCCGGGCGCGGGGGAATCAGACCTGACGTGGCGGCGCTGATCGACGGCTTCGCGGTTCGCCCGGCGCGGATCGAGGACGTCCCGGCGGTCGCCGCACTCGAAGCCGAGGTCTTCACCGACCCCTGGCCTTCGCACCTCTACGTGCAGGAGATCGGGCAACCGCTCAGGTTCCAGCGCGTGGTCACCACGCCGGAGGGCTGGGTGGTCGCGTACCTCTTCGCCTGCTGGCAGGTCGACGAACTCCACGTCCTGAAGGTCGCCTGCCACCCGGTCTACCAGGGAAGGGGCATCGCCACGATCCTGCTCGCCGAGGCGCTCGCCGAGGTCGCACGCGGCCGCGGCAGGGGCATCATCCTCGAGGTCCGCCCGTCCAATCAGCGCGCCCTGGCGCTCTACCGGTTCCTCGGGTACACGACGCTCGGACGCCGGCCGCGCTACTACACGGACGGAGAGGACGCGCTGGTCATGTTTCGCGCCTCGGACACCACGCTCTTCCCGCACGGTGGCTGAGCGCCGCCGGGCACCCGATCCCCGGGAGGAAGACAGCTCCGCCCGCGAGTAGAGCGGGGATATACTGTCGGTCCTGGAGATCCGATCGTATGAGTCGTCTGGGTGAGATCCTGCTCGCGCGCGGCGCCGTATCAGCGGACGCACTGCGCGGCGCGATCGAGGCGACACGGCGCAACGGCGGTCGCGTCGGCACGTGGCTGGTGAGGCTCGGAGCCGTGAGCGAGGGCACGCTTCTCGATGCCCTCGCCGAACAGACCGGCTGCCCGCCGGTCACCGCGATGGACCTCGCGACGGCACCCCATGACGTTCGCTCCCTGATCCCCCCCGCGTTCGCCAAGCGACATCTCGCCGTCGCGTTCGCCAGGCAGGGGCGGACGGTTCACGTCGCCATGATCAACCCGAACGACCTGGTTCTGGTCGACGAGATCGCCAGCTTGACGCGGTTCGCCATCCGCCCGTTCGTCGCCACCGAGGCGGCGCTCGCGGCGGCCCTGGCGATCCCGGTCGCGGATCACGACACGTCGCCGCACCCCGGCGCCTCCCAGATCGCGCCGCGCGAGTGGCGCCAGTTCTGGCGGCTCGAATCGTCCGGACCGGACGTGTTTCGCGCTCTGGACCCCCGCCAGCCGGCGGCGGTCGCTCACGCCGCCGCGTCGTTCCCGGCGCTGGCGCCACTCGGCCCGACCACAGCCTCCGACCGACTCCAGACCGTGACCCTCTCGGAGGGGCTGGCGTCTGCCACGCACCGCGACCAGGTCGCGTCGCTGGTACTCGACAACCTGGAAGCGTTCGCGCTTCGCGTCGCGCTGTTCTCCATCCACCAGGGCAAGGTGATGGGCTGGGCGGCGCGCGGCCCGGAGATCCTCGACGAGGACTTCCACACCCTCATCCTCCCGCTCGACCGACCGTCGGTGTTTCTCAACCTGGCGAAGGGTGTCGACCTCCACGCAGGGCCGGTCGCGGGCGGAGAGGGCAACGAGTTGCTCCTCGACGCACTCGGCGATCCGACGCCCAAGGAGGCGGTCATCGCGCCGATCCGCGTGCGTAGTCGCGTCGTGGCGCTGCTCTGGCTCGACCAGGGTGGGGCGAGCGTCGCGGACATCTCGATCGCCGACGTCCAGGAGGTGGCGAGGCTCGCCGGACTCGCCCTCGAGACGTTGGTGATCCGCCAGAAGATCCGTTCCGGCGCCCGCTTGACAGAAGGGGCGGCCTCGGACTAGGGTGCCGCGCCCGTACGAGGGAGGGGTCATGATCAAGGCCGATCTGGTTCGCAAGGTGATGGAGACGGTGGATCTGCCGCAAGCCAAGGCCGGCGAGGCGGTGAACATCATCTTCGATGCCATGCGTGAGGCGCTCGTTCACGGCGAGCGCATCGAGCTTCGCGGGTTCGGAGTGTTCATCGTCAAGAACCGCAAGCGCGGGATCGGCCGGAACCCCAAGACCGGCGTCGAGGTCGCAATTCCTCCGGGCAAGACCATCCGCTTCAAGCCGGGAAAGGCGCTGCGGGTCATCGGCTAGGTGGCGTCGTCCGACATCCAGGTCCAGATTCTCGGCCCCGACGGGGCTCCCGTCGGGGTCGTTCGTCGTCCGCCTCCTCCCCCGGATCGCATCTGGCTCCACGCCCTGCTCCTGCTGCTGACGCTGCTCACCACGACCCTCGTCGTCGGGCTGCCCTACGCCGTGGTCCCGCCGGGGGCCGGGCTGGGCGACGCCGTGCGCAGCGGCGCCATGTGGCGGGCGGGCCTGGCGTTCTCCCTGCCGCTGCTGGCCATTCTCCTGGCGCATGAGTTCGGCCACTACCTGGCGTGCCGGCGTCACAACCTCGACGCCTCGCTCCCCTACTTCATCCCGCTGCCGCTCGGGATCGGCACGCTCGGGGCCTTCATTCGGATCCGCTCGGCGCTGGCGAACAAGAGGGAGTTGTTCGACGTCGGGGCCGCCGGCCCGCTCGCCGGCTTCGTCGTCGCGTTGCCGGTGCTCGCGGTGGGCATCGCCCTTTCGCAGCCGGTCGCGGAGTTGCCTCGGTCGAACGTGTGGATCTTCGGCGAGCCCCTGCTCTTCAAGGCTGTCGTCCGGCTCGTCCACCCAGGTCTGGCCGAGGGCGGCGACCTGATGCTCCACCCGACCGGCTTCGCGGCGTGGTTCGGACTGTTCGCGACCGCGCTCAATCTCCTGCCGTTCGGCCAGCTCGACGGCGGTCACGTCACCTACGCGATGTTCGGGCCGTTGCAACGGCGGGCGGCCTGGCCCATGCTCGGCGTCCTCGTCGCCCTCGGTTTCAGGTGGCCGGGTTGGTGGCTGTGGGCGGTGATCGCGCTGGTCATGCGCCCTCGGCACCCGTGGATGCCGGACGAACGCGAGCCACTCGATCCGGGTCGCCGGCGCTTGGGATGGGCGTGCCTGGTCGTCTTCGCGCTGTGTTTCACGCCGGAGCCGATCACCGTCCTGCCTTGACCCCGGTCAGGGGTCGCGCCGTGCGGACGGCGCCTTCCTCCCGATACCCAGGCGGCGGGCTTCAGTCCCGTCCGGCGCCGGGCCGGTCCTCCCAGACGAGCGTGACCGGCCCGTCGTTGACCAGCTCGACCTCCATCATCGTCCGGAACTCGCCGGTCGCCACCGTGACGCCCCGCCCCCGCAGCGCCGCGACCAGCGCATCGACGAGCGGTTTCGCCTCGGCCGGAGGCGCGGCGCCGAAGAAGTCGGGCCGGCGCCCCTTCTGGATCGAACCCGCGAGGGTGAACTGCGAAACCACCAAGATGCTGCCACCGACCTCGTCGACGCCGAGGTTCATCCTCCCCTCCGCGTCCTCGAACACGCGCAACGTCGCGAAGCGGTGCGCCGCGCGCGCGACCTGCTCGGCGCCGTCGCCCTTCTCCACCGCCACGAGGAGAACCAGTCCCGTTCCGATGCCGCCGACCGGGGCGCCGGCGACGCGCACCTCGGCACGGCTCACGCGTTGTGCGACGATCCTCACGCCCGTCTCGCGGCGATGACGGCGCGGATCTCGCACCACTCCGGGCTGCGCAGCAGGGCGGTGCACGACAGGTAGACGAGCACCCCCCCCGCGTACAGAAGACCCACGGTCGCGAGTCCGGCGACGCTCGTCCTTTCCAGCCCCCCGAACCGTCCCGCCACGGCCCACACCGCGAGGCCCGCGACGGCTCCCGCGACCACGTGCTTGAGCACCGCCGGAACCACCTCGACGGCCTTCGGGAGACGACCGTTCCTGCCGTTGAGCCAGAGGAGGAGGAGCGCGTTGGCCAACTGACCGAGCGAGGCCGCCGCCGCGATGCCTCCCACGCCGTGGCGAGGCGTGAGTGCGGTGCCGGCGGCGAAGAAGACGGCGAGGTTGCCGAGCGCCGCCCACACAGGCGTGCGCGTGTCCTGCCAGGCGTACGAGGCCGAGGCCAGGAGTTTGGTCATGCCGAGGAACGGCAGGCCGCAGGCGTACATCGCCAGCGCTCCGGCGGTCATCCGCACGGCGTCGAGATCGTAGCGACCGCCGCCGAACAGTACGCCGCACACCGGGCTCGCGAGCACCGCCAGGAGCACGGCGGCCGGGACGGCCACCGCCGAGATCAGGCGGGCCGCGAAGCCGAGCGTCCGGCGCGCCTCGTCCGGGTCGCGCCCGCGCTCGGCGGCGAGCATCGGCAACACGGCGGTGGTCAGCTGGACGATCACTCCGCCGTAGACCAACTCCGAAAGCCGCACGGCGTTGAAGCGCGCCGTGATCGCGCCCGGTCCCACCGAGGAGGCGAACCGGTAGGAGAGCAGGAGGGTCAACTGGTAGACGCCGAGCGCCGGGATGCCGGGCAGCATGAGGCCGAGGACCCGCCTGACTTCGGGATGGCGCCACCATCCCCCAACCGGCCACAGCGGCAGGCCGGCGCGGGCGCACGCCGGGAGTTGAACGGCGAGTTGCAGCACGCCGCCGAACACGACCGCCGCCGACATCCACCACCACGAGCCGCCCGCGAGAACCGCCGCCGCCGTGCCGGCGACGGCGCACAGGTTGAGCAGGATCGGAGTGGCCGCGGGCAGGTAGAAGCGCCCGGAGGCGTTGAGCACCCCCTGCGCGAGCGCCGCCAGCGAGATGAACGCCAGGTAC
The DNA here is from genome assembly GCA_040754885.1 of Acidobacteriota bacterium. Lineage (GTDB taxonomy): Bacteria > Acidobacteriota > Thermoanaerobaculia > Thermoanaerobaculales > Thermoanaerobaculaceae > JBFMCD01. Next base: position 84,215 of record JBFMCD010000092.1, read on the forward strand.
GGGAACATCTGACGGGTGAACCGCACCGCGAGGTCGAAGTCGCCCCCTTCCAGAAGCAGCCCGGGGGCGAACAGGCGCACGAGCCAGGGTCCGGCGAGGATTCCGGCGGCGACCAGCAAGGGCAGCACTGCGGCGAGCGCGCCCGTCATCGCCCGCACGAACGTCCTCCTGGCCTTTTCGTTTTCGCGCCGCTCGAGGTCGCTGAGGGTCGGGATGAACGCCGCATGAAGCGCGCCTTCGGCGAGCAGCGCGCGGAACATGTTCGGGATCGCCAGTCCGGCGTAGAAGGCATCCGCGACCGGCCCGGCGCCGAGCAGCGCGGCGACCGCCTTGTCGCGCGCGTAGCCGGTGAGGCGGCTGAGCGAGGTGATCGCGGTCATGCCGCCGGCTGCGGCGAGGAGCGTGCGGCGCGTGGACACGTCGCGGAAAGGTAGCACGGTTCGCCGGGGTGCCGGCGCGACGTCGCGCTCCGCGGCCTCGGTGTGATACCCTTGCTCACCGCCCGCGCCGGGAGGAAACGCATGAGCGTCAACAAAGTCATTCTCATCGGCAATCTGGGTCGGGACGTGGAGCTCAGGCACACGCCCGGCGGTGCCGCCGTGGCCAAGTTCTCGATCGCCACCAACGAGGTGTGGAAGGACAAGAACGGCCAGCGGCAGGAGCACACCGAGTGGCACAACATCGTCGCCTGGGGAAAGCTCGGCGAGTTCTGCGGCTCGTACCTCTCGAAGGGACGACAGATCTACGTCGAGGGCACGCTGCGCACCAGGACGTACGACGACGAGAAGGGCAACCGCCGCTACTTCACGGAGGTCCGGGCGCAGACGATTCAGCTCCTCGGCCCCAAACCTCCGGGCACCGGGGAGGGCGGCCCCGCCGAGGGACCGGCTGACTTCCCGCCCGACAACGAAGAGGACATCCCGTTCTAGAGCACGGCTGAGCACACGCGCAAACACCGCCGGCGGCGGCGACCGTGCGATTCGGCCCGCCGCCGGCTGCGGCTCCCGAACGAACACGCGAGGCGCGCATGAGCGGACCGGTTTGGCGATTCGAGGAAAGGCGGGAGGCGCAGTGCGATGTCTGCCTGCGCCAGGTGACCGGGGTGTACGTGGAAGGCGAGATCGGCGCGAACCGCCTGGACCCGCACCGCGCGCTGTGCCCGGCCTGTTTCGCCGGCGGCGCGTCTATGGTCGTGTCCGGGCACCGCGGTGACCGTGTTCCCGGCCCCGCCTACGCGCCTCGCGACTGACGGTCTGGCGGGGCTGAGAGGACTCGAACCTCCGACACGCGGTTTAGGAAACCGCTGCTCTATCCTGCTGAGCTACAGCCCCGCGCCGGGGATGCTAGTCGGAGCGGGGAAAAACTACAAGAGCGGACCGTTTGCGAGTCCCCTCCCCGCCCTTCGCCGTGCCGACCGCGTGTTCCGTGTCCTGCAGACCGTGAACCGAAGGCCCGCGCTCAGGCGACCAGCGTTGGGGAGTACGGTCCTCCATCCAGGCCCTTCGGCATGCATATCCGGACCGCCGTTTCGGCGGTCGGGACGTCCGAGAGCGGACGGATGACGACCGGCCCTACCACGGCGTCGGGAGGATCCGAAAGTCGGTCCACCCCGGGGCGTCGCCGTCCGACACGCCCACCGCGCTGACGCGCGCGCTGCGCGGCCCCTCCCACAGTCTTCCCGCCAGCACCTCGAGCGCCGAATCGTCGCCCGCGGCCAGTACCTCGACCCGCCCGTCCGCCATGTTGCGCACCCACCCGGACAGCCCAAGGGCCTGCGCCTCACGCACGACGAAGTACCTGAATCCGACGCCCTGGACCCGGCCCTCGACGATGTATCTGCGCGCCGTCATCGCGACGTCCGTCGGATCCGCACCGTCACCCGGCGCTCGGGAAGCCCAGCCGCCCGACCAGCGGCACGAAGCCCGCCGGGCCGCAGCGCGTCTCCTCGGTCCCGTCACCCCGGCGCACGACCTTGACCAGTTCCTGGCGCCGCACGTCTCCGACCGGGACGACCAGCCTGCCCCCGTCCACGAGCTGCTCGACCAGCGCCCGGGGTACCGCCGGCGCCGCGGCGGAGACGACGATCGCATCGAACGGAGCTTGCGCCCGCCAACCGAGCGAACCGTCCATGACCTGCACGGAGACGTTCCGGTAGCCGAGCCGGGCCAGCCTCTCGCGGGCGCCCTCGGCGAGCCGGCCGATGCGCTCGAGCGCGAAGACGAAGCGCGCCAACTCGGCGAGGATCGCCGCCTGGTAGCCTGAACCCGCGCCGATCTCGAGCACGCGGTCGCGGGCACCGACCTGCGCGAGGTCGGTGATGCGCGCGACGACAGACGGCTGAGAGATCGTCTGCCCATCGCCGATCTCGAGCGCGAAGTCGTCGTAGGCCTGGTGGACGAGCGCCGGGGGGACGAACGCTTCGCGCGGGACGGCGGCGAACGCCGTCAGGACGCGGACGTCCTCGATTCCGCCCTGCTTGAGCGACTCGACCATCGCGCGCCGGCGCAACGGAACCGCCGAGGTCGCCACCTCAGGGCTTCTCCAGGTCCCACCCGCCGTCGGCGCCGAGCCGGCCGAGCAGGGCGTGCTCCGTCATGTCGAGGTGCAGCGGCGTGATCGAGGTGAAGCCGGCGCCGACCGCGGCGAAGTCGGTCCCGGGGATGTCCTCCCACACCGGCTCCCCTCCGCCGATCCAGTAACACGCCCGACCGCGCGGGTCGGTGTCCACGACCACACCCTCGAGGTAGCGCCGCTCCCCCAGCCTGGTGAAGCGGATCCCCTTGGCCGGCCGTGGCGGCACGTTGGCGTTGAGCAGCGTGCCCTTCGGCAGGCCGAGGTCGAGCACGCGGCGCACCAGCACACGGGCGAGGTGCGCCGCCGGAGCGAACGAGAAGTCCTCGCCGAGCACCTGCGAGATGGCGATCGCCGGCGACCCCAGGATCGCCGCTTCGAACGCCGCCGAAACGGTCCCTGAGTAGTGAACGTCAACCCCCATGTTGGCGCCGAAGTTGATTCCGGAGACGACGACATCCGGAGCCCGGCCCTTGAGCACATGGCCGAAACCGAGCGTCACGCAGTCGGTCGGCGTCCCGTCGACGACGAAGCGGCGCTCGCCCAGACGACGCATGCGCAGCGGCCGGGAGAGCGTCAGGGCGTGCGACACCGCGGAGTTCTCGCGATCCGGCGCGACGACCCACACCTCGCCGAGCGAGTCGAGGGCGTCGGCCAATGTCTGCAGGCCTTCGGAGTGGTACCCGTCGTCGTTGGTGAGTAGCAGGACCGGCTGCGGCACCGGCGCAGTATAGCCGCACGCCGCCTTCGCGATCTCAGTCGGCGGGGATGAACAGCGCCAGCACGAGGTAGAGGATCACTCCGGGGAACAGGCCGCTCAGCACCGTCGCGGACAGGTAGGCGACGCGCACCAGCGTCGGATCGACGTCGAAGTACTCCGCCAGACCCGAGCAGACACCCGCCAGCGTGCCGCCGGCGCGACGCCGGCGCAGCGCCCGGGGCGGGCCGCCCAGCCTCGTGCCACACGCAGGACAGAAGCTGGCCGGCTCGCCGGTCCGGTGCCCGCAACGCGGACATCCTCGAGCGTCCATCGCGCACCTCCCGCGCACTGATACGCGTCGGAGGCGCGTGGGTTGCCGTCGGCGAGGCCGCGGCGAACGAGTTGACGGGGGTTCGCGGCACGCCTAGACTCGCTGCTCGTGCGACGAATTCTCAGAACCTCGCGCGGAGCCGTACCGGCCGCTCTCCTCGGCGCAACGGTCGTATGGGTCGGGCTGATGCCCGCGCCCGCGCACACTCACTTCCCGGAGGAACACGACCTGCCGATCTTCCAGCGGACCGAGTGCTCGCCGGGAGATTCTCCCGCGGCCCCGCACGCCCAGGCGGCAGAACGGGTCCCGGCTGCTCCGTGTCCGGCGTGCGCGGCCGGACCGGCGCCGGCTCCTTCCCTACCCCTTGATGCCGACATGGCCCTCGTCGCGTCGTCGGACCCGGCCGCCCCGACGATGACCGGCGTACCCTGTCAGGGCGCCGGACCGCTTGCGGTCAGGGGCAGGGGCCCGCCCGCGACGCGTTCGAGCTGAGTTCTCGCAACGTCGACGAGGCCGACGCGCGGCCTCGCGGCACGAACCCGCGGGAGGACGCATGTATCGGAACCACGCGATCTATGCCGTGCTGCTGGCGCTGTCGCTGGTCGCGACCGGCGCCGCCGCACAGAACATCAACCCCGACATCTCCGTCATCGGCGACGTCCGCACCTGGGTCACGGGCGATCCGAGCGACCCGAAGGACGGGGAGCTGCAGCTCGACCTCGAGAGCGCCGAGCTGGCGATTCAGGGCTACCTCAACCCGTTCGCCCGCGCCGACCTCTACGTCGGCTACCACGACGGCGAGTTCGAGCTCGAGGAGCTGTACGCGACGATCCTGCGCGGCCTGCCGCTCGGCACCGTGCTGCGCGCGGGCAAGTACCGCGTCGACTTCGGCAAGCTCAACCTGCTCCACCCGCACGCCTACTCATTCCTCGACACGCCGCTCGTTCATCGCGAGTTTCTCGGCGAAGAGGGATTGAGCGACGTCGGCGCCGGTCTCTCCTGGCAGGTGCCGATCGGCGCATCGAGCCTGACGATCTCCGGCAACCTGCTCAAGGGCGACTTCGTCGAAGCGCACGGGCACGACCACGAGAACGGGGCCGACGCAATCGTGCGTCTCGCCCGCCCCGAAGGCCTCGTCGGAGCGCCACGCGTCGCGCTCGAGGAGCCAACGACCGAGGCCGAGACCGCTCTCGGCTGGTCCGAACGTCTGTCTCTTTTCGTTCCGACCGGGGAGTGGGCCGGCGTCGAGATCGGCATCAACGCGCTCCAGGGCACCCTCGACAAGTTGACCGACCGCCACGTCGAGCTCCTCGGCATCGACTTCAAGTACCGGTGGGCGCCCGACAAATATCGCTCGCTCACGGTCCAGGGCGAGTTGATCCGCTCGGAACGCGACGTGCTGCACCATCACCACGAGGCCGAGGCACGTGCTCGGCAGGACGCCCACGGCGTGGAGCGGATCGAGAGCGCCGGTTACTTCGCGTTCGTCGACTGGCGCTTCCGCCAGCGCTGGAACGTGGGAGCGATCGTCGAGCGCACAGACCTGGCCGAAGAGGTGGAAACCGCCGTGGAGCGGGCCGGCGTCTTCGCCGGCTTCCAGGTGATGGAGGAGAGCACCATGGTGCGATTGCTCCTGCGCAGGACCGACGGCGACGAGTTCACCGAGCCGGTCAACGAGGGCATCGTGCAGCTCGCTTTCTCGCTCGGCCCGCACAGGGCGCACTGGTTCTGAGGGAGGCGGACATGACTCGACTCCACACGCTCGTCCTCGCTGCGCCGCTGGTCGCGGGCTTCGCGGCCGCCGAACCCGTCACGGTCGTCACCGCCCTCCCCGACTTCGCGGTGATCGCGAAGGCGGTCGGCGGCGACCACGTGGTGGTCGACAGCATCGTCAAGGGCAACCGCGACGTCCACGCGATCGAGCTCCTCCCGTCGCTGATGGTCAAGGTCCGGCGCGCCGACGTCTACGTCATGGTCGGCCTGGATCTCGACCTGTGGTCCCGGCAGTTGATCGACGGTTCCCGCAACCCTCGACTGGTCGTGGTCGATCCTTCGTCCAGGATCGAGGTCCTCGAAGTGCCGACGTTCAAGGTCGACGCCGCCCACGGCGACCTTCACGTCCACGGCAACCCGCACTACTGGCTCGATCCGGCCAACGCCCGGCCGATCGGCGAGGCGATCCTCGACGGTCTCGTTCGCGTCGCGCCGCAGCACGCTGCGACGTTCCGGGCCAATCTCGACGCGTACGGAACGCGTATCAACAACGCGAGCGCCGACTGGCTGCGCCGGCTCCAGCCCTTCGCCGGCGCCGAGGTCGTCTCCTTCCACAACTCGTGGCCCTACTTCGCGCGTCGGTTCGGGATCCGGGTGGTCGACTTCCTCGAGCCCAAGCCCGGTGTCCCGCCCACCCCGACCCACGTCGCCGCGCTGCAGGCACGACTCACCTCCGGTCGCGTGAAGGCTATCCTCATGGAGTCGTACTTCGACGACCGGGTGCCCGCGATGCTCTCGCGCACGACCGGCGTACCGCTCGTCAAGGTGCCGGTGCTGGCCGGCGCCGCGCCCGGGGTGGACGATCAGTTCGCGCTCTTCGAGACGATCACGCGCCAGCTGGCGGCGGCGCTGGGCGGGAAGTAGCATGGCGCCGTGAAACACGCCGATCCACTCCTGCGCTTCGACGACGTCGCGCTGGGTTACGGGGAGGTCCCGGTGCTCACCGGCCTCTCCTTCCACATCTGTCGCGGCGAGTTCCTCGGCATCGTCGGTCCGAACGGCTCGGGCAAGACCACCATCCTGCGCGCCATCCTCAACCTCCTCAAGCCGAGCGCCGGCTCCGTCACGTGGTCCGGGCGGCCGACGCTCGGCTACGTCCCGCAGCGCGAGCGGATCGACACCATCATGCCGGTGACGGCCATGGAGGTGGCGCTGATGGGCCTCGCCCCGCGCCTCGGCCCCCTCGCCCGCCTTCGCCCCGCCGACCGCGAGGCCGCCCGGCGCGCGCTCGACCGCGTCGGCGTGGGCGACCTCGGCGCACGACTCTTCCGGGACCTCTCGGGCGGCCAGCAGCAGCGTGTCCTGATCGCGCGCGCCCTCGCCTCGGAGCCCGGGCTGCTCGTCCTCGACGAGCCGACCAACGGCATGGACCTGGCCAGCGAACACGCCATCGTCGAACTCCTCACCGAGTTGAACCGGAACGCCGGCCTGACCATCCTCCTGGTCACGCACCTGCTGCCGATCGTGCTCAACGCCGCCTCGACGATTCTCCTGATCGAGGACGGCCGGGTCCTGTACGGCGACGCGGAAGACGTCCTGCAGGAGGAGAAGCTGTCGCAGCTGTACCGCACGCCCGTCCGGCTCGCGACGGTCGGCGGTCGCCGGACGCTGGTCGTCGGAGCCTCCAATGGCTGAGATCCTCTCGCTCGAGTTCATGCGGCTCGCGGCCGTGGCCGGCGTCGCCTCGGCGCTGGCTCTCTCCGTCCTCGGCGTCTACGTCGTGCTCAAGCGCGTGGTGTTCGTCGGTCTGACACTGGCCAACGTCGCCACGCTCGGCGCGGCCGCCGCGTTGGCCTTGCGCATGCCCATCGAACTGACCGCGATCGTCGCCTCGCTCGCCGCCGCCGCCGCGCTGGCGGCCTCGACGGCGTCGCGCCGCCTGCCGCCGGAGTCGCTGATCGGCTGGGGCTTCGCGACAGCGTCGGCGGTCACCATTCTGATCCTGTCCAGGACTCCGGGCGACACCGACGCCATGCGCCTCCTGTTCGGCAACGTCCTGGCGATCAGCCGCGCCGAGGCGGTCATGGCGGTGGGCGTCGCTGGAGTCGTCCTGGCCACCCACCTCGTGTTCGTCAAGCGCTTCGTCCTCGTCGTCTTCGATCCGGACACGGCGCGCGCCGCCGGCATCGCGACCGGCGCGTGGGTGCTCCTGCTCTACCTCACCATCGGCGCCGCGACCGCCGCGGCGGTCCACGAGACCGGGGCGCTCCTCGCCTTCGCGCTGCTCACCCTCCCCGCCATGGCGGCGCTGCTCGCCACGCGCGCGCTGCGCGCCGCGTTCGTGCTCGCGCCAGCGATCGCCGTCGCCTGCGTTCTTGGCGGCCTGATTCTCTCCTTCGTCTGGGACCTTCCGACCGGGCCGTTCACCGTCGCGCTCCTCGCCGCGGCGGTCCCGGCGGCTGCCGCGTTCGACCGGCTGCGGCGCTGAGCGTCGCCCCTCAGCCGCGCTGCTTCGATGAGCGCAGCTTCTCGGCTATCCCGGGCGGGGGTTCGGGCACGAGCAGTTCGCCTCTCGCCCGGCGCGCCTCCACCTCGCGGGCCGCGGCCGCCGCCGCGTCCGGATCGGCGGCCTCGTTCGAGGCCATGTACACGGACGTGGACGGGAACGCCATCGACGTGCCTGCGGCTTCGACGATCCCGAGAATCGCGAAGTTGAGCTCCTCGGCCACGGCGGTGTACTCGTGGAAGTCGGTGGTCGTCACCCAGCACACCACCTCCACGTCGAGGGAGGACGCGCCGAACGCCTTGAGGCGCACCCTCAACTGCTCCTGGTACACCTTCGGGTGCGCGATCAGAACCCGCTTGATCTCGTCGATGACCAGCTCGAGCTGCGCCTTCGTCGTCGAGTACACCAGGCCGATCGTCTGACCGTAGAGGATCCGCTCCCGCGCGGACAGGTTTTCGACGCGGCCGGCCACCACGACGCCGTTGGGAATCGTGACCAGGGTGTGGGCGAGCGTCCGCAGCCTGATCGAACGCAGGCCGATGTCCTCCACCGTCCCGAGGTCGGTACCGATGGCGATCGTGTCGCCGACCTTGAACGGCCTGTCGCCGGCGATCGTGACGGTGCCGAACAGGTTCTCCAGGGTCTTCTGCGCCGCGAAGGCGATGGCCGCGCCGGCGATTCCCACGCCGGCGACCAGCCCGACCACGTTGACGCCGAGCACGTCGAGGACGCCGAGGAAGATCAGCAACGCGACAGCCGACTTGGCGAACCTGCTCATCACCGGGAGGAATCCGATGCCGACCTGGTTGCTCTCTCCGGCCGCCCGTTGCGCGTGGCCCACGAAGCCGTCGACCATGCGCACGAGGAACCAACCGATGCCAAGCAGGGCCAGAAGCTTCCAGATGACGCCCGCGACCGCCCTCGCCTCCGGGTTGAGGCCGGCCAGGCGGGACGCCAGAAGGAGCAGCACTGACCAGAGCAGGAACGAGGCAGGGCCGTTCAAGGAGGTGGCGACGACGTCGTCCCACCCCAGACTGGTGCGCCTCGCGAGGTAACACGCGAGCCGGGCGATCCAGCGACCGACGGGACGACTCACCATCCAACCGGCGACCACGGCGAGCAGCAGTACAACCCACTGCCACAGCTGCAGGCCGGCGAACTCGATGGTGAAGAAGTCCACCGGCAGGCGGTCGCCGATCCAGCCCAGTCCGTGCACCCGGTACATTGCGTCGATCGACTGCACTGTTTGGGACGAGAACGTCCATATGGGTTTTCTGGCGTCGTCCAGCCGGTATGCGAGCACGATCCCGACGTCCCGACGGACCAGTCGCACCGTGCCCAGCCGCTCTTCGTTCTCGGCAACGTCGAGTTGCGGCGTACCGGTCGGCCTGTCCGAGATCGTCGCGGGATCGAGCCACAGCGCCGTCGTCAGGACGAACATCAGCCTGCGCGCCAGCCTCGCTCCCTCCCCCTGCTGCCTTGCCTCCTCGATGCCGCTCAGGTCGAGGTAGTGGGCCGCAACGTCGAAACGACCCTCCCGCGCCGCCTCGAGGAATCCGGAGTACGCCTCCCTCGGCGAGCTTCTCCCGACTTCGGCCGGCGCCTGTCCGAGCCCGGGGTTGAGAGGGCGCTGACCGACCATCGGGCCCTTCTCCACCAGTACCCTGTGCACGAGCGGGACGCTCGAGACGGTCCCCGGAGTGAACAGCCACACCGGAGGCTGCCCGGGTCCACCCCCGACACGGGCCAGCTCGACGGCGAACAGCCCGGCCTTGTCGGAGCGCAGCGCCGTGACCGAGTGGCCGGACCTTCGCTCGGACGGGGCGCCTCTTTGCAGGTCGCCGGGCAGGTGGTCCTTGCGCCCGTCCAGGACCCTGACCACCTGGTAGAGCTTCTCGGCGACGGCGGGACCGACCTCGCGCTGTTGCTCGACCGGCACTTCGGAGAGGTCGAGGAGGTGGGCTGCGTTGGCGAAGTCGCCGCGGGAGCCAAGCTCGAACAACGCACGCCAGCTCGCCTCGGGTGTGCCGCGCTCCAGTCCCTCGGGCGCCTTCCCCAGCCCGGGATTGACGACTTGCTCCTCGGCGGAGCTCGGATCCGCCTGCTGCGCCGCTGCCGTCACGGAGGCCTGCGATGCAGAACCGAGTAGAAGCGCGCCGACGATGAAGGAGCGCGCCACGGAGCCGGACAGCCGCGCGGCGCCGCGCGTCGAGCTCGCGGCCCGCGAATCGCATGAATCGAATGGGAATCCGATCACACACCCCTCCCGGAGCCGAACAGATCGAGGTGCAGGCGAGGCGAGTAGCGCAGTCCATGGTCCCTGCACATGCGGCCGACGAGTGGTGCGCGAGCCGCGACCGCTTCGGCCGTACGCCCCTCGGGCATGAGCACGACCCGATCCCTCGCGGCACCCGCCCGCGAGACCAGATCGAGGATCTCGCCGAGGTCCCCCTCGTCCCTGACCACGAACTTCAACTGGTGTTCGGGGAATCGCACGAGGAGTTCCCGCAGTGGCCGGAGGTCCTCGCGCTGGAATCGGTGTCTCGCCGCGAACGGTCCGTCCGGGTCCGAGTTGGAGGTCTTCGGCGACACCGAGAGGAGGCCGCAGGCGAAAGGCCTGACCAGCGTGCCCGCCGTCTCGACCGTGACGTGGTGACCGTTGGCCGCCAGGCTCTCCGTGAGCGCCGCCAGCTCCCGCTGGAGCACGGGCTCCCCTCCGGTCACGACCACGTGACGCAGTCCAGCCGCGGTCGCGGCGCCGGCCAGCTCGCGAACCGTCCGCCGCGAGCCCTCGGGCCGCCAGGACGCGTACGGCGTGTCGCACCACCGGCAGCGGAGGTTGCACCCCGAGGTCCTGATGAACAGGGACGGGGTCCCGGCCAGAATCCCCTCCCCTTGCAGCGAAGCGAACACCTCGGCGACGAACACGGCGGCATTCTATCGGACGGGGCCTCCCGCGCCGTCCGGTTCATGACGCCCGGTTCTCGCTCTCGCCCGCGAGGCGGTGCAGCCACACCATGAGCACGACCGACACGGCGAGCAGGAGGGCGCCCGTCCCCTGGTGGGCCGTGGCGACCAGGGCTTGCCAGGGCAGCGGCGCCACCCCCGGGGCCTTGTCGGTGACGGCGAACAGCGTCACGGCTCCCAGCGTCACCTGGGCGCACACCAGCCAGAGAAGCGCCCGACCCGCACTGCCTACCGCCTCCGTGTCGGCGTAGAGGTGGACCGCCCGGACGCCGGCGGCGAGCGCGACCAGGACGACGACGACCGCGAGGCTGATGTGGATCAGCAGGCCGCGGTCGAGGTGTCGCTGAACCGCGCCGAGCACCAGTTGCACCAGCAGGACGCACACGAGGACCGTGGATATCTGCCGGTCCGAAACGACCGACCGACGTCGGGGGCCAGCCGCGTGAATGGTCCACCGGCGCGACACGACGACCGCGAGTGCCACCATCATGCCGAAGAACACCTGCCCCATGACGCCGTGCACGACCGCCAGACCGACGTTCGGCGCGACGTCTTCCGGGGAGGTCGAGGTGGTGAACCGACCGGTCACGCGCAATCCGCCCAGCAGCCCTTGCGTGACCACCACCGGAATCAGCGCCAACGCGAATCGCTTGACCCAACGCCGAGTCTCGACGCGCTGCAGGTGCAGCGCGATCACGACCGTCGTCAAGCCGACCAGGGAGCCGAACAGGCGATGCGCGTGCTCGTAGTAGATCCCCCCGGTCATGCGCGAAAGCGGATAGAGAAACATGTTGTAGCCGAACGAGTTCGGCCAATCGACCACGGCCAGTCCCGCCTGGTTGCTGGTCACCAGACCGCCTGCGAGGAGGAGCAGCAGCGTCGCGATCGCGCCCTCCGTCGCGAACCAGCCCGTCCAGTGGACCGGCGGGCGAGCGCCGCCGACCCGGGCGCCGAGCACGGCGCCGGCCGCGCCGAGCAACGCCCCGCACGCGAGCGATCCGAGCAACCAGGCGATTGCCGAGGGGCGCACGGAGTTGACCTCCGGCCCGGCCAGGAGGCTCCCCAGGACCAGGAGGTTGAGGACCGACGCGAGAACGCCGGCCGCCGCCCCGCCGCGCCACCCGGACGAACCGTAACGACCGGCGACCCAGCCTCCCGCGACCAGGAGCACGGGGAGGAGGACCCCGAGCGCCCAGTTCGGCGCCTGTACGACCGGAAGGCGGCCGACGTAGCCGGCTGCCCACATCGCGGCGGTCGTGCCGAATCCGACCGCCAGAACCTCGGACCCGTCAAGGGCGTCTCGCTGCGTCATCGTCCGCTCCCCTCGCACAATCTGCAGGTCTGCGACAGTATCCCGCATTCCCACGCGGCTCGAGCCGGCCGGCCGGACAGGAATCTCCCGGCTGCGAAGTCGGTTGGCACCGACGTAGTATCGGATGCGCCGGCCCGTCTTCGCGTCATGGCCGAAGACACGACTCTCCGTTTCGCCCAGGCTGGATGAAGAGGTGGGATCACCCGTGAACCGCTCCAACACGACGAACCTCGCGCCCGGGCGGACCCTGAGAGGCCCCGCGGACTTTCTGAGACTGCTGCATCAGCTTGCCGAGCTGACCAAGGTCAGACTCGTCACCTTCGTCGCCGGCACGGCCGCGGTCGGGTACCTGCTCGGCGCCGGTGCGGCCTGGTCGCCCGCCCTTCTGGCCTGGACGGTCCTCGGCACCGGCCTCGCCGCCGCGGGGGCGATGGCGCTCAACGAGTGGATGGAGGCCGGACGGGACGCTCTGATGGAGCGCACGAGGCTGCGGCCCATCCCGGCACGCGAGATCTCCCCTCGACACGCCGCGCTGCTCGGCGCCGCGACCGCAGCGGCCGGCCTCCTCGTCCTGGCTCTCACGACCAACCTGCTGACCGCCGCCCTCGGTGCGACGATCATCGGCCTCTACCTGCTCGTCTACACTCCGCTCAAGTCGCGTTCCCCGCTGTGCACGCTCGCCGGCGCGGTGTGCGGCGCGATTCCCCCGATGATGGGCTGGAGCTCGGCCACCGGCGCCCTCGGCTTCGGCGCGTGGCTCCTCGCGACGGTGCTGTTCCTCTGGCAGATCCCGCACTTCCTCGCGCTGGCCTGGCTCTACCGCCAGGACTACGAGCGCGGGGGCTTTCGCATGCTGCCTCTCATCGACCGCAGCGGCCGCCTCACCTCGCGCGTCGCGACGCTCTACGCGGCGGCGCTCATCCCCGTGGCGCTCTCGGCCTCGATCGCCGGCATCGCCGGCTGGATCTACGGCGGCGGCAGCCTGGTTCTCGGACTGTTCCTCGTCGGGTTCGGCGTGACCCTGGTCAGGACACCCGGCGAGGTCCCGGCCAGGAGGCTGTTCCTCGCCAGCCTCGCCTACCTGCCGCTCCTGCTCGCGCTGCTGGTCGCCGACCGGCAGCCGGCCTTCGCCGGGGTCGCGACTGCCCAGCGCGCACCGGCCACCGCCGCCGCCGCGGTGTTCGCCCGCTAGCCATGGTTCATCGGATGCGGTCCCGGGTTCTCCGACCTTCGGCCGCGGCGGCGCTTTGGTACGCGGGGAGATACCGGTGAGCGCCGGCGGGACAGGCTTCTGGCGCGCCGGCGGGTGGGTCCTCGCACTGGGCATCGTCGCGACGGCGGCCGCCGTCGCTCTCCACCTCGCTCCCGTTCTCGGCCACCGTGGGCGAGCCACCGGGGACGGGCGGAACGTCGACAGCTACGGGTTCGCCCTCCGGCCCGCGTCAGTCGGCGCCGAACGGATCGTCGCTTCGGGGCTGCCCAAGGACGGTCTTCCCGCGTTGACGGAACCGTTGACCTGGACAGTGGCGCGCGCGGACGCCGAGACCCGCGGCCGGCGCAAGTTCCTGGTCCCGTCGGACCTCGTGATCGGCGTCGATTCGAACGGCGAGGCCCGGGCCTATCCGCTCCGCCTCCTCGTCTGGCACGAGGTGGTCAACGACACGATCGCCGGCGTGCCTGTGGTGGTGATCTACTCCCCTCTCTCCGACACGGCGGCCGTGTTCGAGCGGCGGATCGGAAACAACACGCTCACGTTCGGCTTCAGCGGGCTGCTGCTCAACTCGTCGACGCTGATCTTCGACCGCCAACCGGATCCGCCCTCGGAGAGCCTGTGGAGCCCGCTGGCGATGCGCGCGGTGGCGGGACCGGCGGCAGGGACCGCCCTCGTGCTGCTCCCCTGCACCGTCACCTCCTGGGGCGCGTGGCGCGCAGCCCACCCCGGTGGACGCGTGCTCGCCCCAGACCCGCGGCTGCGGGCGAACTACAAGCGCAGCCCCTACTCGAGCTACTTCGGCTCGGACCGCCTGCGCTTCCCCGTCGAGCCCCTGCCCCCGCCCGGCCCGCTCGCGCGCAAGGCCCGCGTGGTCGCCTTCCCGATCGCCCCGGGGCGGTACGCGGCGGTGCCGTGGGAGACGGTGCTGGCCCGCACCGGAGGAGACGGTGAGTGGGACGTCGAAATCGAGGGGACCCACGTCCGCCTCGGCGTCGGCGGAGTACCACCCGGTGTCTCGCTCGCTAGTCCCGCCGGCGACCCGTTGGCGGCGGTGTTCACGGCGCACTTCGCCTGGTACGCCTTCCACCACGCCGACACGCTCTGGTTGGACGACTGAGCCGACTCAGCTGCCGAGCAACAGCACCGCGAACAGCACCAGCCACACGCCGTCGAGGTAGTGCCAGTACATCGCCGTGTATTCGACCCCGGCGTGCACATCGCGCGTGTACGCACCACGCCACGCCCGCGCCGTCACCACTCCGAGGGGGACGAGGCCGCCGACGACGTGGAGCGCGTGCAGGACCGTGAGCACGAAGAAGGTGAAGGCGAAGAGGCTGGCCTGCGGCCGGCCCTCCGCCGCGACCAGCGCGAACCAGCTCACCGTCTGGCTGGCGAGGAAGGCGAGGCCGAGTGCCGCGGTAGCGCTCAGTCCGAGCCGCAAGGCGCGCCGGTCTTCGTGCCTGATGCCGTCGACCGCCCAGTACAGGGTCGCGCTGGACAGGAGAATGAGAACCGTCGACAGCCACAGCCCCCCAGGCAGTGGGGGGACTCCCGGAGGCGGCCAGACCTCGGCGCGGGCCCGGATCACCAAGTAGCCGGCAATACCCGCCGCGAAGAGCATGGTCAACGAGGCGAGCAGGACCACCATCCCCATCCTGCCGGTCGCCAGAGGGGCTCGCTCCCCGCGACCATCCTTGCCTCCGGCGGCCGCGTTCATCGCAGCATCCCGGGTGCGTAGCCGGGGATCAACTCGGGCTGGTAGGCGCGGGTGTCGACCAGCGCCAGCGAGACGAACAGCGCAACGAAGAGCAGGGCGGCGACGAACACGATGGCGTTGATCGGCCGGTCGTAGCGCATGTGCATGAAGTAGAGGACAACCAGGCAGGCCTTGACGGCGGCGATCGCCATCGCCATCCACAGGTTGAAATTCCCGAGGTCGACCCAGGTCACGGCCACCGTGACGACGGTGAGGACCATCAGCGTGGCCCACACGGCAAGCAGAACGCGTACCGGCACGACGTGCACGAAGCCCAACTGGCCTTCCGCCCCCGCGCCCGGGATCAACTCGTCGGTCCTGGCCGTCATCGTGCGCCTCCCATCGAACACGGTCTCAGTGGATCAGGTACAGCAGCGGGAAGAGGAAGATCCAGATCAGGTCCACGAGGTGCCAGTAGAGTCCGGTGAGATCCACCGGGGTGAAGTACTCGGGTCCGAAATCGCCCCGGACGGCCCGCACCAGCATCGCACCGAGCAGCACCATGCCGGCGATGACGTGGACGCCGTGCAAACCGGTCATGGTGAAGTAAACGCCGAAGAAGATCTGCACGTTCTTCGGCGCCTCTGCGCTCTCGTGGCGCGCCGGACCGGCGTCCGCTCGGGCCAGGCCGGCGGGGCCGGGAGCGGCCTGGGGCAGGAGCGTGCCTTCCTCCCCGCCCCCCGCGGGCGGGGCCAGGGCCGGAGGAGAGGCCGGGGACGCCACGGCGGTAGCGCCTTCGGCGTGCGGCGCGAACCGCTTCCCCCACAGCAGGCCCTCCTTCCACTTGTGCTGGTACTCGACGAACTTGATGCCGAGGAAGACGAAGCCGCACGCGATGGTGACGGCGAGCAACCACTTCAGTGCCCGCTGCTGGCCCTTCTGCGCGGCGCGCACCGCCCATGCCATGGTCAGGCTGGAGAAGATCAGCACGCCGGTGTTGATGCCGCCCATCACCTTGTCCAGATAGCGGTGGGCGTAGACGAAGATCTCCGGGTGGTTGGCGCGGTACACGGCGTAGGCGCAGAACAACCCGCCGAAGAGCAGGATCTCCGTCGCCAGGAAGAGCCACATTCCCAGCTTGCCGGACTCGAACTGCTGCTCGGCGCTGTCGAAGTGGTGCGCCAGGTGCTGGGCGTGGTTCTCGGCCACCTGTCCCTCCCTCACGCCGACGCCGCGGGAGCGCGTCGCACGTAGCCTCCGGCTTCCGCGTCCCAGCGCCACGGTTCGAGGTCGTAGGGGTCACCGGCGGGAGGGGTGGCGTCGAAGTTGTGCGCCGGCGGCGGCGACGACGTCTGCCACTCCATGGTCGCCGAACCCCAGGGATTGGCCGGGGCGGGCGCGCCGCGGAACAGCGACTGCAGCAGGTAGACCGCGATGACCACGAACCCGATCGCCATCAGGTACGAGCCGAGGGTGGAGAGCTGGTGGTACGCCTGGTACTGCGGCAGGTAGTTGTAGTAGCGGCGCGGCATCCCCTGCGCGCCCATGACGAACTGGGTGAAGAAGGTGACGTTGAAGCCGACGAACACCAGCAGCGCGGCGATCCGCCCCCACCTCTCGGAGTACATCCTCCCCGTCATCTTCGGCCACCAGTAGTGGAGTCCGCCGAGGAAAGCGATCACCGTCCCGCCGAACATCACGTAGTGGAAGTGGGCGACGATGAAGTACGTGTCGTGCAGGTGGACGTCGACCGCCAGGGCGCCGAGAAACAGCCCGGTCAAGCCGCCGATGCCGAAGAGAAAGAGGAACGACAGCGCGTAGAGCATGGGCGTGGCCAGCACGATCGCGCCCTTGTACATCGTCGCGATCCAGTTGAACACCTTGATCGCCGACGGGATGGCGACCAGGAAGGTCAGGAAGCTGAAGATCATGCTCATCAGATTGGACTGGCCGGAGGTGAACATGTGGTGTCCCCAGACCAGGAAGCTGATCGCCGCGATGGCGATCGACGAGTAGGCGATGAAGCGGTAGCCGAAGATGTGCTTGCGCGAGAACGTCGAGACCAGCTCGGAGATCACGCCCATCGCCGGCAGGATCATGATGTACACGGCGGGGTGCGAGTAGAACCAGAAGAAGTGCTGGTAGAGAACCGGGTCGCCGCCGAGCGCGGGGTCGAAGATGCCCACCCCCAGGGCGCGCTCGACGATGAGCAGCAGCAGGGTGATGCCCAGGACCGGCGTGGCCAGGACCTGGATGATCGCGGTCCCGTACAGGCCCCAGAGGAAAAGGGGCATCCTGAACCAACCCATCCCCGCCGGACGCAACTTGTGGATGGTGACGATGAAGTTGAGTCCGGTGAAGATGGACGAGAACCCGAGGATGAACACCGCGAAGGTGATCATCGTGACGCTGGAGTTGGCGCTCGTGCTGTACGGGGTGTAGAAGGTCCAGCCGGTGTCGACGGCGCCCACGACGATCGAGAGCAGCGCCAGAACCGCGCCGGCGATCCAGAAGTAGTAGCTGGCCAGGTTGAGGCGCGGGAAGGCCACGTCCTTGGCGCCGAGCATGAGCGGCAGGACGAAGTTGCCGAGGGCCGCGGGAATGCCGGGAATGATGAACAGGAAGATCATCACGGCGCCGTGCAGCGTGAACAGCTGGTTGTAGGTATCGGCGTCCATGATCGTCTTCTGCGACGTCAGCAACTCGGTTCGGACGAGCAGGGCGAACACGCCACCGAGAAGGAACGAGGCGAGAATCGAGACCAGGTACATGACGCCGATGCGCTTGTGGTCGAGCGTCGTGAACCACGAGCCCAGGCCCCGGCCGTGGTTCAGGTAGTTGTCCGCGCCAAGGGCGTTCTCCACCGCGGCCGGCGTTCCGTGCCCCACTGTCGAGTCGTTCGTCACCATCGCTCCCGTCCTTCGTTTCGGCACTACTCGGAGGACTTCTTCAGGTACTCGATCAACGCCGTGATCTCCGCGTCCTTCAGTCGGCCCTTGTACGTCGGCATGACCGGCTGGAAGCCGGCCACCACCTTGGCCTGCGGCTCGAGGATCGACTCGCGGATGTAGTCCTCGTCGGCGACCACGTTCGCCCCCGCGGCGAGCTGCACCGGGTGACCGAACACACCCTTCAAGGTGGGGCCGATCCCCCCGACTCCGCTCATCGAGTGGCACTGGGCACAGCCACGCGAGGTGAACAATCTGGCGCCCGCCTCGGCGGGCGGCAGTTTCGTCAGGAAGTCGGCCGCTTCCGCCATCCACCTTTCGAACCCGCCCGGCTCGTAGACGATCACCTTGGCGAGCATGTCCGAGTGAGAGGTCCCGCAGTACTCGGCGCAGTACACCTGGAACTCGCCGGTGCGCGTGGCCTGGAACCAGGCCTTGGCGTACCTGCCCGGGACGACGTCCCGCTTGATCCGGAAGTCGGGGACGAAGAAGGAGTGGATCACGTCCTCGGAGGTCATGACCAGGCGGATCGGACGGTCGATCGGGACGTGGAGGTTCTCGTCGACGTGGCCGTTCGGGTAGGTGAACAGCCACTTCCACTTCTGACCCGTGACCAGGACCTCGAAGGAGTTCGCCGGGGGCGTGTTCAGGTCGAGGAAAACCTTGAAGCCCCAGGCGAAGATGACGAACACCAGCAGCAGCGGGACGATCGTCCACGTCAGTTCCAGCGCGGTGTTGTGGCTGGGGCTGGCCTCCGGTTCGTCCCGACCGGCGCGACGCCGGTAGCGGACGATGAACAGCACCGTCAGGCCGACGATGAGCGCGAAGAAGGCGAGCGACAGCCAGAAGAGGAAGTGGAAGAGCCGATCCACGCCAGGGGCTCCCGTGGATGCCTGGACCGGCATCCAGAAAGAGCCGTCCGACTGCGTTCCGAGCAGCCTTCCCGTCAACCCGACGACACGTTCGATCACGCTCACTTCGCCTTACCTCGCTCCCGACCGGGCGAGCCCGGTCGCACGCCTTCTCGATCTACCCGGACTTCCCCGCCTCCGGCAGCCCGTCCCCGGACGCACCTTCCTGCCCGGAGCCCCTGAGCCACGCCGTTGCCAGCCAGATCCCGAGCACCAGCGCGGTGAGCCCCCCCGCGGCGCGCATGACGTTGCTCGCCGCGACGACGTACCTGCCCGCCTCGGCGTCGTAGTGGAAGCAGTAGAGCAGGAACTGCTCCGCCGCCGAACCCACCTTGCCCTCGCCCGCCTCGAGCACCGCCAGCCTGAGGCTCTTCGGCTCGTAGACCACGCCGTACAGGTAGCGGGCGAGGATCCCGCTCGGCGTCGCGACCATGATTCCGGCCGCGTGCACGTACTCGCGGCGCTCCTCGTTGTAGCGGTAACGGAACCCTACCGTGTCCGCGAGCGCGCGGATGTTCGCCTCGGAACCGACCAGGAAGTGCCACCCGGAGGCCGCGCCCGGCTTGGCCAGTTCGGAGAGGTACGCCTGCTTCTTCAGCCTGGCGAGGGTCGGCGTCTCGAGCGGGTTGATCGACACGGTGACGATCTCGAACTCATCCCCGGGCGTCCAGGGCAGCTGCCCAATGCCTTCGATCAGCCCGTTGAGCTGAAGCGTGCACAGCATCGGGCACTCGTAGTAGTTCAGCGTGAGGACGACGGGGCGGCGCCCGAAGAAGTCGCCGAGCCTGACGCGCCCGCCCGACTCGTCGGTGAACTCCAGATCGAGCGGGATCGCGACGCCCAGGCGCTCCTCGATCCCCACGCCTTCCAGATCTCTCGGCAACGGTTCCTGCCGTTGAGCGAAGACGGGCGTCACGCCGGCGAGCGCGAGAGCGGCGGCAACGGCCACGACCAGGGACGGCCGCACCGCGCCGCCGCGGACCAGGCCGGCCATAGCTCCGGCATCGACTGACGTTCCACTCACCCGGACGCCCCCCTACGCCACAGAGAATGCGACAGCGGCCGGCGGAATTCCGACGCCGTCTCAGTTGTGTTGTTGCGCCCCGCCCGCCCCCGCGCGCCCCTGCTCGGCGACGACCAGGGCCATCGCGCGCTCGATGGGAATCGCCACGACCCCGGCGTTCTGGTCCACCCACCGGTACGAATGGAGTTGCTCCAGCTGCGCCGCCCTCAGGCCGGCCAGTTCCTCCGGCGCCACCGCCACCACCTTGCGGCGGTTCTCCGCCTTCTCCGCCCAGTAGAACACCGCCTGGAGCATGACCACCAGCGCGAAGAGCAGCACCGCGCTGAGCACGCCGACCACGACGGTCGCCGGTGTGTTGGGGTCGCCGATCCCTTCCTTCGCCATCCTCGACCTCACGCGTTCTCGAACGCCAGCGACTCGTCCAGCCGCGGATCGCGCTCGGGAACAAGGGACGTCTGTCCGACGCGCCACACCCCGAACGCGAACCACACGCCGCACACGCCCACCGTCATGGCCAGCTCGCCGATTCGCGGCAGCGCACCGGACGGGCGCAGTTCGGGCATGACCAGCCAGTACAGATCCACCCAGTGCATGAACAGCATCCACGCCGCCGCCGCGGCCAGGAGCGCCGGCCGGCGTTTGGGCGTGCGCGACAGGAGCGCCACGAACGGCAGCGCGAAGTGACCGATCACCAGCACGAGACCGACCCAGCCCCAGCCGTTCGACTGGCGGCGCAGGAACCAGCCGGTCTCCTCTGGGATGTTGGCGTACCAGTAGAGCATGTACTGCGAAAAACCGATGTAGGCCCAGAACACGACGAAGGCGAAGAGGAGCTTGCCCAGGTCGTGGTAGTGCTCCACGGTGATGACGTGGCGCAGGAACCCCCCCCACTGGAGCGAACGGGCCAGGAGCACCAGAAGGGCGAAGCAGGCGACGACGCTGCCGGCGAAGAAGTAGACGCCGAAAATGGTCGAGAACCAGTGCGGGTCGAGAGACATGAGTAGGTCGATCGAGGCGAACGTCACGGTCAAGGCGAACGCGAGCATGGCCGGTGCGGACCGCCTTTGCAGGCGCAGGGTCAGATCGACATCGCCACTCGCGTCCTGCGCCACGGAGGTGCCGACGAAGAAACTGGCGAGCAGCCACCAGACCGCGAGGTACGCGGCGAGGCGCACCAGGAAGAACGGCGCGTTGAGGTACGGCAGCTTGCCCTGCAGGATGGCGTCGTGCGCGACGGCGTCGTGGTGCGACCAGTGATAGAGGTCGGGCATGCCGATCACCACCGGCACGACGAGAAGCGCCATGAGGGGCAACGTCGAGGCCGCGGCCTCCGCGAGGCGACGCACGACCACGCTCCAACCGGCCCTGGTCAGGTGCTGCAGGATGACGAAGAAGAGCGCACCGAGGGAGAGCGACAGGACGAACGCGAACGCCAACAGCCAGGCGAAGTAGAAGTCCTTCCGCCCGTTCGCCGAACCCAGGGTGAGCGCCGTGCCCAGGCCGATCCCGCCGACGCCGATCGCCAGGCTCCAGCGTAGGAGCATCCTGCCCGCGGCGCCGAGATGGCGGCGCTCTTTCGAGACCTCGGGAAGTTTGATCTCGCTCATCTCAGCTGAGCCCTCAGCTCGGCCGGGACGTCCTCCGGCCGAGCGAACTGACTGCGCTGCAGAGCCCGCACATAGGCAACGACCGCCCAACGGTCGTTCACCCCGATCTGCGCGCCGTAGGCGGGCATGTTACGGATTCCGTGCGCGACCGTGTTGTACAGGTGGCCGACCGGCCGGCCCCGGACCAGGTCCGTGTGGAACGACGACGCGGGCGTCCACGTCCCCTCCTGCAGCCGCTCGGCGCGAGCGCCGACGATCCCGTCTCCGTACCCGCCGAGCCCGTGACACGGGGCGCAGTACACGTCGTAGCGTTGCTGCCCCCTGCGGATCACCGTCTCCGTCACCGCGAAGGGGAACTCGACCGTCCACTCCACCCCGGCTCGGCCGGTGACAAGCGTCGAATCGGCGTCGAGCTCGCCGCGCGCCACCGTCCCCGCCACCGGTGGCCGCATCGCCCGCCCGTCGGCGAAGAGAGGGTTGGCGGCCTGCGCCTTGAACCTCGGTTGCTGATCCATGTCCGGCACCACGTGCAGCCGGGGATGGGGCGAGGTGGTCGTGCGGGCACGGGCGACCATCGCGAGGGGGACGAGGGCGAAGGCGGTGACCGTCACGGCCAACCAGATCAGCCAGCGTGGCATCGCTCTAGTCCTCCACCTCTTCGACGTGGCTCGCCCCCGCCGACTCGAGCAGGCCTCGGACGGTCTCGAGCTCGAAGCGCGGGTCGGCCGCCTCGACGCTGACGAAGAAGCGGTCCGTGGTCGCGCGCCGGAATCGTTCGCTGGCGAAGAGCGGGTGGTGAAACTGCGGCCAGCCGTTGGCGACCACCAGGCCGCCGACCACGCCCAGCGCCGAAAGCAGGATGGTCAGCTCGAAGGTGACCGGGATCGCGGCGGGCAGGCCGAACAGCGGCTTGCCGCTGATCATGAAAGGATAGTCGACGGCGTTGGTCCACCACTGCAGGAGCAGCCCGGCTCCGAGTCCGCTCGCTCCCCCGCCGAGCACGAGGAGCGGCAGGCGACTCGGACGGATGCCCATCGCCTCGTCGAGGCCGTGGACGGGAATCGGCGAGTGCGCGTCGAAGCGCGTGAATCCGGCCTCGCGCACCCTTTCCGCCGCCGCGAGAAGCTTGCCGACGCTGTCGAACTCGGCGAGCAGCCCGTACAGCTTCGGGCCTTCCGCCACGACGGAGAGCCGCGGCTCGCTCATGCGCCCTCCTCGCCGAACTGCCGGTCGTGCTGGTGCGGGATCTCGCCCCAGTACTGGCCGTGGCCGTGGTGCGGACCGATCTCGAGGCCGCCGGCCGGCATCACGCTCTTCACCTCGGCGATCGCGAACATCGGGACGAAGCGCAGGAAGAGCAGGAACAACATGAAGAACAGGCCGAATGACCCCGCAAGGGTCAGCAGGTCGACCCAGGTCGGCTTGAAGTAACCCCACGACGACGGCAGGTAGTCGCGCGACAACGAGGTCACGATGATCACGAATCGCTCGAACCACATCCCGACGTTGACCAGCACCGCCACGCCCCACAGCATCCACGGCGTGGTTCGAGCGCGCCGCCACCAGAGCAACTGCGGCGCGATCACGTTGCAGAAGATCATCGTCCAGTACGCCCACGCGTACGGGCCCAGCGCCCGGTTGACGAAGGCGAAGCTCTCGTACGGGTTGCCGCTGTACCAGGCGATGAAGAACTCCATCCCGTACGCGTAACCGACCATCATGCCGGTCGCGAGCACGATCTTGGCCATGTTCTCGAGGTGGCGCGTCGTGACCAGTTCGCCCAGGTCGAGGTAGCTGCGGATCGGGATGAGCAGCGTCAGCACCATCGCGAAGCCGCCGAAGATCGCGCCGGCCACGAAGTACGGCGGGAAGATCGTCGTGTGCCACCCCGGCAGCTGCGAGACGGCGAAGTCGAAGCTGACCACCGAGTGGACCGAGAGCACGAGCGGCGTCGCCAGTGCGGCGAGCAGCAGGTACGCCCGCTCGTAGCGGTGCCAGTGACGGCCCGACCCGCGCCAGCCCAGCGACAGGATCCCGTAGACGACCGACCTGATCCTCGTGGTCGCCCGGTCGCGCAGCGTCGCCAGGTCCGGGATCATCCCGACGTACCAGAAGAGGAGCGACACGGTGAAGTAGGTCGAGACGGCGAACACGTCCCAGAGCAGCGGGCTGCGGAAGTTCGGCCACATCTGCATCTGGTTGGGCAGGGGGAACAGCCAGTACGCCAGCCACGGCCTCCCCACGTGGACCGCCGGGAACAGCCCCGCGCAGATCACCGCGAAGATCGTCATCGACTCGGCGAATCGGTTGATCGCCGTGCGCCACTTCTGGCGGAACAGGAAGAGGATCGCGGAGATCAGCGTGCCCGCGTGCCCGATGCCCACCCAGAAGACAAAGTTCGTGATGTCGAAACCCCACGCCACCGGCATGTTGAGGCCCCACACGCCGATCCCGGTGAGGAAAAGGTGACCGAGCATGGCGAGGAGGACCGCCGCCAGCGACGCCGAGATGGCGAACGCGATGTACCACTCCCTGGGCGGCCTGGGCCGCTCCGCGATCGCGCACACCTTTTCCGTGACGGTGGTGAAGTCGTTCTCGCCGAGCACCAGCGGCGCACGCCGCCGGGGATCCTCGAGACTGTTGTCGACGACCGCCGGAACCGTGGCCATCACGCCTCCTCTGCGCCGGACGACGGATTGCGCAGCTTCGCGAGGTAGCGGTTGCGCGGCTGCACGTTGAGTTCCGCCAGCAACGAGTAGGCGCGCGGGTGGCGGTGCAACTGCGACACGCGGCTCGAGGGGTCGCGTAGGTCCCCGAACACGATCGCCTCGGTCGGGCAGGTCTGGGCGCACGCCGGGACGATCGCCCCGTCCGCGATCGGCCTGCGCTCGTTCTTGGCCGCGATCTTCACCGACTCGATCCGCTGCACGCAGAACGTGCACTTCTCCATGACCCCCCGCGCGCGCACCGTGACGTCGGGGTTGAAGGCCATCTTCTCGACCTGCGAAGTCCTCTTGAAGTAGTTGAAGTAGTTGAACCGACGGACTTTGTAGGGGCAGTTGTTCGAGCAGTAGCGCGTCCCCACGCAGCGGTTGTAGACCATCGAGTTGAGGCCCTCGCTCGAGTGCACGGTCGCCGCTACCGGGCACACCGATTCGCACGGAGCGTTCTCGCAGTGTTGGCAGGCGACCGGCTGGAACGCCACCGCGGGCGCCTCCGGGCTCCCCTTGAAATAGCGGTCCACGCGAATCCAGTGCATCTCGCGCCCACGCGCCACCTGCTTCTTGCCCACGACCGGGATGTTGTTCTCCGCCTGACAGGCGACCGCGCAGGCGTTGCAGCCGATGCATGCCGAGAGGTCGATCGTCATCCCCCACTGGTGATCGCCGCCGTACTCCAACTCCCCGAACAGGGCCAGCGGCTTCGGCTCGTGACGTTCACGTCGGATCGCGTCCGGGTCGCGGCGATACTCCGCCCACTCGGCCTCGACGATCAGTTCGCCGATGCGGCGGCCGCGCTCCTCCATTCCGATGGCGTCGATCGCGTGATGGTCCTGCGTCGAGGCGAGCACGTACGAGCGGCCCAGCCCGCGCACGTCGACCTTGACCGCGTGCGGCGCCTCGGACACGCGCAGCGGATAGACATCGAATCCGACGCCGTCCCCGACCGGACCCGCTGCGCGCCTGCCGTAGCCGAGCGGAAGGCCGATCACACCCTCCGCGACCCCGGGGACGACGCAGGCCGCGATCTCGATCGAGCGCTCCCCGGCGGTCAGCGCCACCATCTCGCCGTGGCGAACGCCGAGTTCAGCCGCGGTCGCCGGACCGACCAGGGCGGCGTTGTCCCACGTCACTCTCGTGATCGGGTCGGGCAGCTCCTGCAACCAGGCGTTGTTGGCGAAACGGCCGTCGTGGACGCTCGCGTCGGCGAGGAAAACCGCCTCCGTCCCCCGCCCCGCCCCGACGCCGAGGCGTGCCGCGACGGGCCCGGCGGCTTCCGCCCGGACCGACACCCGCACCGGCGGAAGCCCGCTTCCTTCCACCACGCCGTCGTGCAGCGCGCGCCTCCACCCGGCTTCGCCGAGCGGAGAGCCGGAGCCGTCGGTCGGCGTGGCGCGCACGAGATCCCGAGCGGACTCCACCCTCGCGCCGGAGAGCGCGGCGACCAGTTCGAGTGGTGTCCGTCCCCCGTAGAGCGCCTCGATCAGCGGCTGTTGCACGGATACCGTTCCGTCCCAGGCGCGTGCGTCGCCCCACGATTCGAGGAAGTGCGCCCGTGGCACGTGCCAGGCGCAGCGCCGCGACGTCTCGTTGTCGTGCAGGCTGAGGTGGATACTCACACGCGCGCGGCCGATCAGGTCGGCGAGGCCGAGGTCGGCCGGGGCGTCGTACGCCGCGTTGCCGCCGAGGATGAGCAGCGTTTCCACTTCGCCGGCGCGCAGCCGGCCGGCGAGACCGGTCACGCTCTGCACGTGGGATTCACGATCTCCATCCGGATCGTCTACCGCCCGCAGCGTGGCGCCGAACGCTCCCAACGCCTCGTTCAGGATCCAGGCCAGGGCATGGACTTCGGCCGGCTGGCGCGGCCCGGCGACGATCAACGAGCGGCCGCGCGCAACCGCGAGGTCGGCGGCCGCGGCCGCCGCGAACCGCTCGGCACGTGCGTCCAGAGCCCTGGCGGGCTTCCGCAACGCCTCGGGAACCGCGACGCCGTGCGCCGCCAGGCCGGCTGCGATGGACGAGGCCAGCGCGGGGATCGAACCGGCGGCCAGCGCCAGCCGGTGGTCCGCCGCCGCCCCGGTCACGCTCGGGACGGGCTCGGCCGCGAAGAGACGGTTCATCTCGCCGCCGTCGCCTCGGCGGGTGGCCGCGAACTCGCGGGCGAGGCGAAGCGCGTCCGGGTGTCCGGCAAGCAGATCGCCGTCGAGCGATACGATCACACGAGCACGAGAGAGATCGGGCACACCGCGGACGGACCGGCCGAAGGCGAGCCGCGCCCCCTCCAGCTCGTTGTCGCGCGACAGCGGCTCCCACCCGTACCAGCGCGCCTCGGGCAGCGCCTCGACAAGACCCACGCGCAACCGCGCGAGCGTCGGCGAGGAACTCGCTTCGCTCAGGATCGCCAGTCCCCGCCCCCGCGACGCGCGCAGGCCGTTGAAGTGCGGGGTGGCGAAAGCGTCGAAATCCTCCCACGACTGACGGGCTTCCTTGCCGCCCTCGCGGCGCACCGGCTGCCGCGAGCGGGCCGGGTCGTACAGCTCGAGCACGGCGGCCTGGGCCGGCGCCGACGCCGCGCCCAGGCTGGCGGGATGCAGTGGGTTTCCCTCGATCTTCACCGGCCGGCCGTCGTACGACGTGACCAGCAGTCCCACCGTCGCGCCGCACAGCTCCATCGCCGTCGCGTACTGCACCGCCACCCCCGGCGCGCGGCCGGCGGGCTGGCTGGCGAACGGCAGGATCATCTCCTTGGGCCAGCGGCATGAGGTCAGTCCGACCATCCCGAGCGAGGCGCCCAGGATCTTGACGAACTCGCGCCGGGTCGCCGGGTCGGCGATGTCCTCCTCGAGCCCGGGGAACTCGGCGGACACGAGTTCGCGAAACTCCGGCGTGTCCGCCAGTTCGTCCAGGCTGCGCCAGTGGGCCCTCTTCCCGTTCTCGCCGCTCATCGGTGACACGCCCCGCAGTCGGTCGGTGGATTGATGTTGCGCGCTACGCGCAGTTGCTTGCCGTACGCTTCAGGATCCTCGGGGGCGACCCAGTCCATCGTGGTCACCGCGTCGGGCGGCCGCAGGCGAGCGTCGGGGTCACGGTGACAGTCCAGGCACCAACCCATCGACAGCGGTTCGACCTGGGTCACCACTTCCATCTTGTCCACCCTTCCGTGGCACTCGACGCACCCGACGCCTCGCTTCACGTGAGCGGAGTGGTTGAAATGCACGTAGTCCGGCAGGTCGTGAACCCGCACCCACGGCACCGGCATGCCGGTCGCGTGGCTCTCGCGAACGGCGATCAACTTGGGGCTCTCCGTGCGGATCTTGGCGTGGCAGTTCATGCACGTCTGCGTCGGCGGAACGGCCGCGTGAGCCGCGGTCTCCACCGTCGTGTGGCAGTAGCGGCAGTCGATGCCCAGCTCGCCTGCGTGCAGCGCGTGGCTGTACGCGACCGGTTGAACCGGCGCGTATCCGACATCCGTGGATTGCGGCGAGGCTCCGAGCCAGACGAGCAGCACCAGATAGGCCGGCGTGATGACGAACACCGCCGCCAACGCCGGCCTGATCCAGTTTGTCCATTTCGGAAACAGGAGGCGCGGGGGGCTGCCGCTCGTCATGAGACGGGATCTTATTAACCTGCACCCGCCCCGTCAAGCTCCTGCCCTCGCTCGGGAAGCCCGACGCGTGTCAGTCGGCCGGCGAGATCGAAGCGATTCTCCACGTTCGACCGTCGAGTTGGATCTCGTCGCCCGGCGACCGGCCGAGGACCGCCTCGGCGACCTCGGTGCCGAACGAGACGATGCCGCGCCCGGGATCGGCCTCGTAGGGCCCGAGAATCGTCAGTTCCCTTGCCTCGGCTGCCTCCTCCGGCACCAGTCGCACGCGAGTGCCGACGCGAACCTGGCTGGCGTCCACCGTGGCGGGGTCGATCAACCTCACGCTGGAGAGGTCCTCCTGGAGCTTGGCGGCGCGCGCGGACAGGAACTCCTGCCGGGCACGCGCCGCGTGATACTCGAAGTTCTCGCGCAGGTCGCCGTGCTCCTTGGCCACCTGGATCGCCTTGAGCACCTCGGGGATCTCGCGCTCGCGCAGCGCGCGGAGTTCCTCCTGGAGTCGCACCACGGTGGCGGCGAGGGCGGGGACGACGCGCACGTCGGGAGCGACGTGCAGCTCGGGGAAGCGGGCGTGGAGGGCTCTCCTGAGCCACGCCCGTTCCTCGGCGAGCTCGCCGGGACTATCCAGGATCTGCAACAGACGCCTGGCCTGATCGACGGTGATCCTGTCCTGCAGGATCGTCGCGGCGAGCCCCTTGGCCGAAAGCACCTCCTTTAGCCTCGGCCTGAGCGGGACGAACTCCTTCTTCTCCGCCAGCTCGACAAGCCTGACCAGCATCGCCCCGCCGCGGCGCTCGGCGACCAGTGCGCCCAATCCGCTGGTCTCGGCGAGTTCGCACACCCAGACGAACGCCGACGGGTGGCGTTGAGGGTGGAGCAGCACCTGGTCGAGGAGAGAGCCCATTCGCGATCGCTCGCCCGCCTCGAACAGCCTCTCCGCCATCAGCGTCTGCAGGCGCGGCTGCGTCTCGAGCGGGAACCACTCGGCGAACGCGGCTCGCCACTCGTCGGGCCTCGCCTGCGGGAGGAGTTCGAGGATCGCCTCACGCTGCGAGACGTCGGAGCAGACCGCCAGGAGGTCTCGGGCGCCGGCGCGCTCGAGCAGCTGGTGGCGCATCAGGTCGATCCGTTCGGCGTCGCCGCCGAGCCGGAGGGCCAGGGCGAGCGCGTCCCACGCCTGTGCTGGGCTTGAACCGTCGGCGAGGGCGCCTTCCACCAACTCCAACGCCATCCACGAGACCAGCTCGCGGCCACGGCCCGCGTGTCGCCGCCCGAGCTCCAGCCGCCCGGCGAGCGGCGCACGGAGGAACTCCTCGCGGATCTCGTCCTCGGCGCCCTCACCGGCCGCCAGCCGGTATTGCACTCTCGTACCGCTGCCGGAGGCGAGCACCCGGGGGTTCTTTCGCGCCTTGTTCCACCACGACGTCCACTGGTCCTCACCGACGAGACCGTGCAACGCCGACTTGATCGCCGGGACCGCCATCGGCTCGTCGAAGCTGTCGAGCACCGCCTCGAGGGCCCGCGCCGGATCGGCGGTCGCCTCGGCGGCGAGCGCCTGCGGTTCCTCGAGCCGGCGGCGGAGGAAGTGACCGGCCGGCAGCGGCGTGAGGTACTTCCGAGCGGCGTCGATCGGCACCGGGACGCGCTTCTCACGTTCGAGATCCAGGCGCAGCAAGCCGAGTTGAGGGTTGGCCTCGACGACGCGACCCGGACCCTTGCCGGCCATGAGGAAGACGCCGCCGACGTCGAACTCGAGCCAGGTCTCGAGCACCTCCAGTACCTCGACCGGCCTTCGCGCCTCGCGCAGCTTGAAGTGATCGACGAGACGGGCAAGGGACGGCCGGCCCTGCCAGAGATTACGCACGCACTCCTCGAGGCCGGCCCGGTGCGCGACCTGGTCTCCGATCCCGAGGCGGATCAGCTCCCTGAGGAAGTCGCGACGCGCCGCCCAGGCGCCGTCGGAGAGCGACTGATCCGCGGCCAACTCGAGCAGCATCGCCGCGAGCGTCTTCTTGCTCGCCGAGCGGAGTCGCCGCAGCGCCTCGAGCAGGGCGGAGGTGTCCTCGACACCGTACTCGAGTCGCTTCAACCAGAACTCCTCGATCGCCGTCCCCTCGCCGCGGCCGACGAGATCGTCCCACGCCTGCAGCCATTCGCCGTCCGACATCCGACCTCCAGCCGCGTAACGATACCAGCCCGACGCGCCGAACGGGGTAGAATCCCGGTTCGGCTGCGTCCGGCGAGCGCCGGACCGGGGAGGGAAGAGGATGTCGAGGAGAATCGGGCTTTCCGTTGCGGGGCTGGCGATGTTCGTGGCCGCCGGGGCGCACTCCGACGAGGGAATGTGGATGCTTCACCAGCTCGCCGAGCTGGACCAGGCGAAGCTGGCGAAGATGGGGCTAAAGCTCACACCGAAGGAACTCTGGGACGCGGAGACCGGGACCGGCCTGGCTTCCGCGGCCGTGTCGCTCGGCGGCTGCTCGGCGTCGTTCGTCTCGCCCGAGGCGCTGATCGCGACCAACCACCACTGCGCGTTCGGCGCGATCCAGATGAACTCGAGCCCCGAGCACGACTACATCACCGACGGCTTCCTCGCCCGGACCCGCGCCGAGGAGCTGGAGGCCAAGGGCAGCCGGGTGTACGTGTTCCTCGGCTACGACGAGGTCACGCCGAAGATGACCTCCGTGCTCACGCCGGCGCTGGACCCCGTCGCCCGCACCGAGGCGCTGGAGGAGGAGGAGAAGAAACTCGTCGCGGAGTGCGAGAAGGACGGCCTGCGCTGTCGCCTTGCGCAGATGTACGGCGGCCTCAGGTACTACATGTTCCGCACCATGGAACTGAGGGACGTCCGGCTGGTCTACGCGCCGCCCCGGTCGATCGGCGAGTACGGCGGCGAGGTCGACAACTGGATGTGGCCGCGCCACACCGGCGACTTCTCCTTCCTGCGCGCCTATGTCGGACCGGACGGCAAGCCCGCCGACTACTCCCCGGAGAACGTCCCCTACCGGCCGGCCCGGTGGCTGAAGGTCGCCACCGCGCCGGTCCGAGAGGGCGACTTCACGATGATCCTCGGGTACCCGGGCCGGACGATGCGCTTCCGCACCTCGACGGCCATCGCGGACGACCTGGAGTTCAACTACCCGAACCGCATCGAGATGTACAAGGACATGATCGACATCCTCGAAGCGCAGTCGAAGCGCGGCAAGGACGTCGAAATCAAGCTCGCCTCCCAGCTCAAAGGCTTGTACAACACGTACAAGAACAATCAGGGGATGCTCGCCGGCCTGCGCCAGGCGAACCTCGCCGGCCGCCAGCGCGCCATCGAGACCGAGCTCAACGCATGGATCGCCGCGGACCCGGCGCGCACAACAAGGTACGCGGACGTACTCGCTCGGATAGAGGCGGTCCTCGCGGAGAAGCGCGCGACTCGCGAACGCGATCTGCTCTCCATGCAGTTCGGCGGCGGGCGACTCACCTCGCTGCTCTCCGCCGCCGTCACGATCGAGCGCTGGACCTCGGAGCGCGCCGTGTCCGACCTCGATCGCGAGCCCGGATTCCAGGACCGTGACGAGCGCTCCAAGCGGCAGTCGCTCGAGCGCCTGCAGCGCAACCTCGATCTCCAGGCCGACAGGGCCGTGCTCCGCTACGTACTCGGCCGAGCCAACGCCCTGCCCCAGGGACAACGAATCTCCGCCGTCGACAGGGCGCTCGCGGCGACGGGAAAGTCCGGTGACGAGGCGATCGAAGCGCTGCTCGACCGGCTCTACGCAGGGACCAAGCTCGCCGATCGCGCCGAGCGCCTGGCCATGTTCGGCGCGAAGCACGAGGACCTGCTCGCGCGCGCCGACGCGATGATCGACTTCGCCGCGGCCCTGCGCCGGGACCGCGACGCCTGGGAGAGGGCGGACGACCGCTACGACGGGCAGATGGTCTCGGTCGTGCCGCGCTACATCGAGGCCCTGGCGGCGTGGCGAGGAGAGGCGGTCTACCCGGACGCCAATTCGACGCTCCGTTTCACCTACGCTTCGGTGAAGGGGTATGCGCCGCGCGACGGGGTCCTCTACACTCCGTTCACGACGCTGGCGGGCGTCGTCGCGAAGCACACCGGCGAGGAACCGTTCAACGCGCCGGCGCGTCTGCTCGAAGCGGCGAAGGGCGGAAGGACGTCCGGCTACGCCGCCTCCGCGCTCGGCGACGTCCCGGCGTGCTTTCTCTCGACCAACGACATCACAGGCGGCAACTCCGGTTCGCCGATCATGAACGGCCGTGGCGAGCTGATCGGGCTGGCCTTCGACGGCAACTACGAGTCGATGACCTCCGACTACCTATTCACCGACGCGATGTCGCGCACCATCAACGTCGACGCACGCTACATGCTGTGGGTGATGGACCACGTGAACAAGGCGCACAACCTGTTGAAGGAAATGGGTTTCGACCCGCAGGCGAAGTAGTCCGGGGCGGGGCCGCCCGCCAACGAAAGTGACTCCCACGAGAGGCGGGGACACTCCCCGCCTCTCATGTCCGTGGCGCACGCCGGCAGCGCGAGAATCCCCTGTGCGGTCGGACTCCCCTGGAGCGTTGTAACCAGAAGGAGGACCGCACATGTCGAGGACGCCCGTACCGATCGTCGTTGCCGTCTCCGTTTTCGCCGCGGCTGCTCTCGCCGGCGAACCACCCGCAACGCGCGTCTCCGGGACGCTCACGGTCGACGGGACGGCGACTCCTCTGGTACTCGGGTACGTCGACGAGTCCCCCGAGGACATCATCCTGCTCCTCGCGGCCAAGGAGGTCCCTCGCGACGTCGTCCCGTTCGTCGGCGAGGACGTTGCGCGGCGTCTCAAGATCCACGCCGTGGCGTTCACCGTTTCCCGTGCCGAGAAGGCCCTCGCCCAGGGCTTCGCCGGGCTCTTTCACCCGGGCCCCGAGATGGGCTGGGCCGCACTGAACGACGAGCGGATCCGCCTCGAGCTCACGCGCTGCGACGCCACGGGCATCGAAGGCAGGATCTTCTCTCCAGCCCCCTTCGAGTCGTTCGACCAGACGTTCGCCTTCGACGCCTCGTTCGCCTTCCCCCTCGGCGCCGCAGCGCCCCCGCCCCCGCCCATCGAGGTGAAGATCTCCGGGGACACCAGCGCGCCCAGCCAGGCCTATGCCGCGTACTACCGCGCCGTCCTCGGGGGCGACACCGGTGTCCTTCGCTCGTTCCTGCCCGCGTCGAGGCAGAAGGAGTTCGACGGCATGCCCGCGGACGAGCGCGCGATGATCATGGAGTTGTTCGCCATGCGACCGGCCGAGATCAGCATCGCCAAGACCGCCGTATCGGGCGACACTGCGACGCTGACCGTCGAGGGACTCAACGAGACCGCCGGAAAGTCCATCGGCACCGTGACGATGCGCCTCGAGAACGGAGTCTGGAAGGTCGACAGCGACACGTGGAAGACCACGTCGGAGTAGGTCGCGGCATCCCGGCGAGCCGGGAGAACCGAGCGAGCGTCCGCGTCGGCCGGCTCAGCGCCCGGCCGTGACCGGCACCAGCGCGTCGAGCGCCGCGAGAAAGCGCTCGTTCTCGTATCGCGAGCCGACCGAGACCCGCGCGCAGTCGGCCAGCCCGGGTCCGGCCAGCGGGCGGATGATCACGCCGAGCTGCTGGAAGCGCAGGAACAGCTCCTTGACGTCGGTGTCGAACTCGACGAGGACGAAATTGGTCGCCGACGGCACGAAGCACACGCCCCGGGCGGCGAGAGCCGCCTGCAGGAAGCGCAGCTCCGCACGGTTGTGTTCGCGCGTGCGCGTCACCCACTCCCCGTCCTCCAGCGCGGCGAGCGCCGCGACCTGAGCCAGGGACGAGGTGTTGAACGGCGAGCGCACGCGATTGAGCGTGGCGATGACGTCCACCGGCCCGAGACCGTAGCCGATGCGCAGGCCGGCCAGGCCGTAGATCTTGGAGAAGGTGCGCAGCACGATCACGTTGCGTCCCGCCTTGAGGTCGTCCAGCCCATCCGGGTAGTCCGGCCTGTCCACGAACTCGTGGTAGGCCTGGTCGAGGACGGTCAGCGCCCTGTCCCCGGCGACCGCGAAGTAGGCGTCAAGCTCCGCTCGCGAGAACATCGTCCCGGTCGGGTTGCACGGGTTGGCGAGGTAGACGAGTTTGGTCCGCTCGGTCACCGCCGCCGCGAGCGCCGGGAGGTCGTGAGCGTGCCCGGCGGTCGCCGGTGGTGTGACGGCCGCGCCGTTGACCTGATCGACGGCAAGCTTGTAGGACACGAACGACTGCTGCGAGTAGACCGCCTCGTCTCCGTCCGCCAGGTACGCCCGCGCGAGCATCTCGATCAGCTCGACCGAGCCGCTGCCAAGTATCACCTGGTCGGTTTCAACTCCGTGGAGAGCGGCGAGGACCTTGCGCAGCGCGTACCCGCTTCCGTCCGGGTACCGGTTGAGGTTCGGCAGGGCTCGCTCGACGGCCGCGAGGGCCAGCGGGGAGGTCCCGAGGGGATTCTCGTTGCTGGCGAGCTTGACGATGTCGCTCACCCCCAACTCGCGCTGGACCTCCTCGATCGGCTTTCCCGGCACGTAGACCGCGAGCTTCCTGATGTAGTCCGGCGCCTGAGGTCCTGGCATCGTTGCCCCTCCCTTCCGCGCGTCCGCCCCGCCACAGCGCCTCGACCTCCGCGGGGCTCAGCTCGCGCCAACCGCCCGGCCGCAGCTTCTCGTCCCGCACCGGTCCGATCGCGACGCGGACCAGGCGCTGCACCGGGTGGCCGATCCGCTTGAACAACTCGCGGACCTCGTGGGTCTTCCCCTCTCCGACCACCACCCGCCACCACGAGTTCAGTCCCGATCCGGTCGGGCGCGTCATCTCGACCACCTTGGGAACGACCCTCGTCCCCTCGACGACCGTGCCGCGCTGCAGCTTCTGCCTGGCGGCCTCGTCGGGAACGCCCCGCACCTTGGCGAGGTACTCGCGCAGCACGCCGAAACGGGGGTGCGCGACCCGCATGGCGAAGTCGCCGTCGTTGGTCAGGATCACCAGGCCTTCCGAGTGGTAGTCGAGGCGACCGATCGGGTACACCTTCTCGCCGACCCGGCCGCGCACCAGGTCGACCACCGTGGTCCGCTCCTCCGGGTCCGAGGTGGTGGTGACCACCGCCGGCGGCTTGAACAGCAGGATGTAGCGCTGGCGGGGTGCCGCTCTCAACCTCTTGCCGTCGATCTTGATCGCGTCCCGCTCCGGGTCGGCCTGGTCGCCGATCACGGCGGTCCGGCCGTTGACCGTCACCCTGCCGGCCTGCACCAGCTCCTCGGCTTCCCGGCGGGAGCACACCCCGGCGTGAGCGATCAGCTTCTGGAGTCTCTCAGTCGCCACTCGTGCCTCGCTCTTCGACCTGCTCGGCCTCTTCGAGTCGCGGCAGTGCGGACAGGTCGTCCAAGCCGAAGTGTACCAGGAACTCCCGCGTCGTCCGGTAGAGCAAGGGCGTGCCGACAACCTGTTTCCGGCCCGAGACCTTGACGAGCTTTCGCTCGACCAGCGTGCGGACCACGCCCGCGGAGTTCACCCCGCGCAGAAAGTTGATCTCCGGCAAGGTGATCGGCTGGCGGTACGCGACGATCGCCAGCGCCTCCAACGCGGCCTGGGAGAGCCTGGCCCTGGCCCGGATCCCCAGGAACGTGCGCAGCGCTCCCTCGAACTGCGGGCGCGTGGCCAGGCGGTAGCCGCCGCCGACCCGCTCGACGAGCAGGCCGCTGGCCTCGTGCTCGTGGCGCGCGCGCAGGATCTCCATCGCCGCCTCGACCTCCGCGCTCGTCACGCCCTCGCCGGCCGTGCCGACCAGCGCGTCGGTGGCGACCACTTCCCCGGCGGCCGCCAGCACCGCCTCGCACAACGCGGCGAGCTGCTCGGGGCTAGGCATCGGCGAGGGCCTCGACGGCCAGCGGTTCGCCGGTCGGCGTCAGGTAGATCTCCGCGAAGGCGCGGCGCTGGTGGACCGTTGCGGTTCCCAGCCGGACCAGCTCCAGCGCGGCGATGAGCAAGGTGACGCTCTCCAGCCGGTCTGGCCGGGTGAGCAGGTGCGAGAGCAAGGGAAAACTCCTCTGGGAACGAACCATCTCGTAGAGCTCCATGATCTTGTCGCGCACGGAGAAGCGGATCGGCGCCAGCTCCAGCACCGGCGGGTGCTCGCGGCGGTGGCGTTCGAGGACGGTGCGCAACGCCTCGGCGACGGCCAGCACGTCGAGGTCCTCCAGTTCCAGCTCATCCTCCGGCGGCGTGACCATCGCCGCGGCGCGCGCGCCGACCATTCCGCGGCGGACCTCCTCGAGCCCGGCCAACTCGGCGGCCGCCGCCTTGACCTTCTCGTACTCGACGAGGCGCTCGACCAGCTCCTTGCGCGGATCCTCGCCCGCTTCCTCCGGGTGGCGCGGCAAGAGCATCCTCGACTTGATGAGCAGCAGCCACGCGGCGTAGACCAGGTACTCCCCGGCGACCTCAAGGTCGAGTTCGTCCATCACCCGCAGCGCCGCGTGGTACTGGTCGCAGATGTCGGCGATCGGGATGTCCCAGATCGAGACCTTCTGCTCGCGCACGAGGTGGAGGAGCAGGTCGAGCGGGCCCTCGAAGACGGCGAGGGAGAACGTCGGCCGCGGCCGCTCGTCGGGGGCTACGAGAGCAGGATCCATGACAGGGCGCCCAGGAAGGGACGGAGAAGGTGTCCGAACAGGCCGGTCCACATCAGTGCGAAGAGCACGAAGATCCCGAACGGACGGAACTGCTCGTAGCGCCACGCCGCGCGCGGCGGCAGCGCCGCGCCCAGGATGTGACTGCCGTCGAGCGGAGGAACCGGCACCAGGTTGAACACGGTGAGCACCACGTTGATCGCCGCCAGCCAGTAGAGGAGCGCCAACAGCGGGAGCAAGACCCCTCCTCCCGCGGTGGCGCCCTGGTTGACCGAAGCGACGAGCAGGGGGCGGAACTCGGGCACGACGAACTTCAACCCGAACAACGCCAGCGTCACGCCGGCCGCGGCCACGAGGTTCGACCCGGGACCGGCTAGGGCGACCAGGGCCGGTCCCCAGCGCTGGTCGCGCAGGTTCCTCGAGACGAACGGCACGGGCTTGGCCCAGCCGAGCACGGGAGCGCCGATCGCCGCGAGCATGAGCGGGAAGAGCACGGTGCCGAACGGATCGACGTGGGCGATCGGGTTGAGCGTGATCCGACCCAGCCAGCGGGCGGTCGGATCCCCCAGCCGCTCGGCCGCCAGGCCGTGAGCGGACTCGTGCACCGAGATCGCCAGGGCGAACGCGCACAGCTGGATGACGATCTCGGGGAGGCGGACCAGGATGCCGTCCATGCCGGCAGGCATGGTAGCAGACGCGCGACGCGCAGCCCGCCGGGTCGCTCGCCCCCCCCTGCTGGTAGACTCCGCGCCGGGTGGCGACGATGCTAGATCGTGTGTTCGTCGAGGGCCTGCGGGTGCGGTGTCTCGTCGGTGAAGCCGAGTGGGAGCACCTGACTCCGCAAACCCTGGTCGCCGACATCGAGCTGGCGTGCGACTGCACGCCGGCCGGCCGGAGCGATTCGCTCGCCGATGCCCTCGACTACGCCACGGCGTGCGGCGTCGTACTCGGCGTCGCCTCGTCTCGCCACCACCGCCTTCTCGAGGCCCTGGCCGGGGAAGCCGCAGCGGCCCTGCTGGAGTCTTTCCCGGCTGCCCGCTCGGTGAGGGTGCGCGTTGCCAAGCCGGGTGCGGTGCCGGGAAGCGCCGCCGCGGGAGTGGAGGTCGAGCGCCGCAGGGAGGCCGGAAGCGGATGAGGGTGGCCCTGGTCACGGGCGGCGCCGTCCGCATCGGCCGCGCCATCGTCGAGGAACTCGCGCGCCGCGGCTGGGCGGTGGCGTTCACCTACCGGCGTTCGGAGGCCCCGGCGCGCGAACTCGAGGCGAGCATCCTCCAGGCGGGCGGAGACGCCGCCGCCCTTTGCTTCGGGCTGGACGATCCCGCGGACCGGACGGCGCTCGTCGAGCGTCTCCTCGACCGCTTCGGTGGGCTCGACGCCCTGGTCAACAACGCGGCGGTGTTTCCGCGCACACCGCTCGACGAACTCGACGAGGCGCGACTGCGCGAGGTCCTCGCCATCAACCTCGAGGCGCCGCTGTTCCTCGCGCGGCTCCTGGCACCAACGCTGCGCGCCCGGCGCGGCGCGATCGTCAACCTGACCGACATCCACGCCGACATTCCGCTGCGCCACCACCTCGCCTACACCGTGTCCAAGGCCGCGCTCGCGGCGGCCACGCGCGCACTCGCGATCGAGCTGGCGCCGGAGGTGCGGGTCAATGCCGTGGCGCCAGGCGCGGCCGTGTTCCCGGACGGGATGGACGAGGCTGTGCGCCGGCGGATCATCGACCGCACCCTGCTCAAGCGCCAAGGAGGCGCCGCCGAGATCGCCGGAGCCGTCCGCTTCCTGCTCGAGGAGGCGGAGACGATCACCGGCCAGGTGCTGGCGATCGACGGCGGCCGGAGCCTCGTGTCCTGAGTTGGTCTTTGCCGGGGACGGCTCGGACGACCGCGGGCGAGACGCCATTCTGTATACTTCGCGGGTGCATCTGATCGTCAATCCGGCGGCGGCGGGCGGGCGGGTCGGCCAACAGTGGCCGCGCCTGCGTCAACGTCTGGCGGCCGCCGGTCTCGATCTTCCTATCTCGGTCACGACTGCTCCGGGACACGCGTCGGTACTCGCGGCCGACGCCGTCGCGCGAGGACACGAGGTGGTGGTCGCCGCGGGTGGCGACGGGACGATCTGCGAGGTGCTCCAGGGGCTCCACGGCACGCCCTGCGCCCTGGCGGTCCTGCCGCTCGGCACGGGCAACGACGCGGCGCGGACGCTCGGGATCCCCCTCCGCCTCGAGGACGCCGCCCGAACGGTCCTGGCCGGCAAGCGGCGGCGGGTGGACGTGATGCGCGCCGGCGACAGAGTCGTGCTCAACGCCATCGGCATCGGGCTCCTCGGCGCGATCAACGTCAACGCCCAGTCGATCAAGTGGGTGCGCGGGATCGGCGCCTACCTCGCCGCGGCGGTGGGAACGCTGTTCCGTTATCGCTGCCCAGAGATACACCTGACGAACGGCCACGAGACGTATCAGGGGCCCATGACGATCCTCGCGATCCACAACGGCGTGACGACCGGCGGCGGCTTCCGCCTCGCGCCGCGCGCGCTCCCCGACGACGGCGAACTCGACGCCACGCTGGTCGCGTTCACCGGCGTGCCGGCGCGCCTGAGCGCACTCTCGCACGCCGTGCGCGGCACGCTCGGCAGCAAGCCGTTCACGCGCGAACTGCGCTTCACGCGGCTCGAACTGCTCTGCACGGAGCGCCTCCCCTATCACTGGGACGGGAACCCGGCTCACGTCGAACCTCCCGGCATGACCTTCGAGGTTCTGCCGCTCGCGCAGGAGGTGGTCGTCCCGGAATGAGGCGCCGCCGGGCGGTGTTGCGCCGCCCGAGTGATGACCATGTTCCCCCGCCTTCGCGCCGTCCTCGAGACCGTTGCCTGCGTGGCCGTCTGCCTCTTCCCCGGGGCGATCGGCGGCCGCTTCCAGCCCGGCGAGTGGTACGCATCGCTGGCCAAGCCGGCGCTGACGCCGCCGGGCGCTCTCTTTCCCGTCGTTTGGACGCTCCTCTACGTGGCGATGGGCGTGGCGTTGGCGCTGGTGTGGCGGCGCCATGGCGCGCCCGGCCGCGCCGGAGCCATCGTCGTGTTCGGTCTCCAGCTGGTCCTCAATGGGGCGTGGTCCTGGCTGTTCTTCGGGCTGCAACGCCCGGAACTCGCGTTCGCCGAGATCCTGCTCCTGTGGACCGCGATCCTGGCATCGACGCTCCTGTTCTGGCGCGTCCGGCCGCTCGCCGGCGCGCTCCTCCTCCCCTACCTCGCATGGGTCGGCTTCGCGGCCTGGCTCAACCTGCAGATCTGGCGCCTCAACCCCATGACGACCGGCTGAGACGCCGAGGATGCCTCAGGGCCCGGGAGCGCAGGTGAACCGACCGGGGAACGACGCGACGCTCGAGATCGCCGCGCGGGGCAGGCTGATGACGTCGCTGGAGAAAGACAAGACGACGATCCGCCGGTTTGCGGCCTCCGTGTAGGGCAGGAACGACGCCGCGACGCGCCCCCAACGCTCGGCGTCCACGTCGAGCACCCTTGCTCCGGAGGCGCACTCGAAGTCGAAATCGGCGAGATCGATCCTCTTGATTCGCGGCGTCGCGTGCGTGCGGTAGTGGATGCGGCGTTCGCGCGGCTCGTGGACCAGGTTCCACACGGAACCCGATCCCTGCGACACGTCGTCGAGCACCGAGAACGCGCGCGCGACCTGGTCGTCTCCGGGGTCTCCCGACGCCGTCCCGGCGACCGCCCGCGCGGCTCGCACGAACCGGTCGAGCGAACCCGCGCCCGAGGCCGGGGCCCGGTCCCCTCCGAAGCCCCGGTGCACACGCAGGTACTCGAGCGATTCGGCATAACTGTCGTTGGTCAGGACCCGCACCGGCATCACGTTTCCGGTCGTCACGACCGCGACGCCGTCGAGGAACTCGATGGCCGCGCATGCGCCCGTGCCGTCGCAGGCGAGGAAGTGAACTCTGGCCACCAAGGACTCGACGCGCACCTCCGCGATGTGCGCGAGGAGGTCGGCGACGGACTCCCTCACGTCGAGCTGGAGCTGCATCCACTGCAGGTCCTGGACTGCCCGGCGCTCGTCCGGAGGTTCGTAACGTGTCTCGTCGAGCCAGAGCACTTCGACGACGAGTCCTGCCTCGTTCATCCCGCTGACCGGCAGTTCGCGGCCGTACTGGTTGAACGTCACGCTGCCGAAGCGGGATACCCACCCGTGGAAGGGGCCTCGACCCGAGGCGCGCATAGCGAACTTCTTCAGCCCGCGCGGGTTGACCATGATCAGGCCGTGTCCGATCGGGTAGTCGTAGCTCTTGCCGACGACGACGCCGCCGGGCCGCTCGAGGAGGAACGCGGTGCAGGCCGGGACCGGAGAGGGAGTCGATGCCGCCGCCGCCAAGGCGAGCACGGCCGAGACCCACCGTGACCACCGACCCCGACCATCCCCGAAGGGCCGCCCGTCGCTCACACCGGAATCCCGGGATCAGTGTACGACGTCACCTCGGAGGGTGTACCTCCCGGTACGGTTCGATGATCGCCTCACCGCTCGTGCCGGACCTCGACCGTGACCTCGCCTTCCCCGCGTGTGATGCGGAGTGTTCTCCCGGTCGGGTCGCCGACGACGAAGACCCGCTTCACGGCCCCGCCGGCTTCGAGCGGCCCTTCGACCCATCGTTCGAGGACGACCACCGGCAGGACCTCGCCGCCCCAGCGCAGGGAATCCGGACGCTCCGCGTGCCTGCCCTCGCTGCGCCACGCAACCTGGGCGCCGACCGCGGCGAGCCAGGGCGCCATGCGTACCTCCAGCCCCGCTACCACTTCGCGCCGGGGGCGCAGCCGAGCGCGGCGAGGAGCGTCAGGCTCTCGCGGATTCTGCCGGTCACGACGGCCGGGTCCTCGTCGCTTCCCCGCGTTCGGGGCTTCCACTGGACGCGCACCAGGTCGGGCCGGACCAGGATCGAGGCGAACGCCGTGCCGCACAGCAGGCCGCCGAGCGCCGCACGGGGTCCCTCGGCGGCGAGCGCGCCCTGGAGCGCGCCGGGATCGCGGGCCACGAAGCGGAGCGCCCGGTCGAGTTGCGTGTCGCCGATCTCCACGTCCTGGAGCACACCGGCGGAGGCCATGGCCCGCGCCGGCGCTGCCGGCCGGATCGCCATCCAGTCGAGGCCGGTTACCGCACGGACCTCCAGCCTCGCGCCTCCCGGCTGGTTCTTCCCCCGCGCCACCACCCGATAGCGGCACGGGTATCCCCCGACCTGCCCTGCGGCCCAGCGCGGCAGGAAGCCGGAGACCCCGAACGATCCCGGCTCGAAGACGCCGGCCAGGCCGCGCAGACGGCGGCCCTGGACCAGGCTCGCGACCGCCGCGAAGGCGGCGAGAATGCCGCCCATGACGAGCACCTGGAGCAGCAAGGCGGAGACCTCGGCGTTCACGGCGACCTCCCTGGCCCGACGCTATCACGGTTCCCGCTGTCCGCTTGACGCCTCCCGTTCGACCCAGTGAGGGCACTGACATCTGCCGAGGGAGGACAGGATCGCCGCGCGTGGGAATCGACCGTGGACCGCGCCGTTCCGGCACACGGTCCACGGTCCACGGCCCACGCAGCTGCTATTTCACGACCTTCCTGACCATCTCCTCGATCACGCCCGGCTCGAGTTCCTCGAGTTCGTAGGTGACGCCGGCCAGCGGCTTGTCCACCTTGAGAACGCGCGACAGGTCGATCGGCGTGCCCTCGACGACGACGTCGCACGGCGTGCCGTTGATCGACGCCTCGAGGTCGGCGATCTGCTGGTCCGAATAGCCCATGGCGGGCAGGATCGCCCCGGCGTTGGGGTACTTCTTGAACGTCGCGGCGATGGTGCCGACGGCGTACGGCTTGGGGTCGACGATTTCGCTGGCGCCGGCGTTCTTCGCCGCGAACCACCCGGCTCCGTACGTCATCCCGCCGTGCGTCAACGTCGGCCCGTCCTCGATCACCAGGGCGCGCCTGCCGGCGATCAGCTCCGGCTTGTCGACCGTGATCTTCGAGGCGCACTTGATGACGCGCGCCCGCGGGCTGTACTTCCGGCAGTTGTCGATGACCTCCTCGACCTTCACCGGGTCGGCCGTCTGCACCTTGTTGACGATCAGCAGGTCGGCCATCAGCAGGTTGGTCTCGCCGGGGTAGTAGGTCAGTTCGTGCCCGGCGCGGTGCGGGTCGACGAGCGTGATAAACAGGTCGGGCTTGTAGAACGGCGTGTCGTTGTTGCCGCCGTCCCACAGGATGACGTCGGCTTCTTTCTCCGCCTCGCGCAGGATCATCCCGTAGTCCACGCCGGCGTAGACGACGAAGCCGTTGTCGATGTGCGGCTCGTACTCCTCGCGCTCCTCGATGGTGCAGTCGTGGCGGTCGAGATCCTCGTAGGTCTCGAACCGCTGGCACGCCTGCCTGGCGAGGTCGCCGTAGGGCATCGGGTGGCGGATCGCCACGACCTTCTTGCCCAGTTGCTTGAGGATGCGCGAGACGTAGCGCGTGGTCTGCGACTTGCCGACGCCGGTGCGCACCGCGACGATGGCGATCACCGGCCTCGCCGACGGGAGCATCGTCTTCTCCGCCGAGCAGATGCCGAAGTTCGCCCCCCACGCCACCACGTGCGAGCCCTTGTCCATCACGTACTGGTGCGACACGTCGGAGTAGGAGAACCACACCTCGTCGACCTTGTGCTCCCTGATGACCTTCTCGAGGTCGGTCTCCGCGAGGATCGGGATTCCCTTCGGGTAGAGCTTGCCGGCAAGCTCCGGCGGGTACACCCGACCTTCGATGTCCGGGATCTGGGTGGCGGTGAAGGCCACCACATCGACCTCGGGGTTGTCGCGGAACAGGCAGTTGAAGTTGTGAAAGTCCCGTCCCGCAGCGCCCATGATCACGACTTTCCGCTTCGCCATGTCTTCACCTCCCTGGGTGGACCGGCTCCGCGGCAGGTATCGGTGCGCCGCGCGCCGGGGCCCGGCCTGGCGTAGCCGGGCAGCTCCGCCGGGTATGGCTGAACCGGCGGCCTTTCGCCTCGCTCTCAGGCGACAGGAGACGTGGAGCAGTGCGCCGTCCCCTGTCCCCTCTCTTCCGTCCCCTGTCCCCTACTCCCATTCAATGGTGCCGGGCGGCTTCGAGGTCACGTCGTACACCACCCGGTTGATCCCCCTCACCTCGTTGACGATTCTCCGCGCGATCCGGTCGAGGACCTCCGGAGGGAAGCGGAACCAATCCGCGGTCATGAAATCCTCGGTGGTGACCGCGCGCAGCGCCAGGACGT
Organism: Acidobacteriota bacterium; assembly: GCA_040754885.1. Classification (GTDB taxonomy): domain Bacteria; phylum Acidobacteriota; class Thermoanaerobaculia; order Thermoanaerobaculales; family Thermoanaerobaculaceae; genus JBFMCD01. The sequence continues at coordinate 127,979 of JBFMCD010000092.1, forward strand.
TCTCGTAGGTGCGCTGATCGCCCATCACGCCGACGCTCTTGACCGGCAGGAGCACCGAGAGCGCCTGGGCGATCTGCCGGTATAGCCCGGCCGCGCGCACCTCGTCCATGTAGATCGCGTCGGCGCGCTGGAGCAGCGCGGCGCGCTCCGGCGTGACCTCGCCGAGTATGCGCACCGCCAGCCCCGGCCCCGGGAACGGGTGGCGCCAGACGAACTCCTCGGGCAGGCCCAGTTCCTCGCCCAGCCTCCGGACCTCGTCCTTGAACAGCCAGCGCAGCGGCTCGACGAGCGACAGCCCGAGCCGCTCCGGCAGTCCGCCCACGTTGTGGTGCGTCTTGATCGTGGCCGAAGGCCCGCGCACCGAGGTCGACTCGATCACGTCCGGGTAGAGCGTGCCCTGCGCGAGGTAGCGGGCGTCGGGGAACTTCCTCGCCTCCTCCTCGAACACCGCGATGAACTCGTGGCCGATCCGACGGCGCTTCTCCTCCGGCTCGTCGATTCCGGCGAGCCGGGAGAAGAACCGCCCCGCCGCGTCCACTCTGTCGATGGCCAGACCGAACGACTGGAACCGTGTCTGGACCTTGTCCCCCTCGTCCAGGCGCAGCAGCCCGGTGTCGACGAAGATCGGCGCGGTGCGCTCCCCGACCGCCTCGCGGCACAGCAGCGCGGTGACCGACGAGTCCACGCCGCCGGAGAGCGCGACGATGATCCTCCCCTCCGGAACCTGCTCGCGGATGGAAGCGACCGCGTCACGGCGGATCGACGCCGATGTCCAGTCGCGCCGCGCGCCGCAGATGGTCAGGAAGTTGCCGAGGATGGTGCCCCCGAGCTCGGTGTGGCGCACTTCCGGGTGGAACTGGATGCCGTAGAAGCGGCGCCTGTCGTCGGCCATCGCCGCGAGCGGCGAGTTGGACGTCGCGCCGATGATGCGGAACCCGTCCGGGACGCGCGTGACGCGGTCTCCGTGCGACATCCACACCCGTTGCTTCGGGGCGGTCCCGGCGAACAGCGGGCACGACAGGTCCGCCGAGAGCTCGGCGGCGCCGTACTCGCGCTCCCCCGCCGGCTCGACCTCGCCACCGAGCAGGTGCGCCATCGCCTGCTCGCCGTAGCACACGCCGAGAACCGGGACGCCGAGCGCGAACACTCCCGGGTCGGGGTGGATCGCGCCTTCCTCGTAGATGGACGACGGACCTCCGGAGAGGATCACGCCGATCGGCGCGGCCGCCCTGATCTCCGACTCCGGCAGGTCCCCCCTGCGGAGTTCGGACCGCACCGCCAACTCGCGCACCCGGCGAGCGATCAGCTGGGTGTACTGCGAGCCGAAGTCGAGGATCAAGATCGTCTGGTGGGCCGTCATACCGGTCCGCACCGCGGACCGGGGCATCCTATCAGGCTGGACGCCGACCGGGCAAGGTCGCACGCTATCATGCGCCGAACTTCCGGGGGACCCGATGCGCCGAACCGTGCTTGCATATACCGTTGCGCTCATGGCATTGCCGTTCAACACCGAGGCGCAGGAGTGTTGCCAGGCGTGGGACCGCCCGTATCTGTGCACGCTCGAGGGCAGCGTTTCACGGCCCGGGCAGCGCGGCAAACCGCTGCAACCGGGGGAGGAGGTCCAGGTCCCGGCCGGAGAGACCGCGGAACTCCGCTTCCGCGGGAGCGACCAGACTGGCCAGCCGTTTCCCGAGGATCGTCTGACCGTCGAGGTCGATCTCGACGACCGCTGCGGCGACCGCGTCAGGATCGACCGACCGCGGCCCGACCGGCTCCACGTCACCGCCGGCACCGAACGAGGCGAGTGCCGCGCGGTCGTCTGGGTGCCGGGGAATCTCAACCTGGAGTGGCCCGTGCGCTTCGAGGTCGTCGGCGTGGCCCGCAAGGGATACACGCGGAACCAGGCCGAATTCATCGCCCGCCGCGTCTACCTCGCCCTGCTCGCGCGCGAGCCCGACCCCGGGGGCTTCTCCGGCGCCGTGGCCCAGATTCAGAAGGGAAAGCTGGACAGCTTCGTCGAGGGCGCCGCGCGCTCCCCCGAGTTCGTCGAGGTGCGAGGCGGCGCGTCGCCCGCCACGCTGCTCGAGGAGTTCTACAAGGGCGCGCTGGGCCGCGCCCCGGACACCGCCGGCGTGCGCAGGTACCTCCCGGAGATGACGAAGAGGCGCCACGCCGCGGTCCTGCTCGCCCTGCTTCGCTCGGAGGAGTTCGACGCCATCCTGCTCCGCGAAGCCGGGCGCTGATCACGCCCCCCGGCCACGGCGTGGGCGCCGCCGGGCCTCCCGCTTCGCTGCCGGAGGATCGCCCCCCCTACAGCTCGCGCAGCGCCACCGCGACCGGCCGGCGCGCGGCGCGGACCGCCGGCGGCACGCCGCCGAGCAGGCCCATGATCAAAGCGAAGGCCAGACCCGAGGCGAGCAGGCCCGGCGTGATGCGGAAGGCGAACGCGAGGTGGGAGAACGTCTGCCAGTTCATCGTGCCGGTCGTGAGGCCGTTGATCGGCAGCACGATCAGGCAACCGAGCACGCCGCCCACGAAGGCGATGAGGAGCGACTCGAGGACGAACGAGACGACCACGCTGCCGCCGCCGAATCCGAGCGCGCGCATGGTGGCGATCTCGCGCTTGCGCTCCGAGATCGCCGAGTACATCGTGTTGAGCGCTCCGAACACCGCGCCGACCGCCATGACCAGCGTCACCACGCTGCCGAGCACGGTGATCATCGTCGTCATGGACTGCGACTGCTTCGCGTAGTACGCCCGTTCGCGGTCGGCGGCGAGGGTGAGCCGCGGGTCGGTGGTGATGCCGTCCTTCAGGCGCGAGAACGCGTCCGGCGACGCGAGCTGCACGGTGAGCGACTGGAAGACGTTCTGCGGCCGCTGGTAGGTCTGGTTGAGGACGTTCGCGTCACACCACGCCTCGGAGTCGAACGCGCTGCCCCCGGCGTCGAACTCGCCCACCACCGTCCACGTCCCGCCGCCGAATCGGATCGTCGAGCCGACGTCGAACCCGGCGTAGGTCGTCGCTGCGTTGCGCCCCACCACCAATTCCGCCAGCCCCGGCCGGAAGAAGCGCCCTCGCGTCACACGCACCGAATCCCGCACCTCGAGCACACGCGGCGACACGCCGCGCACCTGAACGTTGGCGTCGGTGCCGGAGGAGCGCAGCGGGAACGCCGCCACGACCACGACCTCCGGGCTCGCCAGCGGACCGGCGGCGCCCCTCCCGACGCCCGGCAGTTCCTCCACGATCCTGACCTCGTCGAGGGTGACCGCGCTGTACATCTCCGTGCTCGCCCCGGCGCGCAGGAGGATGGCGTTCGATTCCGAGCCGGAGGCGACCAGCGTCGCGCGGAACCCCTGCGCGAGCGCCATCATCGCCACGAAGACCGCGACCGTTCCCGCGATCCCGAGAACGGCCACGATCGCCGAAGCCCAGCGCTGGCGAACGCTACGCAGGTTGTAGGTTATCGGGATCGCCATCGTCACACCCTCCGCAACGCGTCGACCACCCGCAGCCGCATCGCCGACAGCGCCGGCAGCGCACCGGCGGCGAGGCCGACGAGCAACGCCAGCGCCACGCCGGCCACGAGTTGCGACGGCGCGAGGTAGAAGGTGAAGCCCGGCAGCCCCTTGGCCAGGCCCGGGGCCGCCGCCCAGGCCAGGACCACGCCGATCACACCGCCCTGCAGCGCGATGAGCAGCGCTTCACCGAGGACGAGCAGCAGCACGCCGAGGTCGGAGAAGCCGACGGTCTTGAGCACCGCCAGTTCGCCGGTGCGCTCGCGCACCGCGATCGCCATCGTGTTGCCCGTGACCAGCAGCAGCGTGAAGAACACCACGCCGCCGATCGTCACGATGAGGAACTCGATGTTGCCCATCTGCTTGGCGAACGCGCCGGCGAACGCCCTCTCCGTCTCGGTCTTGGTCTCGTACGGCGAGTTGGCGAAGCGGTCGTCGATCGCCCGGCTCAGCGCGGCGGAGGCGTCCGGGTCTCCCATCCGCACCGTGTACCAGCCGACGATCCCCTTGATCCAATCGGGCCCGCGCTCGTCGAGATACGCGTAATGGAACCAGAACTGCGTCTGGTCGTCGCCCGGCCGCGTCCCCGTGTAGATCGCCCGGATGTTGAACTCCCACGTCCCCGGGAAGATCGTCCCCTTGATCGGGATGCGATCGCCGATCTCGAAACCGTAGCGGTCGGCGGTCGCCTTGCCGACCACGGCGCCCTCGCGATCGGCGACGAACGCCCGCCACTGCTCCTCGGGGATCGCGAACTCGGGGAACATCTCCCGGTACGTCGGCGTGTCGATCGCGAACTGCGGGAAGAAGTTCCTCTCCTGCTGGTAGACGCCGCCGAACCAGTTGGCGTGCGTCACCCCCTCCACTCCTTCGAGCTGCAGCAGTTTTTCCTTGTAGGACAACGGCAGCGGCTGAATCAGGGACGTGCGGTTGATGACCACGAGCCGGTCGGCGCCCGCCACCTCGACGCCCTGGTAGAACGCGAAGTGGATCACCGTCAGGACCCCGAACAGGAACAGCGCCACCGCGAACGACCCGATGGTCAGCGTGGTGCGCAGCTTCTTTCGCCTCAGGTTGGCCCAGACCAGGTGCAGGTACTTCATTGCCGCGCCCCCTGCCCCTCCACCAGCGCACCCTTGTCGAGGTGAAGCACCACGTGGGCGCGCTCGGCCGCGCGCGGGTCGTGCGTCACCATCAGCACCGTCTTGCCGTGCTCGCCGACCAGCCGCTCGATCAGCTCCATGATCTCCTCGGCGCTGCGCCGATCGAGATCGCCGGTCGGCTCGTCGGCGAGCAAGAACGTCGGGTCGGTGACGATGGCGCGGGCGATCGCCACGCGCTGCTCCTGCCCGCCGGAGAGCTGGCGCGGGAAGTGCTTCATGCGGTCGGCCAGGCCGACGAGCGCCAGCGCCGTCTCCACGTGCGTGCGCCGCTGCGCTTTCGAGAGCGTGGTCAGCAGCAGAGGCAGCTCTACGTTCTGGAACGCGGTGAGGACGGGAATCAGGTTGTACATCTGGAAGATGAACCCGACGTGTCGAGCACGCCACGCGGCCAGCCTGCTCCCCGACATGGCGGTGATCTCGTCGCCCGCCACCGAGATCGATCCGGAGGTCGGGACATCCAGCCCGCCGAGCAGATTGAGGAGCGTCGTCTTCCCCGAGCCTGAGGGGCCCATGAAGGCGACGAAGTCGCCCTCGTCCACGTCGAGGTGCAGCCCCTGGAGAACGTCGATCTCCTCGCTGCCGCGCCTGTACCTCTTGTCCAGGTCCCGGACCCTGATGAGGCCCGATCCGTTTCCGCCGCCCTCTATCCTGACCATGCGCACCTCCCGCAGCCCGATCCACCCGTTCCCTTCGATCGAATGGCCGACCCGGACGAAGCCGGCGCCGGTTCCGGGGCTAGTTCCCCTTCACCCGGACCTTCTGGCCGTCGTTCAACCTCGCCGGACCGCCGACAACCACCGTGTCCCCGGGAGACAACCCGGCCAGCACCTCGAGCTCCCCGCCGCGGTCAAGGCCGGTAGTCACAGCCCGTCTCTCCACTCGACCTTCGGTCACGACGAAGACCACGGCGCGCCCGTCGTTCTCCCTGACCGCCCTCCGCGGCACCAGCCCGCGAACGGCGGGCGGCTCTCCGCCGGTCTTCTCGTCGGCGAGGAAGGCGACCTTGACGCCCATGTCGGGGAGGATCCGGGAATCGAGGGCTTCGAAACCGATGCGCACCTTGACCGTGGCCTTCTGGCGATCGGCGGTCGGGATGACGGTGCGGACCGACGCCGGTATCCGCCAGTCGGGGTATGCGTCCAGAGCCGCCTCCACGCGCTGTCCCGGCAGCACCTTGGCGATGTACGACTCGTTGACGTCGACCTCGATCTCCAGCGACGCCATGTCGACGACGGTCGCGATACCGGTGCGGGTGAAACCGCCCCCGGCGGAGATCGGCGAGACCATCTCTCCGACCTGGGCGTCCTTGGAAACCACGATCCCGGCGAACGGGGCGCGCACGGTGCAGTTCTCGACGTCCTGGCGCGCGATGCCGAGCGCCGCCTCGGCCGCCCGGACCTGCTCGCGGGCGACCGCGAGGCGGGCTGCGAACGACTCCGCCGCGGTGGTCGCGGCGTCGAGCGCCTGCTCGCTGGCGACCCCCTCCGACTGCAACCCCTGCTGTCTGCGCCGCTCGCGCTCCGCGTTGGCGAGGTTGACCTCCAGGTCGGCCACGGCGGCCGCGGCGACGTCGCGCTCGGCAACCGCGGCCGCCAGGCGGCGCTGCGCGTCGGAGTCGTCGAGCCGGGCCAGCAGGTCGCCCGCGGCCACCGCCATCCCCTCCTCAACGCGCATCTCCACGACCCTGCCGGTGATCTTCGCCGCCACGGTCGCGCGGCGCCTCGGCGTCACGTACCCGGAGGCGTTGAGCAGCGTCGCCGCCCGAGGTTCGCCGGAAACCGCCTGCACCGTCCCCACCTCCACCTCGGCGCTCCTGCCGTTCACGACCGCGGCGGCGACCGCCAGCACGGCCAACACCCCGGCGCCGACGGCGACGACCACTCCCGTCCGTTTCCGCGCGCCGCCCCGCGCCTCCTCGGAGATCCGCAGCGCCGACAGATCGCGGCGCTCACCGTCACCGATCGCCATGTCACGACCTCCATCAGCCGGAACGGGGACCCAGCGCTCCGCAATCCCGCGCGCCTGTCAGCCGACTCCCGTGCCGCGTATTATCACTCTTTCTCCGAGTTCCGACACGGCGGGGACTAGAATCGCACCGCGATGCCCGAAGCTCCGACCGCAACCACCGGCCCCCGAAGCCCACGACCGGAACCCTCGGGGACGACCCTCCGGCGCGAGGCCCCCGGCCTCCTGATTCTCCTCGCGGTCACGGCTGCGGCGGCGGTCCTGCTCGCACCCGAGGTCCGTATCGGCATTTACCCGGTCAACGACGCGACGTTCCACCTGGTTGCCTCGCAACGGATGGGCGAGGCGATCGCGGCGGGAGAGCCACTGCTCGACCCCTGGGTGTCGGAGTGGTCGCTCGGGTACCCCGTATGGCGCAGCTACCAACCCCTCCCTCACCTTCTCGGCGCAGCGGCTCTCGCACTGTCGCCCGACGCGGACGGGCACGTCTTCGCCAAACTCCAGTACCTGCTGCTGATCGTGATGCCCGGGAGCGTCTACCTTGGCGCCAGGCTGCTCGGAGTGTCGCCGCTCGCCGCAGGGTTGGCGTGCTTCCTGGCCCTCGCACCGAACGGGGCCGGCGAGTTCGGGCGCTACGGCCTCGGCCTCGGAGCTACCACGTGGCGAGGGTCGGGCCTGTTCACGCAACTGGTCGCCGTGCTCCTGGTGGCGCCCGCGCTCGGCGTGGTTTCCCGCGCCCTCGACACCGGCCGGTGGCGAGCGCTCGCCGCGTGCCTCCTGGCGGCGACCGCCCTCTGCCACATCGTTTTCGGCTACGTCGCGTTCGTCAGCGGCTTCATCCTCGCGCTCGCCGGCCCGCGGGGCGAGCGTGGCCGCCGGCTCGTTCGCCTGGCGACCATCGCGGTCCCGGCGCTGATCCTGCTCGCCTGGTTCGTCGTGCCCCTGGCATTCAACGCCCCGGAGGTGAACCGCAGCCGCTGGGAGGCGGCCGTCAAGTGGGACTCGCACGGAGCGCCGGCCGTCCTCACGGAATTGGTGACGGGACGACTGCTCGATTCCGGCCGCCCGCCGGGCCTGACGCTCCTCGTCGGCACCGGACTGGCGGCGGCGGTGCTGTCCCTACGCGACGCGGTCTCGCGGCCGCTCCTCGCTCTGTTCGTCGCATGGTTGGCGCTGTTCTTCGGCCGAGCCACATGGGGCCACCTCATGCTCGCCGCAGGCGTCCCGAGCGCGTTCCACGGCCACAGGCTGCAGGCGGCGTTCGAACTCGCGGCGGTGCTCCTCGCCGCGTGGGGAGTGGGCGCTCTCGCGCGGGCGGCGTGGCGATGGCGACGCTGGGCCGCCGTCGCCCCGGTCGCCGTCGCCGGCGTCGCAGCGGCCCTCATCGCGTCGGATCGGCTCGCCTACCTGCGCGACAACGCACGCTGGGGCGAGGAGAACGGCCGGGTCGTCGAGGACCAGGAGGTCGGCATCGAGGGAGCGCTGGCCGAGGCCCGGGCCGTTCTTGCGGAACGCCCAGGGAGGGTCTCCGCGGGCAAGGCCGCCACCTGGGGCGGGACCTTTCGGGTCGGCTCGACGCCGTTCTACGCGTTCTTGACGCGCGATCGTCTGGACCAGGCCAGCTTCCTCTACCACTCGATGTCGCTGACCTCCGACATCATGGTGCTGCGCGACGAGGCCAGCCAGGTCCACGACGTCCTCTTCGGCGTGCGCGCGGTGATCGCGCCGCGCGCGCTGCCGCCGGCGCCGAACCTGCGCCTGCGCGCGGTTCACGGGTCCTTCGCCGTGTACGAGGCCTCGCCGGAGGGGTACTTCGGACTGGTCGACGCTGTGGCCCGCTACGACGCTCCGCTCGACACCGCCTACGACCTCAACGCGAACTGGTTGAGCAGCCCGCTGCCCTCGTTCGGGCTCGTGGTCGCATTGGAGAACGGCGACGCTTCCCTCCCTCCGATCGAGCGCTGGGGCGCGTTGCCGGGCCCGCCGGCGCACCTGACGACGCATCGGGGCCGGATTCTCGGCGAGACGAAGCGCGGCGAGGTCTATTCGGCCGAGCTCGAAACCGTCCGGCCGTGTCTGGCGCTGCTCAAGATCACCTACGACCCGGGTCTGCGTGCCGCTGTCGACGGTGTTCCGGCGCCGACGATCCGTGTCTCCCCCGGTTTCGTCGCCGTCCCGGTCGAGGCGGGCCGGCACGAAGTGGAGGTCCTCTATCGCCCCGGACCCCTGCGCCCGATCCTGCTCGTCCTGGGAGTTCTGGGAGCGACGCTTTCGCTCGCCGCCTTTCGGCGTGAGGGCTGGCGCTGCTTCGAGTCCGGCCTGGGCGCGCGGCTGGACGGCGCGATCGTCGCTCTGACCCGACCGAGGGTGGCCGCGGCGGCGGCGCTGGCGCTCGTCACGCTGGTGGCGATGCGGCCCCTGCTGCGCGGTCGACTCATCGACGGCCACGACGCCACGGAATACCCGCCGCGCCTTGTCGAATTCGCCCAGGCGCTCGGCGATGGCCACGTCCCCCCGCTGTGGGCGCGGGATCTCGGCAACGGTCACGGTCAGCCGCTGTTCGGCTTCGCCCCGCCTCTCGTCTACGTCTCCGCCCTGCCGTTCCACCTCGCGGGCGCGGGTCTCGCCGACTCGATCCAGTTCGGTCTGCTGCTGCTGTTCGCCGGTGGGGCGATCGGCGTATACCGCCTGTGCCGCCGCTGGTCGGTGCGCCGAGGAGCCGCCGTCGCCGGAGCGGCGGCGTGGCTGCTCTCGCCCTATGTGTCACTCGACGTGTTCGTCCGCGCCGCGTTCGCCGAGGCGGCCGCGGTGGCGGTGGCTCCGCTCGCGATACTGGGAATGCTCAGGGCGCTCGACGCGCCGTCGCCGAGGCGCCTCGCACTGGGCGGAGCAGCCGTCGGGCTGGTCGTGCTCGGGCACAACGCCGTGGCGCTGCTCGTCCTCGGCCTCCTGGTGGCGCTGCTGTTCGCGCGCGTCGTCTCGGACGGCCCTCGCCTCCAGACCGCATTGGCGGGGTCCGGCACGATCATCGCCGGTCTCGGCCTCTCGGCGCACTTCTGGCTTCCCGCCTTTCTCGAGAAGGAGTACGTCAAGGTGGACCTCCTGCGCGAGGGGTTCCTTCACTGGGCCGAGCACGCTCTCGCGCCGTGGCAGGTGTTCTGGGGCCGTTGGGGGTTCGGACTGTCCGTGCCTGGAACCGGCGACGGCGTCTCGTTCGTTGTCGGCGCGGTCCACCTGCTCGTCGCGGGCGCCGGCCTACTCCTCCTCGTGCGCGCGGCGCCGCGGTTCCGGCGCGCGGAGGCGATCGCGTTCGCCGCCACCGCGCTTGCCGGCGCGTGGCTCGCCACGGCATGGTCCGCCCCGCTGTGGGCTCGCGTCGGGACGCTGCAGTACCTGGCCTACCCGTGGCGCGCGCTGATGCTCCCCGCTCTGACGCTGCCTCCGCTGATCGCCTTCGCCTTCGACCGGATGCCGAGACCCGCGGCGTTGATCGGCGCGGTGGCGCTCGTCGCGGTGAACCTTCCGCACACCGAGCCGAAGGGGTACCTGACGTTCGACAACGAGTTCTTCGCGCCGCACTCGATCTCCGCCCGTGGCATCAACACCACCACGCGCGAGGAGTACGAACCCCGCTGGGTCGAGACCCGCCCTCCGGCGGGAGGGCCCAGAGTCCGCTCGGCCGACGCGCCGATCATGGTGATCTCGGAGGAGGTCGCGACACACCGGCAGGCGTTCCGGATCCGCACTCTCGCGGCCACCCCGGTGGAGATCGCTACCTTCTACTACCCGGGCTGGCACGCCCGGGTCGATGGACGCGAGGCGCCGGTGCGCGTCGTCCCGGTTCGCGGCACGATGAGTCTCGACGTCCCCGCCGGCGAGCATCTCGTCACGCTGCAGCTCCGTCCAACGCCGCTGCGCAGGGCGGCCAACGTGGCCACGCTGCTGTCGCTGGTCGGACTCACCGTTTCGTTCGTCGCAAACCGGCGGCCGTGGGGTCCCACGCCACGCTCCCGGAAGAGTCTCTGAACATGCAACGCGTGGGCGCCGAAGCGCCCCCGCCTGCTGTCCCGACGCGTCCGCCGCGCCGGTTACGGTGTGGTCGTGAAACGGATGAAGAAACGCAAACCCATGTTGAAGTTCTGTGGCTCGTAGATGCGCGCGGTGACCGTGTCCCCTGTCGCGACGGCCCGAGATCCAGAGGCCGAACAGCTGTCCGCTCCGGCGCTGACCGTGCAGCGTAGCGTGGCGTCTTCGATCCCATTGTGAATCAGGACGATCTCCTCGCTTTTCCCGACCGGAACGGTGGAAGACATCTTCAGGTAGATCTCAGTGACCGTCCCCCCCGGAACCACGACATAGGCGTCTCCGAGGTTTGGCGTCTTCTGATTCGACCACGGGATCATGTAGTCGTTGTCGGTGGCATCGGCTCCCGATCCACCAAGCGCCCAGCTCCCGCCTGGACCGACCAGACCCTGGGGACCGGTCGCGCCAGTCGGGCCCAGCGGTCCCTGAGGTCCGAGGGGACCGGACGGCCCCGACGGACCCGAGGGACCTGCGGGGCCGATCGAACCGGTCTCTCCGGCCGGCCCGGACGGCCCAGTCGCTCCTGTACCACCCTTGGCACCCGTCTCGCCCGCGGGCCCGGTCGCCCCGGTCACTCCCGCAGGTCCCTGTGGGCCGGTTGCACCGCTGTCGCCGACCGCGCCCACAGGACCCTGAGGTCCCGTTGCTCCGGCTGACCCGGATGGACCCTGGGCACCAGTGGCGCCAGTCTCTCCTGCGGCCCCTTGAGGACCTTGCGGGCCAGTCGCACCTGTCGCTCCCGCCGCGCCCGTATCTCCAATCGGGCCAGTCGTCCCCGTGACACCCTTTGGGCCGGTCTCGCCGGCGGGCCCGGTCGCGCCTGTCACACCCGCGGCGCCCGTGGTTCCAGCCGGTCCCTGCGGACCCGTGGCTCCCGTGTCGCCCGCAGCACCTTGCAGACCCTGAGGGCCGGTGGCTCCGGTCACACCGGCAGGGCCCAGCGCACCAGTCGCACCGGTCTCTCCGACCGCACCCTGCGCGCCCTGCGGTCCCGTCGCCCCGGTCACGCCCGCGGCGCCCGTGGTTCCAGCCGGTCCTTGCGGACCCGTGGCTCCCGTGTCACCCGCAGCGCCTTGCAGACCCTGCGGACCTGTCGCGCCTGTCACACCCGCGGCGCCCGTGGTTCCAGCCGGTCCTTGCGGACCCGTGGCTCCCGTGTCGCCCGCAGCACCTTGCAGACCCTGAGGGCCGGTGGCTCCGGTCACACCGGCAGGGCCCTGTGCTCCAGTAGCTCCAGTCTCGCCTGCAGTGCCCTGAACACCCTGCGGACCTGTCGCGCCGGTCACAC
>JBFMCD010000092.1:140096-145050 GCA_040754885.1 Acidobacteriota bacterium
GACCCTGAGGGCCGGTCGCGCCTGTCACGCCCGCGGCGCCCGTGGTTCCAGCCGGTCCCTGCGGACCCGTGGCTCCCGTGTCGCCCGCAGCACCTTGCAGACCCTGAGGGCCGGTGGCGCCGGTCACGCCGGAGGGACCTTGCGGACCTGTGGGGCCGACAGGCCCGGACGCGCCTGTCGCTCCCGACGGGCCTTGCGGCCCAGTTGGACCGAGAGGACCGGTCGCTCCGACAGGTCCTGTCGGACCGATAGCTCCGGTTGCGCCCACGGGTCCTGTCGGACCAATCGCGCCAGTGGCTCCGGTGACACCGGCCGCGCCCTGCGGTCCGGAAGGGCCTGTCGCGCCGGACGGTCCGGCCGGTCCTGATGGGCCCGTTGCGCCTGGCGTACCTGAAGCACCGCTCGGCCCCGTGGCGCCCCGAACACCTGTCGCGCCCGCCGCACCGGCAGGACCCGTCGCCCCGGTCGGACCCGTTGTACCGGCGCCGCCCGTTCCCGAGATCACGACCGTGGTGTCGGAGACGCCGCTGACCCCACCGTCGTCTATCGTCTGGATCTGGATCCCGGAGCCGGGCAGGATCGTCACGTCGCCGGTGAGGCCGTTGATGCTCGTGACGATGTTGCTGAACACCATCTCGAAACCGGTCGGGTCCTGAGAGAAGTTGGCGTTGAGTGCTCCATACACGAGCACTGCGCCGGCGCCACCGACTACCGAGGCCTCGAGGAGCATGTTGCGCCGGCCCTCGACGGACTGCGTGATGTCGGTGACGTTGTACTGAAGCTGGCCGCGCGCCGGGAGGGTGTAGTCTTTGAACCCGACAGCCTCGCCGAAGTCGTCGCGGAGCGTTAACCGCACGGTGGCGGGGCTGCCGTCCGTTTCCGTGATCCCGAAGTTGTAGCGGAAGTGATCGTCCTGCGCGATGCCCTGCAGCCACGTCGTCTCGTTGACCCGAATGGCGAAGGTTGCGGGGATGCCGTCGTAAAACGTGCCCGCGGTGTCCGCCTCGGTCACGCCGACTGGCTGGTTGTAGGTGCGACTCGACGCCAGCACCTTCTCTGTCGAGCGCACGCGCACGGAACCGGCCGTGCCGGTGAGGCCGAAGAGCACCTCGACGCAGTTGTCGATACGCTTGGACTCCCCTGGGGCCAAACTGACCTCGACGGCCCCTGCCGGATTCGCCAGGTGATCACGCTTGTAGAACTCGAGGAGTACGGCCGCAGTGGACGTGTCGGACTGATTCGTGAGCCAGAGCGTGGAGTAGTACTCCGGCCGGGGATCGCCAACCCCCTGGATGCGTCCGACCACGGGCACAAACTGGTCCGTACCGGCGAACGCGCCATGGACCGGAGTCGCGCCTCCAAATGCAGTGAAAAACGAGACCAGAAAGACTGCCAGGTAGAAGCGCGAACGTGATCGGCCACACCGTTGGCACTGCGTAAGTGACATTGGCGTCTCCCCCTACTACCCCGAGAGTGATTTTCCTTGAATCACAATGACATGTCAAGTGGATTGGATGTTCATATCTAGATCTATTCAGAACCTGAGGCTGTCCTGCGCAAACCTCGCACGTCACCGCCCAGATCCACCAGGCACACCTCCCGCTCGGACACCCGCATAGGGTGTTTGTCGCCGCGCCTCCCGGACTAGAATGCGCCGCGGGAGGAACCATGTCGCTCGAATTGGCGCGCGAGGTGCTGACCACCGAAGCGGAAGCAATCCTGCGCCTGCGCGATCGGCTCGGCGAGGTCTTTCTGCGCGCGGTGGACCAACTCGCCGGATGCCCAGGACGTGTCGTGTGGTCCGGGATGGGCAAGTCCGGGATCATCTGCCGGAAGCTCGCGGCAACGATGTCCTCAACCGGGACGCCAGCGCTGTTTCTCCACCCCGCCGAGGCGATCCACGGCGACCTGGGGATGGTCGCGGCCGGCGACGTCGTGGTCGCCGTCTCCAACTCGGGCGAGACCGAGGAACTGGTGAATCTGGTTGAGTTCCTCAAGCGTCTTGGCACGCCGCTCATCGCCATCACGTCCAACCCGGCATCGACCCTGGCCCGCCGTGCCGACATCCACCTGGACCTAGCCGTTGACCGCGAGGCGTGCCCGCACAATCTCGCGCCGACTGCGTCGACCACGGCAACGCTGGCACTCGGCGACGCCCTGGCGATGGCGGTGTCGGTGCGCAAGGGGTTCCGACCCGAGGACTTCGCGCTGCTCCACCCGGGCGGCAAGCTGGGCAAGCGCTGGCTCACGGCGGGAGACCTGATGCACGCCGGCGAGAAGGTACCGAGGGTGGGGCCGGACACGGCAATGAAGGACGTCATCTACGAAATGTCGCGCAAGGGCCTGGGGATCACCACGGTGCAGGACGGCGAGGGCCGGCTCCTCGGCGTCATCACGGACGGTGACCTGCGTCGCCTGATGGAGGCCGACGCTGATCCGCTGCGACGCATCGCGGGCGAGGTGCTCCACTCGATCGGGGTGACGATCGCGCCATCCGCGCTCGCGACCGAGGCGCTCAGGCTGCTCGAACAGCGCCGCATCACCTCGCTGATCGTCGCCGACGACGACCGCAAGGTCGTTGGCCTTCTCCACCTCCACGACCTGTGGGGGGTGGGGTTGTTCTAGTCGCTGTGCCTCCCTCCGCGGAAATCCCCTCAAGCCTCTCCCGCGCGTCCCGGCGGGGACCGGCCTGCGCCACGCTCGGTGGCGCATGAGGACGAGGCCGAGCAACGCCGCCGCCCGATGGCGTGTCACGCGTAGTCACTGCTTTCCAATGTCTCACACTCGAAGGTCACTCAGGACCTTCGTCGCACTTGCGCGCGGACGCTCAGGCGCTATATTCGGATGGTCGGACCCGGCGGCGGCCGGGACGCTCTTCCTCGTGCAGCGACCCGATGGGCGTCCACGCGCAGCGCCGATCGGGTGCCGAGAGAAAGGCAGGCGTCGTGATGCTCGGACACGTGCGATCCTTGTCGGTGCTCACCCTGTTCGCCGTCCTCGTTCCCGCCGCGGCCGACGCCGCGCGCAAGGCTCGACTCGTCGGCACGCTCAAGGATCTCGCGGGCAAGCCGATACCGGAGGTCGCGGTGACCGTCACGTCGCCGCAACTCCAGGGGTTCAGGAAGATCCTCAGCACCGACAAGAAGGGCTCGTTCGTCGTCGATTTCAGCCAGATCGACGTGACGTACGTGTATCACTTCGAGCGCCCCGGCTTCCGGACGATGGAGGTCAAGCAGGAGTGGCGCCTCGAAGGCACGCAGATGCAGGAGTGGACGCTCCAGCCGCAGGCCGCCCAGACGGTCGGCGACGCGCCGCCGGCCTCGACGTCCGAGGCCGCCATCGCCGCCTACAACGCGGGGCTGACCGCCTTCCAGGCCAAAGACTACGCGACGGCCGAGGGGAAGCTCGCCGAAGCGGTCGGCCACGATCCGCAGCTCCGCCAGGCGTGGGCAGTCCTCAGCGCGGCGCAGGTGGAGCTGGGACGGAACAGGGAGGCCGCCGAGGCCGCCGAGAAGGCCATTGCGCTCGGCTCGATGGACGAGGCGGTGTTGCTGTCGCGCTGGCAGGCGTACCGCAACCTCGGCGACGAAGCCAAAGTCGCTGCTGCGCTCGCGGATCTCGAGAAAGTAGGACGAAGTGCCGAGGAGGCGAAGCGGCTCCACAACGAGGGCGTGGCTCTCGCCAAGGCAGGAGACCAGGCGGGCGCCTTCGCGAAGTACCGGGAAGCCCTCAACCTCGACCCCGGACTCCAGGCGTCGCTGTTCGGTCTCGCCGCCGCCGCCCTGAAGATCGGCAGACCCGCAGAGGCGGCGACCGCGGCCGAGACGGTGCTGAAAGATGACCCGAGAAACGAACAGGCGATCCGCCTTCGCTTCAACGCCTGCCTGGAACTCGGGGACAAGGGCAGGCTCGCCGAGGCGCTCGTCGGTCTTGCGCCGTTCGAGCCGGTGACGGCGCGAAACGGCCTGCTGCAACTCGCCTTCGAGGCCTACGACGCCAACGACCTGACTCGGGCGAAGGACCTGTTCGGTCAGGTCCTCGCCGTCGCGCCCGACTATCCCCAGGCGCACTACTACCTCGGCGTGATACTCGCCGGCCAGGGCGCCGGGACCGAGGCCAGGCAATACCTCGAACGCTTCCTCCAGATCGCCCCGAACGACCCCGAGTCGGGTTCCGCCCGGGAGATGCTGAAGTACCTCAGGCCGTGAGACTCCTCCCGGCGAGCCCGATGTCGAGGTGGACTGACCCGTACCGTTCGTCTCGTCGCCGCGCGGTGACACGAGCGTCGCCCTCGATGTGCCGCGAGCACCCCTCCTCGGGCAGGCCCACGCGCCGTCTTTCCTGATCCGTCCCTGATTCCGTCCCCATGTTCGGCGGGACGTCCGCGATTCCATTTGTGTCACCCCCGCTCCGGACCCGGAACGGGCGTGGAGCTTGCACCCTCCAGCTCGATGCAAGTGATTCACGAGTTGACACTTCTTGCCGACACGGCACCCCCGCAACAGCGCCGCGAGCGGCGCCGCGCCGGTCCTCCGCCGCGTGGCGGGAGGTCCGGCGGCCGCTGCAGCGCCGAGAAGCGGTCGCGCGAAGTATCCCCGCCGTCGAGCCGCCGCCGGCCGAGGTCGCCTCCGGCCGGTCACGACGGTGCGCCCCCCGGTACCGCCAACCGATCGAGAAGAAGGAGCTGACCATGGACCAATCGAGAATCGTCGAACAACGTGCCGCGCACGCGGGTGGGATCATCCTGATGGCGATCCTGTTCGTGGCGCTGGCCGCCCCTGCCTCGGCGCAGGCGCAACAGCCGGCCCAGCCTGCGCCGGCAGCGAACCAGCAACAGCAACCCGCCCAGCAACCGGCTGGCGGCACCCAACAGCAACAGGAGCCGGTCACCGAGGAGCAGTTCAAGGAAGAAGTGACCGTCACCGGCACCCTGATTCCCCGTCCCACGCTGGAG
>JBFMCD010000092.1:145150-188526 GCA_040754885.1 Acidobacteriota bacterium
TGTTCAGCGCCAACGTCGCGCTGGGCGGCAAGTTCGCCGACGGCAAGGGCCACGCCACGCTGTACCTCGACTATCGCGACGCCAAGGCCCTGCTCAAGTCCGCGCGCGACTACACCAACTGCTCGGTGGCGACGCCTGGCGCAACCGGTCCGCGTTGCGGCGGATCCGGCACCACCGACCTCGGCACGTTCGCGGTGTACCGCCCCGACGACTCGCTGTACGGTCAGTACAAGGTCGATCCGAGCGGGTCGCACACGTGGGTGCCGCGCGCCGGCTATGTCTGGAACTTCGCTCCCTACAACTACCTGCAGCGTCCTGACGAGCGCTGGGTAGCGGGCGGATTCCTCGACTACAAGTTCAGCGACGCGCTGCAGGGCTACCTCGAGATCGGCTACATGAACGACCGCACGGACGCGCAGATCGCGCCGTCGGGGAACTTCTTCAGCACTCTCCAGCTCAACGTGGACAACCCGATGCTCAGCGCCCAGCAGCGGCAGATCCTCCTCGACGCCGGGTGGGGGCCGCACGACATCGCGACCGTCAACATCGCCAGGCGCAACGTCGAGGGTGGCGGCCGCATCGACCACCTCTCGCACAACCAGTGGCGCATGGTCGCCGGCCTCAAGGGCGACCTCGGTGAGGCGTGGAGCTACGACCTCAACGGCCTCCTCGCGGAGGTCAGCGCGCCGGAGTCGTACGAGAACGACTTCAACTCCCTGCATATCCAGGACGCGCTGATCGTCGACGGCGACCCGAACGACCCGAGCACGTGGCAGTGCCGGTCGGGCAACGCCGGCTGCGTGCCGTGGAACATCTTCAAGACCGGCGCCGTGACCGCCGACCAGCTCGGCTATCTGCAGCTCGCGCTCCTCTCCGAGGGTGGAACATCGACCAAGGTCGTCACCGGAAAGCTCACCGGCGATCTCGGCAAATACGGCTGGACGATCCCGAGCGCTACCGAGGGAATCCAGGTGGCGTTCGGCGCCGACTACGGGACCTACGCGATGTACTTCCGCCCCGACCAGGCCTACCAGGACGGCATCGGCGCCGGCCAGGGCGGGACCTCCGTGCCGGTCTCTGGCAGCTACAACGTCGCCGAGCTCTTTGCCGAGGCGTTCATCCCGATCGTCCAGGGCGCGCCGATGGCCAAGGAGCTCAGCCTCGAACTCGGCTACCGCTACTCCGACTACAACACCAGCGGCGGCTGGCCGACCTACAAGGCGCAGGCCTCGTGGGCTCCCGGAGCCGGGGTCAAGTTCCGCGGCGGATACAACCGCGCCACTCGCTCGCCCAACGTCATCGAGCTGTTCAGCCCACAGGGGTTCGGACTGGGCGCCAGCCAGGATCCTTGCGCCGGCGCGAGTCCCAGAGCGACTCAGGCGGAATGCGCCCACACCGGGGTTACGGCAGCGCAGTACGGCCACATCAGCGAGAACCCCGCGGGACAGTACAACACCCTCGGCGGCGGCAACCCGAACCTCGACCCTGAGGTCGCCGACACGACCAGCTTCGGCGTCGTCTTCACGCCGCCGGGAACCTCGCTCTCGGTCGCCCTCGACTACTACAAGACCGAGGTCGACGACACCATCGGCGCGCTGCGCGCCGACGACATCATGAACGCCTGCCTGAGCACCGGTAACCCGACGCTGTGCTCCATGATCCACCGCGACCGTTTCGGGTCGCTGTGGCTCATTCAGGGCGAGGCGTATATCCAGTCCACCAACGCGAACATCGGCCTCTTGATCTCCGAGGGCGTCGACCTCAACGCCAACTTCGTCCTGCCGGCGGGTAACAGCTTCTTCACCTTCAACCTGATCGGCACCTATCTGCTCAAGAACACCACCGACACGGGCCTGTTCCGCTACGACTGCGTCGGCTACTTCGGCGACATCTGCAACAACTTCTACGGCGTCGCCTACGGCCTCACCCCCGACTGGCGTCACCTGGCCCGAGTGTCGTGGGAAACCGGCAGTCTGGCGCTCAGCCTGGGCTGGCGCATGCTCTCCGAGATGACCCACGAGTCGGCCAGCTCCGACGAGGGCCTGTCCGACCCGGACTCGCGGGAACTGTGGGAGGTCAACGGCTCCTACACGATCCCGGCGGCCCACTACTTCGACATCGCCGCCAACTACAAGATCTCCAATAATCTGCAGTTCACCCTCGGCGTCAACAACATCCTCGACAAGGAGCCGCCGCTCGGCTCCGGCATCGACAACGACGACTACGGTCCCGGATTCTGGGGCGCGTACGACGTCTACGGCCGCTACATCCACTCGGCGATCCAGTTCACCTTCTGACCTGACCCGAAGTCGTGATCAACGAGGCGGCCCCTGCGGGGGCCGCCTCCCGTCGAGACCAGCTCAGCGAGGGGGAACGCGACCCAGCAGCCGCTCGATCTTCGTGGTGTAGCGGCTCCGCAATGCCTCGTCCGCCGCGACCTGCTCGGCCCGCGCCAGCCACTGTCTCGCCAGCTTCTCTTTCCCCGACTTGAGATAGCTCAGGCCGAGCAGGAAGCAGAAGCGATCCTCCGCAGGCCGTTTGCGCGCGGCAAACTTGAGGTGGCCGATCGCCTCGTCGAAACGCTCCGCCTGATACGCCCGCTCGGCCAGCTCGTATCGGTAATAGGGGTTGCGGTTGCGGTGGTGGATCACCCGCTTGCGGCACGTCGCCGCCCGCTCGTGATCCCCGGAGCGCTCGTACAGGCGCGCCAGGCTGCTCATCGCCACCAGATCGGAGCCATCGGCCCTAATCGCCTCGAGGTACGCAGCTTCGGCGCGGGCGGGCTGCACCTGACGCAGGAACAGTGTCCCGAGATTGGTCCAGGCAGGCGAGAATCCTCGGTCGCCGCCCGCGATCGCCTCGCGGAAGCACGCCAGCGCCGAGGCGCTGTCGCCCGACTGCATGCGCTCGACTCCGAGGTTGTTGTAGAAGTGGGCCAGCGCCCGCGTGTCGGAAATCCGGCGCATCTCGTAGCTGGACCGGAAGTCGGCGATGTTGAAGTCCACCACCCGGGTCCCTGACGCCCCGAGATCGACGAACACGTTGACGTGGCGGTTGAGCACGTAAGTGTCGCTGTCGAGCGTCCAGTCCGGCGGGATCTCGACCTCCTGGAACGAGACGTCGAGACCGACATCGCGCGCCATGGCCACAAACATCCCCGAGAACGACAGGCAGTTGCCGCGCCGGGCGCGGAACGTCTCCGTCGCCGTGCGAGTCCGGTCGTCGTAGACCAGGCCGAAGCCCCGCCGGTCGGTGATCGCCGTGGTCAGCTGGTGCAGCTTGAGGGCGTCGGTCGCCTTCCGATCGACGTGTGCGTCGAGAAACGCCCTCATCTCCGCGCCGACCGCGAGCACCTCACCGGGCTCGACGAGACGGGAATCGGCGGGCGCCGGCACCCCACCGCCGAGGAGTTCGTCGGGGGAAACACGCTCTCCGTCCGGACGGCCGTGCCATGTGGTGCACGAGACCGCCAGCCCCACGAGCCCCGCCGCCGCAGCGGCCGCTTTCGCCGCAGGTCGGCGACCGGTCGAAACGGGTCGAGCACCACCGGGTCGGAGGCGATTCACGATTCTCTCTACGGGCCCGCCGCCCGCGAGTTCACTCACGCCGGGCGAACCTCCTGCCCGCCTCGCCTGGACGGCGCGCGTCCGACACCCTGCCAGAGACAGGGTCGCATCTCACTCCGGTTCGTAGGAGACCGAAAACGGCACGTCCTTCTGCATGAAGCTCACATTCACCACCGCGCGCTGGCCGGCGATGATCAGCACCTTTCTCTCCAACTCCCGCCCCTTCCACGACACCACCAACCGGTGCTCGCCCGCCGGCAGGAACGACAGGTTGAGCACAGAGTTTTTCGTCTCCCGGGTCACGCCGAGAAGCCGCACCGAGCAGCGGTCCGGCCTCGAAACGAGCCGCAGCGAGCCCTTGCCTTCGTGCACCACGTCGACCCGGCCGTCCTTCAGGTCTCCGCGGACGGTGACCTCCGCGCCGGGCGGCAGGTTCACCTCTCGCGCGATCGTCTCGTACCCGTCCCGTCGAAAGGCGACGGTGTGCCGTCCGGCATCGAGCGCTCCGATCTCGAGGACCGGCGTGGACTTGTCTCGCGCCTGCCCGTCGATCTCGACAACGCAGTTCTGCGGCACCGAATGAACCTGGAGCTTCCCCACAGGCCTCGTGGTCCTCGCTTCGGGGCGATCTCTCCCGGAGACGACAGGCAACTCCAGATCGAACGCCCTCACCGGAATCTCGATCGGGGTTCTCCCGACGTTGACCTGGAAGCTGATCGGCAGGAAGCCCTCCTTGTCGACCCGAACGGTATGCGGACCCTCGGCGACGTCTGTCAACACCAGGCCGTCTTCCTTCGCCGTCGTTGTGCCCACGTAGCTCCCGTCGAGGTACACGCGCAGCCCCGGTTCGCAGGTGACCTGGATGTCGCCGCCGACCACCGCCGGAGCGAAACCGACGAGCATGATCAGGAAGATCCAACTGGCACACTTCATGGCACCCCCTTGTCCGGTCACTCGCGGCGCCCGCCCGTGCGCTCCCTGACCAGCCGTTCGGCCTCGTCCCGGGACGCCACGGCCTCGATGCCGATGATGCGGGCGCGAACCTCGCGGCCTCCGTCAAGGTACAGGAGGCTGGCGCCGCTGTCGGCGCACACCCGGCTGAAGTCGTCCGCGATCGCGAAACCGGTGGCGAAACGCACGCCTGGGTTGAAACCGTCGAGCGTCAGAAGGTACCGCTCGTGGCGCCGCGACTCGACGAAGACGAACCGTTCGTGCAGCGGCGAGATGCTCTCCACCTGGCGCACTCTGAAGCAGGCCTCGGCCGCCCCCAGCGCCCCCTCTCGCTGACCCGGACCCGGCGCAGAGGTCGCGCACGAGGCCAATACCGCCACGAGGCCCAGGACGACCCCGAGCTGACGCTCCTTGCTCATCGGGCCCCCTTTCGGCGCGGGTCGCCGCCCGCACCATGCCTACATTATCAGCGTCCCACCCGTCCGGCGCCACGTCTCGTCGGTGTCTCCCGCCGTCCGCTTGACTCTGCGCCCGGCGACCCGCCCCCCTTGCTTGCGGGGCGGCCGGCGTGCAAAATGAACGAGTGTTCATTCATGACCGACACGGGCCGGACCGGCAGCCGCCGGGACGGAAGTGCGCCTAGGACGAGAAGGAGGGAGGAGCGACATGCGTAGAGAGATCAGAAGGGTCGGGGTGCTGGGGGCCGGCGTGATGGGGCAGGGCATCGCGGCGCACCTGGCCAACGCCGGCGTGCCGGTGTTGATGATCGACATCGTGCCGCCGCAGCTCACGCCGGAGGACGAAAAGGCGGGCCTGACCACCGCCGACCCCCGGTTCCGCAACAGGTTTGCCCTCGCCGGCCTGGAGGCGATCAGGAAGTCCAAGCCGGCGCTCACCTACTCGAAGAAGTTCCTGCCGCTGATCTCGACCGGCAATTTCGAGGACGACTGGGACAGGCTGGCCGACTGCGACTGGATCGTCGAGGTGGTGATCGAGCGCCTGGACATCAAGCAACAGGTGTTCGCGCGCCTCGAGAAGACGGTGAAGCCGGGCACGATCGTCACGTCCAACACCTCCGGCCTGCCGATCAAGCAGATGATGGAGGGACGCTCCGAGGAGTTTCGCAAGAACTTCCTCGTCACGCACTTCTTCAACCCGGTGCGCTACATGCGACTGCTCGAGATCGTCGCGGGCAAGGACAGCGATCCCGAGGTCGTGGATTTCATGGCCGACTTCGGCCAGTTCCGGCTCGGCAAGGGGATCGTCTACGGCAAGGACACGCCGAACTTCGTCGGCAACCGGATCGGCGTGTTCGCGATCATGGGCACGATCCACGCCATGGTCGAGATGGACTATCAGGCCGACGAGGTGGACGCTATCACCGGCCCGGCGATGGGCCACCCCAGGAGCGCGTCGTTCGGCACCATCGATCTGGTCGGCCTCGACACCATGGTCCACGTCGTCCGCACGCTGCGCGAGGACTGCCCGAAGGACGAGGGCCAGCCCTACTTCAAGGTGCCGGACTTCGTCACCCAGATGGTCGAGAAGAAACTGATCGGCCGAAAGGCCGGGGCGGGTTTCTTCAAGCGGGAGAAGGGACCCGGCGGCGAGAAGACGGACCTCACGCTCGACTGGAAGACGCTCGCCTACCGTCCCAAGCAGCGGCTCGACGTCCCGTCGCTCAAGGCGACCAAGGGCATCCACGACCCGGCCGGTCGCATCCGCACGCTGGTCGCCGCGGACGACCGCGCCGGCCGGTTCGCCTGGCGTGTCATGCGCGACACCCTCGCCTATTCCTCGCGCCGACTGGGCGAGATCTCGGACACCATCGTCGACATCGACAACGCCCTGAAATGGGGCTTCAACTGGGAACTGGGGCCGTTCGAGACGTGGGACGCTCTCGGAGTGCAGGCAATCGTCGACCGGATGAAGGGCGAGGGCGTGACGCCCGCGCCGTGGGTCGAGGCGATGCTGGCTGCGGGCAACGCCACCTTCTACCGTGACGGGGCCAAGGGACGCGAGTACTACAACGCCAAGAAGAAGAAGTACCTGCCGATCCCGCGCCCCGAGTCGTTCATGGTCCTGTCGGAGATCAAGAAGCTCAAGCCGGTGGTGTTCGAGAACAGGGGCGCCTCGATCGTCGACCTCGGCGACGGCGTCGCCTGCCTCGAGTTCCACTCCGCGATGCAGCCCAAGCTCAACCCGATCGACGCCGACATCCTCGAAGTGGCGCACAGGGCGATCGAAATCGCCGAACGCGACTTCATCGGCCTGGTTGTCCACCACCAGGCCGAGCAGTTCTGCGCCGGCGCCAACCTGCTCATGATCCTCGAGGGAGCGCAGAGCCAGCAGTGGAAGGCGATCAGCGACATGATCGGCCAGTTCCAGGGCATGACCATGGGCTTCAAGCGCGCCACCGTCCCGGTGGTGACCGCGCCGTTCGGTTTCACCTTCGGGGGCGGCGCGGAGATCACCATGGGCGGCGACCGGGCGTGCGCCCTGGCCGAGACGTACATGGGCCTGATCGAGGTCGGAGTCGGACTGGTCCCGGCCGGGGCCGGCCACGTCTTCATGCTCGAGCGCGTCCTCGAGGGGATCAACGAGCCGATCCTCTCCAACCTGCCGTTCATTCGCCACGCCTTCGAGACGATCGCGATGGCCAAGGTCGCGACGTCGGCTGAGGAGGCGCGCGAGTTGAAGTACCTGCGCCCCTACGACCACGTCGAGCTGAACCGCGACCAGCAACTCTGGACCGCCAAACGGATGGCGATCGGGTTGTGGGAGCAGGGGTACAGGCCGCCGCTGCCGCGCAGCTTCGCCCTGCCCGGCCACGAGGGCCTGGCGACGATCAAGATGTTCCTCCACAACATGAAGCTCACCCACTGGATCTCCGCCCACGACGAGAAGATCGCTACTCACGTCGGCAACATCCTGTGCGGCGGCGACACCACCATCAACAATCCGGTGAGCGAGGAGACGATCCTCGACCTCGAGCGCGAGGCGTTCCTTTCGCTGTGCGGCGAGCCGAAGACCCAGGAGCGCATCACCTACATGCTGCTCAACAACAAGCCGCTGAGGAACTGAGCGTGAGCAGCCGGCCCGCCACCACCACCGCAGCCGTCGCCACGCTCCACAGCCGGCGGCGCGCGGATTTCCCCACACTCGACGGACCGAGGAACACGTACGCGCCCTCCCGCCGGGCCTGCGGCGCGGGGCGGGCGTCGGGATCTTCGGTCGTGAGCCGTGAGCTGTCAGCGTCGCTGGAGGTCAACCATGCGTGAAGCCGTCATCGTCTCCTACGCCCGCACACCGGTCGGCAAGGCCAAGAAGGGCAGTCTCAAGGACACCCGTCCCGAGCAGTTCTCCGCGGCGGTGCTCAAGGACCTCGTCAAGCGCACTCCGGGACTGACCCCGGAGATGGTCGACGACGTCATGGTCGGCTGCGCCATGCCCGAGGGCGAACAGGGCATGAACATCGCCCGGATGATCACCCTGCTCGCCGGTTTCCCGGTCGAGGTCACCGCCACCACGCTCAACCGCTTCTGCAGCTCGGGCTCCCAGACCATCGCCTGGGCCGCAGACACGATCCGAGCCGGAAGCAACGACATCGTCATCGCCGGCGGCGTCGAGTCGATGTCGATGGTCGCCATGGGCGGCAACAAGCTGATCGCCGACCCCGCGGTGATGGACGCCTTGCCCAACGCGTACGCCGGAATGGGCACAACCGCCGAAGTGGTCGCCAGGCAGTTCAACATCTCCCGCGAGGACCAGGACGCGTTTGCGGTCCAGTCGCACCAGCGCGCGGCGGCGGCGATCGCGGCCGGCAAGTTCAAGGACGAGATCGTCCCGCTCCAAGTCCGCACCCTGGATGACGGCAGGTGGAAGGAGTTCACCTTCGACACCGACGAAGGCCCGCGCGCCGACACGACCGTCGAGGGCCTGGCCAAGCTGAAGCCGGTGTTCGACCCGCGCGGCTCGGTGACGGCCGGCAACGCCTCGCAGATCAACGACGGCGCCGCCTTCGTCGTGGTCATGGGCGAGGATACGGCCAAGCAGATGGGGCTCGAGCCGGTTGCCTACGTCAGGCAGTGGGCGGTCGCCGGCGTGCCCCCCGACATCATGGGCATCGGACCGGCCAAGGCCGTGCCCAAGCTGCTCAAGAAGGCGGATCTCACGCTCGGCGACGTGGACGTCGTCGAGATCAACGAGGCGTTCGCCAGCCAGTCGATCTACTGCGTGCGCGAGCTCGGCCTCGACCCGGCCAGGACCAACGTCAACGGCGGGGCGATCGCCACCGGCCACCCGCTCGGCGCCACCGGCGCGGTCCTCACCTGCAAGCTGCTCGGCGAGCTGAAGCGGCGCAACGCCAGGCGCGGCATGGTGACGATGTGCATCGGCGGCGGGATGGGCTTCGCGTACATCCTGGAGAGGCCGTAGGAACGACCGGGCCCTTCGGGGCCTCCGACGACAGCGGCACACGCCGGGGCGGGCCTCGTGCCCGCCCCGGGCGTTCTGTTCGGCCGTAGCGGGAGTCCCGCGAGCGGGGGCCCGAGGCAGCCGCCTCGAGCCTCCGGCGACGCCGCCCGAGGTTCGGGCGAGGTATGCTACGCGCAATGGCCGAGCCCACGACGACCCTGCCCTTCGACCAGTTCTGGCAATGGCTCAACGATCACCCCGGCTGCATCGTCCGCGCGGGCACTCCGGAAGCGATCCTCTACGATGACGACGACCTCCACTGGGTGTTCGGCCGGGAGGACGAGCGCACGCTCCTCGTCCAGGTCCTGCGCGGCAAGAGGGTGGTCGGCGAGCTATTCCTCGAACCCGACCAGATCAGTTACGTCGAGGGGGCCCCGCCCGACACGGCGGAAGAGCACAGCTTCGAGCTGATCGCTGAGACCGAGAGCGACCGCTCCGTGGTCGGCTTCTTCGTCCTTACCCACGGCCTCGACGAGCCCGAAGAGGCGACGCCCCGCCGCGTCCACTGACGACACCCCGCCGCGCAGACCGAGCCGGCACGCACCGGGGGGGCGACCGCGCCCGCCGCGCAAGGAGCGTGGGCCGTGGGCTATGGACCGTGGTCCGTGAACGACGCCTCCCCACGGCCCCCTCAACGGGCAACGGACAACCGGATTCACACCAGTCCGTCGGCTCGGAACGCCGCCTTGAGGTGGCGCAGGCGGGGCAACGCCCCGGAGCCCTCGACGGCAATCACGTCGAACCGGCACTCCGGCGCCTGATCCCCTAGACGACTGAGGTAGATCTCGGCGAGCCGGACGAGTCGCTCCTGCTTGCGCCGGTCGACAGCCTCCTCGGGTGCCCCTGCCGTCCTCCCGGCCCTCGCCTTGACCTCGACGAACACCAGCGTGTCGCCGTCCCAGGCAATCAGGTCGATCTCTCCGGCCGCGCACCGCCAGTTCCTCGCCTCGATGCGGTAGCCCTTCAGGCGCAACCACGCCGCGGCCAGCGACTCGCCGCGACGGGCCCGCGAACGCCGCGGATCGGCGGTCTTACCGACCCCCGACCTCGGCGCGCCGCGTTCGCCCGTCACGACCTCGCTCTCAGTCGCTCTTCGGCAGCGCCTGAGCGGCCAGCTCGAGGACGTCGAAGGTCCTGGCTTCCTCGAACCCGAGCTCCTGCTGGCCGTTCGACACCATCACCGCGCAGAAGGGACACGCTACGGCGACGTCCGGCGTGCCGGACTCGCGCAGCTGCTTGACGCGAGTCTGATTGATGCGGTCGCCGAGCTTCTCCTCCAGCCACATCCGCCCGCCGCCGGCTCCACAGCACATCGCCTTCTCGCGCGCCAGCGGCGCCTCCCTGAGCGTCACGCCGGGGACGGCGCCGAGGACGGCGCGCGGCGCGGAGAATTCGCCGTTCGTGCGTCCCAGGTAGCAAGGGTCGTGGTAGGTCAGCTCCCTCCGCACCTCGCCGGTGAGCGAGAGCCGGCGCGCCGCCACAAGCTCGGCGACCAGCTGGGTGCCGTGCATGACCTCGTAGCTGCCGCCGAAGTCGGCGTACTCGTGCTTGAGGGTATTCAGGCAGTGCGGGCAGTTGGTGACGATCTTCTTGACCCCGTAGCGATTGAGCGTCTCGACGTTGGTCTGGGCGAGGGTCTGGAACAGGTACTCGTTGCCCAGCCTCCGCGCTGCGTCGCCGGTGCACGTCTCCTCCGGGCCGAGGATGGCGAACTTCACGCCGGCCGCCTTGAGCAGCTTCGCCAGCGCCACCGACGTGCGCTTTCCCGCGTCGTCGTAGGAACCGGCGCAACCGACCCAGAAGAGGACGTCGAACTCCCCGCCCTCGGCGGCGAGCGGCACTTCGAGGCCGCTGGCCCAGTCGCCGCGCGTCTCCTGCGCGAGCTGCCATGGGTTGCCGTTCACCTCCATGCCGCGGAAGGCGGGCTCCGCCTCCTCAGGGAACGACGCCTTCTCGAGCACAAGATGGCGGCGCAGCTCGACGACCTTGTCGACGTACGAGATGAACAACGGGCACGCTTCCTCGCACCAGCGACAGGTCGTGCACGCCCAGATCACATCGGTGTCGATCACGTCGCCGGGCAGCTCCCGGCCGGGCTTACCCGGCGCGCTGCCCGGGTCGCCGAGGATCTCCTTCTGCGAGCCGTTCAGGTGGTCGCGCAGTGCGATCGTGAAGTCGCGCGGGATGAGCGGCTTCCCGGTGATGGTCGTCGGGCACACGACCGTGCAGCGGCCGCACTCCGTGCAGGTATACAGGTCGAGGAGCTGCTTCCAGGAGTAGTCGGTGACCCTGGCGACGCCGAACGTCGAGCCTTCCTCGATGTTCTCGAGGTCCATCTTCGACAGCCTGCCCGGAGCGTCGAGCGGGCGGACCAGCACGTTGGGCAGGGAGGTGTAGACGTGGAAGTGCTTGGAGAACGGCAGGTAGTTGGCGAACACGTAGAGCGCGCCGAGGTGGATCCACCATGTCCAGGAGTACAGCCCACTCAGCGAGGTCGCGGAGTTCCCGGCGAGCCAGCCGCCGACCGCCGCGGAGACCGGCGTCCACGACCACGGCCCGGGCGCGCCGGCGGCGATCCGAGCGCCGTCGGCCAGCGCGTCCGTGACCATCAGCGTCGCGATCAGGCCCAGGATGACCCATGCGTCCGCGGACAGCTCGAGGCGCGCGGGGCGCGTGACCAGGCGGCGCCACGCCGCCACGACGATGCCGGCGAGCACGAGCACGATGAAGGCGTCCTTGGTGAACAGGTAGGCGAAACCGACCGGCGTGTGCAAGAGGGGCAGTTCCCACCCGGCGGTCAGTCCTTCGACGACGAGCGACAGCGAGCGGATCGAGAACACGCAGAAACCCCAGAAGATCAGGGCGTGCATCGCGCCCGCCACCGGCTCCTTGAACATCCTCTTCTGTCCGATCGCAAAGACCAGCAGGCCGCGCACCCGCTCGCCCCACCGGTCGAGCGTCACGCCGCCCCTGGCGGCGGTGATCAGGTGGTACTTGCGGTTCAGCGACCAGACCAGCACCGCGAGGGCCGCCACCGTCATGAGCGCGAACCACAGCGCTCCCCCGATCCCCAGGAATGAACCCGCCGTCGCGTGATGACCCATCGCCGCTCCTCCTTCCCCAGGGACCGCCCGTCACCGCCGCAGTCCCACGAGACCCCATCGGCCGTTGCTTCCCGCGGACCCCCGAATAGCCTCTTCCGGCTCCGCGATCCGACCCAGATCCGCGACCTCGACCGATTCTGCCACAGAGTCAAGCGGAAGTGAACGGTGGTTCAGTCCAGACCGCGGTTGCTAGAATGACGCGGCCACCCAGCCCGGAGGAACGGCGCACCGGCGGAGCGGCGGGAGGGTTTGACATGGCGGCGAAGTTCAGAGTGCAGCCGGTGTCCAGGGTCGGCCTCGCCCCGCTCGTCGAGATGGCCGAGCAATTGCGCGCCGCGCTCCCCGGTTGGGAGGACACGGAACCCGAAGCCGGCCGCGGGCACGCCCCCTCCGACCTCGCCCTCGACATGGCTCACCTCGCGCGTCACGACGCGGACGGACTGATCAGCGTCGCGCTCGGCGACGAGGTGGTCGGTTTCGGCGCGGGCTTCGTCCGCTCGCGGACGCTCATGCTGGCGCCGCTGTGGCTGCTCCCCGAACACGAGCGCGAGCGATCCGCCGACGTGCTGTTGCGCCGGCTCCTCCATTTCGGCGAACGGGCCGGCGTGGCGGACGTGGCGGCTCTCCTGATCGGAGGACCGGCTCAGCATGCCCTTGCCGTCCGCTTCGGGCTGCGTCCCCGCTTTCCCGTGTACCGCCTGCTCATCGATGCCGAGCGCGCCAGGCACGCGGGCGAGGCACTGGCCAAACTCATGGCCGGCCGCGAGCTGACCGAGGAGGCGAGCCAGGCCCGCCTCGGGCTCGGCGACCTCGACCGACTCGACCGGCTGGCCCGCGCCGTGACGCGGCCGATGGACCACGAGCACTGGCTGGTCAACCGCTCGCAGCGACTCGCGGTCGTACGCTCGACGCAGCGGGTCGCCGGCTACGGATACGGGAGCCCCGGCCACTGCGGCCCGGTCGCGGCGACCACGACGGAGGCGGCCCTCGCCGCCCTCGGGTGGGGGTTGCGCTTCGGCGCCGAGGGCGCCGAGAGGGTGAGCGTGCTCGTCCCTGCGACGTTCGAGGCGGCGCTGGAGCATCTCCTCGCGGCGGGCGCCCGCTGCGTCGCGATCGGCGACTGGTTCACGAGCCACGCGATGTCTGGCCTGGAGCGCTACGTCCTCGGCGGCACTTCGCTGCCCTAACGCCGCCGGCCGGGCCGGTTCCCCGGGCGTTTTCTCGTCGGTCTCGGCTTCCTGTCCGGCGTGCTTCCCCGTTTCAAATGAAGGCGCCTTCCCCGATCCGCGCCGGGCTTGGGTTGCTCGACGAGAATCGGCTCGAGCTGCACCTCCATGAACTCCTCGTCGATCCCCTTGACGCGCACCCGCATCGCGTCGCCGAGGCGGAAGACACGGCCGCGGCGCGCGCCGACCAGGCGGTGCCCGACCTCATCGTAGCGGTAGAAGTCGTCGGCGAGCATTGAGATGTGAATCAGCCCCTCGACGTACGCCTCGTCGAGCTGGACGAACAGCCCGAACGCCGTCACGCCGGAGACGTGGCCGGAGAACTCCTCGCCGATGTGCGCGCGCATGAACTCGGCCTGCTTCCACCTGACCACCTCGCGCTCGGCCTCCTCGGCGCGCCGCTCGGTGAGCGAGCAGTGCGGAGCGAGGTCCTCCAGCTCCGCCGCCGCGAGGTCCCGCTCGGCGCCCCACGGCACACGCCCGGCGAGCTGGGCGGCGAGGAAACGGTGGACCAGCAGGTCCGGGTAGCGGCGAATCGGCGAGGTGAAGTGCAGGTAGAAGTCGGTCGCCAGGGCGTAGTGGCCGCGACACTCAGGGAGGTAGACGGCACGCGCCAGCGAGCGCAGGATGAGCGTCTGCAGAAAGCGCTCCTCGGGCCTCCCGGCGATCTCGTCGAGCAGCCGTTGAAGGTCCTTGGCCGGCAGCTCCTCCACATCCCCCCGCAGCCCCAGCCCGAACTCCTCGAGCACCGCCTCCAGCTCCGCCAGCTTGCCCGGCGAGGGGCGCTCGTGCACGCGGTACATGCCGAGCTGACGGCCCCAGGTGAGCAACCGCGCGACGCACTCGTTGGCCGTGACCATCAGTTCCTCGATCAGGCGATGCGCCCGGTTGCGCGGGGCGGCCTGGACCCCGGTCATGAAGCCGTCGGGGTCGAGGAGGATCTCCGGCTCGGGAAGATCGAAGTCGATCGCCCCGCGCTCGCGCCGGCGCCGGTTGAGACGGCGCGCGGCCTCGTCGAGCAGCTCGACCGAGGTGCGCACCGGCGCGGCCAGGTCCGCGGGCCAGGAGCCGGCCTCCAGCCACTCGAACACCTCGGTGTAGGTGCACCGGCGGCGCGAGCGAAACACGGCGCGTTCGGCCCGGTAGCCCTCGACGGCGCCGTTGGGCAGAACCAGGAAACGCACCGTGAACGACAGGCGGTCCTCCCCGGCGACCAGCGAACAGAGGGCGTTGGAGAGCTTCTCCGGGAGCATCGGCACGCACCGTCCGGGCAGGTACACCGACGTGCCGCGCTCCCGTGCCGCCGCGTCCAGCGTCGAGCCGGCGACGACGTAGTGGGAGACGTCGGCAATGTGGACGAACACCTCGATCGCGCCCCCAGGTCCGGGGAACGCCGCCACCGCGTCGTCGAAGTCGCGCGCGGTCTCGCCGTCGATCGTCACCGCCGGTTGGTCACGGTGGTCGGTCCTGCCGGTCAGGTCCTCCGGCCGAACCGCCGAGGGCAGTGCGTCCGCCTCGAGCAGCGCCGGCTCCGGGAAGTCGATCGGGATCGACAGCTCGGCCAGCACGACCTCCTCGTCGACGCCCGCCTCGCCCGGAGCGCCGAGTCTCCGTAGCAGCCGGCCCGTCATCGGCCCGACCTCGGGGACCTCGCCGACCGCGACCTCGACGAACTCCCCGTCGCGCGGCGTCTCTCCCTCGATCGGGTCGAGGAGGACGCGCACGCCGAGCCTTCTCGCGTACGGCTCGACCCACGGTCGAGGCGGACCGGCGCGGAACCGGCCGACCAGCGTCGGCCTGCGCCGCTTGACCACCCTGACCACCTCGCCGTAGCGCTCCGGCACCAGTTCGCCCTTGCGCCTCCGTGAGCCGCGGCGCGCCATCACCACGTCGCCGTCCAGCGCGGTGCCCAGGCTCTCCGGCGGTACGACCACGTCGGGGAGGTCGGCGCCCTCGACACGCACGATGCCGAAGCCGCGCGAGGTCACCCTGAGCGACCCCACCCAGTAGTCGGTGTACTCGATGGCGATCCACCGACCGGATGGGGACGCGACCGCCTCGCCGCGGCTCTCCGCCTCGGCGAGGAGGACGGCGAGCTGCTCGCGCGAGGCTGGATCGGCAGGGTCGAGCGAAAGTGACTGCGCCAGCCGCTTCACGGTCATCCCGTCGCCGCGCCCGCGCCGCAGCGTCTCGAGGACGTGCCTCCGGTGGATCACCTGGCGATCTCCGCGCCGCCGTTCACGCGCGCAACGGTAGCAGAGTCCACGGGCCCGGATTGACACCCCGGGGCTCACTCGGTAGACTCCCCCTCCGCGGAGAGATGCGCGTCTCGTCCGCGCCGTGCGAAAGTGGCGGAACTGGTATACGCGTAGCGCTCAGGACGCTATGGGCGTAAGCCCTTGGGGGTTCGAGTCCCCCCTTTCGCACCAACCTATCCCCGCGCACGCCATCGACACAGTAGGTTCGCACCTTGACCGCGGCGGCCGGGGCCGAGCGCCCTCGTCGCCCATGAGGGCGCAGCGCGATCCGAGGTCCCGCGGGGCCGGCGGCCGTCTCTGTCCTCAGGCCTTCACGTGGGCGATCGCCTGGTCCTTCTCCCAGAACACCGGGAAGATCGAGTCGAGCTTGGTCAACTTGAGCAGCGCCTCGAGGCGGTGGTGAGGCCGGAACAGGGCGACCTTGCGGTTGGCACGGCCGAACTTCTGCAGGTACCCGACCAGCTCGCCGATGCCGGTCGAGTCGAGATAGTCGATCTGAGCGAAGTCGATGATCACGCCACCGGAGGTGGTGTCGAAGATGTGCTGTAGCTCCGCGGCGAACTGCTGCGCCGACTCGCCGAGCTTCACCGTGCCCTGGACTTCGAGGACCGTCACGCCCGCTTCCTCGCTGCGCTTGGTCTGCATAGACCCCTCCCGGCTGAGCGATCCTAGCTCGAAACAGTGATTTCCGCCACGGCCGCCAGGGCTCCTGAGAGCACGGCCCGACAGGCGTAACGGCGCAGGGGCCCGAATCGGCCGATCTCGTGCGCTTCGACCTCGACCCTGTCGCCGGCTTCGAGCGGCTGGAGAATCCGCGCCGCGTCAACGGCGACGAGACGGAGCGACGAGACGTCGGCGGGCGGACTGACGAGGAGGATCGCCTGCGCCAGCGCCTCCGCGACCAACGACACCGGCCAGGACCGCGTCCCCGTCAGAAACCCGTCCCCCGTTGACAGGACCAGCGCCGCCTTGTCCTGGCCCGTCCGCTCGATGCGCTCGACCAGCCGGGTCGGGAACGCATGGGGAACGGTCTCAGGCGGGATCGGCGACCCCCTTACCCCTGAGGAACTCCACGAGCGCGTCGACCGAGGCGAACGCCTTGGCCCCGACCTCCTCGTCCTGAATGCGGACCCCGAAGGCCTTCTCGATGCCGATCACCAGTTCCAGCGCGTCGATCGAGTCGAGCCCCAGGCCCTCGCCGAACAGCGGCGCGCCGTCGTCGATGTCCTCGGGACTCATGCCATCCAGTTGCAGCCTCTCGATGATCAGTTCCTTGACCCTGCGGTGGAGTGGTGTCTGGCTCATGAAGGATCACATCCCTCCGGCCGCGCAGTATATCGGATGAAGGCCGTCCGATGCCGGTTGCCGTTTCTCGGCGGAGCGGACGCGGAGCGTCCACGGCGGACTGACCGCCGGGCGCGCGTTCTCCACGGCACCTGCCCACCGGCCTCGGCACGAAATCCACGGGCCACGCCTCGCCCCGCCCGCGTGCGACAAACCGGCACTGTGGCAGAGGTTAACGAATACCCAGGTCCTCGAGGGCGGTCGAGGCTCCGGAAGAACCGATCGAGCAGCGCTCGTGGTCGACGATCGCCGGAACCCGGCGTTCCCAGGTGACAGCGGCCAACTCCGCGAGGCGATGCGGCTCTCTGGAAAGGTCGATCACGACGTGGGCGACGCCCCGGCGTCGGAAGTCCTCGAGCAGCACGCGACAGAACGGACAGCCGGCCGCGACGTACACCGAGACGGTCACTCGTCGTGCTCCGCGCCCGGTGGCGGCTCCCAGGCGATCTCGAACGGTTCCATCTCGGCGAGCAGGCCACGGTCGTCACGCCAACCCGGCCGCGCCTTGACCTTGAGGTCGAGGTAGACCCGCGCGCCGAGAAGCGTTTCGATCCGGTGCCGCGCGGCCGTGCCGATCGTCTTGATCATCGCGCCTCCGCGCCCGACGACGATCCCCTTCTGGCTGTCGCGCTCGACCAGGATGTCGGCCCAGATGCGCAACAGCGTGGAGCGCTCCCCCTCCTCCTCCTCGAAGTGGCGGAGGTGCACGGCGCAGGTGTAGGGCAGTTCCTCCTCGACGTGCTCGAGGAGCGCCTCGCGGATCAGCTCGGCGATGAAGTAGCGCTCACTCTGAGTCGTCGTCAGCGAAGGGTCGAGCAGCGGCTCCCCCTCCGGGAGCAAGGAGAAGA
Organism: Acidobacteriota bacterium; assembly: GCA_040754885.1. Classification (GTDB taxonomy): domain Bacteria; phylum Acidobacteriota; class Thermoanaerobaculia; order Thermoanaerobaculales; family Thermoanaerobaculaceae; genus JBFMCD01. Next base: position 162,924 of record JBFMCD010000092.1, read on the forward strand.
TCGCGCCGCGAAGCTCAGGCAGGCCGTCTCCGCGCAACGCGGAGATCGGCACCGCCGCGGCGAATTCGACGGCGTCGCGGTACGACGCCGCTCTCTGCTCGAGGTGCCGCTGGGCGTGCTCGAGGTCGATCTTGTTCGGCACCAACACTACCGGGCTCTGGAGATCCCCGGCCAATTCGACCACGAAGCGCTCCCCCGAACCGACCGGCTGCGAGGCGTCGAACATGAGCAACACCACGTCGACCTCGACCAGCGTGTCGCGCAGCGTGTGCATCATCTGCGCGTTGAGCCGGTGCAGCGGCCTGTGCACCCCGGGCAGGTCGAAGAGAATCGCCTGGCCCCGCGCCTCGGTGAGCACTCCGGCGATCCGGTGGCGGGTGGTCTGCGGCTTGTCAGAGACGATCGCCACCTTCTCGCCGAGGAGGGCGTTGAGCAGCGTGCTCTTGCCGGCGTTGGGGCGGCCGAGCAGCGCAACGGTACCGGATCGGCTCACGCGGCGCTCCCCGTCCGTCGCACGCGCACCCGGCGCAGTCGCCGGCGGTCCACGTCCACGGCCTCGAACTCCAGACCCTCCCAACACGCCTTCTCACCGGCCTTCGGCAGGTGACCGAGGCGATCCAGAACCAGGCCTGCGACCGAGTCGAACGCCGCGTCCCCGACCGCCACGCCGAAGAGCTCCTCGAGGACTTCGACGTGGGCCGCGCCCTGGACCAGGTAGGCGCCCTCTCCCTCCGGCTGCGCCTCCGGCGCCTCGCGCTGGTGCTCGTCCTGGATCTCTCCGACGATCTCCTCGAGCACGTCCTCGAGCGTGACGATCCCCGACGTGCCCCCGTACTCGTCGACCACCACCGCAAGCTGCTGTCGCGAGTCCTGGAACTCGCGCAACAGATCGCGCAGTGACTTGGTCTCGGGCACGACGAGGACCGGGCGGAGCAGCCCACCCGCCGCCGGCGTCTCCCCTGCGGCCACCGCGCGCAGGACGTCCTTGACGTGCACCACGCCCTCGATCCGGTCGAGCGACTCGCGATACACCGGGATGCGCGTGAACATCGACTGGCCGAACTGGCGCTGCACGGCGTCGAACGGAGCGTTCACGGGCAGGGCGACGACGTCGGTCCGCGGTGTCATGATCTCCCGCGCCATGGTGTCGGAGAAGTCCACGATCGAGGCAACCAGCTCGGCGTCTTCGTGCTCGAGGATACCCGCCTGCTCGCCGGCGCCGATGAACGCCTGCACCTCGTGGACGTCCACCTCCTCGTCCTCCCCATCCCCACCGTCCTCCTCGCCCTGGACCCGCGCGAGCCGGCTGAGCAGTGGCGTCCAGGGGCGCAGCGTCACCAGGGTGAAGACCGCCAGCGACTCGGCGCGCGAGCCGCGCACGAGGGCGAGCGTCGCCGCAGTCACCAGGAGCCATCCCCCGAGCATCATCGCCAGCGCCACGCCGAGGTCGACCCCGGCGAGGCGCGCGGCGCGCATCACGCCGAGCGAGAACACCGCCCAGATCAGGCCGACACCGAAGAGCAGAAACACGACCAGGGACGCGAATCCCTCGCCGTGCCGCGGATAGCCGGGAAGCAAGCCGGGGCGCGACGCCAGCAACCCGCCGAGTTGGATGCTCCCCAGGCGGACCACGGCGACGAACCCCGCGACCGCCAGCCCGAGCACCGCCAAACCACCCAGGGCGAGCAGCCCGGCGCTCACCGGATTCAGCCACCACGCGGCGAGCGCCCCGCTCACGACAGGAGTTCCTTCCGCAGGCGCGCCTCGAGAGCGTTCATCTCGCCGGAGTCGGTCTCGTGATCGTGGCCGGCCAGGTGGATCACGGCGTGCAGGAGGAGGACCTCCAGCTCCCTGGCCAGCGAGTGACCGCCGGCCTCGGCCTGGCGGGCGGCGGTCTCGACCGAAATCGCCACGTCGCCGATGTACGGCGGACCGTCGGGGACAGATGAACCGGACGGGAACGACAGCACGTCGGTCGGCCGGTCCTTGGCGCGATAGCGCCTGTTGAGCGCCTGGATCGACGCGTCGTCGCAGAGAAGCACGCCAACCTCCCCGGTCTGGTAGCCGAGCCGCTGCAGCGTGTCGATCGCGAGCCGGCGGAGTCGTCCGGTGATCCGACCGCCCGGGTGGCGCTGCCACCGGAACGATGCGCGCAGAAGCTCAGTCACGACGCCGCCTGTTGAAGTCGAACCCCGGGTAGTCGACACGGTTGTGGAAGGTGTTGGTCAGCACCCAGAAGAACGCCGCCGAGATCTTCTCGATGTCCTTGAGCGTCAGCTCACAGTCGTCGAGCTGACCGTCTTCCAGCGCGTGCTTGACGATCTGGTCGATCATTCCCTGAATCTTCCCCGGCGTCGGATCCTGGAGCGTACGGCTGGCCGCCTCGACCGCGTCGGCGAGGTGGATGATGCCCATCTCCTTGCTCACCGGCCGCGGACCGGGGTAGCGAAACTCCGTGTCGGACACCTCGCCGCGATCGGGATTCTCTTGCTCCTTGGCGCGCGCGTAGAAGTAGCGGATCAGCTTGTTCCCGTGGTGCGTCGTGATCGCGTCTCGGACCGGCTCCGGGAGCCGATACTGGCGCGCGAGCTCCAGTCCGGCCTTGACGTGGTTCGAGACGACCAGCGCCGACATCCACGGGCTCAGGTGGTCGTGGGGGTTCTCGCCCCGCTGGTTCTCGACGAAGTAGGTCGGCTTGGCCAGCTTGCCGATGTCGTGGTAGAAGCAGCAGACCCTCGCCAGGAGCGGGTTGGCGCCGATCGCCTCGGCGGCCGCCTCGGCCAGGTTGGCCATCGCGACCGAGTGCTGGAACGTGCCCGGCGCCTCGATCGACAGCCTCTTGAGAAGCGGCAGGTTCGGATTCGACAGCTCGAGCAGGCGGATGTCGGTCACGGTCCCGGTCAGCGACTCGAACACCGGCAGCAGGAAGCTCGCCAGCGCGGCGGCGAACAGCCCTCCGGTGAAGGCGGCGACCACTTGCGCCGCCATGACCGTGCCCTCGGGCAGCGTCCCGTGGACGAGCGTCAGGCCTGCGATCGTGACGGCGTTGATCCCCGCGGTCACCAGACCGACGCGCGACAGGACGTTGCGTTCCTTGAGCCGCTGCGAGGCGAACGCGCCCGCGACGCTCGCGACCAGGGCGTAGAGGGCCAGCGAGATCTCGCCGCCGAGCGTGAGCGAGACCAGGACCGTCTGGACCACGGCGAACACCACCGCCGTCGGGACGCCGTACATCAGCCCGGCGAGTACCGGCCCTGCCGCGTGGGGCAGCGCCGGGAGGTAGATCTCGACGTTGCCGAACGGGTCGCGCATCACGCTGGCCGCCACGCCGCCGGCGAGAAACGCCGCGCCGCGGGCGAGCAGCAGCGACAGGAGCATCAGGACGGCGGTGCCGCCGAACCTGCCGTGCAACTCCTCCGGCGAGGGACTCTCGCGGCGCAAGTACAGGTACCAGCTGGCAGACAGGAGCGCCGCGATCAGGACGGAGCCGAGCCACGGCAGCAGGCTGGGCGTGGACGCCGATCGGGTCGCCAGGGCGCCGAGCAACCGCGCCGTCTGCGGGGTCACCTCGTCTCCGCGTCTGACCAGCACGCGGCCGCGCGGCAGCCGGACGACGACCTCCTCGACCGCCGCCGCGGCACGCAGGCGCCTGGCCAGCGTCTCGCCGCGATCGAGGACGAGGTTGGGCACGAGCGTCTGGCTGAGGAACGTCGCCAGAGGACGACGCGAGGCCCTCACGACGGCGGGTTCCGCGCCCAGCCTCTGCTCGATCACCTCCGCCAGCGGCGCGCCCGCCTCGAGGAAACGGTAGACGTCGAACTCGACACGCTCTCCGACACGCTCGGCGGTCCTGACCACCACGCCCCGCGCCGAACTCTGCAGCAGCTCGGCGCGGTCGGCCGCGATCCCCTGCCGGTACAGCCCGGCCACAACTTCCTTGAGGATGGCCTCGAGTTCGGCGGCGAACCCGGCGTCGCGGAAAGACGCCGCGGCGCCTTCACTGACACGCAGCCCGGCCGCCTCCGACAACCTCGCGGCCAGGTCCGCGAGCCGTCCCGAGCGGTCGCGACGCCCCTCGGCGAAGAGCCGGCCCAGCTTGGCCTCGAGTTGCTCGTCGGCCTCGGAGTCGAGCACGTACACCGGCAGGACCTCGAGGCTGGCGCGTCGCCGCTTCTGTTCCGTCGACTCCGGATCGGGAAGCGTCACCTCGCGGCGGATCACGATGTCGCTCGGCGCGACCTCCCCAGCCGAGAGGTCGGGGTAGCCGCGCCCTCGCCACGGCGCGACGAGGACGGTACCGCCGATCACCAGGGCCGCGAACCACAGCCACGAAAGGGAGAGCAGCCTGCGCCGCCAGTGGACGAACTCACCGCGCCGGACCGCCAGTCTGTCGGCCGTGGCGCGCGGGGGCGCGGCCTCCCTGCCGGTCACGGCTCCCCCCGCTTCCGGTCCGCGCCGAACTGCTCGTACGCGTCGACCACCTTCTGGACGAGCCGGTGGCGGACGACGTCCTCCTTGGTGAAGTCGAAGAAACAGATCCCCGGCAGGCCGGAGAGGATCTCGCGCGCCTGGACCAGTCCCGACGGCCGTTCCGGGGGCAAATCGATCTGCGTCACGTCCCCCGTCACGACCATCCTCGAGTGGAACCCCATCCTCGTCAGGAACATCTTCATCTGCTCTGGTGTCGTGTTCTGTGCCTCGTCGAGGAGCATGAACGAGTCGTTCAGGGTGCGCCCGCGCATGAACGCAAGCGGCGCGATCTCGATCACGCCCCGTTCGAGGTGGCGGGCCACCTTCTCGTACCCGAGAATATCGTACAGCGCGTCGTACACGGGGCGCAGGTAAGGATTGACCTTCTCGACGAGGTCGCCGGGGAGAAATCCGAGGCGCTCCCCCGCTTCGACCGCGGGCCTGGTGAGCACGATCCTGCGCACGCGTTTCTCGTTGAGCGCCGCCGCGGCCATCGCAACCGCCAGGTACGTCTTCCCCGTGCCCGCCGGACCGATGGCGAAGACCAGGTCGTGGTTGGCTACCGCCTGGATGAACAGTCTCTGCCGCAGGGTGCGCGGCACGAGCAGGCGTTTCACCGACTCGGGGATGGTCGCGTCGCTGAAGAACGCCACCAGGTCCGCGGCGGGATCCTCCTCGACGACCCGCACCGCCGTGCGGAACTCCTCCTTCCCCACCGCGTAGCCGGCGGCGACCAGGCGACCGAGTTCCTCGAGGACCTTGCGCGCCACCTCGACCGCGTTGTCGTCGCCGTCCACAGTCACGGTGTCGCCGCGCGCGCCGATCCGGACGGAGAGGCGCTCCGAGAGGTAGCGGAGGTTCTCGTCCATGGTCCCCGCGAGCGTCTCCAGCTGGCGAGCGGTGAGGGTGATGGTCGTCATGCTCGAGCGAACTCCAGGAGTCGGGCCCGTACCGTCGCGCCGACCTCGGCCGTGGTGGCGGTGCCCCCCACGTCCGGCGTCAGCGCTCCCGAATCGACCGCGGCGGCGACCGACCTCGCCATGGCCGCCTCGAGCTCCGGCCGGCCGGCGTGGCCGAGGAGCATGCCGAAGGAGGCGAGAGCGGCGAGAGGGTTGGCCTTGCCCGTGCCGGCGAGTTCGGGCGCGGAACCGTGGACGGGCTCGAACATCGACGCGCGTCCCGGGTGGAGGTTGGCCGAGGGTGCCATTCCCAGACCGCCTTGAAGCGCGGCGGCGAGGTCCGAGAGGATGTCGCCGAAGAGGTTGCCGGTCACGACGACATCGAAACGCCCGGGGTCGAGGACCAGCCACATCGCCGCCGTGTCGACGTACAGGTGATCGGCGGAGACCGCCGGGAACTCCCGGGCGACGTCGCCGAACGTCCTCTGCCACAGAGCGCCTACGTGGCGCAGGGCGTTGGACTTGTCGACCAGGGTCACCGCGCGTCGCGGCCGTCGCTGCGCGAGCTCGAACGCCGCGCGGATCACCCGTTCGACGCCCCTGCGCGTGACCACCATGTCCTCCAGGGCCACCTCGTCCGCGGTCCCCTCGTGGAGCGCTCCGCCCGCGCCGCAGTACAGGCCCTCGGTGTTCTCGCGCACGATGCACAGGTCGATCGCCGCGCACGGAGTCCTGCGCAGGGGATTCAACCGTTCGGCGAGACACCGCACGGGCCGGAGGTTGAGGTAGAGATCGAGGTGCCGGCGGATACCGAGGAGGATCCTGCGGGCGTGCTCGTGATCGGACACGCGCGGATCCCCGAGCGCGCCGAAGAGGATGGCGTCGCAGGCGCGCAGCAGCTCGAACCCACCTTCCGGCACCGCCGTTCCTTCGCGAAGGAAGCGCTCGGCTCCCCAGTCGAGCTCGACGAAGTCGAGGTCCACGAGGCTCGCCTCCCGGAGCGCGATTCCGGCGGCCACCGCCTCGGCCACGACCTCCGGTCCCACGCCGTCTCCCGGGATCACCGCGACGCGCAGGGGCCGGCCGGCGGCGGTCGGCTGTTTCGGTTGTGGACTCGCGTCGCCTGGGGCCATGGAGCGGATCAGCGTCGCCCTTGCCAGAGGACATCGGGGACACCGGCCTGGACGTTCAGCCAGCGGGCGAGAACGAAGAGAGCGTCCGACAGCCGGTTGAGGAAGGGGACCGCCTCCATCCCCCCTTCGGCCTCTCCGAGCGCCACGACCTGCCGCTCGGCTCGGCGGCAGGTGGCGCGCGCGAGGTGCGCCAGCGCCGCGGTTCGGTGCCCGCCCGGGACGATGAAGTTGCGCAACGGAGCGAGGGTGAGTTCCATGTCGTCGACCCAGGCTTCGACCCACGCGGGCCGCACGACATCTTCCGGCAGGGCGCGGCGGCCTCGCGAGGCGAGGGACGCGCCCACCTCGAAGAGTGAGGCCTGGACCCGGGCGATGTTGCCGGCGGCGGACTCGGGGAGCGGCTCCGCTGCCAGCACGCCGAGAATGGAGTTCAGTTCGTCCACGTCCCCGTAAGCCGCCACCCTGCCCGCGGACTTGGGAACGCGCTGCCCGTCGCCGAGCGCGGTCGAGCCGTCATCCCCCGTGCGGGTGTAGATTCTCACGAGATCATCGTACCATCGGGCTCGGGCGGTCCCGACACGTCCAGCATTTCCCGCACCTTGGCGACGAAATCCTCGAACGAAACGGGCTTGACGAGAACCTCGGCGGAAGACAACGTCTCGTCTCCGGCAGGGTCGTATCCGGTGCACACGAGGACCGGTATCTCCGGCGCCCGCTCGCGAAGTACGCGTAGCGCCTCCCTGCCGTCCATGACCGGCATGACCAGATCGAGGACGATCAGGCCGAAGCGGGCGGGCTCGGCGAGAACACGCTCGACGACCACCGCTCCATCCGCTGCCTCGACAACTTCCAAACCGTTCTCGCGCAACAACTCCGCGAGCGCCGACCGCACCAGTTCCTCGTCGTCGGCCACGAGCACCGCGCCCTTGCGCGCCGCCGGTCGCTCCTTCGGCGGAACCGCAGGGGACCCCAACCGGACCGGGAAGTCGAGCCACACCCGGGTACCGATTCCGGGCCGTGCCTTGTGCCCCCATCGTCCGCCGTGGCGTCCGGAGACGACCTCCGCGATCGCGACGGCCAGCTCTCGCGAGGGCAGGAGGGGATTCGCGTCGTCGCGGCGGTGCGGCTGTCCGGGGCTGTCGACCTCGGCCGTGTCGGAGACGGCCAGCCGGACTTCCCTGGGCGTGTCGGCGGCGCCGACCGTGACCTCCACGGCGCCTCCGCCACGCAGGGACGTCAACGCCCCAGCCAAGGCAAGATCAAGGAATAGTTCGACTTGCGCTCCGTCAACCAGGACGTGATCGTCGGCGGAGTCGGCCCGCACCGACAGCCGCACCCCTGGCGCCAGCACTTCGCGGGCCCGACCCGCCCACGACTCGGCCACCGTGCGAAGGCGGACCGACTCGAGCGTGGCCGGTCCGGACCGTGCCGCGATCACGAAGCGACCGAGGTCCTGAGCGGCGCCGTCGACGACCGACACCAGCGAGGAGCGGACCGCCTCGAGACCCCGGATCTCCCTCAACCTCTCGCCGATGCCGAGCAAGGCCTGGAAGGCGTTGTTCAGTCGGTGGGCGACGGCGCTGGCAAGAGAGCCGAGGACCTCGCCCCGGCGACCACGCTCCAGCTGTTCCGCCTCGCGAGCCCGCTGCGTGACGTCCTGACCGGCGAACAGGACGCCGAACAACTCCCCCGCCACCGCCACGGGCGAGGCGCTGGTGTCGAAAAGAACGACATCTCCGTCGGCGCGTGTCATGCGAAGGCTGGCGGCAGCCGGCAGGCTCCGCAAGGCGCGCCCGAACATTGCCTGTCCCTTGCGCCGGTCGGCCTGATGGACGAGGGGCAGGAGCGACCGGCCGTGCATGCGCTCGACCGGGCGGCGCAGCGTGTCTGCGGCCGCACCGTTGGCCCACACGACCAGTCCGGCGGAATCGCACAGCACCAGGGCCGCCGGCACCGCGGCCGCCGCGGCCCGCAGCAACGCCTCCGCCCGCTCCCGGCCCGTCACGTCGCGCCAGCTGACCAGTTCGAAAACGGTGCCGTCCCGTTCGACCAGCGAGGTCGCCATCTCGACCAGTCGCCGGCCGCCGCGAGCGGTCGCCAGGCGCGTCTGGAACTGCTCGGGGACGTTCGCCCCGGCGACCCTGCCGACGAGGAAACGCTCCAGCCGGCCGCGATCCTCGGCGACGATGAAGTCGGCGAAGCTTCTGCCCAACAGGTCCGCCAGTTCGCCGACCTCGAGCGAACGCACCGCCGAGATGTTCGCGGACGAAACACGAAGGTCCTTCAGGTAGACGGCCGGTTCGCGGCCCTCCTCGGAGAGGAATCTTCCCCTGCGGTCTCGCTCGGTGGCCTCTGCCTGCTTCCGCCACCGCTCGACGTCGGCGCGGCTCCTGGCGGAATCCCGCCACGCGCGACCGAGTGCCGCCGCGCCGGCGGCGACGGCGGCGAGAACCGCCAGGAGTATGCCTCCACCTGCAAGCAACACCGCTCTCGACTCCCGTCGCACGGTTGACTCCGGGAGCACCACGACCACCGTCAGGATGAGATCGTGGAAACGCGCCGACTCGCTGGCGACCAGCACCGTGGACGACCGTCCGTCCATGTCCACGTCCAGCCGCTCGCCGGTACGGGCCCCGGCGGCAATCTCCCTGCGGACGGCCGCGACGGCGTCGCCGGGGAGTGCCGCCTCGAGTGTCGACGGGGGTGCGCCCTCTCCCCCAGCCGAGGCGAGCACTCCTCCTCCGCGCGAGACCAACATCGCCAACCCGCTGGTCTCGGCCGCGACCATGGCCATCGTGTCGGAAGCCAGCGCGTCGATGTCGAGGACGCACAGGAGTGTGCCGTCCCTTTTCGGCCCACCGCCCGGCGAGAGGGGCACGGCGAGGACGAGCGCCGACGTCCCGTCACGCCCGCGAATCGGCTGGCTCACGGCGGTATCGCCGCTGGACGGACTGCGGCCCTCCTCCACGAGCTCAGCCTCCCGCGCCAACCAGCCCTCCGGCGCGCTCCACAGCAGCGAGCCGTCAGGTCCGAGCTGTCCGACGCCCCTCACGAGGCGGGGATCGCCCGCTCGCAGGCCCTGCGCACCTTCACGGACTCGCGCCGAGTCGACCCCGGCGCCGAGCGACGCCAGGTATCTCAGGTGCTCGTTGACGCGATCCAGCCTCTCCCGGTAGCTGGCGGTCGCAAGCTTGGCGACGGCCCGGAGCCGCTCGAGGCGGGAGGCAGCCATGGTCCGGCGGGTGGCGACGAACGCCGTCCCGAAGGTGGCGACGAGCAGCGCACCGATCAGAGCGACGAGCAGGACGAGGATGGCCTTGCGACGACGGAGCACGCGTGGACCCCATTCGATTCTAGAACAGTTTGGGCCCGCCGTGAGCTTCGCCTACACTGACCGCGGAGGCTCGTATGAGAGTCAGCGTGACAGCCGCGCTCGCCGTTTCCGCCGCCGGGAGCCTCGTCGCCGTCGCGGGCGACCGCCCGGAGGGACGCGCGCTCGCGACCCGATCGGTCGTCGCCGCCCGGCACGGCATGGTCGCGGCGGCGCACCCGATCGCGGTTCACGTCGGAGTCGACGTGCTCAAGCGCGGCGGCAGCGCCGTCGACGCCGCGATCGCCGTCAACGCGGCGCTGGCGCTCATGGAACCGGTCTCGTGCGGCCCGGGAGGCGACCTCTTCGCGCTGGTCTGGGATCCCCGGACGGCGACGCTGCACGGCCTCAACGCGTCCGGACGGGCGCCTCTCGCGCTCACGCCCGAGAAGGTCGCGCCGGAGACCGACGGGACGATCCCCGAGTACTCGCCTTTCGCGTGGACGGTGCCCGGCGCAGTGGACGGGTGGTTCGAACTGCACCGGCGCTTCGGGCGCTTGCCGATGGCGGACGTGCTCGGGCCGGCGGCCGCCTACGCACGCGAGGGGGTGCCGGTGCCGCAGGTGATCGCCGGGGCGTGGGCGAGAGGCGCGAGGCTGTTCGCCGGCACGCCCGGTTTCGCCGACGTCTTCATGCCCGGGGGCCGGGCACCCCGCGAGAACGAACCGTTCGCCAACCCCGCCCTGGCCCGGACCTTCGACCTGCTCGTCCGAGGCGGCCGCGACGCCTACTATCGCGGCGAGATCGCACGAGAGATCGTCGCCTACTCCCGACGAGTCGGGGGCTTCTTCGCGCTCGAGGACTTCGAGAACCACGCGAGCGCCTGGGTGGAGCCGATCAGCACCACCTACCGCGGCTGGCAGGTGTGGGAGATCCCTCCCAACGGACAGGGACTCGCCGCGCTGCAGATGCTCAACATCCTGGAACGCCACGAACTCGGCAGACTCGGAAGGGACAACGCCGACTACTGGCACCTTCTCGTCGAAGCCAAGAAACTGGCGTACGCGGATCGCGCCCGCTACATCGCCGATCCCGACGTCGTCCCGGTTCCGGTCGACGGCTTGCTGTCCAAGCAATACGCGACGACACAGGCCCGGAGAATCGACATGTCTCGCGCCGCACCGTCGGTCGATCCCGGCGTTCCCGATCTCCCGGAAGGCGACACCACCTATCTGGCGACCGCGGACAGCCAGGGAATGATGGTCTCACTCATCCAGTCGAACTACACGGGATTCGGTTCCGGGCACGCGATACCGGCCCTCGGCTTCGGCCTGCAGGATCGCGGGGCCCAGTTCAGCCTCAAGGCCGGCCACCCGAACGTCCTCGCTCCGGGGAAACGGCCTTTCCACACCATCATCCCGGCCTTCCTCGGGAAGGCCGGCGTGCCGTTCATGGCGTTCGGCGTGATGGGCGGAGACATGCAGCCGCAGGGTCATGTCCAGGTCGTCGTCAACCTCGTGGATCACGCCATGAACCTCCAGGAGGCGGGCGACGCGCCGCGCTTCCACCACACCGGTTCCTCCGAACCCACCGGCACGACCATGACCGGCGGCGGCGCACTGCATCTGGAGAGCGCCATCCCGGCCGACGTGCGCCGAGAGTTGCTCAGGCGCGGCCACCGCATCGTCGAGACGACCGGGACGTCCTTCGGCGGGTATCAAGCCGTCTGGCGTGACCCAGTCACCGGCGTGCTGCTCGGCGCTTCGGAGTCACGCAAGGACGGGTGCGCCATGGGCTACTGAGGGCGGCCCCGCGCGGCCGGCGGGACGGGCGACCACCAGGGAGGCCGCCCGCGTCCGGGAGCACGACGCGCTGGCCGTGAGCCGTGGGTCGACCCGGGCCGTTCGCTCCGCCCGACAACGGGAAGCGGACAGCCGTCAACCGACTCCGTCTACGCCGCGCTGACGCGCGCGAACCAGTCGGCGCGCAGGAGTTGCCTGCCGAGTTCAGCGACCCGGGAGAGGCCTTCCTGCGCCACGACGACGTGGTTGGGCACCCCGGCTCCGAGAGCGATCGCCGAGACGTCCTCGTCCACGTCATCCTCGACGAGGATGGCGTTGACCCGCGGATTCGCCCTGAGGTAACCGGCGAGCGACGAGTAGAAGGCCTCGTCACGGTGCTGCGACATCGCCACCGCCAGCACCGCCGGCGGTTCGGGCGGCAATAGGTCCCCGAACGCTTCCACCGCCGCCCACTCACCGACGAACAGATAGCGCAGGTACGGGTGGTCGGCGGCGAGTCTCGGCCGCTGGATCGCCGCGGCCACGACGTTCTCCAACACCTGCCGGTCGGGATCGAGGACATAGTCGGCTCCCGCCGCCACCGCGTCGTGCTTCTCGGTCAGAAAGGCACCCGCGTACAGGATCCTCCCGCCGAAGCCGTGGCGGCGCAGCGAGGTCACGGCGTCGATGCGCTGCTGGTGTTCCGAGATCGGACCGCGCAGCACGATGGCGACGTCCGCCCGCACCTGGCAGGCGCGTTCGACGAACTCCCACGGCCGGGCGTGACTCTCCACCGAAAGGTCGGCGAAACGCTCCTTGAGCACACGCTCCGCCTCGAAGCGCTCCTGCTGGTCGCCGAACAGAACCGCGTAGCTGCTCACACCTCACCCCTCGGTGGCGATGAAGCGGTCGTACTCCTTCTCGAGCAGCTCGAAGTGGCGGGTCTCCTCCTTGGCCAGGAACTCGAACATCTTCTTCACGCCCGGGTCCTTCACGATCCCGGCGCACAGCATGTAGAAGTCGTGCGCCTTGCGCTCTCGCTCCATGGCGACCTTGACCGCCTGCTCGGGCCTCGTGTCCTCGTTGACGCCGAATTCACCGTACTCGACCATCGATCTCCTCCCCCTCGTCGGCACAACCTAGAGGAGTTTACGCCGCGCGGCCGCCGCCCTCAACTCGTCCCGGAACGCCGGGTGCGCGATCTCGATCAACTGCAGTGCGCGTTCCCGCAGACTGCACCCGAACAGGCGAGCCACGCCGTACTCCGTCACCACGTAGTGCACGTCCGCCCGGTTGGTGACCACACCCGATCCCTCGGCGAGGGCGTCCACGATCCGGGAGACGCTCCCATCCCGGGCCGTCGAGGGCAGGGCGATCACCGGCTTGCCTCCCTTGGACCGGGCGGCGCCGCGGATGAAGTCGACCTGCCCGCCGAAGCCCGAGTAGATGCTCCGCCCGATCGAGTCGGCGCACACCTGGCCGGTGATGTCGACGGCGAGCGCCGAGTTGATCGCGATCATCCTGTCGTTCTGCGCTATCACGAACGGGTCGTTGACGTAGTCCGAGGGGTGAAATTCGCAGAACGGGTTGTTGTCGAGGAAGTCGAAGGTCTTCTGCGACCCGAGCACGAAGGAGGCGACGATCTTGCCCCGGTGCAGCGTCTTGTGCTCGTTGGTGATGACGCCGCTCTCGAAAAGCTCGACCACCCCGTCGGAGAACATCTCGGTGTGGATGCCGAGGTGGCGTTTCTCCTTGAGGAAGAGAAGCACGGCGTCCGGGATCTCGCCGATCCCCATCTGCAACGTCGAGCCGTCCTCGATCAGACCGGCGACGTGCGCTCCGATCGAGCGGGCGACGTCGCCGATCTCGGTTACCTGCGGCAACTCGAGGACCGGCCGGTCGACTTCGACCACGTGGGTGAGCTTGGAAACGTGGATGAACGCGTCGCCGAGCGCGCGCGGCATCTGCTTGTTGACCAGCGCCACCACCGTGCGCGCACGTTCGGCCGCGGCCTTGGTGCACTCGATGCCGACGCCGAAGGAACAGAAGCCGTGCTCGTCCGGGGGCGAGATGTGGATCAGCGCCACGTCGACCGGCAGCAGGCCCTCCTGGAGCAGGCGCGGAATCATCGACAGGTAGACCGGGACGAAGTCGGCCCGGCCGTCGTTGACCGCCTGCCTGACGTTGTGCCCGGTGAACAGCGCTCGATGTCGGAACGACCGGGCGTATTCCGGCTTGACGTAGTCGGCGGCGCCGAAGGTGAGGATGTGGACGATCTCCACGCCCTCGAGTTCGCCGGACCGTGCGACCAGCGCCCTGACGAGTTCCTCGGGGTTGTTGCAGCCGCCGTGGATCCACACGTGGTCGTGCGATCCGACGGCGTTGACCGCCTGTTCGGCGGTGGTCACCCGTTTGCGGTAGAGATCGACCCAGTGCACGGTGCCCCCCTCAGTGCCCGAAGCAGGGCGGCGCCTGGCACTCGACGCCGAAGATCCTGGCGACGGATTCCTTGCAGCACAGCCCCTTGAACAGGTAGGTGCCCCGGCACAGGCCGCGGTTCTCCGTGAAGGCACGGTCGAACCCGTGCTCCACGATCTCCAGCAGGCTGGGCAGGAGCGCATTGGTCAGGGCAACCGTCGAGGAGCGCGCCGCCGCCGAGGGCAGGTTGGGCACACAGAAGTGGACGATCCCGTCCACCTCGTAGGTCGGCGTCGGGAACGAGGTCGGCCGCGACGTCTCGCAGCAGCCTCCCATGTCGATCGACAGGTCCATGAGCACACTGCGCGGCCGCATCAGCGCGAGCATGTCGCGCGTGATGAGCAGCGGCGCGCGGTCCCCCTCGACGGCGGCGGCGAGCAGGACCAGGTCGGCGAAGGAGAGCGTCTTCTCGATGTTCGGTCGCGTCGCGAGCATCGTCGGAACCGGCCGATCGAGGTGGTTGAGGGCATAGCGCAGGTGCTCCACCGAGCGGTCGAGAAGAACCACGTGGGCGCCGTTGCCGAGCGCCGCCTGCGCGGCGGAGCGGCCGAGCACGCCCGCGCCGATGATGACCAGGCTCGCCGGCGTCACGCCCGGCGCGCCCGAGAGGAGAATTCCCTTGCCGCCGAACTCATTGAGCAGGAGCCCGGAGCCGATGGTCAGCGCCAGCCGGCCGGCGATCTCCGACATGCAGATCCGTACGGTGGCCATACCCTCGTCGTTCTCCAGCACCTCGAGCCCGATCGCCGTCACCTCGCGCTCCTGCAGTGCGCGGAAGTCCTCGGGCCGGGCGGCGGGAAGGGCCCAGTTCGCCACCACGATCTGGCCGGGTCGGAGCACCTCGAGGGCCTTCGGGCCCGGCGGCTGGATGCACGCCACCAGTTCGCTGCGCGCGAAGATTTCGTCCCGGCTGTACGCGATCGTCGCGCCGGCACGTTCGAAGTCCGCGTCGGAGTAACCCGCCTCGACCCCGGCGGCCCGCTCGACCCAGACCCGCGCACCCTGGTGCACCAGTGTCTTCACGCCCGATGGCGTCAAGGCCACGCGGTGCTCGTGCGCGTTCCTCTCCTTTGGAATGCCGATGTCCATCATTGCCCTCCCGGCCTTGTGAAGTGTACGGACAAGCAGCCGAAGCGGCAACTGGCGCCGGGCGAGGCTCCCGTCTCTCCCGATTCCGGCGGGAGCCCGGAGGTCCGGGCGGTCAACCGCGCGGCATCGGGATCAGCGCACCACCGGAGACCGGCAGGTCGATGCCGGTCACGTGGCGCTGACTCTCGTCCGCGAGAAAGACGACTGCGGACGCAACGTCCTCGGGTTCGGCGATCCGCCGGAGCGGAACGGCCGAGACGATCCGGTCGAGGCGGCCGGGCTGAGCCAGCGCGGGTTCGGCCATCGGCGTGCGCACCCAACCGGGTGACACCAGGTTGACGCGGATGTCCGGGGCCAGCTCCTGCGCGAGCGATTGGACCAGGCCCCACAGCGCCGCCTTCGAGCCCGCGTAGTGGGAGTGGCCGGCCTCGCCACGCTCGCCCGCCGTGGACCCGATGAAGACGATGCTCCCCCGCTCCATCGAATGCGCCGCCCCTCGCGCCAGGAAGTAGGCCGAAAAGGTGTTGACTCGGAAAATCTCCTCCAGGCCGGTCCGCGTGAGCGCGGCGATCGGTCCCGCGGTCCAAATCCCCGCCGAATGGACGAGAACGTCGAGCCGGTCGGTCTCGCTGATCAGCTTGACGCAACCGCGCTCGGTCGCGAGGTTGGCCTGCACTGGCCGCACGCGAGACCCGAACCGTCGCCTCAACCCCTCCACCGGCTCACGCTGCGTGTGGAAGTGAGCCGTCACCGTGTCGCCGCGCTCGAGGAACGCCAGCGCGCATGCCAGTCCGATCCCGCTCGACGCTCCCGTGACGATCACTCCTCGCATCGCTTCTCTCTCGCCCCCTTGCTCGTCCAGGAGAGACGCGGCGTCCGCGATCCGGCCGCCTCAGCGTCGCCCCTCACTCGGCCGTGATCGCGGGCACGGTCTCGCCGTACCTCGATATCGCGACCAGTGCCCGCAACGTCACCCAGCGTCCAGGCACCCCGACCGGCTCGCCGTACGGCGATCCGGCGTGCTGCCGCCATCGGCCGGTCTCGTCCTGTCCCGCGATGACGAGCGGCAACGAAGCCGTCACGGAGGCATCGCCGGGCCTCTCGGCAAGCGCCAGGGCGGCGAGCGCGTCGATCAGGTCCGTGCGCCCGAGATTCGGCCAGGAGAACGCCAGCCAGCCACGCGGAGCGCCGCCGCGCGCGAACAGGTCGTGCTCGGTCAGGTACGAGGCGGCGCGCGAGGAGAGCTGCGTGGCGCGACGACGTTCGCTTTCGGGAAGTTCGCCGACCAGCCGCAGGACGGCGACCGCCGCGATCGGGCAGCTGCCCCCGACCAGGTGTCTGAGATCGGGGCACGACCAGCCGCCGTCCTGCACCGGGCGGCTGGCCAGCCACGCCATCGCCTCGCGCACCCGCGGTTGATGAGCGAAACCGAACCGGGCCAGCGCCGCGCACACCTCGGCGGTGAAACACGACGACGGGATCTTCCCGCGCGCCGGCGAGAACCCCCCGTCGCGCGGTTGCAACGATTCGAGCAGCGTCGCGGCGCCGCGTTCCACGCGCGGATCCTCGGGATCGGCGCCGAGCTGCGCCAGAGCACTCACCCGCCAGGCGGTCCCTCCCCACCTGACCCCGTAGCCTCCCGGAGAGCCCCAGTAGCCGGGCGGCTCCTGGCCCTCCAGGACCCCGGCGGCGAGCCCGGTCCGGCGCGCCTGCTCCCGCGCCCGAACGGCGGCGGGTGAATCGTGGGGCCGGCCGAGGAGCTCGACCTGAGCACGCCACACCACCCCCGGCTCGGATTCATCGAGGAGGAACCGGCCCGGATCCCCGCGCAGGTGGCGCCACCAGGCCGCCTCGCTCACACGCGGCGCCGCCGCTTCTGAATCGCCATCTGGATCTGCTGGATCGCGCCGGAGATGCGGGTCATCTTGCGGTTCCGCGCCTGGATCGCGGCGATGTCGTCGAGAGCGACCTGCTCGGCGCGCTGGTCGCGCAGGAGTTTCTCCAGCTCGAACTGGAGCTGGTCGAGCTCGCCGTCGAGCAACCGCTTGAGTTGCACGGCCGTGACCAGGGTGAAGCCGTCGGCGATTTGGTTGGCCATCGCCGGCGCCGAGCCACCCATGAACGGACTCATCCGACCTCCCGCCGCTGCCTGCGGACAGCGTGTGCTGCGGTCATGCTAGCCGAAGCCGCTCGCCGCCGTCGAGACACGGAAACGGAATGCTATCGTTCGATTCCACCGTTGCCGGTCGTGGAGGGCAGGATGTCCATAGAGTCTCTCGACTTGTTCCTCACCGACGAACTCCTTTCCGAGGACGAGCGAATGGTCCGCGACACCGTCCGGGACTGGGTGCGCGAGCGCATTCTGCCTGGCATCGAGGAGTGGGCGTGGGAGGGCCGGTTCCCCCGCGAACTGGTGCCGGAGATGGCGCGCTTGAACCTGTTCGGCGCGACGTTTCACGACTACGGCCTGCCCGGGCTGAGCAACGTCGCGTACGGCCTCGTGATGCAGGAGCTGGAGCGGGGCGATTCGGGCCTTCGTTCGTTCGTCTCGGTCCAGTCCGCGCTGGTGATGTACCCGATCATGACCTGGGGCAGCAAGGAGCAGAAGGACCGTTGGATCCCGAGGCTCGCCGCCGGAGAGGCGATCGGTTGCTTCGGACTCACCGAGCCGGACTTCGGCTCCAACCCGGGCGGAATGAGAACGCGGGCGCGCCGCGACGGCGAGGGCTGGGTGCTCAACGGGGCCAAGGCGTGGATCACGAACGGGTCGATCGCCGATGTCGCCGTCGTCTGGGCCAAGGACGACGCCGGCGTGGTTCGCGGCTTCCTGGTCGAGCGCGGCACTCCCGGTTTCGGAACCTCCGAACACCGAGGCAAGTACTCCCTGCGCGCATCGGTGACCTCGCAACTCGCCTTCTCCGACGTCCGCGTCCCCGAGGCGAACCGGCTGCCCGGCGCGGCCGGGCTGAAGTGCCCCCTCTCCTGCCTCACCCAGGCGCGCTACGGGATCGCCTGGGGCGCCCTCGGCTCGGCGCTGGCGATGTTCCACGCCTCGCTCTCGTACGCGTCGACGCGCACCCAGTTCGGTGGCGCGCCGATCGCCTCGCACCAGATCATCCAGGAGAAGCTGGTGTGGATGGCCAACGAGATCACCAAGGGTCAGCTGATGGTGTGGCGCCTCGGACGCCTCAAGGACGAGGGGCGGGCGAGTTTCGTGCAGGTCTCGCAGGCGAAACGGAACTCCTGCTGGGCGGCGCGAGAGTGCGCTCGGCTTGCGCGCGAGATCCACGGCGCCAACGGCGTGGTCAACGAGTATCCGGTGATGCGCCACCTGATGAACCTGGAGTCGGTGTACACCTACGAGGGCACCCACGACATGCACACGCTGATCCTCGGCGGGCACCTCACCGGGATACCCGCCTTCATGCCGCCGCGCGCCGAGGAGTGATGCCGACTCGACATCTGCCGGAGTCGAGCCGCGGCGCTGCGCAGCCGCCAGTGGGCCCATCGCGGACCGCGCAAGGGGCGGTCAACGGCGCATGATCGAATCGAGGATCATCAGGAACGCCGCCTGCTGCTCGGGCTCGCTCTTCTCGATCACCGCCAGGCACCCGGTCCGGTCGAACACCTGGTGCAGCCTGTCCGCGGGATGGCCCGACGTGATGATGACGCGCTTGAGGTTGACGCCACGCAACCTCGCCTCCTCGAGGACCTGCTGTCCGTCGAATCCGGGCATCTCCCAGTCGAGCAGCATCAGATGAATGTCCTGCGCGAGGTGTTCGAGGGCGGTACGAGGGTCGTCGTATGTCTCGACCGCCGCACGCTCGCCGTAGCGGCGCTCGAGCAGCTGCCGCCACGCCGCGCACTGCAGCGGGGAATCGTCGACGACGACGACGCGACGTGGTCTATCGCCGCTCACGGCGGTAGCGGACCTCTCCGCCGACGATCGTCGCCGCCGGCCAGCCGCGCAGGCGCATGCCGCCGAACGGTGTGTTGCGCGACGCCGAGCGAAAGCGCTCCGGGCTCACGGTGGCCCGCGCTTCGGGATCGAGCAGCGTGATGTCGGCTGGGCTCCCCGGCTTGAGCGTCCCGCCGGGCAGGCGGTAGACGCGCGCCGGGTTGGTCGTCCACAGCTGGACGAAACGCGAGACGGGCATCTTGTGCTTGCGCACCAGCACGTCCCACGTCACCGGGATCGCGGTCTCGAGGCCGACGATCCCGAACGGCGCGAGATCGAACTCGAGGGCTTTCTCGTCGGCGTGGTGCGGCGCGTGGTCGGAAGCGAGGCAGTCGACGGTTCCGTCGAGCACCGCCTCGATGAGCGCCTCGACGTGGTCCGCGCTGCGCAGCGGAGGGTTCATCTTGGTGTTGGTGTCGTACTCGGTGGCCGCCACGGCCTCGTCGGTGAGGGCGAGGTGGTGCGGCGTCACCTCGCACGTGACGGGCACACCGCGTCCCTTGGCGACCCGGATGCGGTGGATCGACCCCCGCGTCGACACGTGGGCGACGTGCAACCGCGCGGAGAAGCTGTCGGCCAGGATCAGATCCCGCGCCACCACGACGTCCTCGGCCGCGGCAGTGATACCCTTCAGGCCGAGTCGCGTCGAAACCGCGCCCTCGTGCATCACACCCTTGGACACCAGGTCGAGATCCTCGGCGTGCTCGACGATCGGAACGTCGAACATGCGCGCGTACTCCAGCGCCTTGCGCATCAGATGGGCGTTGTGGACCGGCCTGCCGTCGTCCGAGAACCCCACCGCGCCGGCGCGTACCATCTCGCCCAGCTCGGCCAGTTCCTCGCCCGCGAGCCCCTTGCTCACCGCGCCGATCGGGTAGACACGGGCGTTGCCCGCCTCTTCGGCGCGCGCGCGGACGAACTCGGTGACGGCGGCGTTGTCGTTGACGGGATTGGTGTTGGCCATGCAGCACAGTGCGGTGAAGCCGCCGGCCAGCGCCGCCGCCGTGCCGCTCGCGACGGTCTCCTTGTACTCGTATCCCGGCTCTCGGAGGTGGACGTGGACGTCAATGAACCCCGGCGCGGCGATCAGGCCGGCTGCGTCGAGCACCTCGGCTCCCTTGTCCTGGATGCGCTCGGCGATCCGTTCGACCTTGCCGTCCACGACCAGCACGTCGAGGCCGTCGTCGAGGCGCTGCGAGGGGTCCACCACGCGGGCGTGCTTAATCAGCAATCGGTTCACCGTGACCTCCAGCCAGCAGGTAGAGCACCGCCATCCGCACCGCCACGCCGTTCGTGACCTGTTCGAGGATCACCGACTGCGGCCCGTCCGCGACCCGGGAGTCGATCTCCACGCCGCGGTTGATCGGGCCGGGGTGCATCACCAGACAGTCCTTCCTCGCCAGCTTCAGCCGCTCGGGAGTCAGGGCGAAGAAGTCGAAATACTCGCGCACCGTCGGGAAGTTCATCCGGCCCTGGCGCTCGAGCTGAATGCGCAGCATCATCACGACGTCGGCGCCGGCGACGGCTTCCTCCATGCGATGGTGGACCTCGCAACCGAGCGCCTCGATGCCGCACGGAATCAGACTGGGCGGCCCGGCCACGCGGACGCGGGCGCCCATCCTCGACAGCAAGAGGATGTCCGAGCGCGCCACCCGCGAGTGTTCGATGTCGCCGACGATCACGACCACCTGCCCCTCGAGGGTGCCGCGTCTCAGCCGGATGGTGAGCGCGTCGAGAAGCGCCTGCGTGGGGTGTTCGTGGGCCCCGTCGCCGGCGTTGATCACCGAGGCCCTGAGCACCCTGGCCAGGCGGTGCGGCGCTCCGGCGTGTTTGTGGCGGATGACCAGGAAGTCGGGCTGCATCGCCTCGAGGTTGAGGGCGGTGTCGAGCAGCGTCTCCCCCTTCTCCACCGAGGAGGCGCTGGCCGAGAAGTTCAGCGAGTCCGCGGACAGCCGCTTCTCCGCCACTTCGAAGGAGAAGCGCGTGCGCGTCGAGGCCTCCATGAACAGGTTGACCACCGTCTTGCCGCGCAGCGCCGGGACCTTTTTGATCGGCCGCTCGGCGACCTCGCGCATCCTGTCGGCGGTGTCGAGGATGAGCTGGATCTCCTCCGGCGTCAGCGGTTCGATGCCGACCAGGTCCTTCAGCCGCAGGCGCTCGGCCGGTTTGATGCTCATCCGTCCACCTCCTCCCTGGCCAGCCACACGCCGTCCTCGCCGTCGCTCTCCTTCAAGCGCACCTGAACATCCTCGTCCCGCGAGGTCGGCACGACCTTGCCGACGAAGTCGGCGGCGATCGGGAGCTCGCGGTGCCCGCGGTCGATCAGCACGGCGAGACGGATCGCCTGCGGGCGGCCGTAGTCCATCAGCGTGTCCAGCGCGGCGCGCACCGTGCGGCCGGTGTACAGCACGTCGTCCACGAGGCAGACCTGCCGGCCGTCGACGGCCACCGGGAGAGAGGTCGCGCGGAGCAACGGCTGCTGGTGCGCCGCCCGCCACGGTCCCACGTCGTCCCGGTACAACGTGATGTCGAGCGCCCCGACCGGGGGTTCGTGCGCGGTCGATGCCGCGATGTGGCGGGCCAACCTGCGGGCGAGAGGGACGCCCCTGGTCTGGACGCCGACCAGGTAGAGCATCGTCTCGTCCCCGGCGCGCTCGAGGATCTCCGCCGCCATGCGCTCGACTGCTCTCGTAATTCCGCGAGCGTCAAGAACTTGCACCTTTGACATGGAACCTCCCGAGCCGCCGCTTCGGGTGGTCATGCTAGCACACCCGACCGGCAGGGTTCGTGGTATACGGGGTCGTGCGAGTGCGAAACCTCCTCACCGCGATCGCGACGCTGGCGGCCCTTCACGCAGCGACGGCGGCACGGAATCTCTGTGCCGGGCAGGCCGAGATCCACCCGTTGCTGACACGACTGGAACCGGACCGGCGCGTTGCCGCGTACGTCGTCCTCGAGGGTGAACCACTTTCCGGGGCGATGTCCGCCGAAGCGCTTCACGTGCGCCCGGGGCGCGGCGGCCGCACCATCGCCGCGATCACCGCCGAGCAGGAGGTTCTGGCCCCGGGGCTGGAGGCGATCGGCGCGGTCACGACGGGGCGATTCGTCCGGCTCGTCAACGCCGTCCGCGTTGAGGTGAAGGCGGCGCGGCTGGCCGAGATCGCTACGATGCCGGGGGTCGCGAGGATCGACCCCGTCGGTGTCTACCGCCCGGTCAACGCGAGCAGCGTCCCCTTCCTCGGGGCGCCGGCAGCGTGGCAGCGCGGCCCGGGACTCGGCGACGGCACGGGCGTGACGATCGGCGTCGTCGACAGCGGCATCGACTACACGCACGCGGACTTCGGCGGGCCCGGCACACCGTCCGCGTACTCGGGGAACGACCGCACGGTCATCGAACCCGGCACTTTCCCGACCACCAAGGTCGTCGGTGGGTGGGACTTCGCCGGAGACGAGTACGACGCGAGCGCAAGCGACCAGGGAGCGCGCACTCCCGCACCCGACCCCGACCCTCTTGACTGCGGTGGCCACGGCACGCACGTCGCCGGCACCGCGGCCGGATTCGGCGTGCTCCGGTCGGGAGCGACCTTTGCGGGACCGTGGAGCGCGGCCACCGACTTCACCCAGTTCGCCGTCGGCCCCGGAGTCGCGCCGGGAGCCGAGCTCGTCGCGTTCAAGGTCTTCGGCTGCGCCGGATCCACCGCCCTCCTCCTCGACGCCCTCGAAAGGGCGGCCGACCCGAACCAGGACGGCGACTTCACCGACGCCCTCGATGTCGTCAACCTGTCACTCGGATGCGACTACTCGTGCGGCTCGCCCACGGAGTGGGACGCGGTGCGTCGGCTGTCCGACGGTTCGCTGGGCCGGGGCACGGTCGTCGTCGCGGCCGCGGGCAACGCCGGAAACACGTTCTTCACCTCCGGCGACCCGGCGAACTCGCCGTGGGCGGTGTCGGTCGCCGCCTCGATCGACGACGGGCTTTCGAGCCGCGCGCTGCGCGTGACCCAGCCGGCCTCGATCAGCGCTCTCTACCCCGCTGTCGAGGGCGCCATCACCCGCCCGCTCTCGGCGAGCGGACCGGTCGGCGGCACGGTGGTCCGGACCGACCCCGCGGGCGCCTGCACGGCGCTGGCCAACGGCACCGAGGTTGCAGGCAGGATCGCACTCATCGATCGCGGCGAATGCCTCTTCTCGATCAAGATCCTCAACGCCCAGGCCGCCGGCGCCCGCGCGGTGGTGGTGGTCAACAACCAGGACGGGGAGGCGATCGTCATGGGAGGCGACGGCGCCGGCATCTCGATCCCCGGAGTGATGGTCAGGCGCACGGACGGCAACGTGTTCAAGGCAGCGCTCGGCGCGGGCCTGGCCGTCGGCCTCGACGCGACGCTGACCGTCCCACGACCCGACCTCGCCGACCAGATCGCCGACCTCTCGTCCCGCGGACCGGCGGCCTGGACTGCCCACCTCAAGCCCGACCTGGCCGCTCCCGGATACGGCATCGCCTCGGCAGCGTACGGTTCCGGGTCGGAGGCGGCCGAAGCGAGCGGCACCTCGATGGCCACGCCGCACGTGGCCGGCGTCGCCGCGCTCGTGCGCCAGGTCCGGCGCGAGTGGTCCCCGGCGCAGGTCAAGGCGGCGCTGATGAACACGGCGGCGAACGCGCGGGACGGCGCGCAAGCCCGGTACTCTCCGAGCCGATCCGGAGCCGGGCGGGTTCGCGCGGACCGCGCGACGCAGGCGTCGCTTCTCGTCGCGACCTCCACGCCTGGCGAGGTAGCGCTCTCGTTCGGCGCCGTCGAGGCCGATGACCACGTCCGGGTCGAGCGGACCGTCGAGATTGCCAACCACGGATTCTCCCCACGCCTCCTCACCGTTTCGGCGATTCCGATCGCCAACCGAGACGGCGTGACGGTCTCCGTCACGCCCGACACCGTGGAGCTCGGAGCCGGTGCGATCGCATCCGTATCGGTCGTCCTCGAGACCGACTCCGCGGCGCTGACCGTGTACGACGACCCGACCACCCCAGCGACACAGGGAGGGCAACCGCGGCACCGGCTTCCGGAGGCGACCGGAGAACTGAGGATCGCGGAAGCCGGCATCGAGGTCGCGAGACTGCCGTACCACGCGGTCGTCCAGCATCGCTCGCGCACCAATGCGGCAGCGCCGCAGCTCTGCGTCCCGGCCGGAAGCGGCTCCTTCACGCTGTCGGTTCCGCTCTGCGGCGGGTCCGCCCACCCGCAGCCGGTGACCTCCGCGTTCGAGATGGGTTGGGCTTCCTCCGGACAGGGCTTCACCGACCCCGCGCTGGCGGCGGCCGACGTGGTCGCGGTCGGCGCCGCGTCGGACGTCGCCCAGCGTGGCGACCTCGCCCAGGCCACGCTGTACTTCGCGGTCGCCGCCGCCGGCCCGTGGTCGACTCCCCAGCCCGCTCTGCTTCGCTTCGAGGTGTCGATCGACACCGACGGCGACGACGCGAGCGACTGGGTCCTGACGACGCAGAACTACGGGACCGTCGCGTCCGGGGACCCCGAGGACACCGGGAGCAGCACCGACACGTTCATCACCGCGCTCAGGCGGGCATCCGCCTCCGCGCTCGCGTTCGAGGCGTATCTCAACGCGTTTCCGGCCAACCTTCTCGACACCGCTCCGTTCGGCAGCCGCGTGCTCGTGTTGCCCGTGAAGGCCTCGTCGATCGGGTTGACCTCCGCGACGACCACGATCGGGTATCGGGTGCGAGGCTATTCGGGCGGTGCGGCGGTGAGCTCCTCGCCGCGGATCACCTTCCAGCCGGCGCGTCCGGCACTCGATCCGTCGGGCGGGCTGGACGGCCGGCCGTACTTTCCGCTCCATGCGCCGATCAGCCTCAGGATCGACCGGGACTCCGCCGCCGCCCCCCTGCAGGTGCTGCTGCTCCACCACACCAACGCGCCTGCGGGACAGGTGGAGACGGTGCGGCTTCCCGTGGGCGTGCCGGGAGTCGACCTCTCCCTCGGCACGGAGCTTCCCGCACAGGCGGTGCGCGGCCTGCCGTTCACATCGGTGTTCACAGTGCGGAACGTCGGCGCCGCGCCCGCGAGCGGAGTCACCTTCTACGACGCCCTCTCGCCCGGTGCCCCGATGACGGCCGAGAGTTCGCAGGGAACGTGCGAGTTCGAGTCGGGGTCGGTGCGGTGCATGCTCGGCGACCTGGCGCCCGCGAGCATGGCGACTGTCCGCGTAACCATTTCGGCCGAACGGCCGCGAACGTACGCCCAGTCCGCCCGGATCGCCGGCGCCGAGTGCGAGTCCGCGCCGTCGGACAACCTCGCAGGAGGCACGACATCCGTCTCGACCGGAAGGCCGGTTCGCAAGCGCCTGAACCGCTAGCCGTCGCCGCCGCGCGTGTCGTGGCGCGCGTGCGAACCCGCCGTGTACTCGAGCGCGAGCGCCGCGATCACCAGAGCCGCGCCGGGGAACACGTGGGGCGGGGGCGCCTCGGCGAGCAGGAG
>JBFMCD010000093.1:0-10086 GCA_040754885.1 Acidobacteriota bacterium
CTATTCGTCTCTCCCCTGTCTTCTCGAAGGGGAGAGGAGAGAGACCCCGACCCGCACCGATCCCGTTCTTTCCTACTCTCCCCTCTCCCCTCTCCCCTCTCCCCTGCCTCTCACTTCGGCGGGAGATAGAACGAGATCATCTTCGGCTCGGTCATCTCCTGCAGCGAGAAGCGGATCCCCTCGCGGCCGAGGCCGGAGTTCTTGATCCCGCCGAACGGCATCGAGTCGAGGCGGTAGTCGGTGGAGTCGTTGACGATCACGCCGCCGCAGTCGAGGCCGTTGGCGATCTGGAAGGCGACGTCGATGTCGCGGGCGAACAGGCAGGCGTGCAGGCCGAACGGCAGCGAGTTGGCCTTGGCGATCCCCTCCTCGACGGTGTCGAACGGGTAGAGGTTGACGGTCGGGCCGAACACCTCCTCGCGGTGGATGGTCGCGTCCTCGGGGACGTTCTCCAGCACCGTCGGCGCGAACAGCGTCCCGGTGCGGGTGCCGCCGGCGAGGACGCGCGCGCCCTTCTGCACCGCCTCGGCGACCCAGCGCTCGACGCGCCTGGCCTCGCCCTCGTTGATCATCGGCCCCATGTCGGTGGCCTCGTCCATCTTGTCGCCGATCGTGTAGGCCCCTGTCAGGGCCACGAAACGGTCGCGGAAGGCGTCGTAGATCGAGCGGTGGACGTAGACGCGCTGCACGCCGATGCAGTTCTGCCCGGCGGCCCAGAACGCGCCCGACACGCAGGTCTCCGCCGCCCAGGCGACGTCGGCGTCCTTCCACACCACCGCCGGGGAGTTGGAGCCCAGCTCCATGCCGATCTTCTTCAGGCCGGCGAGCCGGGTGATGCGCATCCCGGCCTCGAACCCGCCGGTGAAGGAGATCATGCGCGGCCGCGGGTCGGCGACCAGCGCGTCGCCGATCTCCGCGCCGTGGCCGGTGAGGGTCTGCAGGACGAGCGGGGGCAGGCCGGCCTCGAGCAGGATCTCGGTGAGCTTGAGGGCGGACAGCGGCGTGACCGTGGCCGGCTTGAGGATCACGGCGTTGCCCGCGGCGATCGCCGGCCCGAGCTTGTGCGCGACCAGGTTGAGCGGGTCGTTGAACGGCGTGATCGCCACCACGATGCCGATCGGGACGCGGGTGAAGTAGCCCTGGCGGTGCTCGCCGCCGGGGAAGGAGTCGAACGGGATGGTCTCGCCGAGCAGGCGCTTGGACTCCTCGGCGGAGACGGTCATGGTGTTGCCGCAGCGCCTTGCCTCCTTGCGCGCCTCGCGGATCGTCTTGGACCCTTCGCGGGCGATGGTGCGCGCGAGGTCCTCCTGGCGCTCCTGGACCAGCGCCGCGGCCCGGGTCAGGACCTGGAAGCGCTGGTAGACGGTCATGCGCCGTGCCTGCTCGAAGCCGCGCACGGCGGCGGCCATGGCGGTCTCCACGTCCTCCTTCGTCGCGGCGGGCACGGTGTCGATCAGGCTGTCGTCGAACGGGTCGCGCACGTCGATCGTCGTCGGTCGGTCCACCCACTCGCCGGCCAGGTACATCTTCATGGTCAGCCCCTCCCCGCGATGTGCAGCAGGTCGTTGAGCATGGCGTATCCGGTGGCGGCGCGGCCGGCGCCCGGCCCGACGACGGTCACCTCGCCGAGCGCGTCGGTGGTGAAGGTGAGGGCGTTGGTCGCGCCCGACACCCCGGCCAGCGGGTGCGAGAGCGGGACGAGTTGCGGCGCGACCTGGGCCTTGACCGTGCCGTCCGTTTCGCGCCACACCTTGCCGATCAGCTTGTAGCGCTGCCCGGACGCCCTCGCCCTGGCGATGTCGTCGGCGGAGATCCTCGTGATCCCCTCGCACGGGCTGGCGGTCGGGTGGAGATCGGCGCCGAACACGACGTTGGCCACGATCGTCACCTTGGCGAGCGCGTCCCAGCCGAGCACGTCGGCGTCAGGCACCGCCTCGGCGTAGCCCAGCTCCTGCGCCTTGGCCAGGGCGCTCGCGTAGGACAGCCCCTCCTCCATGCGCGTGAGGATGTAGTTGGTGGTGCCGTTGAGGATCCCCTGCACGGCGCGGATGCCGCTCCCCGCCAGGCACTCGCGGCGCAGGTTGAGCGCGGGCGTACCGGCCATCACCGTCCCCTCGAACAGGAAGCGCCGCCCCTTCGCCCGCGCCAGCTCGGCGAGCCGGCGGTAGTTGAGGGCGAGCGGTCCCTTGTTGGTGGTGACGACGTGCATGCCGCGCTCGAGCGCCGCGACCATGTGCGAGGTCGCCGGCTCGGCGGTCTTGATGTCGGTGTACGTCGCCTCGAGGAGGACGTCCGCGTCCGCCCTCGCGATCATCGCCGGCGCGTCCCAGTCGCACCCCGCGCCGGGCATGGCCGAGAGTGACTCGCCTCGCGCCGCGACCGCCAGCGCCTGGGCGAGGTCGAGGCCGTTGGGGTCGGCGCAGCTCCCCTTGAGCGAGTCGGCGATGCCGACCGCCCGCCATTCCATCCCGTACTCGGCCGCGAGCTGCTCCCGGCGCGCGAGCAGCAGCTCCGCGAGCCCCTGCCCGACCGTCCCGAACCCGACGAACAGCAGTTTCATGACGCTCCCTCCTTGTTCCCGGGGCGGCGTGCGCCGCGTCCCGTCCATTCTCCCGTGCGGCCGCGCCGCCGGGCCCTCAGATCTTGGCCAGCGCCTGCTCCAGATCCGCGATCACGTCGTCGGGGTGCTCCCCACCGACGCACAGGCGCACCATCGTCGGCGGGATGCCGGCCAGTCGGCGCCCCTCGTCCCCCTGCTGCTGGTGCGTCGAGATCGCCGGAATCGTCGCCACCGACTTGACGCGCCCGAGGTCGGTGGCGCGCACGATGCGTTGCAGCGCGTCGAAGAAACGGCGCGCGTCCGCGGCCGTGCCCTTGATGTCGAACGACATCAGGTGGCCGAACGCCGGCTCGTCCGAGTCCACCAGGCGCATGTACCGGGAGGCGAGCGCGTGCAGCGGGTGGCCGCTCAGGCCCAGGTAGTCCACCTTCTCGACCCGCGGGTGCCCGGCGAGGTAGCGCGCGACCTTCACGGTGCTGGCCGAGAACTGCCGCACCTTGGCCGACAGAGTGCGGATCTCGGTCAGGAGCATGAACGCGGCGAACGGGTTGAGGCACGGGCCGGAGTCCCGGAAGGGCCACAGCTTGAGCCACAGCGCGTAGTCCCGGCGTACGTCGTCGGGCAGGTGTCGGCTGACCAGGTCGTGGCGGGCGACGATCGCCCCGGCGATGGTGAAACCTCCCGCGCCCGCGGTCTTGGTCAGCGAGTGGACGACCACGTCGGCGCCGTGGGCGAGCGGGCGCATCAACGCCGGCGTCGCGATCGTCGCGTCGACGATCAGCGGGATGCCGTGCCGGTGCGCGAGGTCGGCCACCGCCTCGACATCGAAGCAGGCCTGCTGCGGGTTGGAGGGCATCTCGCCGTAGAGGAAGCGGGTGTCGGAGTCGACGAGCGGCTCCCACGCCTCGATCTTCCACGGCTCGGTCACCCAGCGCACGTCCGCGCCGCGCTCGCGCATGCGCAGGTTGAAGAGCTGGAAGGTCCCGCCGTAGACCTGCGAGGCGGAGACGAAGTTGACTCGCCCGCCCGACGACGGCAGCTCGAGCAGCGGCTCGACCGACTGCTTGATCGCCGCCATCCCCGACGCGGTGCACAGGGCGGTGGCGTCGGTCGCGCAACCGTAGCTCTCGAGCAGCGAGAGCGTCTCCTCCAGGTAGAAGACGGTCGGGTTGTGGATGCGCGAGTAGCACCAGGTCGGGATCTGGTAGGAGAGCCCGGCCTCCATCTCGTCCGAGTCCCGATACGCCTGCGAGGTGGAGGGGAAGACCGGCTCGATGACGCCGCCCTGGCCGCCTGCGAAGGCCTCCTGGAGGCTGTACATGCCGTGGACGGCGATGGTGTCGAACTTCAGCCGCCGCACCGCTTCGCGGGTGGCCCGCCGCTCCTCCGTCGCCGCCCGCGCCTGCTCGACGTACCTCTGGACCCCGCTCGCCGCGCTCCGCGTCATGGACCCTCCCGCGATGAGGCAACCGCTGCCGGTACGTTGGTGCCGCCGCTCCGGATTCTACGTCGCCGGGACATCCCCCGCCAGCGTCCCACCCCCCGGCGCGCACCCCCGAACCCGTGCGGACCTATACTCCTCTCAGAATCGAGGCCCACGCTGAAATCCGCTCCGAGGCCCGGGATCGGGGCGCCCGCGGGCCGGGAGGTGACCGGTGGCTCCTTCCGCGCGAACCCTCGATAGGCGTCGCTTCCTGCAACTGGGGGTGGCCGCCTCCGGCCTGGCCGCGGCCGGCTGCGCCGACCGCGCCGAGGCTCCCCCTGGGCCGCCGGTCGCCATGCGCACCCGCCCTTTCGGGCGTACCGGACTGCACGTCTCGGAGGTGTCGTTCGGCGCCCACGGCACGCGCAACGCACCCCTGCTCGCCGCCGCCCTGCACGCCGGGTACAACCTGGTGATGACCTCCGGTTCGTACCTCGACGGGCGCGAGGAGGAGGCGGTCGGCGAGGCGATCGCGTCCGCCGGCATCCCGCGCGAACGGGTGGTCATCGCCACCGGCGAGATGATCGGGCGCGGCACCGGCGCGAACCGGCTGCGCGACCTCATCGACGCCAGCCTGCGCCGCCTGCACACCGAGTACATCGACGTCTTCTACGTCGGCGCCGTCGAGTCGCCCGAGGAACTGCGCCGCGATGCGCTCCACGAGGCGATCGACGCGGCCAAGCGCGCCGGCAAGGTGAAGCACCTCGGGCTGTCGGCGCACACCGGCAGGGTGTCGCCGATCCTCGACGCCGCGATCGCCGACGGACGCTTCGGGGCGTTCTTCATCCGCTACGACTTCATGAGCGACCCCGACATCGGCGCGACGCTGCGCCGGGCCGCCGAGAAGGGGATCGGCGTCGCGGTGTTCAAGACCAACGCCGGCGCGCGCCAGGGCGAGATCGCCGATCTCGAGAACGGCGGGCTGTCGTTCGCCGAGGCCGCGGCCAAGTGGGCGTTGACCAACCCCGACGTCGCCTCGGTGCTCATCTCGATCCGCACCTTCGACCAGATCCGCTCGTTCGCGGCGGCGACCGGCGCGCCGCTGACCGTCTCCGAGGCGGCGATGCTGCGCCGCTACGCCCGCGTCATGGACGACCGGGTGTGCCGCTTCTGCCGGACCTGCGAGGCCGCCTGCCCGCACGGCGTGGCGGTCGCCGACGTCAATCGCTTCGCGATGTACTTCACCTACTACGGGCGCGAGAAGGAGGCGATGGGCCGGTACCGAGCGCTGCCGCGCCGTTCACGCGCCGCGGAGTGCGCCTCGTGCGACGCGCCGTGCGAGGCCGCGTGCCCCCACGCGCGACCGGTGCGAGCGGAACTGGCCGAGGCCCACCGCCGGTTGACGTTCGCGCGGGGTTGAGGGTGGCGACCCGCGCATTCGCCCTCGCGGCGCTGGCGCTGTTGGCGTGCGCGTGCGGCGCGCCTCCTCCACCGGCGCCCGCCGCGCCGGCGACAGTGGACCTCGCCCGGCTCCTGCCCGCTTTCGGCGACCTGGCCGGGTGGCAGGTGGACGACGGCCCGCGCGAGTACCTCTCCGACACGCTCTTCGAGGTGCTCGACGGCGGCGCGCCGGTGTACTTCGCGCACGGCTTCCGCCGCCTGCTCCAGGTCCGCTATCGCCTCGGCGACGACCCGTCGGCGTGCGTGACCCTCGGCGTCTTCGACATGGGCAGCGACCTCGGCGCGTTCGGGATCTACCGCAGCGTCCTGCCTGCCGGGGCCTCGTTGCGCGCCTGGGGCGCCGAGGGGCACCGGGCGGGGAGCCTCGCCGCGGCGTGGTCGGGCCGCGTCTTCGTCCACGCGCTGGCGGATGACGAGCGCCCGGCGCTCGTGGAGATGGCCGAACGGCTGGTCGCGGGAGCCTGCGCGCGCGCCGGCGGCGCGACGGCGATGCCCACCGCGTTGGCGGCGCTCCCACCCGTCGGGAGGATCGAGCGCAGCGAGCGTGTCGTCGCCCGCGACCTGTTCGGCCACGAGTTCCTGCCCGGCGGAGTGACCGCCACGTACCGGCTCGGCGAGGCCGACATCGAGGCGTTCTACACCGACATCGGGAGCGAGCGGGGGGCACGCGAGGCGCTGGACGAACTGCGCGCACACGAGGCCGCATGGGGCCGCGTGCACGAGGGCCCCCTGCCGTCGGGCGTGGAGGGCTTCCACTTCTCCGACCCCGGTCTCGGCGAGGGCGTGGCCGTGCGCACCGGTCGCTGGGTCGCGGGCGTGCACGGCGGTTCCGCGCTCACCGAGCGGGAGCGCCTGTTGACGGAGCTGGTCGGCGGCCTGACTCGCCAGCCGGGGCTGCGCTAGGAAGAACACGGGGACGGGGAACAGGGGACAGCGGAGGAAAGTCGGGGTCCGGGGTCCGGGGTCCGGGGTCCGGAAAGACAACTCGCAGTCCTCGACCCATCATCCAAGCCCTCGCCCTTGCGGACCACGGTCCACAGATCACGGCCCACGTCGTCGTTGTTTCGAGCCACGGCTCACGTCGTTCCTGCCATATTGGTAGAATCGCCGTTCCGGGGGGACCGACCACGCGCTACCGCTGCCTGATCATCGACCACGACGACACCGCCGTCGACGGGACGACGAGGGTGCACTACCCCGCCCACCTGAGGGCGATGGAGGTGCTGCGTCCCGGCGTCCCGCCCGTGGACCTCGACACCTGGTTCCGCAGGAATTTCGACCCCGGGATCATGGCGTTCCTGGTCGACGAGTTGGCGCTGACTCCCGAGGAGATGCGCGTCGAGCACGCGATATGGCGGGAGTTCACCTCGCGCGAGACGCCGCACTTCTACGACGGCTTCCTCGCCGCGCTCGCCGCCTATCGCGAGGCAGGAGGGAAGATCGTCGTCGTCTCGCACTCCGAGGAGCACGTCATCCGGGCGCACTACGGCGGCGCGGGCAACGGCCATGGCGTCCTGCCGGACCTGGTGTTCGGCTGGGACCTCGGCGCCGACAAGCGCAAGCCCAGCCCCTACCCGGTGCACGAGACGGTGCGCCGCCTCGGCCTCGAGCCGCGGGACGTGCTGGTCGTGGACGACCTCAAGCCGGGGATCGACATGGCGATCGCCGCCGGCGTGGACGCCGCCGCCGCCGGGTGGAGCCACCAGATCCCGGAGATCCGCGCCTTCATGGAGCGCACCTGCGTCGCTTACTTCGAAACCGTCGGGGAGTTCGCGGACTTCGTCCTGCGGTAGGAGTCCCCGGCTGCGGCCGCATAGGAGATGCCACGGCTAGCGACAAGTCGTAGCCAAAGGCGTCAGCCGTGGCCTGTGAGCCGTGGACCGGAACAACCGAGGCGGGATCCGGCAGGAAGGGAGGGGTCCCCACCCGCGCGCTCTCCTTCGCTTCCTCCCCGTTGCTCCTGCTTCCCCGGACCCCAGACCCCGGACCCCGGCTTCTTCGCTCGCCCCTCTCCCCTCTCCCCTATCTTCTCCCCTTGGAGGAGCCACCGCGACAGTGGCGTGAGGCCTACTCGACTCTCAACGACTCGATCGGCAGGCCGAGGGAGCGGGCATCTCCGTTCACCCCCGGCACGAACGTCGCCGAGCGGATACGCACCGAACCGATCACGCTCACGCCCGGCGGAAGCGCGAAGAAGAACTCGCGTTCCCCGCGACCGACCAGCGGCGCGTCGAGGCCGTCCACCTGAACGCGGAGCGCGAGGCGCTCGGTGTCGGCGAGGAACGGGTGGACGGCGTGGCACGCGACCACCAGCCGCGTCGCGCCGCTCGGCACCGGCCAGCGCAGGCCGCGCAATTCGGCGTCGCCGTCGGTCCAGTTGAAGTCGGCGTGGAACCCCGAGGCGGCGATCGCGCGCTCCGGCCGCAATTCGCCCTCGATCGCCTGCTCCGGACGGCGCGTCGCCATCGCCGCCGCGGGCCGCTCGCGCCACGCCTCGACGGCGACCAGGTCGAGCCCGGCGGGGCGGCCGTCGGAGACGCGCGCGGGGCGCGCGCCCGCCAGCGCCACCGCCAGCGACTCGATCCTGTCGGTGCCCTCCGGCAGCTCCGCGACGACCGCGACCGGGCCCGCCTCGAGCACGGCGGCGGCGATGCCGTTGACGCGCACGTCGATGACCTCGGGAGCGACGTCGCCCTCCGCCATCCAGCCGCGCCGCCACAGCGCGAGGAAGCGCTCGCCCCGTCGCAGCGGCACCGGCGGCCCATTCCACTCCGAGACCGGCGCGGTCCACACCGACCGAGTGCTCAGCTCTTCCGGAACGACCACCGTGGTCACGGGGCGCGTGAGGTCGAGCAGGACATCCGCGCCCGAGTCGAACAGGCGATGGCGCATGCGCATCAGCGCGAGGACGTCCGCGTGCATCGCCTGATGGAAGCGCAGCATCGTCCAGCGCACGCGCGAATGCGGGTAGCGGTCGAGAATGTCCTGCTCCGAAAGGTTGAGCAGACTACCCTCGCCCGCCGCGGGTCGGTACGACGCCGCGAGGTACGGCACGCCCCGACCCGCGAGGTACGCCGCGAGCGCTTCGGGATCGGCGTCGAGCGGCATCCCGGGCGGCGGGCTGGAGAACCCGGGCAGTCCCATGAGGAACACGGGGCGCGAGCCGAGGTCGAGCAGATACGGCGTGCGCAGTCGCGTCAGCACGGTCGCGCCCGCGGGGAGCGGCGCGAGGATCTGCCGCGCGACCTGATGCTCCGCGGCGGTGGCCAGGGGCGCGCCGGCGAGCGCGTCGGCGACGTTCTCGGCCAGGCGCGCGTAGGTCAGCTTCGCCGCGTCGGCGCCCGACGCGAGCAGCCACACCGCCGTCGCCGCCGCCACGCCGGGGCGCGCGCCGAGGGGTCGCCCGCGCGTGCCGGCCAGCGCCGACGCGAGCAGCACGACGAGCCCCCCTTGCACCATCGGGAAGGCGTAGCGGTGCAGGCTGCGCTGGAGGTTGGCGTCGGCGGCGAAGACGTAGACGACGCCTGCCAGCAGGCAGGCGGCGCCGATCGCGAACGCCGCGCGCTCCCGCCCGCGCCGGCGCGCGACGAGCAACAGCAGCACAAGCGGCAGCGCCTCGGCGAGCATGCCGATCGCCACCTTCGCCAGGTCGAGGACGGGCAGCCGAGCCAGGCCGGGCATCGCCGCGAAGTCGTTCGTGGTGCGGGCGGCGTAGAACCCCTGCCCGAGCAGCGGGAAGTGCAGCGTCCCGGAGGACTGGTAAAGCGACACCATCCACGGCAGGAGCATCGCCACGACCGCGGCGCCGGTCGCCGCCGCCTCGAGCAGGGCGCGCCCCGGGCGCCGTCCCTCCCGCCAGCGCAGCGCGAGGTCGAAGCCGATCGCCAGCGCCGCGACCGGGACGAACGTGCCCTTGAGCCCCGCCAGCCCCGCGGCGAGCAGGCCGATCGTTGCGGCGCGGCGCGGCGGCGCCGCCTCCTCGACCGCGCGCAGGCTCGCGGTGCGGTACCACGCCAGCAGCAGGCAGGTCCCGGTGAGCACCGCCGAGGTGTTGCCCCGGATCTCCAGGTGCGGCAGCGCCAGCACCGGTAGGAGCAGCAGCGGCGCCAGCCGCCAGTCCACCCGCCTCCGCGCGGCGTGTCCCCAGGCGAGCGCGACCAGCACCGCCATCCCGACGCCCGCGTCGAGCAGGTGGAGCGCGCGCAGCGGCAGCCCGGCGAGGACGAGCGTCTGGAGGAACGTCTGGCCGCCCAGGTTGAGCAGACGCCGCGCCTCGAACGGCTCCGGTCCGAGCGAGCCCTGCTCGGTGAGCTTGACCGCCATCGGCAGGTACGCCTGGGCGTCGTCGTGGACGTCGAACGGTCGGAACGTCGTCACGTCGCTGATCGCCCCGTGCAGCGAGCCCGCGACCTGCACCGCGGCGAGCAGCGCCGCCGCGCCGCCGAGCAGGCGCAGCCCGCGCGTGCCCTCGGTCAGCCGGCTCCTCCGGCGGGCCTCGTGGAACCCGGCCCCCGCGCCGATCGCGACGAGCACCTTGAGCGTCGCCGGCGACACCCCCCACGCGAGGTTGAGGACGCCTCCGGCGACGACCAGCGCGGCCATCCCCCAACCGGCCAGGAGACCGAGGTCCGGACGCGTCCCG
>JBFMCD010000094.1:0-3008 GCA_040754885.1 Acidobacteriota bacterium
GTCGGCGGCCTGGCCATCGGAGCGCAAGTGTACGTCGGGGGGGCCGCGTTGTGCCGCATTCGACCGGGCCGCTATAGTGCCGTCGTGCCCGCCGACTCCCCGATCGGTCCCGACCCCCGATGCACCTTCGCCGTCGGGGATCTCACCTGTCTGTGTCGCGAGACGCTGTCCGCCGAGCTGCGGGCGCTCTACGCCCGCCATCGGTGGATCTACGACGTGCTGCGGGCCGACGCGCGCTCCGAGGTGCTGCGCGGGCGGCGGCCGGTTCTGGCCGGGACGCTTCCGGGAGGCACCGCGCTCGTGGTCAAGCGGCTGCACCACGGCGGCGCGCTCGCGCCCCTGACCGGTGATCGCTTCCTCTCCGCCGACAGGTTCCGCACGCAGGTCGGGGCGGCGGATCGACTCCGCGGCGCCGGCGTCGCCACCCCCGCGGCGCTGTTCGCGTCGTGGCGCAGGCTCGCCGGATTCGTTCGCGGCGAGGTCGGCAGCGAGAGGATCGCCGGCGCGCGCGATGCCTCGGACGCGCTCTTCGGCCGCCCGGGCGAGTTGCCGCCGCAGTGGCGCGAGATCGCCACGTCGGTGGGGGACCTCGCCGGTCGGTTGCACGCGGCGGGCGCGTGTCACGGCGACCTCAACCTGATGAACGTCCTCTTCCCCCCGGCCGGACCGCCGATGATCCTCGACCTCGACAAGGTGAGCTTCCTCGGTCCTCCGCTGCCCGCCGGGGTCGGGAGGCGCACT
This sequence comes from Acidobacteriota bacterium, assembly GCA_040754885.1. Classification (GTDB taxonomy): domain Bacteria; phylum Acidobacteriota; class Thermoanaerobaculia; order Thermoanaerobaculales; family Thermoanaerobaculaceae; genus JBFMCD01. The sequence goes on from JBFMCD010000094.1 coordinate 742, forward strand.
CTCGGCCGGCTGCTCCGCTCCGTGCGCAAGCAGGGCCGGTCGTTCCCGGCCCTCGAGGTCGAGGCGGTCGTCGCGACGGTCGTGGAAGCGTACGAGGCCGCCGTTGCCTGAGATCCCCGCGCGCCGGATCTGCGTGGTCCGCCTGTCGGCTCTCGGCGACGTGATCCACGCCCTGGCGATGGTCAACGGCGTGCGGCGCGGCTACCCGGACGCGGAGATCACGTGGATCGTGCACCCGGTCCCGTACCAGGCGGTGCGCGAGCAGCCCGCGATCGACCGGTTCGTGATCCTCGAGCGGGGAGGCGCGGCGTCGTTCCTCGCGCTCGCGAAGACTCTCAAGGGCGAGCGGTTCGACCTCGCCCTGGTCCCGCAGGTGAGCTTCAAGGCCGGGCTCGTTGCCGCACTCCTGGATGCGCGGGTCAAGCTCGGGTTCGACTTCCGGAGGTCGCGCGAGCTCCACTGGTTCTTCTGCAACGCGCACCTTCCCTCCCGGCCGGCCGGCCACGTCCAGGAGCACTACCTCGAGTTTCTCGATGCCCTCGGCATCCTGCGCGAGCCGGTGGAGTGGAACCTGCGCTTCACCGACGGGGAGCTGGAGTGGCGCGACGCCTTCTTCGCCCGGCTCGGGCGGCCGGCCGTCGCCTTCGTCGCGGCGTCCGCGCACCCCGAGAAGGACTGGACCGTCGAGGGTCACGCGCGGGCGATGGAGCACGTCGATCGTGTTGTCGGGATGCAACCGTTGCTGGTCGGAGGTCCGTCGGAGCGCGAGAGGCGAGTCGCGGACGCGATCGTCGCGGCGTGCCGCACGCGGGTCGAGGTCGCGCTGGAACGGCCGGTCCGACACACCCTCCTCCAGCTCTCAGGCTCCGCCGTGGTGGTCGCCCCGGACACCGGGCCGCTGCACGCCGCGGTGGCCATGGGTGTCCCGACGGTCGGCCTCTACGGCATGTCCAACCCGCGCCGGGTCGGCCCGTTCCGGGCGTACGCCGATCTGCTCGTCGACCACTTCACGGAAGCCGGCGAGACCCATGCCCGCCGGGTGACCAGGCCCGGGCGCATGGCGACGATCACTCCGGAAGAGGTCATCGCGAAGATCGACACCGCCGTCGCGCGCTACGTCCGCTTCGGGCCCCAGGGAGGGACGCAACGATGAACGCACCGCTGCGCAGCATGACCGGTTTCGGCGAGGCCCGCGGCCCGCTCTCGGAACGGATCGACGCGATCGTCCGACTGACCACCGTCAACGCCCGGTTCCTCGAGGTCGCCGTGCGCACGACGCCGCGCATCGAGCTGGCCGAGCTGGAGCCGATGGTCAAGTCGGTCCTCGGGGCGGGGCTCGTCCGGGGTCGCGCCCAGCTCGCCGTCGAGTTGCGCGCGGCGGCGTCGGGGCCGGCCGCGTTCCGGTTCCGCTGGGACGTGGCGCAGGCGCTCGCCGCCGAGCTCGCCAACCGGCCGGCCGGCCTCGAGGTGGCGCCGCTTTCGCTGCGCGACCTGCTGCAGCTCCCCGGTTTCGCCGAAGGGATGGGCGAACTGGAACCGACCGCCGAAGAGCGCGAGCGTCTGCTCGCCCTGGTCGCCGAGGCGCGCGACAGGGTCGTGGCCGACCGGGAGCAGGAGGCGCGCGCCCTGAAACCGCAGATCGACCGCGAGGTGGCGGCGCTCGGCGAGTTCGCCGCCTGGCTGCGCTCGGTCAACGCGCAGATCTCGGCGCAGTTGCTCGGCAAGCTCAAGGAGCGCCTGGCCCGCCTGCTCGAGGGCGCCGAGGTCAGCGAGGAGCGCCTGGTCGCGGAGGCGGGGGTGCTCGCCGATCGCGCCGACGTGTCGGAGGAGGTGCAGCGCCTGGAGGCGCACCTCACCCACCTGACCTCGCTCCTGAACGCGGGCGGACCGGTGGGCAAGAAGTTGGACTTCCTCCTCCAGGAACTGCTGCGCGAGGTCAACACGGCGGGGTCGAAGTGCCGCGACGCCGGGATGGGCGAGCGGGTCGTCGCGGCGAAGGCCTCGCTCGAGAAGCTGCGCGAGCAGTTCGCCAACCTGGAGTAGGCCGCCCACCCGGTGTCCGCTCGGCAGCGCACCGGGAACCCGGGTCCGCATGCGCGACCGCGCGAGCGACGCCGGGGGGGCGGAGCGAAGTCGGCGGTCGCCGGCGGTGGCGGCGCCCGACGGTAAGGTCTTGCGGTAGAATCCGCTTTCGTTTCGGAGGGTTGCATGCGGGACGCCGAGATCCGGGAACTGCCGAAGCTGATCGGTGAAGAGGTGAGGATCCG
>JBFMCD010000095.1:0-3239 GCA_040754885.1 Acidobacteriota bacterium
GCCGCGGCGGAGATCCGCCGCGGCCGCTTCGTGCTGGTCGTCGACGACGAGGACCGGGAGAACGAGGGCGACCTGGTCATGGCCGCCGAGTGCGTGACGCCGGAGGCGGTCAACTTCATGGCGACCCACGCGCGCGGACTGATCTGCCTGTCGCTCACCGAGCAGCGCTGCGACGAACTGCAACTGCCGCCGATGGCCGAGCACAACACCTCGCCCCACGGCACGGCCTTCTGCGTGTCCATCGAGGCGCGGCAGGGGACCACGACGGGGATCTCGGCGTCCGACCGGGCGACCACGGTGCGCGCGGCGATCGACCCGGCGACCAAGCCCGCGGATCTCATCCGGCCGGGCCACATGTTCCCGCTTCGTGCCCGCGACGGGGGTGTATTGCGCCGCGCCGGCCACACCGAGGCCTCGATCGATCTGGCGCGGCTGGCGGGCCTGTACCCGGCGGGCGTGCTGTGCGAGGTGATGGACACCGACGGCAGCATGGCCAGGCTGCCGCGGCTGACCGAATTCGCCGCCCGGCAGGGTCTGAAGCTCCTCACGGTGCGGGATCTGATCGCCTACCGGATGAGCCACGAGCGGTTGGTCGAGAGGATCGCCTCGCCCGACCTGCCGACCCGCTACGGGGACTTCCGCGTTTTCGCCTACCGCTCGACGGTGAGCGGCGAAGAGCACATCGCCCTGGTCATGGGTCGGGTGTGCGGCGAGGAGCCGGTGCTGGTGAGGGTGCACTCCCAGTGCCTGACCGGAGACGTCTTCGGCTCCGCCCGGTGCGACTGCGGCGCGCAACTCGAGACGGCGCTGGAGACGATCGGGGCGGAAGGGCGCGGCGTGTTGCTCTATCTTCTGCAGGAAGGGCGCGGCATCGGCCTGGCGAACAAGCTGCGCGCCTACGAGCTGCAGGACGCGGGCGCCGACACCGTCGAGGCGAACCAGAGGCTGGGCTTCGCGCCGGACCAGCGCGACTACGGCGTCGGAGCGCAGATCCTCCGGGAACTCGGCGTGCGCCGGATGCGGTTGATGACCAACAACCCGGCGAAGTACGTCGCGCTCGGCGGCTACGGCCTGGAGATCGTGGAACGGGTCCCCCTCGAAGTGCCGCCGACCGAACACACGCGCAAGTACCTCGAGGCGAAGAAGCACAAGATGGGTCACCTGCTCAAGATGGTCTGATCGGACCGAACGCGGCTCGAGGCCAGTCCTGGCTCCTGCGGGACGGGCGATTGGCGGTCAGGAGGCGTGGCCGGTGGGCCGTGGGCCGCCGACCGGACCGAACCTCACGGGTGCCGCCGGCGGTTCGATCCTGCAAGCCAGGTCCTAGCGGTCCTGGCGGGGGCGGACGGCGATGGTGCACCGCGACACGCACACCAGGTCGCCGGATTCGTCGGTGATGTCGATGCCGTAGACGTGGGTCGTCCTGCCGCGATAGAGCGGACGGGCGGTGGCCGTGATCGTGCCGTTGCGCTTCGGCTTGACGTGCGTGGCGTTGAGATCGACTCCAGCGATGACGTTGGCGGTCATGTCCACGCTCATCGCCGCGGCCATCGAGGCGGCGGACTCGGCGAGCAGGGCGTAGACGCCGCCGTGCACGATGCCGAGGTGCTGGTGGTGCCGGTGGTCGGCGTCGAGGGCCACCTGCATCCGGTCCGGGTCATAGGTGACGACGCGGATCCCGAGCGGCGCGAAGACGGTCTTCGGATTGGTCTGCTCGACGTAGGAGATGAAGGTCTCGCGGTCCACGGTTCCTCCCGGCGCAGCCGAAGGGAGAGCTTACCGCGAACGGAACGAACGGCGACATCCTCGGCGGGATCTATACTCGCCGTCATGTCCGCCTCCGTCCGCCCCGGCCTCGAGGTTCTCGCCACCGACTCGTCCGCGCTGCTCGCCGGGCGCCGGTTCGCCCTCCTCGCCAACCAGGCCACCGTCTCGCGCGATCTGACCGCCGGGTGGTCCTTGCTGGCAGGGGTCGGCGGCGTCGAGGTCCGCCTCTTCGCTCCCGAGCACGGCCTGTGGGGAACGGCGCAGGACATGGAGTCGGTCTCCGAGTCGGTCGAGCCGTCGACCGGTCTGCGCGTCCACTCCCTTTACGGTTCGTCACCCGCGACGTTCGCGCCCCGGGCGGAATTGCTCGACGACCTCGACGCCGTGGTCGTGGATCTGCCCGACATCGGCACGCGCTACTACACCTTCGCCGCGACGATGGCTCACGTGATGGCGGCGTGCTCGCGCGCGGGAGTCGAGGTCGTCGTCTGCGACCGGCCCAACCCGATCGGCGGAGAGACCCTGGAGGGCGGACCGATAGCGCCGGGGCTCGCCTCCTTCGTCTCGGAGGTCCCCGTGCCGGCGCGCCACGGCATGACGCTGGGCGAGTTGGCGCTGTGGCTGCGCGAGGCGCGCCACCCCGACCTGCACCTGACGGTGGTGGCGTGCCAGGGGTGGAAGCGCCGCATGTGGTGGGAGGAAACCGGCCTCCCCTGGGTGGCGCCATCCCCGAACATGCCCACGCCGACGACCGCGGCGATCTATCCCGGCGGCTGCCTGCTCGAGGCGACCAACCTCTCGGAAGGGCGGGGAACGACGCGGCCGTTCCAGTTGATCGGCGCGCCGTGGCTCGACGGCGAGGCGCTCGCAGCGCGACTCAACGCCCTCGACCTGCCGGGGTGTCGGTTCCGTGCGTGCCGCTTCCGTCCCGAGTTCCAGAAGTGGGCGGGACGGACGTGCGGCGGGGTCGAGTGGCACGTCACCGATCGGCGCGCGCTGCGCTCGCTCGAGGCTGCGGTCCTCCTCCTGCGCGAGGCGCGCGCCCTCGACCCCGAACACTTCGCCTGGAGGACGGAGGCGTACGAGTACGTCACCGACGTCCCCGCCCTCGACCTCCTCACCGGTTCGGCGCAGGCGCGCGCCGTTGTCGAGGACGGGGCCGAGGCCGAGCCGATGTTCGAGTCGTGGCGCGCGTGGTGCGAGTCGTTCCTCCGCGAGCGCGAGCGTTTTCTGCTCTACCGCGACTGAGCGGCGGCCGGCCGTCCACCACCCCTCGCCGTCTCGCAGTTCGCCGCTGTTTCCCTTCGCCGGGGGCGGTCACGCTCAAAGGGCGACGCGGCTCCGACTAGCCCGGATTATTCACTGGGGAGGGGTTGAAAGTCGGGTGTGAGTCCATTAAGATACTGACTGGACTAGAGTTCAGTATCGAAGGAGGGACCCACACCCGATGACACAGTGTACCCCAACTCCGA
>JBFMCD010000096.1:0-1770 GCA_040754885.1 Acidobacteriota bacterium
GACGACCGACAGCGGCAGCGAGAGCATGATCGCCAGGGGGTCGATGAACGACTCGAACTGCGCGGCCAGGATCAGGTAGACGAAGATCACGGCGAGGATGAGCGCCTCGCCGAGGTAACCGAACGACTCCGCCATCATCTCGGTGTCGCCGGCCATCACCGCCGAGTAGCCGGGGTCCAGCTTGACCCGCTGCGCGGCGGCCAGCGCCTTCTCCGCGGCGGTGCCGAGCGGCAGCCCGTCGAGGTTGGCGGACAGGACGACCTGGCGCCTGAGGTCGCGGCGGTTGATCTCGGCCGGCGAGGTGGTGCGTTGCGCCGCGATCAGGTCCGCGAGCGGCACGAGCGAGACGCCGGCGCGTCCCGGGACCGAGATGCGCAGGTCGCCGACCTGGCTGATGTCCTGGCGCAGTTCGAGGGGCAGGCGGACGCGGACGTTGACCGCCTCGCCCGTCTCGTCCTCGTAGGTCGACACCGCCTGACCGCCGAACAACGCCCCGACGGTGGTGGTGATCGCACTGGTCCCGAGTCCGGTGGCGGCGGCTCTCTCCCGATCGACCACGATCCGGTACTCGGGGAGATCGAGCTCGAGCGTCGCCTCGATGTCCGTGATGCCCGGGATGGTGTACAGCTCCCGCTTGATCGCCGCGGCGTACTCCTTGAGCTTGGGGATCTCCTCGCCGCGCACGTTGAGCTGGAACGGCTTCTCCCACGCGTCGGGGTCGTCCTGGACGGAGAGGATCAGGCCCGGGATCCGCTCCAGCCGGGCCCGCACCGCCGGGACCAGCTCGCCTTGCGTGCGCTCGCGCTCGTGCTTCTCGGTCAGCTTGATGTACACCATCGCGTCGCGCACGGTGTCGTTGTCGCCGGCGCCGATCGTCGCGTAGGTGTGCTCGATCTCGGGAAACTCCTTCATCGCCGCCACTACCTCGGCCATGCGCGAGCGGGTCTCTTCCAGCGAGGCGTCGGGCGCGCTCTTGAACTTGACCACGAACTCGCCGCGGTCGAACGCCGGAAAGAACTCCGACTGGAGCAGCGCCATCACCCCGATCCCGGCGCCGAAAGCCAGCGTCGCCAGTCCGAGCACCGTCTTGCGGTGATCGAGCGCCCAGCCGATCAGGTCCCGGTAGCGATCGGCACTGCGGTCGAACCACTCGTTGAACCGGTCGAGCGCGCGCTGCAGGAGGTTGCGCCGGCCCTTGCGCTCGATGTCCGGGTCGTACCAGCGAGAGGACAGCATCGGGTCGAGGGTGAAGGAGACGAACAGCGACACCATCACCGCGAAGGCCACGGTGAGTCCGAACTGGTAGAAGAACCTGCCGATGATTCCCTTCATGAACGCAACCGGGATGAACACCGCCATGATCGACATCGAGGTCGCGAGCACCGCGAGGCCGATCTCGCTGGTCCCCTCGCGCGCTGCGGTGAAGTGGTCCTCGCCGCGCTCCAGGTGGCGGACGATGTTCTCCCGCACGACGATCGCGTCGTCGATGAGGAAGCCGATGGCGAGCGAGAGCGCCATCAGCGTCAGCGTGTTGACGGTCATGCCGAGAAAGTACATGGCGATGAACGAGGAGATCACCGAGATCGGCAGGGTCAGCCCGGTGATCACCGTCGAGCGCCAGGAGTTGAGGAAGAGGAAGACGATCGCCACCGTCAGGATGCCCCCGATGACCAGCGTCGTCTTCACGTCGGCGACCGACTCGCGGATCATCGTCGAGGAGTCGCGCACGACCTGGATCTCGGTGCCCGGCGGCATCTCGGCGCGGAGCTG
>JBFMCD010000096.1:1870-5779 GCA_040754885.1 Acidobacteriota bacterium
TGCGGATGCCGTTGATCTTGGCCCGCGCCTCGGAGGACGCCTCGTTGATCTTCACCTCGAGGTTGAACTCGACGACCACGCTCGAGAGGCCCTCGCGCGACGTCGACATGACGTGCTTGACGCCCGGGATCGGGTTGACCGCTTCCTCGATCCGCTTGGTCACCTCGCGCTCCACCGTCTCCGGAGAGGCGCCCGGGAAGACGGTGAGGATCGACAGCACCGGGATCTCGACGTCCGGCATCATCTCGATCGCCAGGCGCCGGTACGAGAACAGCCCGACGGTGACCAGGGCGAGCATCAGCACGGTGGCGAACACCGGCCGCTTGATCGACAGGTTGGAGAGAAACATGGCCTACGCCTCGTTTCCGGACGCCACCGTGACGCGGTCGCCGGTCCGCAGGTTGAAGCCGCCGCGGGTGACCACCCGTTCGCCCACGGCGAGCCCCTCGACGACCTCGACGAGGGGACCCGCGCTCTCACCGGTCCGGACGGAACGACGCTCGGCGGCGTCCGCCTCGACGACGAACACCTCCGCGACGCCGCGCTCGAGGTCCCACGAGAGGAGGGCCGCGCGGGGGATCTGCAACGCCCCGGAGCGCGAGCCGGTCACGATCCGCCCCTTGGCGAACATGCCCCCGCGCAGCGCGCCGTCCTCGTTGCGCACCTCGGCGATGACCTTGACCGAGCGGTCGGCCTGATCCATCGTCGGGTTGATGTAACGCACCTCGCCGGTGAACGACCTGCCGGGCGCCGCCTCGGAGGTGAACTCGATCGGCTGGCCGACCTTGACCTGCCAGCTCTTGCTCGAGGGAACCGTCACAGTCAGATCGAGCAGGCGGTTGTCGACGACCCGGAACATCGCGAGATCGCCGCCCATGTTCTCGACCCGGTCGCCCACGCTCACGCCGCGGAACGACACAACGCCGTCGATCGGCGCGCGGATGATCGCCTTCTCCAACCTGGTCTCGTATGCGCGGAACTGCGCGCGCGCCGCGGCCGTCGAGGCCTCGGCCGCCTCGAGCGCCGTGCGCGCGTCGTCGAGCGCCTGCTGGGTGACGAGTCCGTACTCCTTGAGCTTGACCGCCCGCTCCAGCTCGCGCCGCGCGCGCGTTTCGCCGACCTCCGCCTGCAGCACGCCGGCCCTGGCAGCCTCGACAGCCGCCTCTCCCTCGCGCGTGTCGAGACGCGCGAGAGGCTGCCCCTTGGCCACGCGCACCCACTCGGTGACGTACACCTCGGAGACAACGGCGGTGAACTCCGACTTGATCGCCGCCTCCGACTTGGGCTCGAGCTGGCCGACCACCTCGATCGACTGAACCAGCTCGCCGACCGTAGCCGGGCTCACCTCGACCGCTACCGGGGGCCTGGTCGCCACCTCGGCGGATCCGCTCTCCCCCCCCGGGCCGCACGCCGCGAGCACCCCGGCCGTCACTGCCACCCCGATCGCGATCCACCGTGTCACGTTCATCGTCAGCACTCCTTCGCGCGCGCTCGTGAGTCGAGCACGCCCTCGAACACCACCGCGAGGACGCGGCGGAACTGTTCCGGGCCGAAGCCCATCTCCTGATGGCCGAGGGCGATCCCCTCCGCCACCGACAACGCGCCGATCACCGCCCAGGTCACCTCACCGGGGTCGGCGAGGCGGAACTCGCCGGAGCGCATCCCCTCCTCGACCAGGGCGCGGAGCCGGTCCACCAACGTCTGGTGGTAGGCGTCGAAATCGAAGAACGGCGCCCCCTGGGGAGGGCCGTAGTAGATGGCGTGGATCACGCGCAACACGTCGAGATGCTCGAGCATCAGAGCGAAGAGACTGTCGAGGACCCGCTCGATCCTCTCCCGCGCGCTGCCGCCCTCGGCCACGGCGCCTTCGAGCGTGGCGTTGAAGATCCCGAAGGCCTCGCGCATGAGCGCCAGGTAGATCCCTTCTTTGCTGCCGAAGTGGTAGTAGAGAACAGGCTTGGTCACGCCTGCCCGCTCGACGACCTCTCGTACGGTCGTGGCGGCGTATCCCTTGCGGGCGAACAGGTCACCGGCCGCCTCGAGCAGACGGATCCGCACCCCTTCCTCCACGCTCGGCTTCACGCTCGCCTCGTCCACTTCCAGCCTCCGTTCAGGCGCAAGAACCTGGCCCAGCCGACCCTCTACCTACCGATAGGTAGACTACAATAGGAGCAGCAATTTTGTCAACAGATTCTAACGATCGGTAGGTAACGGGCTCCACAGGCCGCTTCTACGCGTGGACGGTGTCGAGGGTTGCAGCACAGTCCAAAAGGGTACGAATCCTGAGGACGCGCGGGCCGCGTCACCGCACGCCTTGACCTACCGAGCAGTAGCCGACACCGGGTGCGCGCCACCGGCCGGGCGCGGCACCGCTCCCCCGCCGAAACTCCTCGATGGTGCGGACCGGACCGGTCGCGTCTAGCCGCGCGCCTTGAGCGTGTCGCGAATCTCGGCGAGGAGCTTCTCGCTCGCCGTCGGCTCCGGTGGCGCGGCGGGCGCCGGCTCCGGCTCGCGGCGCAGGCGGTTGACCTGCTTGACGAGCAGGAACACGGCGAACGCGACGATGGTGAATTCGAGGACGGTGTTCAGGAAGACTCCGTACGCGAGCACCGGCGCGCCGGCCTCCTTCGCATCCGCCAGGCTGGTGTAGTCCGCCCCCGAGAGGTTGAAGAACAGGTTCGAGAAGTCCACCTTCCCGAGCAGCCTGCCGATCGGCGGCATGAGCACGTCGTTGACCAGCGACCCGACGATCTTGCCGAACGCCCCGCCGATGATGATGCCGACCGCCATGTCGAGGACGTTGCCCTTGACGGCGAACTCCTTGAATTCCTTGAACATGTTCTTTCCCTCCTGGCCCGCGTGCGAATCGGTTGCACGGACCCCGATGACGCCGCGCCGACGTCGCGGCGCGCCCCGGGGGATCCGGGTTCACTTCCCCCAGATCCTCCACCATGGCTTGTCGGCGGTCTGGCGAACCGGCGCCGACTCGCCGCGCAGCAGGCGCTGCACCACGGCAGGGGGCGTCCCCTTCTCGAAGGCGTACTGATAGGCGCGGCGGCCGAAGGTGTCGCGTGCCTTGGTGTCGGCACTGGCATCGACGAGCGCCTTGACGACACCGACGTGCTGCGTCCGTGCGGCCTGCATCACGGCGGTGACGCCCTCCTTGTTCGCCGAGTTCACCGCGGCGCCCGCCTCCAGCAGCGTGGTCACGCCGCCGAGCAACGCGTGCCGGGCCGCGATCATCAGCGGCGTGTTGCCGTCCTCGGAGGCCACGTTGACGTTGGCGCCGCGGGCGACCAGCAGCTTGATCATGTCCTCGTGGCGCATCGCGGCTCCGAGCATGAGGGCCGTCATCCCCTCTCGGTTGCGCGCGTTGATGTCCACCTTGTTGGTGAGCAGCGTCTTGACCGCGGAGAACTGGCCCGCGGCCGCGGCGATCATCAGCGGAGTGTTGCCGTCGGCATCGCGTTGGGTCACGTCGACGCCGGAGTCGATGTACCGCTGGATCGCTCCGACATCACCCTTCTGCACCGCCTGGAGGAACTCGTTGTTCACGCGCCAACTCCTGCGAAACCCTGGTTCGACTCGGCACGCACCTCGACAGTATACGTGAAGGCCTTCGCTTTCGCCCCGGGCATCGAGGGGCACGCCCCGCGCACCGCAACGCCCCTGAATTCTGGCGTCCGGTGCAACAGAACACAAGGCCGGCCCACATCGTTCCCCGCGGAGCGCCGGTTGCCCTCGGCTATACTCGGCCGGCATGGTCGATGTCTGGATCACGGGAATCGGGCTGCTCACGTCGCTCGGACCGGATCGCGAGACAACCTGGCGAAGGCTGATGGCGGGAGAGAGCGGCATCGGAACGCTCACTCTCTTCGACACGACCGGCTTTCGCACGCGTCTCGCGTC
>JBFMCD010000097.1:0-5837 GCA_040754885.1 Acidobacteriota bacterium
GCTTGCGACCGCCCCGCCACAGCACAAACCTCTGCCACTCCAGCCCGCACTCACTCACCCGCCACCGAATCGCCCGTCTCAACTACCCCATCCCGACCGATGCGCCCCTGATGAATAGTGCGGGCTAGCGCGTCGGCAGGAAGCGCTCGAGGCGGACCTGGTTGAGCGCCGCGAGCGCACGCTCGACCTGGGAACCGGCGACCAGGAAGTGGTCGGTGGCGAAGCTGGAGAACGTCATCACCGGGATACCGACCTCGGCGAGCGACCGGCTCACGGCGGCGAGGACCCCGGTGGTCTCGAGCGGGAAGACGGTGTCGAGGGTGAGCGCGCGCCACCCCCGCGAGACCTCGGCGGCGGTCTCCGGCAGCGCGTCGACGACCGCCTCGGGCGCGAGCAGGCTGATCTCGCCGTAGCCCACGACCAGAGCGACCGGTGGACCGCCTGGATCGAGGAGCGCCACGTTCGGGATCGAGGCGAGGCGGGCCACGGCGTAGGGTTCGACCCACACCTTGATCCGCACCCGCCGTGGCCGCGTCTCGGGCATGTGCCTTCCGCCTCCGAGAAGAAGAAGGGCGCGGTAACCCGCGCCCGGTCCACCGGCCGAACGGGCCGGAATCAGTATGCGTCGAGGATGTAGTGGAGCGGGTTCTGCTTCTCCCCGTCCTTCCACACCTCGTAGTGCAGGTGGGGGCCGGTCGTCCGCCCGGTCATCCCCGACTTGCCGACGAGCTGCCCCCGCGTGATTCTCTGCCCCTGCTTGACCGTCATCGTCGAGAGGTGGGCATAGACGGTCTGGTAGCCGTACCCGTGCGAGACCTTGACCACCTTGCCGTAGCCGCCCTCGCGGTTGGCGAACACCACCACGCCGTCCGCGGAAGCGCACACCGGCGTGCCGTGCGCGACCGAGATGTCGAGCCCCGGGTGGAACTCTGGTTCGCGCGTGATCGGGTCCAGCCGCGGTCCGTAGCCGTCGGTGATGATGCCGACTACCGGGGCCACCGTCGGGGTGTGGGAGAGGAGGATCGCCTGGTCGGCGAGCTTCTTCTCGACCTTGGCGAGCTGTCGGTCCAGGCTCGCCTGCCGTTCGACCAGGTCCTCCGCGTTCGCGCTCAATCGGTCCGCCGGCCCGCCGCTTCCGACCCCTCGGCCGAGGTCGTCGCCCGACACGGAGAGCAGGTTGGAGACCCCTGCGGCGATCGCCAGCGTCTTGGTGCGCTGCTCGAATTGCCCGAGCCGCGCTTGCACCTGGGCGATCGTCTCGCCTAGCCGCTGGTTCGACCGTTTGAGTTGCTTGTTCTCGCGCTGCAACGACTGGTACAACGACCGCTGCCGCAGGAACGTGCCCGACGCCGCAAGGGAGACGATCGAGAGAATGGCGAGCGTGACCGCCGACACCAGCAATGTCTTGAGGAGCCGGGGCGAGAGGTGAAGCTTGTAGACCTTGCCGTGGGCGTGGGGGACGATGATGATGGTACTGGTGCGCCGCTCCACCACCTGTGCGTCCTCCTCCTTCGTAGATTCACGGGCGCGGCCAACGCCCGCGGCGAAGCACTTCATGGTGCCACATGGGGCGGGTACTGTCAACACGAGTTAACGTGTTCTCTCACAGCATCTTCCTGGTTTGGACGCGGCGCCTTTTCCTCCCCTCCGGGCACCCATCATCCGGCCTAGAATCGGGACGGGAGGGCGGCTCATGCTGCTCGCGGAGTTCTCGCTGACACCCCTGGACAAGGGTCCGAGCGTCTCGGCCTGGGTCTCTCGGTCGCTCGACGTCGTGGACCGATCCGGCGTGCCGTATCGACTCGGTCCCATGGGCACAAGCGTCGAAGGTGAATGGGAGGAGGTGATGGCGGTCCTCAAGGCTTGTTTCGAGCGCATGGCAGAGGACTGCGAGCGAATCAGCATCAGCTTCAAGGGCGACTGGCGGCGCGGCGCGGCAGGCAGGCTCACGGCAAAGGTGGAGGCTGTGGAGAGCGCGCTCGGCCGGAAGCTCCGGACCTGACCCGGTCCTTCCGCTCCCTGCCCCGCTCGAGCCACGGTCGCGCTCGGCTCGCCCGGGATCAGGAGAGGCCGAACTTGCGCAGCCGGTAATACAACGTCCGCACCGAGATGCCGAGCATGCGTGCAGCCTGCTCACGGTTGCCGTCGGCACGGCGCAGCGCCTCGACGACCGCCTCGCGCTCGCGCGCGTCGCGGTCGAGCGGCGCCTCCTCGGCAGGCGCCGGCGGCGGGACGAAGGCGCCGCTCCGATGCAACGCGAGGTCGTCGGTTCGGATCGGCGCGCCTGCCCGGACCACCACCGCCCGTTCCAGGACGTTCCGCAGCTCGCGCACGTTCCCCGGCCAGTCGTGCCGTTCGAGAGCCGCGAGCGCTTCGGGTCCCAGAGGGCTGCGCGGCACGCCGTGTCGCGCCGCCAGTCGCTCGAGCAGGTGCTCCGCGAGCGCCGCGACATCGCCGTGCCGCTCGCGCAGCGGCGGCAGGTGCGCCTCGACCACGGCGAGGCGGTAGAACAGGTCCCTGCGGAACGTGCCCGCCTCGACCGCGGCCGCCAGTTCGCGGTTGGTGGCCGCCACCAGGCGGACGTCCACCGCCACTTCCTCGGTACCGCCGACGCGACGCACCGTGCGTTCCTCCAGGACACGGAGCAGCTTCGCCTGCAGCGTCGCCGGCAGCTCGCCGACCTCGTCGAGAAGGAGCGTCCCGCCGTCCGCCTCCTCGAAGCGTCCTCGACGCTGGCGGTCGGCACCGGTGAAGGCCCCCTTCTCGTGGCCGAACAGCTCGCTCTCGGCCAGCGACTCGGGCAGCGCCGCGCAGTTGACCGCGACGAACGGCCCCGAGGAACGTCCAGACCGCGCGTGCAACCGGCGAGCGATCAGTTCCTTGCCGGTGCCCGACTCGCCCGTGACCAGGACGGCGACATCGCGCGGCGCGACCCGGTCGATCAGGTCGAGCACCTCGCGCATGCCCGAGGAGCCGGCGACGAGGGTGTCGTCCGTCTCGGCCGGCGCGAGCAGGCGGTTGACCACCGCGAGCAGCGCCGCCGGCGAGGGCAGCGGCTTGGTCATGTAGTCGGCCGCGCCCATGCGCACCGCCTCGACGGCGTCGGGAATCGTGCCGTAAGCGGTGAGCACGACCAGAGGCGTCGACATGCCGCCGGCGCGCATTCGGCGGAGCAGTTCGAGGCCGTCCACTCGCGGCATGCGCTGGTCGGACAGGACGAGGTCGAAGCCGCCTCGCTCCAGGGCGGACAGCGCCTCCGCGCCGTCGCGCACCTCGACCGGATCGTGCCCGGCGGACTCGAGGATGTCCGCGAGCAGCGAGCGAAATCCCGGGTCGTCGTCGGCGACCAGGATGCGCGCCATCTCACTCCCCCCCCGCGGGCAGCCTGAGGACGGCGACGGTCCCGCCTCCTTGCCTCGGCTCGAGCCTGGCCTCGCCGCCGTTGGCCGCGGCCAGGGTGCGGACGATCGCCAAGCCGAGCCCGGTGCCATCGGGCCTTCCCGTCACGTACGGCTCGAAAGCCCTGACCGGGTCGACGTCGAGTCCAGCCCCCCGATCCGCCACCGACAGCTCGACCCAACCGCCGCCCCGCACGACGCTCAGCTCCAGCGTTCCCTGCGAGTCGAACGCTCGCGCGTTGGCGAGCAACTCCTCGATCACGCTCTCGACCTGTTCCCGATCGGCAGTCACGACCGTGCTGCCACGTGTCTCGACCGTCACCGCTCCTCCGGCCCGGACCACGACCTCGCGGGCAACTTCGGCGAGATCCACGACCTCGGGGTGCGTCTCCGGCGGCCGGGCGAACTGCAGCAGGCGGCCGAGCAGCGCCTCGATCCGTTCGGCCGAAGCGACGATGCGCTCGATCCGCCCACGTTCCCCCTCGCGCGCGTCGGCGGCCATCAACTGAGCCGTGCCCTTGATCGCCGCCAGCGGGTTGCGCACCCGGTGCGCCAACCCCGCCCCGGCCAGCGCCACCGCGCCGAGCCGTTCACGCTCCGCCTCGACCGCCGCCAGCTTTTCGCGATGCAGCAGGCCGCGACTGGCGGCGGCGGCCAGGCCGAGCAACGTCAGCGCAGCGGCGATCGAACCCGCGACGAGCACGACCGGAAGTGCTCCGGCGCTGCCTAGCTCCGGTCCGGGCGCTATCCTCACGCGCAGCGGCGGGCCGCCGCGTCCTGGTCCGAACCCGCCCCGTCCGGCGGCGCCCCGCCATCCCGGGCCAAGCATCAGCTGCTGCTCGTAGACACCCGACCCTCCGACGTCGCCCCACCGGCCGAGGGAACCCTGCGGCGAGGCGACCTCCAGCCCCGTGAGGTTCCTTGCGTTCGCACGTCCGAAGCCCTCGAGGATCGACGCAAGGTGCTCTGGGTCGGAGTCGCGGAGGACGGCCTCGAGCTGGTGGGCGAGGCCGGCCAGTGTCCCGGTACGCACCGCCTCGTCCCGTTGGCGCAGGGTGCGCGCTGCGATCGCCGACACGGCCACCACCGCGATCGCCAGGGCGGCGGCGGCGACGCCCAAGGCGACCAACGGCCCTCGACCGCCCGTCATGGCGCGATCCCTGCGCGGTCGAGCCCGTCACCGTGATCGCTCATCGCCGCCTCCATCGGCCAACCTACCAGGAAGCGTGCCGGAGATCGAGGCCGCATCCCGCCGCCGCTGCTCGCGCAAGACCATCGCCACGCCGACCAGGACCACGGCCGTGCCCGCGATCATCCTCCACGTCACGTCTTCGTCGAGGAGCAGCCAGCCGAGAAGCACCGCGATGACCGGGTTGACGTACGTCGATGTCGAGACGCGCGACGCCTCCCAGTGGCGCAGCAAGTAGAAATACGCTCCGAACGCGATGCACGAACCGAACACGACCAGGTAGAGCAGCGCCGCGACGGCCTCGGGCACCACCGGTCCGGCCATTGCCCGCCCCCGAACGGCGGCGACGGCGAGCAGCACGGCGGCCCCGCCGGCCATCTGCGCCGTGGTCAGCGCCAGCGGATCGAAGTCCTTGCGGATTCTGCGCACCCACAACGAGGTGAGCACCCAGACCACCACCGAGCCTTGCACCGCCAGCGCGGCCACCGGATCCACCGGGTACGAACCGGTCGGGAACTGGAGCAGCAGCGCGCCGCCGAAGCCGACCGCCAGGCCGAGCCAGCCCCGCGCGGTCAGCGCCGCGCCACCGGCCAGGGACGGCTCGAGCAGCGCCGTCCACAGCGGACTCGTGGTGATCAGCAGCGCGGTGAAGCCCGAGTCCAGGCGCGTCTCCGACCAGAACACCAGGCCGTTGCACACGCCGATGAACAGCGCCCCCACGCCGAACGCCGGCAGCCAGCGGCGGAACGGCCCCTCGAGGTCGGCGCCGCGCCACAGCGCGATCGGGAGCATGATCGCCGTGGCCGCCACGTAGCGAATGCCGGCGAAGAAGAACGGATCGAAGCTGACCAGGCCGACCTTGATCGCCAGGTAGGTGCTCCCCCAGATCACGCAGATGGCGGCGTACGCGACTGCCAGGCCGAACGGGGACCCCCTGCTCACGACGTGCGGATGGTAGCAACTGTGCGATGTCGGCCGCGGCCGGAAGAACTGCGTGGGCCGTGGGCCGGAACGAAGGACTGGTCGGGAACTCCATGGTGCTCCAGGGGCTTGGAGGAGAGGCGGACGTGTGCTATCGTTCGCGGTCCGGGGAGCCAACGTAGCTCAGCCGGTAGAGCAGCTGATTCGTAATCAGCAGGTCCGCGGTTCGAGTCCGCGCGTTGGCTCCAGTAGATTCAAGCACTTACGAAGGCGCCCGCGAGGGCGCGTCGTGCTTTCAGGCGCTCGGGACCCGACGAACCCTCGTGCCC
>JBFMCD010000098.1:0-11209 GCA_040754885.1 Acidobacteriota bacterium
GGGGGGTGGGGGGTCGCGACCGCCACGACATCGCCCCCACCCCCGACATGCGACGCCGAGTGCGAGCGCCGCGCGGCGGTCGCGTGCATCGAGGGGCGCGAGTATCGGCTCGCCGTGGACCGCCTGCGCGCCGCGGTCGATCGCTTCCCTGACGATCGGGGCCTTGCGCTCCTCCTCGCCCGCGCATACCTCCTCGACGGCAACCACTTCTGGGCCGAGCGCACGCTGCGCGCGGCCCTCGATTGGTCGGGCAACGACGCCGCCCTCCGCCTGTGGCTGGCGTGCGTCCATCTCCGCCAGGGCGACCCGGACCTTGCTCACGAAGCTCTTCGGGTCGTCGCCGAACCGCCGGAAGGGCCGCTGAGGTCGCGCGAACGCCTGCTCGTGGCCTTCCAGCGATACCTGGATTCACGTCACGACGAGGCGCGCGCGGCGCTGGGAGGTGTCGGGAGGACCGCTCGGGTGTTTCCCGAGGACCGCCCGACCTGGAGCACCCTGCAAAGGCGCCTCGACCCCTCGTGGCTCGACCCGATCACGGCAGAGTTCGAGGCTGGCGTCGGCTACTCGTCCAACGCCCAGGCCGGCTCTCCGACCGACCCGGGCACCTCGGGCACCGAGAGCGCCCTGGCCGATGCGGCCATCCGCTCCCGGCTCGCTCCGCCGCTGGGCTCGCGAGTGGTCCCGGTGCTCGACGTGGAGGCGATCGGTCGGAGCTTCGACGAGAGCACGGCACGGGAGTTCGGGTCACTGCACGCCGCCTTGCGTCCCGGTGTCCGGTTCGCCCTCGGCCGCCAGACGATCCTGGTCGGTTTCCGAGGCGAACGCCTCTACCTCGACCAGACGCCTTCCCTGTACTCCGAGGCGCGCCGCGGCGAGCTGGAGATCGAGTGGCCGGCGGGCGCGCTCGCGTTCACCGGCGTGGGGCGGCGTGACTACCGCGACGAGCGGCGCTCCCGCGACGAGTGGGACCTCGGTTTCGGTGGCCCCTTCGGCGCGCTCCGAGGCGTCTCGTTGATCGCGGGCGCCACGGTGCGGGGTGCGGACGCCAGTTCTCCCGCCTACGACGTCATCGGCGTCTCCGCCGCTGCCGCGGCACGCGTCGCGCTCGGGCGCGGCGCCTCCTTGCGGCTCACCGGGACGGTGGTGTGGGACGACTACCCGCACTCCGGCGGGGAAGAGGGCGCATTCGCGTTCGGCACCGACGAACGGCGGCAGGACCTCCTCGGCAAGGTCTCCCTGGGCGTGTGGATCCCCGCCTGGCGCGGCGCCCGTCTCGGCCTGGAGTGTCAGCTCGCCCGGCGCGACTCCACGGCCGACGATCGCCCCGGTTTCAACTTCGACTACGCCGAGACGCGCGCGCGCGTGCTCCTGCGCTGGTCGCTCTCCTCCGACCCGTGGGCGCCGCGAACCGTCTCGCCTCCCGACCACGTCCCCCTGCCGTGGGGGCTCGGCCCGGGCGAGAGCGGCGACGACGAGAGGATCATCGACCTCCTGCGCCAGGACGAGGAACTGCGGCGCGGTTCGAGTTGCGGGGTGTGAGGCCGATGGTCTCGTTCCGGCGGGCGCTGGTCGAGGCGGTTGCTCTGGCGGCGGGGGTCGGAACGCTCGCCCTCGCGATCAACGCCGTCAGGCCCGGCGGCCTGCCACTGGTCGCGCGGCAGGCATACCAGACCCTGGTGCCGTGCCCCGAGCCGGGCGGCCCGGTGACCGCCGTGGACCCTAGCGACCCGGCGCTGCGCTCGCCCCGCACCTTTGTCATCGACGCCCGGCCGGTGGAGGAGTACGGCAGGGGGCACGAGGTGGGCGCCGCCAACGTCCCGTACGACTGGCTCGATCCTGTTTCTCCGGAGGAGATGGCGCGCCTGGCGCGGCAGGTCGCGGCCAGCCGCGCGACTCGCGTCGTCGTGTACGGCGACGGCGGGCGGCCGGACAGCGGCGAACACCTCGGGCGGGAGATCTCCAGCAGGGGGATCAAGAACGTCTCCTTCGTGCGCGGCGGCGCGCCGGCGCTGCTGGACTCGACCCCATGAACGCGACCCGCATCGCGTCCTGGCTCGCCGTCCCAGCCCGCTGGTACCTCGGCGCGCTGTTCGTCGGCGCGGCGTGGCACAAGATCGTCGCGCCGGGCTCGTTCGCGCTCGACGTCGCGACCTACGACATCCTCCCCCTTGCCCTCGTCAACGTGGCCGCGATCACGCTGCCGTGGATCGAGATCGTCGCCGGGGCGCTGCTCCTGCTCGGGTTCAGGACGCGCGCCGCGTCGGTCCTTGTCGGAGGAATGATGGTCCTCTTTCTCGCCGCCCTGGTCGTGGCCCTGGCACGGGGTCTGGACATGTCGTGCGGGTGCTTCGCATCGCAGGGCGCCGAGGAGAACCCGATCTCCTGGCTCACCGCCGCGCGCGACCTCGCGTGGTTGGCTCTGAATCTCCTGGTCCTCGTGGCCGACCGCGGCAGGGTCGGCCTGGACGGCTGGTTGGAAAGGAAGACCGAAGATGCGTGACGTGTATATCGCCGTGTGCCTCGCTGCGGCGCTGGCGGCGTCGTCGTTGGCGCAGACCCCCTCGTGCGACGCTCTTACCGGAGCGAAGCGCCAGCTGGCGACGCGCCTCCTGGACACCGAGCACCCGTACGAGTGCTGCGACGATACAATCGCGCGCTGCCTCGCCGCCCGCCCGACGTGCAGCCTGGCCGCCCGCCTCGCCGACACCGTCTGCCGCCGCGTCTCGGCCGGACAGGACGAGGCGCGCATCCGCCGGGCGCTGTCACGACGCGCCCGGAGCATGGTCGGGGGCGGCGCGCCGGCGACGATCGGAAAAAGCGCGGCGCAGGCGCTCGGACCGGAGGCGGCGCCGGTGCAGTTGGCCGTGTACGCGTGTGCGCGCTGTCCGTTCTGCAGCAGGCTGGTGCCGATCCTGGCGCGGGAGGTCCGCGGGGAGCGTTTCGCCGGAAAGGTCCGGATGGTCTTCCGCACCTTCCCGATCCGTGGCCGCGAGGGATCGACCGAGGGGGGGTTGGCGTTCACCGCCGCCGCCGCGATGGGCAAGTTCTGGGAGTTCGTTCTCCACGCCTACGAGCACTTCGATCAGTTCGACCCCGCCCGGCAACGCGTGTGGGGAGAGGCTGTCGGCCTCGACGGCGCCGCCTTCGAGGCGCTGATGGCCGCCCCGGAGACCAGGGAGTCGCTGATCGCCAGCAAGAAGGAAGGGGTGGTCAACGGCATCGAGGAGACACCGACGTTCTTCATCAACGGCCGCCTGTGGGTGGGAGACCTGGAGGCGGTCGAGGTCCTCGACGCCCTCGACGAGGAGGTCGAACGCGCGGGAGGCCGGCAATGGCTGCAACGATGAGGCTCGCGCTGGCGTCGCTCCTGGTCGCGGCCGCCGCCGGCGCCGCCGCCCTCGCGGCCATTCCCGACCACGTCGCCCTCGGACCGTCCAGGCCGTTCGGGCACGTCAAGCTCGATGGCGCCCACGTGCTGGACTGGACCGCGACTCCCGGGGAGTCGTGGCCGCAGGTCACTCCGGCATCGGGTTCGCTGCCCAGCGGCCTCACGATCAGCCTGGCGGGTTCTCCGCCCTCAGGGCAGAGCGGCACCGTGCGCAGCGCGGGAGTCTGCGCCGCACCGGGTCCGCCGTCGCCTGGACCGTGTGTCCGGCGCGCGTTCCTGACCGGCGCCTTCCCGGACGGGCCAGGGGGCGGCCACGCACCCGACGCCGGACGTTCCTGATACGACCGCGGCGGCCGGAGGAGCCGACCGCCGCGACCCATCCGTGTCGTGGGACCAGCGCTGCGCGAATGCCCTACTTCCCACCGTACATGCTGACCTTCATCAGCGAGTCCCAGTGCGCGTCCATGTCGTGCATCGACGTCCACGTCGCGGCGAGCGCGTCGTTCGTCGCCTCACCCCTGGCCTTGTCCGCCTCTTCGAACGCCGCGTCGATCGCGTCGATCTTCGCCATGTCCGCAAACGTCACCCACATCGTGTGCGTCCAGTCCCCCCCGGTGTGCATCTCCGGCACTGCCAGGCCGTAGCCCGAGATGGTCCCGGCCGCGAGGAGTTTCTTGAACACCGGCACCTCGTACTCCTGGTACATCTTCTTCACCGCGGCGCCCTTTCCCGGCTTCACCTTGTAGACGTGACGCATCAGGTAGCCGGGCCTGCTTCCCGGCGTCGAGCCGACGACGATGTGTCGCACAACGGCCGACGTCTCCTTCTCCGCCACCGTCGCGCCCAGGTACGAGTCCATCATCTTCTCGAGCTCGTCCTCCTTCATCCCCTTGCGGCTGTCCTCGAACGCCTTGTCGACCTTGGCCATCGCCGACCAGTCCCTGGCCGTTACCCAGTACATGTACGACTCGTGGGGGGGGCCGACGACCTGGTACGCCAGCCCCCACGAGGTGATGTCGCCCCTGGCGACCAGTCCGTCGAGGACCGGCTTGTCGTACGTCCCCGCCGACTTCTCGAGGTCCATGAACTTCCCCGGCTTGACCGTTACGTTGAGCAGCCAGGTGATGGGTTCGACCGATTCCTGCCCCGACGCCGGAAGCGCTGCGGCGACCAGACCGACGAGCAACAGACATACAGCGAGCGCACGCCTTGGGTGCATCGTTTCCCCTCTTTCTGCCGGCCGATCGCCGGCGTTTCACGATATTGCAAGTCAATATCCACGAACGATGCCGACGTGTCAAGTCCGCCTCCACCTCGCCTGGCTCCCGGCACAACCTGAGGACACTCCCGGGGAGTCGCTGTCCATTCGCCCGGACACGCACATCTCGGCGACACGTTGGAACGTCGCTTCCGGCTGGTGCTACTCTTTCTGGGCGCGACGCAAAGACCCGTGACCCGAGATCGCCTCGAACTGACCAGGCCAGCGACACATCGCGGCGCCGGAGGAACACCCATGAGTCCCCAGACGCATGACCGCGGGAGGACCGTTGTGATCGCCCCGCTCCGGTCAACCGCTCGACGCGCGATCGTGGCGCGCGCCGCCGCCGCGTTGCTGGTTCCGCTCTGCGCGGCGCTTCCCCTCCCCGCGCAGGCGCCGAAGACCACTGTTCCCGCCGGCCTCACGCTCGTCCCCGAGGCGGAGCGACCGCTCCGCCGCCTGGTCGTCGGACTCGATCCCCTGCTGACAAGCCCGTACATGCTGCCCGAGGGCAATCTCTTCGACGCCAAGGGAAACCGGCGTTACGCCTTTGTGAGGCGCCAGCTCTACTGGCTGAACTTCGAGATGATGCACGGCCGGATCGTGACGTCGATCCCGAAGTGGACCCGCCTGTTCGTCGCGGTTCCCGACCCTCGCCTGCACGCGCCCGAGCTGGGCGACGAGCGCGAGGAGTTTCGCGAGTACCTCAAGGTTCGGGTGGGTTGGACCGCCGAGGAGATCGCCGAGCGCGTCCGTTTCTTCGTCGTCGGCCGGGCCGTCCCGTACCCGCAGGACATCGCCGAACCGATCGGGTCCGATGCGAAGGGGCGCCTCGTCCTGGGCATCGGTGCGGAAGCGGACGTGTTCTACCGCGACACGCTGCGCACGCTCGTGAGGGCCTTCCCCGACGACTTCGCGATGCACAGCCTCCCCGGCGTCAACACGGAAGGCGGCGACGTCGAACTCGTCCGCCTTCCCGGCGGCAACCTCGGCCTTCTCGCCGGCCATCATCGCGTCCTGCGCTGGCTCGAGTACCGGTACGGCGAGGGCGTCCTCGGTCGCGAGGTGAGCCGCGAGCGTCTCGAGGAAACGCGTGAAGCGTTTCGCAACGCGTTCTTCGGGCTCGACGTCGTGTTCGTCAACGAGGACGGTCTGCGCTCGCCGAGCGTGCTCTCCGACGAGCTCTTCCACTCGGACATGATCGTCAACATCGCCAGGGGCGCGAAGGGACCGGTGGCGTTCGTGCCCTCGTACGGCCTCGAGGCCGTCGACGCGGTCAGCCGCGAGCCCCTCGCACCCGATGTCGTTCGGCGCGCCCAGAGCATCTACGATCGTGTCGCCCGCCAGCTCGCCGCGCACGGCTTCCGCATCGCTCGCCTGCCGTTCGCCGACCACCCCGTCCGCAACCCGGTGAACGTCGGGAAGTACACGGGTCCCGACGGCGCCCAGGTGGTGCTGCTCGGGAAGTACCCGTACCACTTCGCGCTCCCCGGCTCCACGAACCCCCAACGCGAACTGCAGAAGCGCCTCGACGATCTCGCCGAGGCGCTCGACGAATGGCGCAACCGGCCTTCGGAGCCTGCCTGGGAGCGGGTCTCGCAGGCGTTCACGTCCACCTGGTCCGAAATGGACCAGGCCGCCGCGAGCCCGAACCCGACCTTCGATCGCCAGGCCGGAATCTACGCCGCCGAGGGGATCTCCGTCGTCCCCGTTCCGATCTTCCCCACCGGCGAGGGCGGTCTGCACTGCCTGAGCCTCGCGCAAGGCCCCGTGCCGCCCTCGTCATCCACGCGCGCCGCCGCCTTCTTGCGAGAACCGCGCGAAACTACGACAACCACGCCCGGACTGCCGCCCGTCCTCGGCGGCGTCCAGTGACGCGTCAGCGACGACCCCACAGGCTGATGGCCGCCTTCTTCCCGCGGCCGATCGACTGCGCCTCGTAGGTGAAGTCAACGCTCCTGATGACCCGGTCGTCGCCCCTGAGGTCGATGACCCTGGACTTTCCCCCCGCCGGGATGACCGCGCGCAGGGACACGTCCTGGGTCGCGCCGTTGGCGAAATTCACCTTCATGTCCAGGATGCGCACCGGACGCTTGTGCACGCGCAGTTGCAACGCGCTGAACTGCCCCTTGAGCGCCGTGACCATGATCGTGTCGCGGTCCACCCTGTCGTTCACCACCCGCTCGCCGAGCTTCGCCCACTCGGCCGCGAAGGCCGCGGTACCCGCGAACATCGCCGCGACCGCGACGAACAACGCCACCAGCTTCATCGTCGAACGCTTCATGATCCCTCCGTTCGGCCGGCAAACACCTTCAACGTCCTCGTGCATTCCCTCCACGAGCCTGCGGCAGCTGCCGCTGCCCGTTCCAACGAACACGCCGCCCCCACGGTGACCCACCACCACGATCCGACTCCACGTTCGTGACCCCGTGAAGGAACCCCACCTTCCGACCCGCTCCGTCTGCCGGCCCCTCTGTCCGCCTTTTGCAAGTTCAACCCGAGGGAAAGGCGAGCCGGTCCACCGTTGAGACCTCCGGCGGCGGGCACTAGCGTCATTTCAGGTCATTCACGTGAGCGACTCACGTCAGCCATGGTCCCGTCGTCCTCCGCCGCCGTCGTCGTCGTTGTCGTCGCCGGCGCGCCCCGGTGTGATCGCGGTTCGATCGATACGGCAGTTCGCCGGCGTTCGACGACGCGCAGCGCCCTCCCGGTTCGCATGAACGCTTCAGCGCGGAACAGCAAGGGCTGTCACGGCCTCGACCTACCGGACGAGTCCGACGCCAGGAGGGGCTGTGGACCGTTTGAGAGGGGAGGTGCCACTGCGACCGGTCCGAGCGACCTCACCGACCAGAGCCTGGGAACGCGGCTGATCCTCAGCCTGCACCGGACTCCGCCGTCGCCCGCGCCCATCGCCATGCTTCCTGCTCGTGGTGCGGGCATCGCAATCAGACCCGCTGTCAGCGGGACTCGGAAGGACTCCCTCATGAAGAAATGCAGACTGGTCACGATCCTGATTGGCTGTCTGGCCCTCCTCACACTGGGTCCCGCCGCGACGACCCACGGAGACCCGCCGGTCCCCGATCCGAGCCTCCTGGGACCGTTCGCGGTCGGGCACATGTCGATCATGCTCACCGACCCCTCTCGTCCATGCGATCGGGGGGATCGGCCGATTCCGGTCGAGATCTTCTACCCCGTGGATCCCTCCGACGTGACCGATTCGTCCGCACAGGCCGTCTACCCCCTGGATCCCATCAACGGAGTCTGGCCCACGACACACTCCTCGGACTGGGAAGTGTACGGTCACGACAGGGCATACGAGGCACTGCCCGCATCCGCGCAGAAGCCGTTTGCGCTGGTGCTCTTCTCGCCGGGCTGGGGAGGACCGATCTGGGGGCACAACTTCCTGGCCGTGCGCGCCGCGAGTCACGGCTTCGTCGTGGCGGTCATGTACCACTACGGCGACGCCTTCTTCCTGGGCGAGCAGTTCGACCACATCGCGGTCGCCAGCCTGAACCGGCCCCTGGACCTGTCGTTTGTACTCACGCAGTTACTGTTCAGGAACAGCACGGCCGGCGACACGCTGTACGACCTCATCGATCCGACGAGGGTCGCCGCGTCGGGCTGGTCACTCGGCGGGTTCGCGGCCATGGCGCTGGCAGGAGGGGTGGACAACCTCGGCTACAACACCGAGTCGGAACTCTATCCCTGGGAGCCGCCGCCGCCACCGGAGACGTACGTGCCGATTCCCCGCGATCCGCGCATCAAGAGCATCGTCCCGCTCGACGGCTCGAACCAGATGATGCAGTTCTTCGAACTGGCGCGGGTGACCGTCCCGGCGATGGGAATGGGGCAGGAGTGGTCGACGCTCGAGGGACTCGGCTGGGGTTACCCGTGGGAGTCGTGGCAGGCCCGCCAGCACGCGGCGTTCCAGGGACACCCCAGTTATCGGATCGATGTCGCTCAGGCCTACCACCCCTCGTTCTCCAACCTTTGCACTTCGATCACCCTCGCCCATGACCACGGCCTACTCACCGAGGAGGAGTTCGACGCCATGGCCTCCTGGCTCTGTTCTGCTCCTCTCGCCACGGGCGAGGCGAACCGGGTGATCACGAAGTACTGGATCGCGTTCCTCAAGAAGAACCTCTGCCGCGTGCAGGGGTACCAGCACTACCTCACGCCCGGATACGTCCTCGCCAACGAGCCGGGGCTCGAGTTCTTCGTCACCGAGAAGCGGAATCCCGGGTCGATCGAGGACAAGTGGCCCGACTACTTCATCTACTTCAAACACCAGCCGGGCAGCGAGACGGCACGGGCCGAAGAGAATCCGATGACGCCAATGCGCCATCCGCACCTCGGGCTGCCTCGGGACTGAGTTGATGGCGGAAACCCGATTCGAGAGTCGCGGCATGACCGTCGGCGCCGAGCGACACGGCCGTACGACACAGCCACGGCAAGGAACGCCTGCCTGTTCCTGACCAGCGAGGCGCCACGGAGTGATCATCGGGATCGCGGCCCCGGAGTTCGCCGGGGCCGCGTTCCCACTGGCTTCGTGCTCCTCCCGGACCCCTGACCCCAGGCCCCGGATCCCGTACCCGAGGCCGCCAGCCGCTCACTCT
The DNA here is from genome assembly GCA_040754885.1 of Acidobacteriota bacterium. GTDB lineage: Bacteria > Acidobacteriota > Thermoanaerobaculia > Thermoanaerobaculales > Thermoanaerobaculaceae > JBFMCD01. The sequence goes on from JBFMCD010000098.1 coordinate 9,263, forward strand.
CGCGGTGGTCGGCGGTTTGGCGTCGCTGGCGCTGTTCGTCACACCGGCGATCCACACCGACACGGTGTCGCTGCAGCGCCGGCTGGTGACACGGAGCGCAAGAGCGGCGTTCCTGCCGCGCACTCCTCTACCGCACCATGTAGGCAGGTCGAGGCTGGAAAACCCCTGCTTGGAAGACTCTCCTACGGCGTCGAGCCGAGCTGCATCTCGACGCCGACGCCGGCCAGCCAGACGCCGTGGCGCGGGTCGGCGACGACCTCGCGCCGCCAGGCGTGCCCGGCGCTGAGCTCGCCGATCAGCCACGGCCAGCGGAGCCGCCGCCGGTAGGCGAGGTCGACGCCGTACTCGCTGGTCGGCACAGGCGCCTGCGTTTCGCCGGCGGCCCACGCGTGGCAGGCGATCGCCGACCGCTCGTCGAGCCACCGATACGCCGTCAGCTCGCTGCCCACGTCGACCCCGTCGGTGACCTCCGAGATGGTCCCGGAGAGGCTGAGGCGGAGCAGGAAGCCGCCCTCCCGGCGGCGCTCGATGTCGAACGACGTCGTGGTCCCGAACCCCTGCGTCTCGCGCCAGAACACCGTCTGCCGGAAGCGGAACAGGGCGTCGTCGCCGATCGGGACGAGCCGGCGGAATCGAACGCGCGCGTAGGGGTCGATCGGGTCCGCGATGCGCGCGCCGGCGGAGAACGACAGCCTGCTCCCCTTGCCCTGTGTCGGCGCGTACTCGAGTCCGGCGACGGTTTCGTTCTCGGACTCGGCGAGGTGGTCGAGGCCGCCGCCGGCCGGGTCGGTCGCGGACACCAGGTCGTCGACGTCTCCGCGCCCAAGCAGGATGCCGAGCTTGCGCTCCATCTGCGGGAACACGTAGCGCGCGCGCAGGCGCTGCGCCGGAGAGACGCCGTCCTCCTGGTCCCACGTGACGTAGGTGGTAAGCCGGGCCCTGCTGACGTACACGTCGTCGTCGGCGCGCACGTCGCCGAACAGCCCGTCGAACCACGCGGCGCTGCCCGCGACCGTGCGGTGCGCCCACGAGCGCAGCCGGCTGATCCAGGCGAGCCTCCGAGCCTCCTCGCCCGCTGCCGCGCACTCGCCTTCCGCCGCGGCCGGCGCCGTCTCCGGCGCTCCCGCAGGCGTCGGCGTGGGCGTCGAGGCCGGCGTCGCCTGCCCGTCCGCCTGCGTGCCCGCACCGTGTTCCGGCGTCTTGGGTGCCGGAGTCGGCGGAGCTGCGGGTGCCGCGGTCGGTGTCGGCGTTGGAGTCGGCGTTCGTGTCTCCTGGCAATTCGCCCACGTGGCGGCGCCGGCGGTCGCGAGCGTCAGTACCAACGCCCTCGCGAGGGCGGCGAGGTCGCCAGCCATGCCGGCCGTACCGTCGGACCGTTCGGCCAACCGGCCCCTTCCCTCCTCCCGGGGGTCCGAGGCGCGATCCGAGGAGCCCCCATCCCGCCGTGATGTCGGACGCATGCGCGAGGGCTGCGGTGTCATCCTGGGCGTAACAGTAGCGCACGCCCGGCCGACTCCCAACCGCGCTGTCCCCCGTCGGCGCGGCGCGGGAAGCAGCGCGGCCCCGGCACTTGCCGGGACCGCAGTCCCACTCGCTTCGTGCTTCTCCCGGACCCCTGACCCCGGGCCCCGGATCCCGTACCCGAGGCGCCTCAGCGCCTCGGTCGCTTCACTTGCGCCTGCGCCGCCGCCAGCCTCGCGATCGGCACCCGGAACGGCGAGCACGACACGTAGTTCATCCCCACCTGGTGGCAGAACTCGACCGAACTCGGCTCGCCGCCGTGCTCGCCGCAGATCCCCACCTTCAGGTTCGGTCGGGTCGCACGCCCCTTGCGAATCCCCATCTCCACGAGCTGACCCACGCCGTCGCGGTCGAGCACCTGGAACGGATCCACCGGCAGCAGCTTCTGCTCCACGTACTCCGGCACGAACCCACCGATGTCGTCCC
>JBFMCD010000099.1:0-4433 GCA_040754885.1 Acidobacteriota bacterium
GAATCGGGCTGCTCACGTCGCTCGGACCGGATCGCGAGACAACCTGGCGAAGGCTGATGGCGGGAGAGAGCGGCATCGGAACGCTCACTCTCTTCGACACGACCGGCTTTCGCACGCGTCTCGCGTCGCAGGTCGACGACTCCGCGCTCCGCCTTCCGGCCGGTCTTCGCCGGTGGTTGCGCCATTCCACGCGCGCCAGCCGATTCGCCGTGGCCGCCACCGCCGAAGCGATCGAGGACGCCGGACTCGCCGAGAGCGACCGTTCGGAGTGGGCCCTGGTGTTCGGAGGCGGCGCGGCCGGCCTGTTCGAGGCCGAAGGGTTCGTCAGGCGCCGGTTGACGGCCGGGCCGAAGGCGCGCGGAGCCGCCGAACTCATCGAGGTGCCGCAGGATTCGCCGGGCGACCGCGTCGCCGCGGCCTTCGGACTGCGCGGCTCGCGCGTCACCGTCACCACGGCGTGCTCCTCGTCGACGATCGCCGTGGGGATGGCGGCGGACCTGATCCGCTCCGGCGAATGCGCGCTGGCGCTGGCGGGCGGGAGCGACGCGCTGTGCCGGCTCACCTTCGCCGGCTTCAACTCCCTGCGGGCGGTCGACTCAGAGCCGTGCAAGCCGTTCGATCGCCGGAGGAAGGGACTGACCCTCGGCGAGGGCGCAGCGGTCCTGGTGCTCGAGGACGAACGGCACGCTCGCGCCCGCGGCGCGCGCCCGTACGCCCGGGTGCTGGGCCTGGGTGCCACCAACGACGCCTTCCACATGACCCAACCCGAGCCGTCCGGCGCCGCGTGGGAGCGGACGCTGCGAGCCGCGCTCGCCGACGCCGGTCTCGCGCCGGGCGACATCGGCTACGTGAACGCACACGGGACGGCGACCGAGCAGAACGATCCCGCCGAGTGCGCGGCATACGCTCGGGTGTTCCGCGACCGCCTTCCGGAGGTGCCGATCTCGAGCATCAAGGGCGCCGTGGGTCACTGTCTGTGCGCGGCCGGGGGCATCGAAGCCGCCGTGACCGCGCTCGCCGTCGCGAGACGCCAGCTGCCGCCGACGGCAGGGTTCGTGGAGGCCGATCCGGCCTGCCCCATCCACCCGATCGTCGGGCAAGAGCGGGCCGCCGCGGTCGCCGCGGCGATGTCGTGCTCGTTCGCCTTCGGCGGGAACTCGGCGGTGCTGATCCTGGGGGCCGTCGCGTGAGGCCCGTGTACGTGCGCTCCGGAGGCGCCGTGACGCCGGCCGGAGTCGGCGCCGCCGCGCTCGCCAGGGCGCTGGGAGACGTCTCCTGGCGGGCCACCCTCGGCCTCGATCGGACCGATGCGCCGGCTCTCCCCGTCGCGGTGTGCAGGGACTTCTCCCCCCGCGAGCACCTCCCTCCGCTGGTGGCGCGCAGGCTCGATCGCCCGGCGCGCCTCCTCGCGGTCGCGGCCCGCGAGGCGCTCGCCGGGTCGGGCCTGGATGCCGATCTGGACCGCGAACGATGCGGGATCGCCGCCGGCACCTGGAACGCGGGTACGGAGGCCCTGATCGAGGTTCTCAAGACCGTCTTCCTGAGTTCTCCGGACGAGGCACCTCCCGCACAGTTCCCCTCGACGGTCGCCAACGCGCCGGCCAGTCAGGTCGGCATCATCGAGAAACTCGGCGGGCCGAATCTGACGTTCTTCGAGAAGCAGGTCGGCGGTCTGCGCGCGGCGATCGAGGCGGCGCGACTGGTCAGGGACGGCCGTGCGGACGCGGCCCTGGCGTGCGCCGTCGACGAGGCACACTGGCTGAACGCGGAGGGGTTCGAGCGCCTGCGAGCGCTGGCCCGCGCAGGAAGGGCCGGAATGGTCCTCGGCGAGGGAGCCACCGCGTTGATGCTCGCGTCCACCCCTCAAACGGCCCATTCAGCGGCGATCGCGGCGTGGGGAGCGGCTTCCGAACCGGCGCCGCCCCACCTGTACCCGGTCGAACCGGGAGCGCTCGAGAGGGCCTGCCGGCAAGCGCTGGAGCGCTCCCGCCTGGGCCCGGAGGATGTCGATCTGCTGATCAGCGCCCACAACGGTCTGGCTGCGGTCGAACGACTCGAGGAGGTCGCGTACCGGTCGGTGTTCCCATCCCGGCGGCCGGCCGCTTTCGCCGTCACGGATCGGCTCGGCGAGGGGGCGATCGGAGGCGGGACCCGCATCCTGGCCGCCGTTCTGGCGATGCAGGGCGGCTGCGTTCCGGCCTGGGGACCGCCCGGCCACCTTCTCCGCGAGGGATTCACGGCGCTCCGCGAGAGGCCGCGCACGGTGCTGGTGACAGGCGTCGCGGCGGGCGGTTCCGCGCTGGCGCTCGTCCTCACCGCCCCGTGACGTCCGGCCCCCCGCCGGCTCCGGGCTCGGCGAGCAGTTCGCCGAGCCGCCGCTCGATGCGCCTCACGTGCGTGCCCCTCCAGTAGCACCTTCCGCACCCCGGACAGCGCCTGAACGCCGTGGCGTGTGTGGCGACGTAGGGCGGGACGATTTCCCGGACCGACTCCGCTCCGACCGCTTCCAACGGGTGGTTGCAACGCGGGCAGCGGGAAAGGTAGCGGCCGGGATCGACCTCGATCGGCAACCGTGCCCGCACTTCCTGTACCTGGGCGTCCAGCGCCGTCTGCCGCAGGAGCACGCTCCTCGGCCCGGCGTGCGCCGCCAGTCGGCGGTCCCGGGTGAGGAGCCAGCGCCCCTCCGCGCGAGAGGTTGCGACGAGCACGGGATCGGCGATCCCCGGTTCGAAGAGCGTGTCGAACCCGGCGAAACGGAGCCACCGGGCGAGCGTTCCGAGCATCGCGTCGCACGCGAAACGGACCTCGTCCACGGCTCGATCTTACTGTGATACGATGCCCTGGGATGGAGTCCACACCCACAATCCCAGGAGGAGCCAATGGTGCTTGACGAGGCTCTGCGCGAGCAACTGGCGCAGCAGGATCCGGAGTTCCGCCACCTTCTGGAGGAGCATCGCGCCCGCGACCGGCGCCTCAAGGAACTCTCCGGCAAGGGTTGGCTGACCGGCGAAGAAGAGCAGGAAGAGAAGCGGCTCAAGAAGGAGAAGCTGCAGCTCAAGGACCAGATGGAGGCCCTGCTCCGCCGTCGCGCCTCCTGACCGATGCTTCCGTTCGCTCCCGAAGGCTATCCGTTCGTGCTCGTCCCGGCCACGGCCGGGATCGTCGCCTTCCTGTTCGGCTATCCGGTGGTCGCGTGGCTTCTGTGGGGGATCGCCGTGTTCTGCGTGACGTTTTTCCGCGACCCAGCCCGCTCCTCCGACGCGCCCCCCGAGGCGGTGCTGGCCCCCGCCGACGGCAAGGTGCTGTCGGTCGGAAACGCTCCCAGCCCACTCGCGGCGCAGGGGCTACCGACACAGGTCTCGATCTTCATGTCTCCGGCCAACGTCCACGTAAACCGCGCGCCGATCAGCGGCGTGGTCAGCGAGGTCCGAGCCCGGCCGGGCAGGAAGTTTCCCGCTTATCGCGACAAGGCCTCCGAGCTCAACGAGCACAGCTTCGTCCGTATCGATGGCCCGGCTGCGTCGGTCGCGTACAAGCAGATCGCCGGCTCGGTCGCCAGACGCGTGGTGTGCGACCTCACGCCGGGCGAGGACGTGACCCGCGGCCAGCGGGTCGGAATCATCAAGCTCAGCTCGCGGGTGGACCTCTTCCTGCCCGGGCACGTCAAGATCGTCGTCGCCCCCGGCGACCGCACCCGCGCCGGTGAGACGGTCGTGGCCGTGATCTCCGACGGTCCCCAGCCGTGAAGCTCCGCACCCCCCGCCCACGGCGCTCGCGGTCTCCGCGCAGGACGAGCAGGGAGCAGCTGCGACGCGGGATCTTTGTCATCCCGTCGCTGTTCACGGTCGGGAACATGCTGTGCGGCTTCGCCGCGATCCTCCACGCGATTGGTGGCCGGCTGGAGCTGGCCGGGTGGCTCATCCTCCTGGCCGGATTGCTCGACGGCCTGGACGGCAGAATCGCCCGCCTCACTCATTCCGCGTCGGACTTCGGCAAGGAGTACGACTCGCTCGCCGACGTCGTCAGCTTCGGCGTCGCGCCGGCGATTCTCGCCTACCAGTGGGGCCTGCGTGACATGGGGCGGTGGGGGTGGCTGGCGACGTTCCTGTTCGTGGTCGCCGGGTCGGTGCGACTGGCCCGTTACAACGTCCGGACCGACCACGGCGATCGCCGCTACTTCACCGGACTGGCGATCCCGAGCGGCGCCGGCGCCCTGACCCTGATGGTGCTCGTCGATCCCGTTCCAGTGATGGACGAACGGCTGGCCACGGCGGTCGGCGCGTTCGTCGTGCTGATCTCCCTACTGATGGTCTCGACCATCCCGTACCGGTCGTTCAAGGACCTCAACCTCCGGCGGCAGTGGCCGGCCCCCGCGTTCTTCGTCATCGCGCTGGTGATGGCCGGCGTCGCCTTCTCACCGTTCCCCGCCATGG